>JBCCWC010000026.1:0-94941 GCA_039194325.1 Myxococcota bacterium
CCTTGGGCCTGCTGCTCGAGTTCATTGCGGAGACCTGGGGTCCCGACGCCGTTCGGCCCTTTCTGACCTATCTGCTGTCGGCCTTCCCGACACAGACGCCGATCCGGGCTATCATCGAAAAGTCCCTCAACCCGGAGACACGGCACTTGTACACCACCATCCGAGACGAGCTGATCGCCGAGGGCATGCTCAAGGGCGAGAACAAGGGCCGGGTCGACGGCTTGGCCGATGGCTTGGTCAAGGGCCGGGTCGAAGGCATGGCGAAGATGTTGGAGCAGCTGCTCGATTCCCGAGAACTCGAGCTCACCGACGAGCTGCGTGACCGCATCGCTGGCTGCAAGGACGAGTCGTTGATCCAACGCTGGTCTCAGCGCGCCATCACGGCCAAGACCCTCACCGAGGTCTTCGACGACTGACCGAAGCAGTTGTCAGCAACAACACGCGGTGTTGCTCGCGTGAGATCTCCAAGCCGAGTGCGACAAGCCAGCGAGGTCGCGGCCATATGGAAGACGGGTGGTGATAGTGTCGTGCGGGTGCGGCCCCACGTGCTCGCGTTGCTACCGGAACAGCTGGTCGCCCATGCTGTCGAGCAGGGGGTCGCCCTGACGCTCAGCGAAGCGCGGCGGATCCTCGTGGATGCGCACGCCCTCCCGGGCCAGCAGCGCCGTCGCAATCCGGTGGCTCGCACCACGCAACAAGCGGTGGAGCCGCTGGTGCGTCGTGACACCGTCGAGGTGGTCGAGCGAGCCGCCGACCCCAGCGATGGTTTCGTCAAGTATCTGCTGCGCGGGGCCGGGGGCGACGTCTTCGAGGCGGTGCGGATCCCCCTGCACACCCCCGGGCGCTTCAGCGTGTGCCTGTCGTCGCAGGTGGGCTGCGCGATGGCCTGTGCGTTTTGTGCGACCGGGCGCCTGGGCTTCGGCCGTCACCTCCACGCCTGGGAGATGGTGGCCGCGTTCGAGCGGGTGCGCGACGAGGCGCCCGGGCGGGTGACCGGGGCGGTCTTCCAGGGACAGGGCGAGCCGCTCCACAACTACGACGCGGTCATGCAGGCCGCACAGGTGCTCAGCAGCCCCTGCGGGGCTCGGATCGCGGCCCGGGCGATCACGATCTCTACGGTGGGCCTGGTGCCGCAGATCCGCCGCTACACTGCCGAGCAGCGGCCCTATCGGCTGATCGTCTCGCTGACCACCACCCAGCCCGACCGGCGTCGGCGGCTCTTGCCGGTGGCCTCCTCGTTCGACTTCGAATCGCTGGTGAAGGCGCTGCGCGAGCGAGCCCGGGTGCGCGCCGAGCCGCTGACCCTGGCGTGGGTACTGATCGCGGGGGTCAACACCGGCTCCGACGAGATCGAGCGCCTCGCCCAAGCATTCGCGGGCGTGCCCTTCGTGCTCAACCTGATCGACGTCAACGACGCTCGCCCCGATGGCTTTACGCGGGCCAGCGATGCCGAGCGCGGGGAATTCCTCGACGGGCTACGGGCGGCGGGCATTCGGTTTCGTCGGCGCTACTCCGGGGGCGCGGCTCGGCACGCCGCCTGCGGCATGCTGGCGGGTGTCGCCCGGGCCACGACGCTGGCGTGAGCGGGCGACGAGCGCCGGTCGCTTCCCGCTCCGTTCGCGCGCGCCTGGTCTGCATCCGCCGATGGCATTCCGCAGATCCGCCGCGAGCTCCCTACTTCGAGCGGTGGCCGATCCACCGCCCAAGTCCGCGGCGCAGCGTGTTCATCACCGCGATGGCGGTATTGCGCAGGGTGACGGGCGCCAGCACGACCACCACGTGATCTGGCCCGTGCGGAGTGACCAGTCGGCGGAAGAACCGGGCATCGGGGTCGCGGTCGAGGCTCTGCGATCCACGCAGCCGCTCGGGGTGGACCGGGCGAGCGGGAAAATGGATCACCCAGGGGCGCTCACCCACCGGTTGGAGCCCGAGGGCCTCCACCAACTGGCGGCCCAGTGACTCGGTGATGGGATCCTGAACATCGCGCCGCGGGTAGAACTCCACGCCGTAGTACCTGAGCAGCCGGTAGGACGCCGGGGTCGCGGTGATCGTGAACAACCACAGCGGGGTGCGCGGGGCGGCCAGGCGCTGGCGCAGCGCAACCTCGATGTTGAGCCGGATGCAGGGCTCGACCACGCGATAGCCCAGGCGGCTGAAGATCGCGGATCGCATCACGCCGATCGCCCGTCCGTCGATCGTCTGCTCGACGACCCAGACGTTGGTGTAGCCCACGAGCTGCTGATGCTCGTTGCGGAACAGGGCCAAGCGCATGTGCTGGTGAGGGGGAAACAGCACATGCTCGCGGAAGAACGCCTCGTCTCCATAGTCGAACAGCTCGCGGTAGATCACAAACAGCTGACGGGCGAGGGCCAGTCGCTGCGCGTGGTCGAGGTGGGCCGCGTCGACATACTCGGTGTCGACCGGTCGGCGCGTCGGTCCGCGAGAGGAACGGCGGGAGGAACCGCGGGAGGAACGAGGGATGGCCAGGGGCCGGGCGGCGAGGGGGGGCGAGCCGATCAATGGACACACTCCAGCAGGGCGTGGGTGTAGCTCCGGCTGATGTGAACCTCGCGGGCATAGGCGGGATTGCGCATCAAGAGCCGGTGCAGGGCGGGGAGGTTGTAGGCCGGGACGCTGGGGTAGAGGTGATGCTCGTTGTGGTAGCCGACGTGGCAGGGAGCGATGAGCAGCCGCTCCCACCACGACGCGATCGTGGTCCGCGATTGCGAGGCGCGGGTCGCCCCGCGTTCGAAGCCGAAGTGCTCGGCGATCGAGCGCACATGGAGTATGAGCTGGGTCCAGGTGACCAGCGGGACGATCCACAGCAGCCCGAATGCCGCCCAGCCGTCGGCCAGGGTCACCCCGGCGATCAGGGCCACGAGCAGCCCGCGGCGAGCCCACCGCAGACGATGACGTCGCGGGGGCGCGGCCCGCCTCGAGGGGTCGGCGAAGCTGCGGACAATGAGCAGCGATTGCACCAGCCCCCAGCCCAGCAGGTACGAGCCGACCCAGCGCAAGAAGGGGCCCTTGGCTCGGGGAAAGCGCCAGTGGGGGCCTTGCTTGCGACGCCAGTCGGGGTCGTCGTCGGTGTTGACGTGCAGGTGGTGTTCGCGATGGTTGGCGCGGTAGTTCTCGGTGGAGATCAGCAGCAGGGGCGCGGCACAAAAGAGCTCGCTGAGCCAGTCGTTGACCCGCCGATCGACGGCGAGCCGGTAGTGGGCGGCTTCGTGGACCAAGATACCCAGCGCGTGCTGCCGGGCACCGATGAAGATCACCGTGGCCGCGTAGAGCAGCGGGTGCCACACGCTCCAGCACAGCACCGCGGCGCCCAGGATCATCGCCCACTCGCGCGCGATCCAAAGCGCGCCCATGCCCGGCTTCAAGGTCGACAGCTCGCGCAGGGTGGTGGTGTCGATGGGGCGCGGCGGCATGCCACGATCGTCCGCTCGGGTGTCCATGGTCGTTTCTTCTGGCTGGTCAGAACGTCTGTGGGCGGGTACGCGGCGGCTCAGTGCCGGTCCGTCGCGTCCGTCGCGTCCGTCGCTTCGAGTGCCCGACGCAGGTGAGCCTCGGTGCGGCGGTTTTGCTCGCGGGTGCCGATCGTGATGCGAAGACCTCCAGCTGTTTGCCGCACCAGGGTCCCCCGATGCGTCAGCTGCTGGTGAAGGAGGGCCAGGCGATCCGCGTTGGGATCGCGAAGCGTCACGAACAGGTAGTTGGCCGCGCTGGGCCACACGCGCAGGCTCTCGAGCTCGGCCAGGGCCGTGCCGAGGCGGCCGCGCTCGGCGAGCACGTCGGCGTTGCGGCGCCGCAGCGACTCGTGATGTTCGAGCACGATCTGCGCGGCGAGCTGGGAGGCGGCGGACACGTTGAAGGGCGCCCGGACCCGCTCGATGGCCGCACACAGCCGTGGCGACATCACCGCGTAGCCCACCCGGAAGGCGGCCAAGCGTAGGCCCTTGGAGAAGGTGCGCGTGATCATGAAGTGAGGCCGCTCGAAGATCTCGGCGACCAGCGTGTGGCCACAAAACTCGAAGTAGGCCTCGTCGACCACCACCAGCACGTCCTCGGGGAGCGCCCGCAGCCAGGCGATCTCGGGGGTGGTCAGCGGGACCCCGGTGGGGCTGTTGGGATGGGTCACGAAGACCACCCTCACCCGACCCTGGTCGCCGCTACGCACCAGGTGGTCGGCCTGCGCGAGATCGATGGCGTCGGTCCGAGGATCGCGGGGGATCGAGAGCACTGGAACCCCGAGGGTGCGCGCCCAGACGTCGTACATCGCGAATGTGGGGGTGAAGGTCATCACCACCCCATCGTTGCCCACGCAGCTCGCGACGATCGCGGCGCGGAGGAGCTCCGAAGAGCCCGAGCCGACCGCGAGGTGACCCTCGTCGATCGCCCCTCGGGCGAGCCCTCCGCTCTGCTCGACGTACCGCGCGATCGCCCTGCTCAGCGCGCGGTGCTGGTCGTCGGGGTAGCGATGGCTGGCGAGGGCGGCGATCCTCCGGGAAAGCTCTCGCTTGAGCGGTTCGGGCAGGTCGTAGGGATACTCGTTGGCGTCGAGCCGATCGGCGGCACGGGAGGCCGGTGCGATAGGGGCAGGGACCGCGGCGGCGGCTCCCAGGCCGGCGAGATCGGAGCGAAGCGGGGTGCCGAAGGGGAGGATCGTACGAAAGCTGAACGGCATGGACGCTGTCACCATGTCTTCGCCGACGCGTCCGTCCAGGCCTGTTTTCGACCGGCTACGATCGTGGCCGGCCGAGCCGCCGGACGTGGCCTCGTGCCTCGCCAGTCCGGCGAACGGATCCGAATAGTGTTTGGAGAAGGTACGAGGCGGTAGGAGGACGAACTGCTCCAGTCCGCGGCTCGTGGGGCTCGGGTCCCGTGGGCCGCGTCTCGTTCGATGCTTCGCTCATGGCCACAACACCAGCGACCAGGGAATGCCTTATGATCCGCAAACAACCGCAGGTGACGCCAGCTGGAGCCCGCGTTCGGCGATCGTGATTCGAACCGTCGTCGACGCTCGATACGCGGGGCGAGGGTACCTGTCGCTTGGCACCGATTCCGCCGTGGTGGGGACACCCGAGCCTCCTGCCGGGCAACGACCATCCTGCTCGTCTTACTCCCCTGCGGCCCTCCCTTGACCTAGCGCAGCGGCTTGCTGGACTTGACTGTGCTGCACATGCAGCGCGGCCAGCTCTTGTGCAAACTGGCTGACGATGGCGGGTCTTTGCTCCTCGTCGAGTGCGCTCGAGCGGCTCAAAGCCTCGCGAAAGCAGGCCACCGCGACCTGAAGATCGTCGGTTGCGAGGTAAAAGCGGGCCCACGCCCGTGCGTGCGCGCTGGGGTCGAAGCGGACCGACGGGCTCGCCGAGGGGGTCGCGATCGCGGGCTCGGTCGGCGTGTTCGCGCATCCGTCGCTCGGCCTCTCGTTGCGAGCGTTTGGCGCTGCACGTGGCGTCGGCGCGGCGGTCCGTTCGTGCTCGGGGAACCAGCGAGGCGCCCGACGGTGGAGCCCTATCCAATAAGAGGCAGTGGCTCGCAATCGACGGCTTCGGATCATCTCATACGATAAGTGCCCCAGCGACCCCACGAACATTCGCCCCGCGGTCATTTTTTTCATGGGGCGTCGGTGACCGCGCGCCGACCCGGTTCTCGTCGGTGCCAGTCCTCCCGAGCCGGCCTCGGCATGGATACCAAGACCGAGGCGGGGCGCGACTGGTGTCGCGCATCCCGAGCCGGCCTCGGCATGGATCGCTCAGCAATCGTCGTTATTGGCGCGGGTCGACCAGTTGTCGGGGATCGTCGAGGGCGAGGTGATCCCCTCGCCGACCACATTGACGCTAGAGAGACACAAGCTGGGGTTTTGCGTGATCGCCAGCTGGCCCCCCACGGACCGCAGCCCGCGTAGCCCGTCGATGTGCTCGAGGACGGGGTTGGAGCGGATGTTGATCGCGCTGCCGATCGTGGCCAGCGAGCTGAGGCCGCTGATGCCGGTCATCGTGGCGTTGTTTTGGATGATCACGTTGCCGCTGACCTCGGTCAGGTCACGCACGCCGTCGAGATCGGTGACGGCGTCGTTCTCGGAGAACGCAAACGTCCCGCCCACCCGCTGCAGCGCGGCCAGGCCGTCCACGTTGGTCAGCGCGTCGTTGCCGAAGATCGTCAGCGAGTTGCCCACCTGTTCGATGCAGCCGAGGAAGTCGAGATCGGTGAAGGTGGTCTTGTCGACCTGCAGCTCGCCCTGGATCGCGCGCAGCCCGTCGAGCTGCGCCAGATCGTCTTCGGACTCGATGATGACGTGACTGGGATGGATCTCGTTGGCCCGGTCACAGTCGAGGCCCACCGTGCTGTCGTCGTCCGCACCGGTGCAGCCGGTGCACACCATCAGGGATGCGCCCAGCGCCATCGCGACCGTGATCCTCGGGCTTGCCATGGGTCATAGCCTACCCCGGATCTCGCGTCGTGGATCGCGGCACAGCCGCCGAGGCATTCTCGGTAGGATCAATCGCAATAGGGCAAGCCGCCCGGCGGCTCGTTGGGGGGCTCGGCGTAGCCGGCCGGCGGGACCTCGACGAAGCAGCGCTCCATCGTGCCCGCGTCGTCGTCGAAGCTCAGCCGCAGGTAGCCATAGCGAGGGATCCCCACGCCCTGATAGGCGCCGCCGGTGCCCACCACCACCTCGCGTAGGTTCACGTCACCCACGGGGATCTCGGCAAACTGCCGCAGGGCATGATGATGGCCGGCCACCACCAGATCGGCCCGCTCACGAGCGAGCTCGGCCAGCAGGGCGGCGGCGTGATCCTCCCGCGACCATCCGGCACCCGTCTGCCCCGGGTAGGGCGGGTGGTGCAAGCCCACCACGAGGAACTGGGCGTCGCCACGGTGCAGCAGCTCGGGTAGCCGGGCTTGTACCGAGCGCGCGATCGTGCCGCTACCGGAGTCGAGCATCGTCACGTGCACCCCACACACGTTCACCGAATAGTTGCCCGGCCCAAAGGTGCGGTTGTAGTGGGGACGGTTGGGTCGGTAGATGTCGTGGTTGCCGGGGGTCACCGCCGCGGGGACCGGCAGCCGGGCGAGGATCTCGTCGACCGTCTCGAACTCGTCGTCGCGCGAGCTCTCGGTCAGATCCCCCGCGATGAGCACGCCCACCAGCGGCGCCTCGCCCTCGGCGCTCGTCCGCGCCTCTTGCTGGAGGCGGTCGACGATCCGCTCGAACTGCGTGGGGTTGGTCTGGATGTCGGCGGTCACCGCCAGTCGATAGCGCGGGGGACAGTCGCGGGTGCCCCGGATCCACTGGGTCTGTCCGGCCGCGAGCGAGACCGAGAGCAACCGGTTGGAGCTTTCGTCGAGCTCGGTCGGTTGCTGAAGCTCGAGCCCCGCGGCCCCCACCGCCAGCGCGGCCCGGCGGTCCACGTTGCGCAGCCGGATCCGTAGATCGGGCAGATCGGCGTCCTCGGGGGCACGCACCGAGAGGGCAAAGGGACCCGGCCCTGCGACCCGAGCCTGGATCGTGCCGTCGGGTTGTTCCGCCAGCAGGCCCAAGGCTTCCCAGCGGTCGTCTTCGCGGGCATCGGGGAGCTGGAAGCGGATCTCCGCCCCGTTGGAGGCTCGCAATCGAGCGTGCTCGTTCTCCGCGATGACCCGGCACTCGGCGTCGCTATAGCGCGCATTGGTGCAGTGGGGCTGCACGCAGCCGGGCAGGGTGGTCAGGGCGATCAGGCTCGCTGCCCACCCGAGGCAAAACGCGGACCGGAGGCGGAGGAGGGATGCGGTGGTCAATCCGCGACCGTGCTGGCGTCCGTCGATCACTGGGCGGACCTCGGACGGCGAGCACGACGACGAGCCGTGCGAGCTCGCCGAGGCCTCGGGCGAAGGGTCGGATCGGGGGCGACCAGGCCGAGCTCCAGGCCGACCGAGGTCCCGCTGCCCAGCCGCGCGAATGCTCCCAGCTGAACAGCGAGCGGGGCGCCCACCGGTCGCAGCCGGGTCGACCAGCCCACGTGGATCGGCCCCAAAAACCCGATGACCGGGCCGAAGTTGAAGCCCTGGCCGTCGAAGCGACCATGGATGTACCCCACGGTGAGCTGTCCGGTGGCCATGACGTGCCGAGGGGAGGAGCGCGACAGCGGCACATCGATGTCGTACCACGCCTCGCCATAAAGTGGCCCGATCTGCGCGCCACCGCGTCGTAGCTCGCTCGATCCGGGGTCGGAGAACGCCACGAAGTCGAAGCGGGGACCGGCGTAAAAGGTCACGCGCTGCCGTTCCGAGAGGATCCAGCGGGCGCCGACCGTCAGCGGTAGCACGATCGTGCGCTCGAGTACCGTGGTGCGATCGGTGCCCGGGGCGAAGCGATCACGGCGAACCTCTACCTGCGGCCGGTAGCGCAGCTCGGCCGGACCTAGGTGCGCCGAGCGGCGAGGCGAGAGCACCGGGTAGGGCAGGGCCACGGCCAGATCCACGCCGACCCCCAGCGCGGTATGACGCTGGCGCAGCACCGAGGGGGCCGTACCCTCGGAGTCCGGCAGGGAGGTCGTGTTCTGTGGCCGAGGATCGACCTCGCGCGCCGGGTTGAGCCAGCCGCCCACGTGGCCGAACAGCCGCAGGCGTCCGTGACCATGCGGCAGGAACAGATTGGGGGCCACCCGCAGGGCCATCGTGTGGGGTCGCGCTTCGTCCAGCACCTGCGGTCCGGCGTAGCTATAGGCCAGCGCGCCCGTGGGTGGCCGCAGGCGATCGGGCAGGGCCGGTCCATCGGCGCCCAGACGCCCGGCGATCGCCCCCAGCACCGCACCCGCGCCCGCGACCCCGCCCAGGCCCACCAGCAGCGTGGCGGGGTCGGCTTGCACCAGGCGATCGCCCAGCCCGAACAGCAAGCCGGCCGAGGTCAGGCCGCCCAACAGACCCAGGCCGAGCAGCAGCGCGCGGGCGGGCCGAGGGCGCTGGCAGGGATCGGTGTGGGCGGCACAGGCCGCCCAGCGGCGGCGGCGTTCGTAGGCCTCGGGATCGCGGCCGGCAGTCGGAGTTTTTGCCGCATCCTCATCGCGCTCGGCGGGGGCGGGGGTCGCCAAGGTCCGCGCGTCCAAGAGCGGCGATGGGCCCTCATGGGCCCTGGTGGACGCTGGTGCCAGCAGGCACAGCGCCACCAAACCCGCCGTCGTCGCTCGCCCGAGCGCACGTGAGGGGGCCGAGCTCCTCGCACCCGCCAGTGCCACGCGAACGCCCATACCACGGGCCTGCGGGGCATTGAAGCGCGGCACTCTCGTTCTTGCGCGTCGGCGAGGCGGCGAGCGGCTATCGGAGCGGTTATCATCAAAGGACCCCCATGCTCGACCTCAAGTCCAAGCTCGCCGCCGCCGGTCTGGTCACCAAAGAAGACGTCGAGCGCGTCGAGAAGGCCAAGGCCGGCAAGAAGAAGCGTCGGGGCGGTCGCGGCCGCCCTGAAGGCAAAGGTGCCGGGGGCAAGGGGGCGGGTGGCAAGGGCCCCGGTCGCAAGCGGTTGCCGGTCGCCGAGCTACGCACCAAGAAGAAGGGCGAGCAGTACGACGCGGTCCGTCGGGTCATCGACCGCGAGCGGCTCGACGACCCCGCTCGCCCGCCCAGCGAGCAGGCCCAGACCTTTCACTTTTCGACCGCCAAGGGACAGGTCGGTCGCCTGGTGCTCGAGCCCGACGTGGTCGGCTGGGTCAAGGACGGCAGCGCCGGCATCGTGGCGTATATGTCCAACCATGGGCTGGCTCATGTGCCGGTGCCCGCGGCGGTCGCCCGCGAGGTGGCGGAGTTGTTTCCTCTGTGGTTGCGCGTGCTCAAGGGAGATCCGAAGGCGGGGCGTCTGGAAGCCGACGAGGCCGTACCGCAGGAACCGGGATCGGGATCGGCACAGGCACCGGCGGGCAAGCGCGAGTGAAGCCGACCGTGAGGTCACAGGGGGCGCGCCCGGCGTCGGGACTCCGTAGTTTCCCTGACCAGATTCGCACCCTGAACGTTTTTGCGGAAAACTGGACGTGGTTTCAGCACTGCTCCAATGTGTCGACACCATGTCCACGACGCTCGAATCCGACGCACTGGTGATCCTGCGGGCCCTTTACGATCTCGCCGACGCCGATGTTTGCCCCACGCTCGACCTGTTCGAGCGACTGCTGGGAGTCGACAAGGGGCGCGGTTTTGCGCTCATTACGCAGCTGCGCGCGGCCGGCCTAATGCCGCCCGACCGGCTCGGGTTGACGATGGCCGGTCTGGCGGTGGCCGTAGCGCTGCCGGCGACCGAGCCGCGACCGATGCTCAGTGCGGTTCGACCCTCGTGCGCCGCCTGATTGCCGCCTTCGGGTGTTCGAGCGTCGTTGCCCCAGGGCATCTGCGAGCTGCTGCTCGGCGACCGAACTTCTGTTGGTCCGGCGGCGTTAGTCCGGCGGCGTTAGTCCGGCGGGCGATCGCGAAGCGCCGTGCCGTAGGCGGCGATCCCCAGGGCGCACAGGAGCCCGACGCCCAGCATGTAGCGCGGGAAGTCGTGGTGTGCTCGGCCGCAGACGGTGTACCACTTGGCGTAGGGCTCGGGGAGGGCGTCGACGCAATCGAAGGTGTAGTCCTCGTCGAAGTCCTCCGCGCATACGTACTTGTAGCGCGACAGACCCATCATGTCGGTGGCCTCCTCGTGGCACGGCCCGTAGACCTGATGCATCGAGGCGCTGCGATGGGTGGCGGGCTCGAACACCGCCATGATGAGCCCGAGCGTGGCGAAGTAGAGCACCGCCACCCTCTGGAGTCCGCGGTCGGAGGCCCGGCGGGCGGGCGGGGTGCGGTGGCGCCAGCCGGCGGCGACGATCGCCAAGAAGATCACGATCACCGCAACCAGACCGCGGGGCCCCGGCAGGCCGCCGTCGAGCAGCTGCAGCAGGCGGACCTGCACCACCATCAGCGCGGAGCTCAGCCCCACGGCCAGGCCCAGGCCGAGCAGGACGGTCTTGCGGCTCACCGGCGGATCGAGCGGTCGCGGTGACGATGGGTCGCCCTTGCGCCCTCGGTGCAGGGCGATCGACAGCAGCCACGAGAACGCGGCCACGAAGGTGATCACCCACATCGTGCTGCCGATCGGAGCGCCGAGCAGGCGGTGGCTGATCACCAGATCGGTGTCGTGCCACGTCCACCACAGAAACTTGGCGCCTACGATGTCATAGGGGGCATAGAACAGCTCGGCGAGCAGCCCGGACAGGGCGGCCGAGGCGAGGCGAGGCAGCCCCAGCCGCCACACCGTCACCGTGGAGAAGTACATGAAGCAGATGTAGACGCACGGGATGTAGAGCGGCAGGCGCGGGGTGAGCATGATCGTGCCCTGCGCCTGCCAAAAGTTGTCCACCACCGGGAGCGCCATGAACAGCAGATCGTTGGCGGTACCCGCCAGCACGGCCGCGACCCAGACCAGCAGGTGCGCCCGACCGTGGCGCCGCGCATGCAGCAACGCCACCACCGTGCACACGTAGAACAGGTACTCGCCCACCACGAACGAGGGTTGCACCGCCCACTTGGCGACCGGGCTGGTCAGCGGTGACCACGGCAGGTGCGGGGCTAGCTCCCAGGGCAGCATCGGAGGTCGACCCTACCGCACGCTGGATGGGGCGGGCATGCCGGGCCCGACACAAGTGAACAGATGCCCATGGTGGAACGATGACGAGCCCTCGGACCCTCGTCGGAGCGAGGGAGAGCGAGCGACCCCGCGGAACCCCACGACCCGGTACCATCCGGGGGCAGACCGATGATGAGCGGGTGGCAGTGGTGGCGACGGACGAGCGTGGTGATTGCGCTGGCGCTGGGGTCGAGTGCACCGAGCTGTCGCACGCCCGAGGCTACGCTGGGTGAGCCGACGGCGTCGGCGCGGGCAGAGGCGTCAAGGCAGGCCGCGCCCGCCGAGGCCCATAACGTGGACTCGCCCGACGATTCCGGTGAGCCTGAGACCTCACCGGAACCGGCGGCCTCGGTCCCGCGGGAGCCGTGGCTGTCGCCCCTAACCGACGCCCAGCTGGCGATCTTGCATGGCTCGGTGGAAGACCAGGCCCCCGAGCACCGCGGTGGCGTGGCCCCCTCGGTCGAGAACAAGCACTACCTGTCGGGCAACGAAAAGACCCTCGACGCCTTCTTCGCCGAGCTCGATGGAGTGGGGGGTGGCTACGTGGGAGTGGGCACCGACCAGGGCTATCTATTCCTCAGCTGGGCACGCTTCGAGGTGGCCTGGTTCATCGACTACGACCCCGCGATCCAGCAGATCCACGAGATCTATCGGCTGCTGCTGACCCATGCCTCGACGCCGGAGCAGTTCCTCGCGCTGTGGGACGAGCCCGCGCGCGACGAGGTCTACGGGCTCATCGATGCGGCCCACCAGGGGGTCGACGCCAAGCGGTTGCGTTATTGGTACCGCAACGCCCAGGGGCGGATCCACAATCACCTTCGACGCACGCGGCGGCGCCTGGTCGCGCAGGGGGTGCCCAGCTACCTCGACGAGCAAGCGCGCTACGACTACGTGCGTCGCATGCTCGAGCTGCGGCGGGTTCGGCCGCTTTTGGTCGATCTGCTGGCCGACCAGGGGCTGGCCGAGCTGGGGCGCAGCGCCGAGGCGCTGGGGGTGCCCCTACGAGTGCTCTACCTCAGCAACGCCGAGCAGTACTGGAAGCGCTACTCCTCTCAGTATCGAGCCAACATCGCGAGCCTGCCGGTGACCGACGACGCGGTGGTGCTCCGCACGATCACCGCCAAGGACGCCAACAACGACTATCGCTATAACATGCAGACGGTCGCCAACTACCGGCGGTGGCTGGCCGAGCCCTACGTGCGTCGGGTCTACGACGTCGTGCACGCCGGTCCCGCAGCTCGCCCCGAGGGGGTGACCTTCTTTCGCACCATCGGGGAGCCTCGAGACTCTCCTCGCGTGCGTCGGCGCCGGGCGCAAGCGGCGGGGTGAGCGGGGCGCGACCGCGACGCGCCGGGTGACGGGGCCGGTGCCATCAGGGCTAGCCGAGTCGCTGGTGGCGATCGAGGTGGGTGCGCTACCATCCCGGCGCGAAGGTGTCCATGAAGCTCCCCACCATGATCCTCGCAGTGAGCGCGTTGTTCGCTGTGTCCGCGTGTGACGACAAGCCCGAGAAGGCCAGCCGCCCCGATCTTCGGACCCCGGCGTCCAAGGACGGGGCCAAGGCGCCTGATGGGGCCAAGGCGCCCGGTGGAGCCAAGGCGATCGGCGGGACCAAGGACGGGGCCGCGGCGAAGGCCGGTCGGGTGTTCTTCGTCAAGCCAGCCGAAGGGGCCAAGGTGCCCGAGCAGTTCGAGGTGGAGTTCGGCGTCGAGGGCAAGGCCGTTCGACCCGCGGGGGCAACCGAGCGCGACCCCGCCTACGGGCACCATCACGTGCTGATCGACACCGGTCCCCTCGACGACATGGTCATCGTGCCCAAGGACGAGACCCACCTCCACTACGGTGACGGGGCGACCAAGGCGACCCTGAAGCTGCCGCCCGGCCGGCATCAGCTCACCATGCAGTTTGCCGATGGAGCCCATCGCTCCTACGGGCCCGGCTGGGCGGCCACGATCACCGTGGAGGTCGAGGCCGGCGGGGGTGAGGCCAAGGCCGGCGAAGCCGGCGCGGCGGGTGAGGCCAAGGCCGGCGAAGCCAAGCCCGGCGGCTGAGCGGCCGAGCTCAGCACGGACCGTCGGGGCAACAATCTCCGAGCTCGATGCACTCCAGGTCGCACCAGCAGCCGCCCGAAACGGACAAGTCGCCGCACGCGTTGTCTGCCTCGCAGTACCCGGTCACCTCGGCTTCACCCACGGTGGGACCCCCGGAGGCGATGGCCAGCGCGTCGTCGCAGTTGAACTGCCACTGCGGGCTGACCCACAGGGGGTACGTCCCCTCGTTGCTCGAGAGGTTCAGGTCGAAGGTCGCGTGACCCGAGCTCTGAGTGCCCGTCAAGAGGCACTGCGTGGAGCCATCCGAAAAGCCCATCACGATCTGACTGATGCAGCTCGGGCAGCCACCGGCGCTCGAGTCGACGAAGTAGTCGAAGTTCACGGTGACCGTGCCTGCGGGATAGGTCACCGCGGTGTTGTCGTAGCCGCCGTCGAGCAGGACGTTGGTGATGTTGCCCCAGCCCCAGTCGTGGCCGTTGACGCTCGCCTCGCCCACCGCAGGGCCGTTGTTGGCGATGGCGAGCGCGTCGTTGCAGCTGAGCTGCCACTGCGGGCTGACCCACAGCGGATACGTACCTCCGCTGCTCGAGACGCTCAGATCGAAGGTCGCATGGCCCGAGGCCACGCCAATGCCGCTGTAGATGCACTGCTTGGAGCCATCCAAAAAGCCCACGACAAGCTGACTGACGCAACCGGAGCAGCCACCGGCGGCGGGGTCGAGGGAGTAGTCCAGGTCTACGGTGACCGTGCTTCCCGGGTCCGCCAGCGTGGAGTTTGCTGGGCCGCCATTGAGCTGGATGTTGGAGATGCTGCCCCAGCTCCAGCTGTGGCCATTGGGCGGGCTCGCCAAGGGATCGGCCTCGGGAGCGCCTAGCCGCTGCGGTAGGCCGGTCTGCGGGGGCTCTTTGCGGGGGCGGTCGGCGAGCGGATCGAGCGTTGCGTCGTGCTCGAACTCCGCGCCCTCGCCCCGTTGCGGGGTGTAATCGTCCTCGAGCCCGACCTGCTCCTCGATGCTGAGATCATCAGCCTCGGCCATGCATCCGGCCAACATCCCGGCCATCATCCCGGTCATCATCCCGGTCATCATCCCGGTCAGCCCGGTCGATACGATCGCTCCCATGGTATTTCGTGTGCTCATTGTCGTTGTCGCCATCTTCGTGGTGGTAGGGCAGCGCCGCGACCGAAGGGCCGACGTGCTCACCCTGCAACTGGGCAGTGCGATGACGGGGAGGACGGATTTCAACGAGGCAGAAAAAGTCGCAGTCGCGAGCACGGGCCGCCGAGCGGGCAGGTAGGGTCGCGGTGGGCAGGGCCCTGGGTGCGGTCTGGGCTCGCGCCGACCCGCCGCGCATGCGGGCCGGGAGCAGGTAGGGTCGCGGTTCGTCACCGCGGGTGATCCGAGCACTGAACGCTCGAATCGGTCGATCGGGGGCCGACGCATACGCAAGGACGCTCGCTCCGAGTTCGAGCCCACGGGCCTTGGGGGGCTTAGTGGTCTCGGACGGAGGATCGCGCCCTTTGCCAATCCCAGCCGACGCCACGTACCATCCGCTCGATGAACACAAGGATGTCGACATGGCTGTCGGTCTTCTCCCTGACCGGCATGTTGATCACCGGGGCGTGCGATGACGCGTCCAAGAAGGCCAAGGACGACAAGGCGGTCAAGGACAAGAAGGCCGAGTCCAAGGGCGGCGCTGCCGTCGAGGCGGGCAAGGACGGCGCGACCATCAAGGCCGGTGGTGCTTCGGTTCAGGCGGGCAAGGACGGCGCGACCATTCAGGCCGGCGCCGAGGGCAAGGCCGGCGCCGAGGGCAAGGCCGGCGCCGAGATCAAGGCCGGCGCCGGCGGAGCCGTGATCGACGCCAAGGCGGCCGATGGCACCCGGGCCACCGTCGAGGCCAACGCGGACGGGACCAAGGTGCAAGGCGGCGAGGGCACGGTGAAGACCAATGCCGACGGGACCACGGTGAAAAGCGGCGACGCCGAGGTCAAGACCGAGGACGGCAACACCAAGGTGAAGTCCGGCAACACCGAGGTCGAAGTCGGCAAGGACGGCAACGTCAAGATCAAGGGCATACCGGGGATGTAGACCCCGGACCTTGGTCGTCTCGGCGCAGGGCGGTCAGCGGAGCACGGTGAGCGAGGCCAGCGAGCTGGCCAAGCCCGCGCTCAGCCGCAGCAGGCACAGATCCCGCTGAGTATCGGGCATCCGCGTGATGCGGATCCCTAAGATGATGAAGCGACCCTCACGGGCGCGGGTGGGGAGTACCTCCACGGTGAAGCCCGGGCGGACCGGGGCACACCGGATCTCCTCGGGAGGGATCCCCGTACATTCGAGCTTGGCCACGGCCACGCGGCCGCTGCGAATTGTGGCGGTGGGGAACGACACCGCATGGATCTGCGGCGTTGAACGAGGTTGGGTGTAGGGCTGGGGGACGGTCACGGCAGTCATGGGGGGAAGGGGGCGCCCGTCCTAAGGAGCAAGAACAACGCCAACGACATGGCGCAGAAAAACCCACAGGATCAGAGGACCAGGTCGGAGACGTCGCGTGGGCGAGCAACGACGCCCGCCAGTCTCTGGCTATGAGACTGGCCGGGGAATGCCTGACAATCGCCGAATTCGTGGGCTTACAAGCGTTTCGTCCCGCTGCGACGATGTGGGTCAATAAGCCCCACTGTGTGGCTTCGCCCCGCCCGTGAAGCCCCTGCGTGCTTGGGTCGTCCATGGGCTCGCGAGCCTTCGGCCCCACTGCACGATGCAACGCGGGCTGCGTACCATGGCCGCCCACCCCGATGATGCGTCGAATTCTACCGTCCTCTTTCTTCGTTCGCCCGATGCTTCCGCTGTTGGCCCTCGGCCTGACGGCGTGCTCGTTCAGCTTCAAGGCAGGCAGCCAATCGTCGACCAAGGCCGGCAAGCCGGCCACGCAGAGTCCGGCCGACGAAGGCACCGCGCCTGCGTCCAAGCCCATCGCCGATGCGCCGACCGAGGCCGAAGCACAGAGCGTAGAGGCCGAAGCGGCCGAGCCTGCCGGCACCGAGCCCGATCCGGGGCCGACCCGCACCCGCCCCGTTGTCGGCACGGTCACGCCCAATGTCGAGCCCCGACTCACCGCGGTCTGTCGTGTGGAGGACGAGTCGCTCTCCGATCTATGTCACGTGGCCCTGGATCCCATCGCGGCCGACGATTTTGCCGCCTGGGAGACCCAGCTGGCCGACGGGGTCACGCTCACTCGACCCTCGTACCAAAAGGGCATGCAGCGGATCGAAGGTCCGGCCGAGGTGCGTAAGCTCTCCGAGGATCTCGGTGGCCTGCGTACCCTGATGCATCTGGGCGCGTCGGATCGGGTGGTGGGGACCCTCCATAGCGACTGTCGCACGTGTCGACGCTCGTTCGTGGCGTTCGAGACCAACTCCCGCTCGGGGACGATCGTCGTCACCGTCGATATGACCACCCCGCCTCGGGTCTCGATGGTGGAGGTCGGCTCGCGGGTCGGGCGGCGACACCTGGGCGAGCACCTCCGCAAGCGCACGCGGGGCGGTCCAACGGGCGGCCCGACCACGCTCGAGGCCCCCAAGGAGCCCAACAAAGAGCCTACTGCGGCGCCCGAGCCCGAGGCCAAGCCCAAGACGTCGCTCCGGGCGCGATAGCGGTCCGGCGATCGGCGTAGCCGTCGTGACCGGCGTAGCCGACGCGGCCGGGCGGTCCCCGTATGATCGGGTGACCGCCCGTCGGCATGGAACGCAACCTCAGGCTCTACCCGCACTACCAGACGGCTCGCTCGCTGACCTTCTGGTTGCCGGTCTTCTTTTTGTACTTCAGTGCTCGGCTCCCGGTCGATCAGGTGCTGGCGCTCGAGGCGATCTACTACGCCGGGGTGGTCGTGTTGGAGGTGCCCTCGGGCTACCTCTCCGACAGGTTCGGTCGCCGGCCTACGTTGGTGGTGGCGGCCGCGGCGGGGACCCTGGGCTATCTGGCGCTGGCGCTCGCGCCCTCGTTCCATGTCTTCGTGCTCGGTCAGCTGCTATTGGCGGCGGGCATGGCATTCAACTCGGGGACCGACGGGGCGCTGCTCTACGACAGCCTCCTGGCGTGTGGGCAGGGTGACGCGCTGGCCGAGCACGAGGGGCGCGCTCAGGCCCGTGGCCTGCTGGCCATGGGTAGCGCCGCGCTGGTCGGGGGGGTGCTCGCATCGATCGATCTGCGGCTGGGGCACCTGTTGTCGGCCGGCGGGGCCGTGGTGGCGCTGGCGCTGGCCTTGGCGCTCCGCGAGCCACCCCAGCGCTCGCCGGCTCATGCCCCGCTGCGGCAGCTGCGGGCGGTGGTCTCGCAGTGGCGGCAGCCCGCGTTGCGCTGGGTGTTCGGGTTCGCGGTGGTGATGACCGTGTTCAACCATGTGCCCTACGAGCTGGCCCAGCCCTACCTGGCCCTCGTGCTCGACGGGTCCGGCGCTGCTCCGGCGAACCCGGCGACCCCGGCGGTCTCCGGGGTGGTGATGGCCTTGATGATGGTGGTGGCCGCGGCCGCGAGTCGAGCCTCGGCCGCGCTGTCCCGTCGCCTAGGTCCGGGAACGCTGCTGCTGGGCGCGATGCTGATCCAGGGGGTGGTCATCGTGGCCATGGCCGGCTGGCTACACCCGGTGGTGGTCGGGTTGCTGCTGCTACGCTCGGTGCCGGGAGCGTTGGCAGCCCCGGTGCAGCTGGGGGTGATCTTGCCGCGGATCGAAGGGAGGCTGCGGGCGACGTACTTGTCGGTTCAGAGCCTGGTGGGGCGGCTTGCGTTCTCCGGGGCCTTGGTTGTCTCGGCGGGAGCGGTCGGGGGGCTCGAGCAGCTCGACCACGAGGCGATCCGTACCTTGGGGATCGGCTTTGGGATCGCGTTGTTGGTGGCCTTGTGCGTACTCGTACCCGGGGCGCGATCGCTACGATCCTCGGGGTGAGAGCGATCCACGGGATCGCGCTCCGGCCCCAAACGCGGTCGTTCGTGGCGGCGAAGCGGCGCGTGTGCGCTACAGTGAGCCGCGGTGTCGATCGCGGCCAGCGTAGGCGTGTTCTTCATCGCGGTGCTGACCCCGAGCGTAGCCCCGGTCGAGCCTGGTCCCACGGTGTACTGGGACGCCCCGGCCGGGTGTGGATCGGCCGACGCGCTCCGCGAGCGGCTGACCGATTCGCTGGGCCCCCTGGACCTGGAGTCGAGCATCGAGATCGTCGGTCGGGTTCGCGCGCAGCAGGGGCTCTATGCGCTGGAACTCGAGCTCGCCGAGCCAAGCCGCGGATCCCACCCGGTCCGCGGCTTGCTCGTAGGTCGACCCTCGGCCCGCCGTGGGCTCACCATGGACCGCGGTGGCTGAGCCCACGGTCTTCGTACCGGCTCCCCTCGGGTTCAGATCAGGGCTCAAGGGATCATCCCCTCGAACGCCCGGGCAAAGTCGGTCAAGGCCCGCGCCGGGCCCACCCGCTCCAGCCGGCCCTCGTCCACCAGCGTGCGCGCCGAGGCCAGGCCCCGTAGCAGGGGACCGAAGCCTGACAGATCCCCCCGCAGCTGCAGATCGGGATCGGCGGGCGCTCCGTCGCGGACCACTAGCGTCTCGCCGCCCAGCTCGATCGAAAACGCCAGCGAACCCATGGCGAGCCCCACGCGCCAGCGTCGGGGGCAGCCCTGGTAGCGGCGCTTGAGCGAGACCATTGCCCAGCGCGGATCGATGCGATCTTCGTGGCCTGGTGCGGTCAACCAGCGCGCGCCGAAGCGACCCAGGGCCAGCACCACGGGCTCGAGCTGCTGCCCCAGCTCGGTCAGCGCGTAGACGGTGGATGCCGAGGGAGGCGGCAGCTGCCGTTGCTCCACCAGCCCGTGCTCCTGCATGTCCTTGAGCCGGCGTGACAGCAGGTTGGGGGTGAGCCCGGGCATGGCCGCCAGTAGATCGGAGAACCGCCGCCCACCCAGCAGCAGATCGCGCACCAGCAGCAGGGTCCAGCGCTCCCCGACCACGTCGAGGGCCTTGGCCACTCCGCAGAACTGGTGGTACCGGCGCGCCCCCACGCGCGCATTCTACTCATTTGACTATACTTTTAGATAGCAGAAGATATATTTTCTGATAATATCCGATCATCTCTCACCCTGGAGCGGCCCGATGCTCATTCCTCCCATGGTCATGCCCTCGTCAGCGTCTACCGCGGCGTTCTTGGGGGTCGTGGTCGCTGTGGCCCTGATGATCGTGGGGGGCGCCCACGCAGCTGGTCGAGGTCTCGGTGAGGCCCCGGGTCAGATCCGGCGCTGGACGCTGGGCACCGCGGCCGGCGTGATCGTCTTGATGGCGATCACGGGCGCGATCTCGGCCTCGGGGGTGCTCGAAGCCCCCGGGTTCCCGCCTCGGGTCATGATCTTCATGGTCGGCGTCAACCTGATCTTGGCCGTGCTGGTCTTCAGCCGGTTCGGGACCCGCTTGGTCGACGGACTACCCGTGGCCGCGCTGGTCGGGTTCCAGGCCTTTCGGCTCCCGCTCGAGCTGGTGCTGCACCGCTGGTACGGCCAGGGCGTGCTCCCGGTGCAGATGACCTACGAGGGGCAGAACCTCGACATCATCACCGGTGTGCTGGGGCTGGGGGTGGGGCTTTGGCTGTGGCGGCGCGGGCCCTCGCGTCCGCGCTCGCGTCTTGGAGTGTGGCTGTTCAACCTCGTCGGCTTCGGGCTTTTGGTCAACGTCGCCGCCATTGCGATCCTCTCCAGCCCGGTGCCCTTTCGCGTGTTCCACAACGAGCCCGCCGTGCTGCTGGTCTTCCACTTCCCCTACGGCTGGATCCTCTCCATGTGCGTGGCGCCGGCGCTGGCGGGCCACCTGCTGGTCTTTCGCTGGCTATGGCGGACCCGCGGGGCCGGAGCCGTGGATCAGAGCTGATACCATCCGCGCCGTCATGGCGCCGCTCACCGTCCACCACCTCGAAAACTCTCGTTCGCAGCGCGTGCTGTGGTTGCTCGAAGAGCTCGAGGTTCCCTACGAGTTGATCCGCTACGAGCGGGATCCCAAGACGTATCGAGCCCCGCAGAAGCTACGCAAGCTCCACCCGCTGGGCAAGTCGCCGGTGGTCACCGATGGGGGCGAGATCGTGCTCGCCGAGTCGGGGGCTATTGTGGAACACTTGGTCGAGCACCACGGCCAGGGGCGCCTACGTCCCGAGCCCGGGACCGAAGCGCATCGTCGGTACCGATTTTGGCTGCACTACGCCGAGGGATCGCTGATGCCCCCGCTGCTCATTCGCTTCATCTTCAACCGCCTGAAGACGGCACCGCTGCCCTTCTTCCTCAAGCCGGTGATCAAGGGGATCGTCAGCAAGGTCGACCAGAACTACACCGGCCCCGAGATCGTCCGCCACGTGGAGTTCATCGAGGGGGAACTGGGTCAGCACCAGTGGTTTGCTGGCGACGACTTCTCGGCCGCCGACGTCCAGATGAGCTTCCCCCTCGAGGCGCTCGCGGTCCGTGGGGGCCTGTCGCGCCCCCACCCCAAGATCGACGCATTCCTGCGACGGATCCACGCGCGCCCCGCCTATCAAAAAGCGCTCGAGCGCGGCGGGCCCTACGAGCTCGGCGCGGGCTGAAGTATTGCGCGCCCTCGAGACCCACGCGGGGTGGGGTGAGTGTCGTGCTCGTGGGCAAGGGCACCCTCACGGTTCGTCTTCGCCCGGCTGCTCGCTCTCCAGCCAGCTGCGCAGCGGCGTGTCGTCGTCGAGGATGTGCGCGATGTAGTCCGGGAGTGCCACGTCTTCTTCTTGGATCTCGGTGCCCTCCCAGCTCAGCCCGATGATCGTACAGTGGCTATCGTTGAACTCGCGCCAGAAGGGGATGTAGTACGAGAGGTTGTCGCGCGTGTCGAACTGCTCCATCAGCTTCTGCGTGTCGTCCCACCACATGTCGTGGATCTCTTCCTTGGTGGGGGTGGGCTGGTAGAAGCGTTCGTAGGAGTAGCGCGAGTAGTTGAAGTCGCGGCGGAAGTAGGCGAAGCCCAGCCGATCCTCGGGGAAGAGATCGGCCAGCAGCTCGTTCATCAGGCCAAAGTCGTCGGCGAGCGGGGCGAAGTCGTCCTGCTCGGCGAGTACGGCGCCGACGTTCCATGACGTATTGATCTGGTCGTGCAGCGGCTGCGAGAACTCGGTGTTGGGGAAGATCGGCCCCGAGTCGGCCAGCAGGTAGCTGCGCTCGATGTCGAGGCCGGTGCGGATGAAGTAGTAGTTGGCGGTGGCTCCGGCCCCGCCCGCGCTGCACCCAGTGACCAGCATGCGCGGGATCTGAGGGAATTGCCCGTCGAGCCACTGGACCGCGGCCACCACGTTGTCGTGGCCGTTGTGGTGGTACTCGAGGTCTGGCTGGGCCCCCGCGGGATCGCTGTATACGGTGACCGCCCGCCCCGTGTGCACGTCGCCGGTGCAATAGGGCATGAACACGAAGTTCCAGTCGCCCACCAGGTTGTCGGGCAGATCTCGGTTGAGCAACGGGGTGTGGATCCCCAAGAAGCCGTTGAGGTGGTCGTCGGGGATCCCGTCGGGGTTGGCGGCGCCCAGTGAGGTCTGCCCGCTGCAGCTCTCGAAGTCCCAACAGCCGCCGCCGGGCTCGAAGATCATCATGACGTCGTCGGATGTCTCCGAGTAGTTGACGAAGAACTTGTACTGCGACCCGTTGCCGCAGACCGTCCCGGGGATCTCGACCTTCTCCCACTGGTCGTACGAGGGCCGGGGCGGAGGCAGGGTCTCGCCGGTGGAGTCGGTGGCACCCGACGAGCTGCCGTCGGCCATCGTCGCTGTGGGCTCGGCCGAGCTCGTCGAGGTGGTGCCGTCGCCCGGCGGGGTGGCCGAGCTATCGTCGTCGGCACACGCCGTCGTCAGGACGATCACCATGCTCGACCATCGACGCCATCGACGCCATCGACGCCATCGACCCCATTCACCTGCGTGACCTACGTCCATAGGGAGCATCGTCTCGTGCTCGGTGGTCCCGATGCAAGCGTGACTTGGGTCGCAGTGCGGGGCTGGGCAGGGTCTGGGCAGCGCCTGGGCTGGTCGGTCCGGTTTGCCGTGCCGAACTCTCGAGCCGTGCCCCTTGACCCGGTGGGGGGGGCCCGGTACCAACGGCCCCGAACGATGGGGGAGTTCCGGGAAGATCGGCCGCACCTGCCGGTCTCGGTAACGATCATCGGGGGTTTTTTGGGCGTGGGCAAGACCACCTTGCTCAACTATTTGCTCAATCATCTGCCTCCGCGCGAGTCGTCTCCGCGCGGTGGGTCGCGCCGTGTGGGGGTGCTGGTCAACGACTTCGGTTCGATCAACGTCGATGCGGCGCTGGTGGTCGGGGTGGAGGGCGATCTGGTGCAGCTGAGCAACGGCTGCATCTGCTGCTCGATCCGTGACGATCTGGTGGAGGGCATCGAGCGCCTGCTCGCGGTCGCCGAGCCGCCGGAGCACGTGATCATCGAGGCCAGCGGCGTCTCGGATCCGCGGCGGGTGGCGGCCACGATCGAGCAGCGGATGCGTCGCGAGCGGATCTCGATCGACGCGGTGGTAATCGTCGTCGACGCCGACGCCTACCTCCAGATGGGACGGCGCGAGCGGATCGTCGCGGGGGGGCAGCTGATCGCAGCCGACATCTTGATCCTCAACAAGGCCGACTTGGTCGAGGCATCAGACCTGGAGGTCCTGGAGGCCCGCGTGCGTCGGCGAGCGAAGAGAGCCCGCGTGCTGCGGGCCAGCCACGGCCGGGTACCCCCGGCGTTATTGCTCGGCGTTGGGGCGTTCGATCCGGCGCGTTTGAGCGAGGGCGAGCCGCTGGATGTGCATGTGCACGAGGTGGACGGTCACCACCACCATCACCATCACCACGACCACGGGGCGGAGTTTTGGACCTGGTCGTTTCGCACCGAGCGCCCCCTGTCCGCGCGAAAGCTGCGGCGGGCGGTCAATGAGCTGCCCGCGTCGGTCGTGCGGGCCAAGGGCTTGGTCCACCTCGCGTCGCATCCCAAGACCCGGGCGGTGATGCACGTGGTCGGGCGGCGGGCGGAGCTGTGCCTCGATGAGCCCTGGGGCCGTCGAGTTCCTGCGACCGGGCTGGTGCTGATCGGTGCGGGGGCGCCCCTGCCCCCGCAGCACCTCGAGCAGCTGTTTCGTGCCTGCGAGGTGGAGCCGGGCGGCAGCGGATCGTCCGGGTCAATCATGCGGTGGATGCGGCGCGTCCTCCCTCCGCGGGAAGCGAGCTGAGCGGCCCCGGCCTCACGGGCCGACGCGCTTGGACGCCCTCGTTCGTGGTCCGCTCATATGCGGTTGGGGATGTGGTACCGGGCGTCGGCCAGCGTGATCTGCCAGTGCCGGCCCATGTTGTCCCAAGAGTTCATCTCTAGCGCGAACTCACCAGGAAGCTGGAGGTTGAGGCTGGCCCCGCCAAAGGTGGAGATCCGGACGTAGCCCTTGCCCGCTTCGGAGATCCCCGCACTGAGTCCGATGCGTCCCTCGATGTTCAGCGAAGGAAAGATCTGCACCAAGCCGTTGATGGTGTCGACCATGCTGCGGGCCCCGCTGGGGTTCTTGTTGCGCTTGTGCCGGAGAAACGCCGCCCCGAGGTTGCGGATGAGGACCTCGATGTCGAGCTGGACCTCGACCACGAAGTCGATCCCGATGTCCCAACGCC
Source organism: Myxococcota bacterium (assembly GCA_039194325.1). Lineage (GTDB taxonomy): Bacteria > Myxococcota_A > Polyangia > Nannocystales > Nannocystaceae > Paraliomyxa. The sequence continues at coordinate 24,347 of JBCCWC010000026.1, forward strand.
CGAGCAGCGTGTAGACGGTGGCGCTGACCCCGGCCACGCCCACCGACCAGAACTCCTGGTCCCAGGTGATACGACGGTTGCTGTCGTTGATGATGTCCCCATACTCGCGGTTGATCACGTCGGTTCCCAGCGGGATGGGGATCGACAGGCGGCTCGCGTCGGTGCTCCAGCGGCCCAGGCCGTTGTACCCGCTGTGGTTGACCCCGTAGAGGAGATGAGAGAACACGCCCTTCCATGAGTACGGATCTGAGACTGGCATATCGATGGTCTTCACGGAGACCGGAGGGCCTTCTTCAAATAATTTTGGCAGAAGATTCAGTCGATGATCGTCGACGACGAAGGCTCGGTGATCATCGTCGACGTGCTGGTATTCGGCGTCGCATGGCCATCGACGAGCTCTTGCGATCTTGTCTCACTTGCGGTCTCTGGATAGGCGAGTGATCGCTCACCGCCCTGTCGGGGCTATTGAATGCGTAGTAAGGGCAGCGAGCAGGTGGTGACGTCAGCAGAGTCTTGATGTCGCCCTTATTGCGTCTTAAATCTCGCGGCCGAGTGTGCCGTCGAGCTCGATGCGGGGTCGTGATTCGGTCGCGATTGTCGATACCAGTCCATCGCCGGCCGTTGCCCAAGAACGCGAGCGCAGCGCTCGGTGCAAGGAGGGTGCTCGCGCATGCTCAGGCTTCATTGGGTGTCGAAGTGGGCCAGGAACCGCGGAATTGGGCCGCCGAGTCGACGAGCGCGGGCGGCGACGCTCTTCGACGATGGCACCGGCCTGCACATTCCATCGCGAGCGTGCAGCGGGTCGCGTATCCATTGAGCCATTGAATACTATATATTGGCTTGTGTCTCTTTTGCCGACCGGTGAAGACCGACTCGATCGATGGAGTCGTGACTAGCCATGACGACAACGTGTAATATTGTCTCGTTATGGCATATGGTTATTATATTGGTTGCTATATGCAGTAGTGTAGTGCTTTTGTGCTGCACTGCTCGGCTCGGGAATTCGATCGGGCCGCTACCCTTGAGCGTCGTCTGAGCTGAACAAGCGATAGGAGGACATCATCGGATCGTGCAAGAGATCGAACGAGGCACTCGAACGAAGAGTCCGGCCCTGCCGGGTCATTTGGCCTCAGGCCTTGCGATCTCTGATCTGAACCGGAGCTGGCAAACCATACCCGGGCCTTCGGGGGTTCGCTCGAGCGCCGGGGTCTTTTCGATGCTCGTGCGGAATGCGCGCTGCCTACGCGCGCGGCGGCATACCGAGCCTGCGCTCTGGCCTGCGCATCCTCGCGCAGGAGTCCGAGAGCCGAGCGCGTCTTCGGTGGGCGGGGGTCTGCGAAGTCGTGCTCGTGCTCGCGCTGTCGTCGTCGACCGTGGGATCATGCGACGGTACCGTTGCATCTTGCGACGCCCGGGTGCCGCAGTCCGGCTCGAGGTCGCGGCAATGTCTGCGACCGTCGAGCGGGCATCCCACCTGCATGGGCGGCGGCTATGCTTGTTCGATCGTGGGTCCCCGTGGGGGTGGCAACCCTGGCACTAATGCTCGGTGCATGTCCGGGCGATGATGGTGGGGGTGGAGGAACCGAGGGGAGCACCGACACGGGCACCACTTCTGCGCCGACCGGTAGCATGGGCGATCCCACCGGCGATCCCACCGGCCTGGACTCCACCGGCACCGACGGCAGCACCGGCGAGCCCGCCGGCATGGAGCCGACCCCTTGCGATCCCGAGGCGGAGGAGCCCTGCGACCAGGGGGAGTGCGCCGGCAGCCCGCTGGGCGGGACCTATTGTCGCCCGGGGTGCTCGAGCTCGGCCGAGCCGGGGACGCCCTGTGGTGCCGACGACGTGTGTCTGCCCGTGGCGCCGGGGCGGACCGACACCGCCTGCTACGACGTCGCCGAGTGCAACGTGGTCACGGGCGAGGGCTGCAACCTCGATGCCGGTGAGCAGTGCGTGGTGGTGAGCCTCGACCCTCTATACACCGCGTGTGTGCCGGGTGGCGACGCGGGGGTCGGCCAAGCGTGTGAGCCGGTGGGCATGCTCGACTGCGGGTCGGGGCTGACGTGCTTGGGGAGCGACCCCGAGGCGGGCATCGACGGCCAGTGCACCCCGTGGTGTGAGCCCGGCGGAGCGCTGCCCGACGATTGCCCCGTCTGTCTGGCCCTGGGCGACTCGATCGGGATCTGCTCGGAGTGCGGCGTGCTCGACGATGCGTGCCCCGATGGCACCCAGTGCCAGTTGGCCAACGAATTGCTTGGAGGAGCCTGCGTGGGGGTGGGCGACGGCGGATTGGGTGCCCCGTGCTCTGCTCTGGACGAGGGCCAGTCGTGCCTCGAGGGCCTGCTTTGCGTCGAGCTCGGTGTCGAAGAGGTCGAGGGGGCGGTCTGCATCGAGCCCTGCGATCCGATCCGACCCGCGTGCACCATCGAGGGCCAATCGTGCCTCGACCTGAGCGCCCTGGATCCTGGCGTGCCTTCGGGGCAGCTGGGCGTGTGCCTGGATGCCGGCGTGACCCTGTGTGATCCCATGCTCGAGCCGTCGACCTGTGCCCCCGGAGACAATTGTCTCGACGTCGGGGACGGGATCGGGATCTGCGGGGCGACGTGCGATCCGGCCCAGGGGGCCATGGCCTGCGAGGGCAACTTCGCGTGCTTCCCCAGCGATGGATCCCAGATAAGCTTCGGCCCCTTCGTCGAGGGCAATGGCGCGTGCGGGGTCGGCTGCACCACCGACGCCGAGTGCGGGGGGGCGACCTGCCTGCACCTGGACGGGCTGGCCGCCCAGGGGGTGTGCGGGGCGACCTGCACCCCAGGCATGCCCGGAACCTGCGGGGTGGGGCAGGCCTGCGTGGCCACACCGGAGGATCCCATGGTTGGCGCGTGCGTGGCCGGGGGCAACAACTGCAACCCCACCAACCTGGGCGATTGCGCCGGGGGAGCGTGCATTCCGCTCGAGGGCGAGGCCTTGATCGGGATCTGCATGCCGTCGTGTTTCGAGCAGGATCCGATCGCCTGCGGCGGCATGCCGGCGCAGTGCATCTCCAAGACCGATCCGTTCTGGCACGAGGGCACCTGCGTTGGCGGAGGCGAGCCCTGCTCGCTGGTCGAGGACGACTGCGGCCCCGGCCAGGCTTGCGAGATCCTGGGGGGCTCGGCCTTTGGCGGCCAGGCCTTGTTGTGCGACGACGCGGGTCTTTTGGGCGAGGGGGACGCCTGCACGCCCGACGACGACCAGTGTGGCGCGGGCGTGGGCTGCATCGGCGGGGTGTGTCGGGCCTGGTGCGATCCGCTCGCGCCGGCCTGTGCCGTCGGGGTCTGCACGGATGTCAGCGTGGGCTTTTACCTGCCCACCAACACCCTGGGGGTCTGCCTGTAGCGGTGACCCGCAGGGGTCGCGGCCCCCGTCCGCGCCGAGATCTGGTAGCGTGGTCGGGTGAGCGACCAAGCCCCTGAGCCAGCCCCCGAGCGCGAAGACTCTGACGCCGAATCCTATAATGCACTCCAGGCCGAGGTCGACCGCCACTTCGACGGCAAGTGGGACGGGTTTCTCAAGGCGGTGCGCAATCCGGCCGAGATCCTCTACTTCGTGCTGTGGAATCACTGCGACGGTCAGGCGGCCAAGATCGAGGCATGGGCCAAGGACAAGGAGCTGCCCGCCGATTGGTTGCCGCGCTTTTACGGCATGCTCACCAACAAGGGGGAGTTTCGCTCCGACGCGGTGACCCGGGCGCCCGAGAGCACCGAGCCGCCCCCCGAACAGGACGCCGCCGTTGAGGCATCGGTCGACGCCGCCATGCAGGCCACCGCCGACGCCAACGCGGTCCCGTCCGAGCCCAAGGGCGAAGGTTAGCCGGCCGAGCCCACGAGCGGGGGCAGGGGCACAGTCTCCGAGGACGAGGCTCGGAAAGACCTGCGGGCCTCGGATCGAGCGGGGCGAAGCGGCGAGCCGAGCGCCGTCCTCGGCGAGCCGAGCGCCGCCCTCGGCGAGCCGATCCACGACGCGATTAAATGAGCAGTCCGGATCCTTCAAGCGTCATCCGGCGAGCGATCGGGCTGGTGTGGTGATGCCACATCCGCCAGGTCGTGCCCTCACGGACGAGCCCGTTGGTCGCGGCCATGCGGGCGTTGCCCAGCACCTCCTCGCAGATCACCGTGGCCGTGTCCCCGCACACCCGGACTAGCAGGCGCAGATCACCATGGCCTGCGCCCGTGGCCGCCTGCTACCCTCGCTTCATGCCGTCGTTAGGGAAGCATGCATGGGTGTCGTATGGCATGGCGTTGACTTTGCTGGCCGGGTGCACCCGTGAGCCGGCCTCCGACGGGAGCGAGAGCGGTAACAACGAGACTGGGGAGTCCACCAGTGGCGCCGTCGTTATGACCACCGGGGTCGACTCGACCGGCGCCCCTTCCCCTGACTCGACCGGTGGACCATGGGAAGCTCCGTTGGCGCGTGGCGGGATCACGGTCGACTGGGTGCAGGCCAACCAGGGCGTTGGGGTGCCTATTGGTGCCGACGGGGCCGAGGTTGGCCCGGCCGACCGCGTCGCCCGGCTGCTGCGCAACCGCATCACGCTCATCCGGGCGTTTTGGGTGATCCCCGACGATTGGGAGCCCCGGGAGATCGAAGGGCGGCTCATCATCACCAATGGCGATGGCACCGAAGAGATCTTGACCGATTCCAAGGTCATCGACGACGAGTCGTTCGAGGGCGATCTGGGTCGCTCGTTCTTCTGGGGGCTGATGGCCGACCAGACGCAGCCCGGTCTGAAGTATCGGGTGGAGCTTCACGAGACCTCGCCCGACTACGACGACCTGCCCGAGGGAGACACGCCACCCACCCTGCCGGTCGACGACAGCACCGCGTTCGTGGGCATCGAGACCAGCTACCAGGTGATGAAGGTCGTGCTGGTGCCGTTCAACTACGACGACGGCGCCAACTGCACGAGCTCGCCCGATACCTCCGACGAGACGATGCAGCTGTTCCAGGATCTCATCTACATGCAAAACCCACTCGAACGCCTGGAGTTCGAGGTCCACGCGCCGGTCGACTGGGACACCCCCCTCGATAGCTTCGTGCCGCTCAACAACTACATGGCCGGCCTGCGCTTCGACGAGGGGGCCCCGCCCGAGACCTACTACTACGGTCTCATCAACGTGTGCTCGGGGGGGCTGGGGGGGGCCGGAGGCCTGGCCAACGGGATCCCCATGAATCCGGTCAGCGAGGCGGCGGCCGTGCAGCGGGTGTCGTCGGGGCTGTCGCTCGATCCCGACTGGTCGGCCGAGACCTTCGTGCACGAGGTGGGACACTCACAGGGGCGTCGCCATGTGGCGTGCAATGGCGAAGAAGGTGGTCCCAACCCCCAGTATCCTCATGAGGGGGGCGACGTGGGCGAGTGGGGCTTTGGTGTGATCGACTACGGCCTTCGTCACCCCACCTTCTACAAGGACTATATGACCTACTGCCATCCCACCTGGGTCGGCACCTGGGGGTGGAACAAGGTCTATCCGGTCATCGCCGGGCTCAGCGAGTGGGACGACATGTTCCCGGGGGCCGACGAGGCGCCGCCCGAAGGTCCCTCTGCGGAGGCCGATCCCGACGCAGGCCCCGCCGCCGCCGCCCCGGCCGATCGCTACGGTGGTTCGTTGCTCATGGGCTCGGTCGAGCCCAACGGCCAGACCTACTGGATCACGGTGCCCGGTGAGCTGCCCGCGGTGGCCGAGCGGGGGCCCCTGCACATCGAGCTTCGGGCCGGGGACGAGCTGGTCGCCGACGTCCCGGCGCACGTGCAGTCGATGCAAGACGGTGACGGTGGCACCCTGATCCTGGCGCCGTTGCCACGCAAGTGGTCCTCGGTGACCGGCGTGACCGTGGTCGATGGACCGTCGCGAACCGCTGTTCCGCGGGGTTCGATCGACGAGCACCACCAGAATCGAAACATCCGGCGCTAGACCGTAAAAACGGCTGACGTGGTCGTAGAACGGCGCTTGGGGCGCGGAAATGAGCGGACGTTCGTCGACGATGGCGGATGGTTGCGGGAAGCCGAGTTCGATCGGATAACATCCGGCCGCCCCGAACGCCGGTTCCCGACCGGGGTTGGGTTCTGACGCCCCGCTATGGACGACCCCTACTTCGAGGCCATCGTCGCTGAGATCCGCGGCTTCGATCTCGGTGACGACTCTGAGCTGTTGGCCCACCTCGACGCTCGGATGCGCGAGGGTCTGGAAGGTGACGAGTGGCTGCTACGCGGGTTGTTGGTGTACCGAGAGGGTCGCCACGCCGACGCCGTCGATTGTCTGGACCATGCGGTAGAGCAGGAGCATGCCCGCTCGCTGGCGCTCTATCTCAAGTCGTGCGTGTTGCGGGAGCACGGCAGCATGGGCGAGGCCCTCGAAGCCCTCGAGGAGGCACGCGAGGCGGCCAAGGACGACGGGCTGCTGTCGGCCGCCGATCTCGTCCACGCCCAGGGGCTTTTGTTTTGGCGGGTTGGCAACTACGAAGACGCCTTGCGTTGGGTGGACCAGGCGATCGAGGCCGATGAACACTCCGCGGCGCGGTGGTTGCACCGGGGCCAGCTGCTCGCGCAGCAGGGGCGTGCGGACGAAGCGTCGGCCGCCTTCGATCGGGCGCTGCGGGAGGAGCAGGATCTCGATCGGGCGATGATCGAGCATGCCGCGCTCGAGGCGAGTCGAGGTGACGCCATGGCGGCCGCGGAGTGGTTGGGCAAGGCGATCCGCGTCAATCCGGATCATGACAAGCAGGTCGCCACCGATCCGCGGTTCAAGGCCCTTCGAGACGATGTTGCGTTTGCGGGGCTGCTCCCTTCGAATCGGCCGCCGGATCTGAGCTGGTTGGATGCGCTGGCGCCCTGGATGTCGGCGCTGCGTCGCGACCGCGAGCTCGACGAGCTCGGCGTGGAGTGGCTGGGCGAGGCGCGGGGCGAGTACATCGGTCGTACTCTCAAGATCGGGTACGAGCGAGGTCCGCTGGGTACCATGCACACCGAGGCCACCCTCGCGTACAGCCGCGAGCTGCTCGAGACCCGCCGGGTGGTGGCCCACGGTCCGGGGTCACGGACTCGTGAGAGGGTGGGTGAGCGCAGCCTGCTGCTCGTCGACAGCGAGCGGCCGCAGGAGGGGCTGTGGTTGGCGTTGTCGGAGAGCTACCCCCCGTTCTTGTGGATCCCGATCCAGCCCAAGCCGAGCGAGCTGCGTCGGGTGCTCGGGGAGTACTTCCCTCGGCCTGCGCGCTCGCGGCTGGAGATGCCCCGACAGGCGCGGGGCTTTGTGGGCTATCGCTCGCAGCTGCTGGTGCCCAGCCCGTATACCGGCGGCATGGAGCCGGCGACCATCGTCGAGCTCGATCGCCACTTTGCGCTCAATCCCTTCGTCGAGTCGGCCTCGTGGGGTAGTGCCTTCGAGGACGACCCTTGGCCCGACGAGATCCCCGAGCAGCCCGGCCTGACGCATAAGGTCGCCGAGCATCAGCGGGTGGTGGCCGAGCAAGCTCCAGGCCAGGTGTGGTCGCTGACTCGGCGGACCCGCCACTCGCGATCCTACCTGACCCTCGAGGTTCACCACGGGGAGCTCTTCGTGGCTCAGGTGCGCTACCGGCCGAGCCCGCTCGTGTCGGTCATCGAGGCCATGAACGCCCACTTCGGCTGCGATTACCCCACGGACATGCCGGTGGATGCGGTTGCCGCCCTGCTGGGCTTTCCCTTCGACGGGGCGCGAGATCTCGAGATCGAGCTCCCCACGGCCACCGACCCCGAGCAGGTCGCGGGGCTGCTGCTCGTGCTGTCCGCGCTGCGGCACGGTGATCTGGGGGCTCTGGCGCTCTATCGGCGCTACGTCGATCACCCGGCGCCGGTGGTGCGTAGCACGCTGGCCGACATCGCGGTGGCCCACAACCTCGAGGTCTTGCTCGAGGAGATGAGCGTGCGCGAGCCCGACGCGCAGCTGCGGGCCGAGATCGAGTCGCTGCTCGACGAGGGGATCCCGATGCCCGACCATGAGTCTGCGGCTGGCGAGGCTGAGTCCGAGTCCGGGTCCGGGTCGGAGTCCGAGTCCGATGGGGACGCGGTCGAGCTCGACGATACGGAGGTCGAGGAGATCTCGGCCTCCGACACTGTGGAGCTCGAGATGGTCGATGTCGAAGTCGACTCGGGTCACCCGGGGGGAGCGGGCTGATGGACGACAAGGCCGCCGTGATCGTGCTGCGGGAGGACGTGCGCCTTGAGGATGTCCTCGCCTATGCTCACGCCGATGGCTGGACTTTGTGCGAGGAGACTCCTCGGGCCCACTTGGTGCTGGTCAGCCGGCGCTGGACGGCGCTGATCGGCGAGGAGATCGAGTATGTGGCGGATCACATCGGGGGGACGCATTCGCTACGGGTGACCGGTTCCGAGACGGTCGCTCGGCGGCTCCGGGAGCACTTTGCGCACCATACCGTCGACGAATTGCTCGCGGTGGTGCTTGCCGAGCAGCCCGATCCGGTGGCGTGCGTGCGCGTGGCGTCCAAGCTTGCGGCCTGCCGCCCGCCCGTGGCTCAGCCACGCCACCTCGCTGCGTTGGGGCGGCTGCTCAGTCACCCGGTCACCGCCGTGCGCCGGGCCGGGATCCGCAGTGCCTACACCTGCTCATGGCCCCAGCTACGGGCGCTGGTGAAGAGGCGGCGCGCCAAGGAGAAGCACCTCGGCCCCCAGCTCGAGCACCTCGAGCGCTATCTGATCGAACGCGACGCGAGCGAGTAGCGAACGCTGGAGTCCCGAGCTGGAGTCCCGAAAAGGTCCGGGCATGCCAGTCGGGCGGGGCTTGGCGGGCGGGGCTTGGCGATCGGGGTTTGCGTGATGCGCGGTTTTAGACAGCGCTGGCGGCCAGCGGCTACGATCCGAGCATGTGGAACTCGAATGCCTGGTCTCCTCTTACCTTGTTCTCGTTTGGCGCCATGCTGGTGCTCGGCGCTTGCGCTGACGATGGGGGGGGCACCGGCAGCGGCTCCTCGGGATCGGAGCCGACCACGGGGACCAGCAACCCGAACCCCACGCAAGAAAGCCTGGACACGAGTGGGGGGCCGGGCGGGGAGACCACGACGACGGACGATCCGACCACGACCAACGTCGACACGACGATGACGACCGAGGATCCGACCACCGGACTTCCTCCCGGAGAGGCTGATGCGTTCCGGTTTACGTCGCTGACGATCCGTGATCCGCACTTCTTCGACAATATCTTGTGTACCGATATCACCGATACGGTCAATATGCAGTTTGCCGATGGGCTGAACATGGATAGCCCTGATGAGCCGGATGGTCTGCTCGACCTGAGCCTCGCGCTGGTATTTCGCCCTGCCAATCAAGAGGATGGCCTGACGGGAGACGTGGATTTTGCCAACGCTGATTGCACGGCGCCGGCCGACTCCACCGACTGTAGTCTTCGAGAGAACACCGAGCTCTATCCTACGACCTTCCTCAACATGACTGCGGGGACCTGCCATGAAGCTGACCCGGCTCACCTGGGAGGGTACGAGCCCCCACCGGGGGTCACGACTGGGCCGTGTTTTGCAACCGCACCGTCCGAGATCGTTATTACGACCGTATTCGACCTGCCGTTGGCCGACTCGATCATATCTGCACAATACATGGGGGAAGACAACCTGATCGAAGGGACGATCCGTGGTTTTCTTTCGGCCGCCGATGCGGAAGCCACCACGCTCCCCGATGATCTGCCGGTTGTGGGCGGGAATCCGATCTCCGCCCTCCTTCAAGGAGGAGTGGGAGGCAGCGCGTTCTGTATGGATGATGATACTGATGGTGATGGGTGGTGGTTCTATGTAGATTTTACGGCAGAGCGTGTGCCCTGGTCGGAATAGCCCGGTGCACATTGAGGCACCAGGCATTTGGGGGGGGCCGAGGCCTGGACCTGCTACAATTCGATTGCTGCGAGCCACGCGACGCCCTGGAGCACGAGCGCTTGTGGCGTCGACAGCTGTTGGGCCCCCGTCAGGTAGGCGCGTCCTTCGTTTGTGATTGCAACACTACTGACGATAGACCCAATGAGCCCGGGCTCGAGGTCATCGTAGGTCATGGACCAGAGCACCTGGCCGTTTTGCGTAAAACGCGCGGCCCAGGCGTGGGCCAGGCGATCGGAGATTGCACCGACGATGAGGATGTTACCTTGCGGATCGATCGCGAGATCGGTAGCTACGAGTGAGTGCTCGATGGGTACATCGAAGCGATGTTGGGAGACTCCTTCAGGATCGTAGATCTCCACATGCAGGTTGTCGTTGCCGTCGGTCCCGGCTGTAATGGCTCGGCCGAGAGGGTCGAAACGAGCCCGAACTGGGGCTTGCATCGAGAGGTTACTTGCTGCGGGGCGCGTCCACAAGATCGTGCCCTGAGCATCGAGCTTGCGTACGCAGGGGGCTCGTTGTTCGCCGCACACGGCGGTGGACGGGACGAATGTGATGAGCGAGTCGCCATTGCTCGAGACATCGATGCCCAGGATCCCACGGAGTCCGAGGTGATCATCGGGAGCTTCGGGAAACTGCTCCTCGGTCCACAATACTCGGCTGAGATCCGCAGTTCTTGCCTCTATCACGTGAGGTTCTGGAGACAGCAGGATTTCGCCGGTCGGCAGCTGGGCAACGACCGTGGTCACGGAGTGGCCGCCCGTTGGCGCAAAAAACCGCGGCTCTTGAGGGATACCATCGGAAGTGCTCGCCTGAAACACTGCCATCGTAGAGGGCTCGATCGTTCCATGGGTACCTCCGAGCAAAAGCTCTCCCTCGGCGGTGACTATGGGGTGAGACTTCGACAGGGCAGCCTCACCTTCAGGAGACAGAGCGGATTCCCAGAGCATGCTCAAGGCGGCGCTGTATTGCTTGGCTGCGACCGACGGTAGGTCTTCTGAGGGCGATGGGGTCGTGAACGTCACGACGACCTCGTCGGAGTGAGCCACGGCGCGAGGAAGGCCCATGTACAGCGGCGAGGTGGTGGTGCCGATGTCTTCTCGTAGCTCGATCATGACCCCACCCGCCACGTTGATGCTCAGGGGCACGAGATCGCTATCGTCGGGTTGTTCGCGGGCGTCGAATGCTCGCGCCGAGTAGTGATGGGTCCCGTTGTCCGCGCTCGAGACGAACAACGCGGTGCGATAGGGCGCTTCGGTCACCGTAGCGACGACCCGGTCACCATCCAGGATGTCGATGCGCTCGATGCCCACATCGTCCACGGCGTCGACGTCGAGGACGAGGGTCCCGGTCGTTTGTTGTTCCGTCGGTGTGGTTGATCCGTTGATGGTGAATCCCAGTACCTCGGGAGGAGCGTCGAACGAGCCGGAGGAGGAATCCGCGATGCTCAAAGAGGTTGATGAACCAGATTCGTCACCCGGGGAATCGGAACTGGAGCCCACCGATGTTTCGGTGCCTAGGTCGACCGGCGGGTCGAAGCAGGCGCCGAGGGCCAGCGAAGTGAGGACGAGATACAGTGCGTCAGAGGCGGCGGACATCGATGCGATCCTTGGTCGAGGGGTTCACCGGCTAGTAGGGTCGCCGCCGAGGCGTCCTGACGCCCGAGGCCGAAAAAGTTCGATCTTTCTTGTTCTCGCCTCGCCAATGCTCGAAGTCGCGCGTCCCGCTCCCATCGGGTCGCGTGTTCGATCCCCTGGCCCGGCCGCTCGTCTGGTCCCTGGCCCGGCCGCTCGTCTGGTCCCTGGTCTGGCCGTTCGTTGGTCCCCTCGGGAAGGCCGTGGGTGACCCCGTTGGGCTGCTGTGCGGCCCGTGCTATGTGGATCTCATGTCCAGCGCGACCCCCGCCGAGAGCGAACGGATGGCCAAGCTCGTGTCCCTGTGCAAGCGCCGGGGGTTCGTGTTCCAGAGCTCGGAGATCTACGGCGGCCTACGCAGCGCCTACGACTACGGGCCGATGGGGGCCGAGCTCAAGCGCAACCTGATGGGCGAGTGGTGGCGCACGATGGTGCACAGCCGCGAGGATGTGGTCGGCCTCGACGCGTCGATCGTCATGCATCCCCGGGTGTGGCAGGCCAGCGGTCACCTCTCGAACTTCAGCGATCCGCTGGTCGACTGCAAGATGTGTGGCGAGCGCTTTCGAGCCGACAAGGCCCCTCGGGCCGAGGCGGGCGCCGACGCCCCGATCGAGCTGGCCGACAAGGGGCGCGCCAAGGCAGCGCTGGAGCGGGTGCAGGCTCAGGAGGGACAGACCCTGGAGCGCAAGGGCAAGGTGCTGCGCGGAGCAAAGGTAGGGGAGCGCGGCTACGTGTGCCCCAACTGCGGCTCGCCATTCCTCAGCGAGGAGCGCCAATTCAACCTGATGTTCCGCACCAGCCTGGGCCCGGTCGATCCGGTGGGCGAGGTGATCTCGGTAATGCGGGCGGCGATCGGTGAGGGAAAGGACGACGCGGAGGTCCGGCGGGCGGTGGAGTCGGCGATGGCCGAGAGCGCGGTGTACCTGCGGCCCGAGACGGCCCAGGCCATGTTCGTCAACTTCCTCAACGTGCAGCAGACCACGGGTGCCAAGCTGCCCTTCGGGATCGCCCAGATGGGCAAGAGCTTCCGCAACGAGGTGAAGGTGGAGCACTTCATCTTTCGCTCGTGCGAGTTCGAACAGATGGAGATGGAGTACTTCGTGCGTCCGGGGCAGGGGCCGCAGTCGCTCGAGTACTGGAAGGACGAGCGGATGCGCTGGTGGCAGTCGATCGGGATCCGGGCCGAGAACCTCCGGCTGCGACCCCACGGGCCCGACGAGCTGGCGCACTACTCCGATGGCTGCTTCGACGTCGAGTACCAATTTCCCTGGGGCTGGGACGAGCTGGAGGGGATCGCCAGCCGTACGGACTATGACCTTCGGGCCCACAGCGAGGCTTCGGGCAAGAAGCTGGTGTACTTCGATCAGGAGGCCGAGGACCCGCAGACGGGCAAGAAGGGCTGGCGCTTCATGCCGCACGTGATCGAGCCGGCGGCCGGGGCCACCCGTGGCGTGCTGGCGGTGCTGTGCGACGCCTACGCCGAGGAAGAGGGCGATGCCGACGGCAAGGGAGCGCGCACGGTGCTGCGGCTGCACCCCCGGCTGGCGCCGATCAAGGCGGCGATCCTGCCCCTGGTCAAAAAAGACGGGATGCCCGAGGTGGCGCGCACGATCGTCGAGCGCTTCCTTGGGGCGGGGATCAACGCCAAGTACGACGAGCAGCACGCGATCGGCCGTCGCTACGCGCGTCACGACGAGATCGGCACCCCCTATGCGCTGACGGTGGATACCCAGACGCTCGAGGACGGCACGGTGACCATGCGCCAGCGTGACAGCCGGGCGCAGGAGCGGATCGCCGTCGATGCGGCGGTCGACGTGGTGCGGGCGGCGCTGGCCGACGCCTAGCTGCTAGGTGGCCAAGCCCGACCGGGCCACCGCGGTGGCCCGGTCGGTGCGTCGTCGGTTCAGTGCAGCTCGTTCTCGGCCTCGTCGCACCAGTTACCGGCCACCGTCCAATTGGTGCCGAGGAACTGTCCGCTGGCGTTGGCGTAGTCGATCCACTTGGTCCCCGTGCCTACGTCGTGGCACAGCAGATCGTCGCGGCCATCGCCGTTGTAGTCGCCCACGAATAGGCGCTGGGCCGGCTGGTTGCACCAGCCCGCATCACGGGACCAGTTGGTGCCGAGGAATTGGCCGCTGGCGTCGGCGTAGTCGATCCACTTCCACCCGGTGACTGCGTCGTGGCACAGCATGTCGTCGTGCTCGTCGCCGTTGAAGTCACCGATGAAGAGCTCTTGCGAGGTGTCCCGGCACCAGTTGGCGTCGCGAGACCAGTTGGTGCCCAGGAACTGCCCGCTGGCGTTGGCATAGTCGATCCACTTCCACCCCGAGGAGAGATCGTGGCAGAGCATGTCGTCGCGGCCGTCTCCGTCGAAGTCGCCGATGTGCAGCCGCTGCGAGTTATTGTCGCACCAAGTGGCGTCGCGGGACCAATTGGTGCCGAGGAACTGGCCGTTGGCGGCGTAGTCGATCCACTTGAAGCCGCTGCTGGCGTCGTGGCAGAGCATGTCGTCGTCGCCGTCGCCGTCGAAGTCGCCGAGGTGGAGCTGCTGGTCGTCGTTGTCACACCAATCGGCGTCGCGGGACCAGTTGGTGCCGAGGAACTGGCCGCTGGCGTTGGCGTAGTCGATCCACTTCCATCCGCTGACGACGTCGTGGCAGAGCATGTCGCTGCGTCCGTCGCCGTTGAAATCGCCGGTAAACAGCCGCTGCGAGTCATTGTCGCACCAGTTGGCGTCGCGGGACCAGTTGGTGCCGAGGAATTGGCCGCTGGCGTCGGCGTAGTCGATCCACTTGAACCCCGACTCGGAGCTGTGGCACAGCAGATCGTCGCGACCGTCACCGTCGTAGTCGCCCGTGTTGGGGGTGTCGCGGACGCTGGCCCCGTAGAGCCGGGCCGCGCCGAGACGATCGAGCCCGCTGAGCTGAGACGAGGGGCTGCAGTAGTTCATGATCGAGTCCGAGTCCCACTCACCGAAGGTCGCGTCTCCGTTGGTGCCCTGCGGGCTGCTCGTGCAGGAGGCCGGAGTGTCGGGGCGGTTGTGCTCATGCGCGAAGCTCAGGGCGTGCCCTAGCTCGTGGATCGAGACGGTCTTGATGCATTCTTCGCGGTCGAGCCCGTTGGTGATGCAGCGGGTCCACTTGGTCTGAGGGCTCGCGGTGAAGTCGAGCTCGAGGACGGTGGGGCCGCTGGGGTTCTGACCGAGGTAGTACGCAACCATGCTGGAGCCGGCCTGGATCTGGATGCCCTCGGTCTCGGCGCCGGTGCACTGACCCCAGCCCAGCAGGTTGATGTTGGCGTCGGCTACCCAGGAACGTTGGCCGAGCATCGCCTCTCGAACCCAGCGCTTCTCGGTCGCGTCGCCGGGGGTCAACCAGCACACGGGGATGTCCGGGCTGTCCCATAGCGTTCCGGTGCGGTAGTAGAGGCGAAAGTCTGCGGTTTGCTCGATCTCTTCATCGGACTCTTCGGCCAGATCGAACTCCGAGGACTCCACGCAGCCGCCAAACAGGACAAGCGGCAGCAGGACCGATGAAGCGATGAGCGATGCTGGGATCCGAGAGCCAGAAGTATGAGAGCCAGAACTACGAGAGCCAGCACTACGATGGTTGGGTGACATTGGATCGGTGATCCGTTCGAGTGGGGGACGAAGGAGCACCAAGGCACTCGCCTCGGCGCTCCAACGCTCGTTGGGACGACGGGTCGTCGATGGAACCGGCCCTCGACATTCAGGCCGACCGTGCTCGGGTAGTGAGCAGGCGCGCCCGACGAATTCCCCGCGAGGAAATTTTTCTTCGAATTGTGATGGGCTGCGTGGCCTGGGCCCCGCGCGGATCTTCGGCCTAGCGCTTCATGCCGGACGTTCGTGCTCAACCAGGCACAAACGTCCGGCACGGAGCACTCGCGCTTCGTGCCGGAACGGATCGCCCGAACGGATCGCCCGAACGGATCGCTAGCGAGGGCTCAGATGCGGCGGCACGACCCAGGACTCGCGGGTGGCGACTCGAGCCCGCCCCGCCCGCGAGCTGATCACCACGTGGGCTCGTCGAGGCGCGGGCCGGGGCCGGGGAGGCTCGCGGCGTACCGACTTGCGGGTCAGCGTGCGAAGGGAGCCGGTCTCGAGATCGAACCCGGCCGGCAGGAAGATCCGACCGGACGGGCTAACATAGACTTCTTCGGTCCAGGGGCCCGTGCGATCCAGAGGGATCTCGGGTTTCGGCTCGGGTGCGGGCTCGGGCGCGGGCAGGTGATCGGTGAGCTCAGCCACCGCTTCGTACCCGACGCGGGTCGGGGTAGAGCGCAGATGGCGCACAATCAGGTCCGTGGGGATCTGGAGCGCGGTCTGGTGACGTCGGCGGCGTTGCGGCATCGAGCGGGTCCTGCTGGGTCAACGTACGTACGAACGAGCGGTTCGTCGCATGCCCGGAGAGGAAAAAAACGTAGCAAGGTACGGGTCGATGACAACCGGACATGTGCGCGATCGTGCGCTCATCCGCGGTGATGAAGGACCTCGGTCACCCGCTCGGCCACGATCCCGACGAGCTCTTGTCGGGTGAACGAGGTGCGCTCGAGAACGGCCCGCGCGTCGCGGAGCATGGCGCGATCTTCGGCGGTGAGATCCTTGGCGGTCACCACCACCACCGGGACGCGGTCGAGGCGAGGGTCGGCCCGAATGTGCTCGAGTACGGCGAAGCCGTCCATCACCGGCATCATCAGGTCGAGCAAGATCAGATCGGGGATCGCCTGCTCCAGCACAGCGATCCCTTTTTTCCCGTTCTCGGCCACGGTCACTCGGTGTCCGCTGGTCTCGAGGGTACGTCGCATGATCTCGCGCCCGGCGGGGTCGTCGTCGATGACGAGCACCTGGGCCATGGCGCTGCGGCAGTAGCGGTGCAGCACGGTGGCCAGGCGCTGGGTCTTGACCGGCTTGACCAGGAAGTCGGCCGCACCCAGGGCAAAGCCGACCTCGGACTCCTCGAGGATCGTGAGCATGACCACCGGGATCTCGGCGGTCTGCGGGTCTCCCTTGAGTGAGGTGAGCACGCCCCAGCCGTCGAGCCCGGGCATCATCACGTCGAGCACGATGACGTCGGGCTGTCGGTCGCGGGCGTACTGCAGCCCGGTGCGGCCGGTGTGGGCCGCGGCGACCTTGAAGCCATAGCGCATCAGCGCGCGCCCCACGGTGTCTTGCACCATGGGGTCGTCGTCGATGACGAGCACCTGGGGCGCCGGCCGTCCGTCGTTGACCACGGCGGGGACCTCGGCCTTGCGCCGGCCGGTGTGCTCTTGCACCACACGAGGGATCACCATGCGGAACACCGAGCCCTCGCCCTCGGTGCTCTCCACCTCCATCCGACCGCCCATCATCTCGCAGAAGCGCTGGCTGATCGCCAGGCCCAGGCCGGTGCCGCCATACTTGCGGGTGGTCGAGGCGTCGGCCTGCACGAAGGGGCGGAACAGCCGCTTGAGCTGCTCGGGCGAGATCCCGATCCCCGTGTCGCCGACCTCGAAGCGCACGAAGGGCTGCTCGTCCTCCTCGGTGCGATCCACCCGCAGCTCGATGTGACCGCCGTCGGTGAACTTGCAGGCGTTGCTCAGCAGGTTGAGCAGGGTCTGGCGGATCTTGGTGAGATCGGCCCGCATGATCCCCAGGTTGGCGGCCACGGAGACCGTCAGCTCGTTGTTTCGCTCGGTCACCAGCGGGGTGACGGTGGCGACGACGCTCTTGATGACGGTGTGAACGTCGAACGCCTCCACATAGAGCTTCATGGCGCCCGCCTCGACCTTCGACAGGTCGAGCACGTCGTTGATGAGGGCCAACAAGTGCGAGCCCGCGGAGCGGATCTTACCCAGATCCTGCATCAGCTCGACCTGGCCGCTGTCCTCGGCCTCTTCGGCGAGCATCTCGCTGTAGCCGATGATGGCGTTGAGTGGCGTGCGCAGCTCGTGGCTCATGTTGGCCAAGAACTGGCTCTTGGCGCGGCTGGCCTCGAGGGCGGCGTCGCGGGCCTGCTCGAGCTCGGTGTTGATCCGGCGCAGCTCGTTCTCGGCGCGCAGCCGCTGAGTGATGTCCCGCTTGACCGCGATGTGGTGGGTCAGGCGACCCTCGCGATCATAGATCGGCGAGATCGCCGACTCGAGGTAGACCAGGCGCCCGTCCTTGGCCCGGGAGATCAAAAGACCCTTCCAGGTGTCCCCGCGGGCCAAGGTAAGATCGATCTTGCGGAAGTAGCCGGGCGCGTGGCGATCGCTCCGCACCAGCGAGATCAGCGACTGGCCTACGACCTCCTCGTAGGTGTAGCCCATGATCTGGACGAACGCCGGGTTGACGTACTCCAGGATCGCGTCGGGGCTGGCGACCTCGACGATGTCCCCCGCGGCCTCGACGGCCATCAGGGCGAGGGCCTCGCGGGGGTTGGCCTGCTTGCGGCTGCGTCGTAGCGCCGATTGCAGGCGCACGAGCAGCTCGCGGGGCCGGGCCGGCTTGACGATGAAGTCCGAGACGCCGTCGGGGGGCAGCGACAGCCCCGGCTCGTCGACCAGGTAGAGGATCGGCCGCTCGTGATCGTCGGCGTGTAGGCGGGCCACGCAGGCGGCCGCATCGGGGACGGCGCCATCGACGATGATGGCGTCGGGGTTCTCGACCTCCATGGAGCACACCACGTCCTGCGGCCGAAGCTCGGTGGCGACGGCCTGGGCGAATTCCGGGTCGATCGTCAGGAGCAGGACCTGCATCGCAATGCCGCGGCCTTCGGGGGCGAGGGCGATCCTACACCACGTGGGTGAAAGAGCGTGCGGTCGCTGGCATACTGGAGGAACTCTTCGCCGACTCGATGCCCATGACCTCGCGGATCCTCCTGGTCGAAGACAACGAGATGAACCGAGACATGTTGTCCCGTCGACTGATCCGCCGCGGATATGCGGTCGATGTGGCCGTGGATGGACAGGATGGCCTCGACCAGGCCACCGAGCGGCCACCCGACCTGATCTTGCTCGACATGGATCTTCCCGTGATCGACGGCTGGGAGGTCGCCCGCCGGCTCAAGGCCAAGCCGGATACGTCGGGGATTCCCGTCATCGCGCTTACCGCCCACGCGATGGTGGGAGATCGCGACCGAGCGCTCGATGCGGGGTGCGACGACTACGACACCAAGCCGGTGGAGCTTCGCCGGCTCCTGGTCAAGATCCAGGCCCTGCTCCCGGAGCCCGGTCGGTGACGTCGATTCCGGTCGAGTCGGTCCAGCAACTCCAGCAGACGATCGGCGATCTGGCCCGGGCGGCCGAGCACGCCCAGGCCACCACCGTCGCGGCCGATCTGCTCAAGATGCTGCGAGCGAGTGACACCCTGCGGGCCCTGCTCGAGCAGCTGCCCGAGCGCCTGGTGGTGTCCACCGACCCCGACAGCCGCCGGGCGCTGCGGCACGATCTGCGGACGCCGCTCAACCAGATCGTGGGCTACTGCGAGCTCATCGTCGAGGAGGCCGAAGAGGAGGGGGACGAGCGCTGGTCGGCTCCGCTGCAGTCGGTCCTCACGCTGGCCCGGGGATTGCTGGCCCAAGTGGATCGGCTGGGGGGCGGCGCATGGGCCACCGAACCCGAGGACTCCGATGGCGTGCCCATGGCAGCCCAGAGCGGAGGGTGGGAGGCGCTGTCGCGCCCGATCGAGGTCAGCGGATCCGACGAGGATCCCGGGACGATCTTGGTGGTCGACGACAACCGCTCCAACCGGGAGCTCATCGAGCGCCGGCTGCGTCGAGATGGCTTCGAGGTCGTGACCGCCGAGCACGGTGAGGTCGCGCTCGCGGTGGTGCGGGCCCAGCCGGTCGACGTGGTGCTGCTCGACATCATGATGCCGGTGATGGATGGCTACCAGACCCTCGAGCTGCTCAAGGCGGATCCGGATCTGCGCCACCTTCCGGTCATCATGCTCACTTCGCTCGACGAACCGCTGAGCATCACCCGCTGCATCGAGCGCGGGGCCGAGGATCACCTGCCCAAGCCCTTCGATGCCGTGCTGCTCCGGGCGCGGATCGGTGCCTCGCTCGAGCGCAAGCGGGTCCGCGATCGCGAGCGCCGGTTCCTCGAGCGGATCGTGGCCGAGAAGCGGCGCGCCGACGACCTGCTCCACGGCGTGATCCCGATTGGGGTCGCGCTGTCGGGCGAGCGGGACTTCAATCGCCTGCTGCAGCGCCTGCTCGAGGAGGCCCGGCGCTTTTGTGGGGCTGACGGAGGGGTGCTGTTCCTCTATGAGGACGATCGCCTGGAGCACGTGCAGCTCCAGTGTGCGTCGCTGGGGCTGGGCGCGGGGGGAGACGAGCAGCCGGTCGACATGCCCTCGGTGGATCTACAGACCGACGCCGAGCGGTCGGCTCCTCGTCCCGCGGCCCGGGCGGCGATGACGGGCGCCACGATCAACCTCAGCGATGTGCGCACCGCGGTAGGCTTGGATCTGAGCGCGGTGCACGATTTCGACCGTCGCCACAACTATGTGACCCGATCGCTCATCTCCCTGCCGCTGCGGGCCGAGGGCGAGCTGGTGGGCGTGCTCGAGCTGTGGAACGCTAGCCGGGCCACCGATGCCCAGCCCGTGCCCTTCGATCGGGGCATGGTGGACGTCTTGGAGTCGCTGTCGCGACTGGCGGGGGTCGCGCTGCGCAGCTACCGTCGCGAGACCGAGCTGCGGCAGCGGATCCGTCATCTGGAGATCCGTGTCGACGAGGCCAATCGTCGCCGCGAGGTATCCCAGATCACCGAAACGGACTATTTTCGCAAGCTGCGCGACATGGCGCAGAAGATCCGGTCCACCGCCGAACCGAGCGTGGACCGCTGACCGCGATGGCCAAGATCATCTCCATCCACTCGTTTCGCGGAGGGACCGGCAAGTCGAACACCACGGCGAACGTGGCCGCCTACCTGGCGTCGACCGGCCAGCGGGTGGGGGTGATCGATACCGACATCCAATCTCCGGGGTTGCACGTCCTGTTTGCCCTCGATCCCTCGGAGATGGGCAAGGCCCTCAACGATTTCTTGTGGGGTCGGTGTGCGATTGAGGATGCCGCCTACGACGTGACCCAGCGCCTGGGCGGCCTGGTCGACGGCCGGGTGTACCTGATCCCCTCGAGCATTCGGGCGGGGGAGATCACCCGGGTGCTCCGCGATGGCTACGATGTCTCGCTGCTCCACGACGGCCTGCAGGCCCTGGTGCGAGAGCTGGCGCTCGACACTCTGTTGGTCGACACCCACCCGGGCCTCAACGAGGAGACCCTGCTGTCGATCGCTATTTCGGACGCGTTGGTGGTGATCATGCGGCCCGACCAGCAGGACTATCAGGGGACCGGCGTGACCATCGAGGTCGCCCGTTCTCTCGACGTGCCCAAGATCCTCTTGGTGGTCAACAAGACCCCGCCCACCTTCGATCACGACGACGTGCGGCGCCGGGTGGCGGAGACCTACGGATGCGAAGTCGCGGCCGTGATTCCCCACAGCGACGAGCTGATGGCGCTGGCCTCGGCCGGGGTGTTCATCATGCGTCACCCCAAGCTGCCGCTGGCGCGGATCTATCGCGACTTGGGAGAAGTGGTGCGGCAGGGCTGAGGCTATTTTTGCCGAGGCCGGCTCGGGATGCGCGACTGCGTCGCGCCCGGCCTCGGTCTTGCCCCAAGCGAGACCCAGGGGGGGCAATCACTGGCTTGTTCTTGCGGCTCAGG
Source organism: Myxococcota bacterium (assembly GCA_039194325.1). GTDB lineage: Bacteria > Myxococcota_A > Polyangia > Nannocystales > Nannocystaceae > Paraliomyxa. Next base: position 45,594 of record JBCCWC010000026.1, read on the forward strand.
CGTCGGGATCGCGGGAGGTCTCGTCGTCGACGTCGACCCGGTGTATGCGGGGCAAGCCTCCTCGTGGCGTCCTCTGTGGCGTCCTCTTTGGCCCCGTCTTCGGCCCAATCTTCGGACGGCCGAGCATGGCGTTGTCGCGGGGCAGCGGTGGAGGGCCGGACGACGCGTTACGGGTGGACGGCATGCTGGCAAAGGGGTTGTTGAGCGCGATCTCTTCGGACACGGCCCGCAGCGAGACGGGATCGGGGGTCCCGGCCTCGCGGGTGGTGAGCGGCCGACTGCTCGGCTCTTGCTCGATGGGCTCGGGCGCACCGGGCTCGGGCGTGCCGGGCTCCTTTGCCGCCGAGACCTTGTCGCTGAGCTTGGCGTAGTCGGGGGTCTGGTATTCGAAGGTCTTGTACTCGGGCGTTCGGGGCAGAAGCTCCCGGGCGACCATGTCCAGCGAGGTGATGAGGGACAGCTCGACGCCGGCCAGATCGGTGGCTTCGAGGTGGGCGCCGTCGAGGTAGGCTCCCTTGAAGCGGGCGCGCTCCACCACCGCTCCGCTCAGGTGGGCACCTTCGAGGTGGGCGCCCTCGAGGTCGGCGCCTTCGAGGTTCGCGTATTGAAGGTGAGCGTTCTCCAGGAAGGCGCCGCGGAGGTTGGCGTCTTCGAGTCGGGCATTCTTGAGGTTGGCGCGGTCGAGGTGGGCCCCCTCGAGCTGGGCCTCCTCGAGGCTGGACTTCTCGAGATCGACCCCTTGGAGGTGGGCGCCTTCGAGGTGGGTGCCATCGAGGCGAGCGCCGCGGAGGTTGGCTTCCTGGAGCAAGGCCCGCTCGAGGTGAGCGTTGTCCACGAAGGCGCCGCGGAGGTTGGCCCCCTTGAGATAGGCCCCCACCATGTAAGTCAGCTCGAGGTGGGCATCCTTGAGCTCGATGTCTCGCAGGTAGGCGTCGCGGAGGTTGGCCCCACGCAAGTAGGCACCGGTGAGGTTGGCCCCGGCCAGATCGATCCCCTTGAGCTGGCTATTGACCAGGTTGGCTCGTTCCAGACGGACGCCGCGCAAGCAGGCACCATTGAGGTTGGCCCCCACCAGCTGGGCGCCTCGCAGGTTGGCTCCCGTGAGGTCCACGCCCTCGAGGTTGGCGCCCTCGAGGTTGGCAAACGCGAAGATCCGCTCACCGTTCTCGTAACGGGCGACCAATTCCTTGGCCGTGGTCAGTGGGGTCGAAGAACTCGTGGCCATCCGATTTCCCCCGAGTCTACCCCATGGACTCGTAGGACTCCCTCGTGGACGTGAGGAGTGGCCCACATGGGGCGGGGGGGCCGTGATTCGGCTCGTGTCGGTCATCGACCAGGCCGCGCGATCGTGCGCGTTGTCGGCCAACGCGACATCCGAGCAGTGTTCTGATGGTCCGGATCGCTTGGTACCGCCTGGGGCGTGCACACAGTGGCGTGGGGTTGGCCCGGGGCGTTTGATCAGTCTTCGTCGGTGGCGTTGAGGTCCACGACGGTCTGGTCGAGGTCGCTACTGGTCGAGCACGGCATGGTCTGCGGCTGGTGCTCGGGATGGGGCGACGGCGAGTGCTGGGCGAGCGGGTGTGAGAGGACGGCCGGAGCCACGGGCTCGGGCCGGGTGTCGGCCTCGTCGGCGGCCAGCCCCAGCCGGTTGGACAGCTTGACCAGGTACCAGCGCCCGGACGCGATGTCGTGCAGGTCGCGGGCGAACAGCTGGGGCGACTGGTAGCGGGCGTTGGGGCGCTTGGCCAACACGCGGCCAAACACGCCGTTGGTCACCTGGGGCAGCTCGGGGGCCAGGTCGCAGATCTTGGGCGGGGGCTTGTTGACGTGGGCCATCGCCATTGCGATCGGGTTGGGTGCGTTGAACGGGGGGCGACCGGTCAGCGCATGGAAGGCCACGATGCCCAGGCTGTAGACGTCGCTGCGCCCGTCCACCGGCTGGCCCATGGCCTGCTCGGGCGAGAGGTACTGCGGCGTTCCGAGCACCATGCTGCCCTGGGAGTTGCTGATAGGCTCAGTCGTCTCGGCGGCCTTGGCCACGCCGAAGTCCGACAGGTAGGGCAGCTCGCGCTCGTCGAAGAGGATGTTGGCCGGCTTGATGTCGCGGTGGATGATGCCCTGCTCGTGCGCAGCGCTCAGGGCCTCGGCCATGCGGTCGATCGTCGCGGACACCTGGCGAAGGCTCAGGCGTTCGGCCTTCTCGATCCGGTCGCGCAGCGTGCCGCCGCTGACGTAGCGCATCACGATGTAGAGCATGCCGTCGTGCTCGCCGAAGTCGTATACGGGGACGATCGCCTCGTGCTCGAGACCGGCCACCGCCTCTGCTTCGCGCTCGAAACGGCGACGTACGCTGGCGTCCTGACTGAACAGCTTCTTGAGCAGCTTGATGGCGACTCGACGCTTGACCCGAGGATCGCGAGCCACATAGACGACGCCCATGCCCCCCTCGGCTTCGATCCCCTCGATCTCGTATCGACCGATCGAGCGAGGCATCGCGGCATCCACCGACCGCCATGGTAGGGCGGGGGACCGTGAGCGTCAAAACACGCGCGGCTGGCCATCGGAGCTGGCCGCGGGAGCCAGCTGTGGGAGCCGGCCGCGCCGCGATGGGCATTATGGGTCATGGGCCCGGCATTCAGCCGGGGGGAAGGCGAGGCGGGGCGTTCTGACACACCTCGGCCAGACCATCGGCCAGGGCTCGCAGGGATGCATCGCGTTGGCGAGCCAGCGTGGTGAACAGCACTCGGGTCACGCCCAGGACCATGGTGGCCCACGCGATGAAGGCCACCGGGATCAGCACGGGCATGTGGAGCACCGCCAAGCAGATCGGCAAGATGAAGCCCAGCCCGGCGAAGGTCAGGGGCAATCCCATGCCGAGGAACAGGCCTCCGGCCAAGTCGCTGACCTGCTCTTCCACGCGGATCACGGTGCGGCCGCTGCGGGGGACCAGGGCGACCTTGATCTTGCGGCCGTCGGGGTTGGCCCAGGTCAGTCGTCGACCGGACGAGCCGACCGCGGGCTCGCCCGGAGATGGCGCCGAGGAGTCGGCGGGCGCGCTTGCCCCGGTTCGCGTCCATGCTTGCGCACCCCGGCGGGGCTCGCGGGATTGCGTGTGGCGCAGCTGCCAGGTGATCTCGGCCATCACGTCCGACTCGCGGGAGGGGTCGAGCTCACCGTCCACCACGCGCTCGTGCAGCAGGCGCAGCGGGGCCCCCAACATCCCGCCGCCGCTCGCGGGCGCGGGCGCGGGCGCGGGCGTACCCAACGTGGTGACCTCGGCCGCCGCCTGGCGCACCAGCGCCACGTCGATACCCGCCTCGGCGGCCGCCGACTCGAGCTCGGGCAGCGACAGGCCGCGCCCTTGCTGGGCCTGCAGCTCGGCCGCTCGTTGCAGGATTAGCGCGGATTCCCGCTCGGAGAAGCTCGGATCCCCGTGGGACATCGTGCCGGTGGTCATACCATCGTCGACTCCGATAGTGGCGCCCCGGTCGGCCCGTGGCTATGCTCCGCGCCGCGATGAACGAGCCGCGCATGGTGCAATGCAAGAAGCTGGGCAAGGAAGCGCCGGGGCTTCCCTTCAAGCCCTTCACCGATGACTTCGGCCAACTGCTGTACGACAACGTCAGCATGGAGGCCTGGCAGATGTGGCTGCGGGAATCGCCGCGCTACGTCAACACCTATGGCCTCGATCTACAGAGCGACAAGGGGCGCGAGTTCCTGCGCGAGCAGATGAAGATCTTCTTCGGATTCGAAGAGGGCGAGCAGGCGACCACCGCCTGGGTCCCGCCCGAGTCTACGTCTGAGCCCGCGCCCGAGGAGTAGGCGCCCGCGGCGGGGGCGTAGGTCAGCGGCCGATGCTCGCGTAGCGGAAACCCATGCCTTCGAGTCGGGCGCGATCCCACTGGTTGCGCCCGTCGATCACGATCGGCTGGTTGAGCGCCTGCTTGAGCCGGTCGAAATCAGGGCTGCGGTATTCGCGCCATTCTGTGACCAGCAGCAGTCCGTCGGCGCCCTGTGCCGCTTCGTACTGGTCCTCGACCAGGGTGACGGAGTCGCGTTGTCCGGCCCCGAGGGCGGCCATGAAGTTGTCGCCCGCCTCGGGGTCGTGCAGGCGCAGCCGGGCGCCGTCGGTGAGCAGCGAGCGGGCCACCCGTAGGGCCGGGGCCTCACGGACGTCGTCGGTGTTGGGCTTGAACGCCAGCCCCCACAGGCAGAAGGTCTTGCCCGCCACGTCGTCGATCATGCCGCGGAGCTTGCGGACCATGACCAGCTTCTGGGCCTCGTTGATCCGCTCGGCGGCGGCGACCAGGCTCATCGACATTCCGTGCTCGCGCGCGGTGTTGATGAGGGCGCGGGTGTCCTTGGGGAAGCACGAGCCGCCGTAGCCCGCGCCGGGATAGAGGAACTTGGGCCCGATCCGGGGATCGGTGCCCATGCCTTGGCGCACCGAGCTCACGTCGGCCCCCACCAGGTCGCACAGGTTGGCGATATCGTTGATGAACGAGATCCGCGTGGCCAGGTAGGCGTTGCAGGCGTACTTGGTGACCTCGGCCGAGCGCGCGTCCATGAACACGATCCGCTCGTTGACCCGGCAAAAGGGCTTGTACAGCTGCCGCAGCAGCTCACGGGCGCGGGGCTCGGTGGTGCCCACGACCACGCGGTCCGGGTGCATGAAGTCATCGACCGCGGTGCCCTCCTTGAGAAACTCGGGGTTGGACGCGACCACGAACTGTTGCTGGGTATGCTCGCGGACGATCCGGGCCACCCGCTCGGCGGTCCCCACCGGGACCGTGCTCTTGTTGACGATGACCGTGAAGTGGTCGAGGTGCTTGCCGATCTCGGCCGCGGCCTGGAACAGGTAGCTCAGATCGGCCGAGCCGTCAGAGGCGCTGGGTGTGCCCACGGCCATGAAGATCGCCTCGCCGTGGCGGGCGGCCTCGGCGTTGTCGGTGGTGAAGTGCAGGCGGCCGGCCTTGGTGTTGCGCTCGACCAGCACGTCGAGGCCCGGCTCGAAGATCGGAATCTCGCCCTGACGCAGGCGGGCGATCTTGTCCTCGTCGATGTCCGCGCAGACCACGTCGTTGCCGTGATCGGCAAAGCCCGCCGCCGCGACCAACCCCACGTACCCCGTTCCGATGACGCTGACCTTCATGGAGGGCGGGACGATACGACACTCGCGCGCGTTCGGCTACGTGACGCCCGGGTGCTCCGGCGCGTCCGCGTGTCCGCCCAGGCGCCGCGCTCACGTGAGCGTGGGGCCTGGTTCGTCGACGGCGGCCGTGGGTGAGGTGTTCGCTCGCAGGGGCGGGCGATCCGGGGTGCCGGTCGGGGTGTCGGTCGGGGTGTCGGTCGGGGTGCCGGTCGGGGTGCTGGCCGGGTTATCCTCGGTGAGGGCCTCCGCCATCTGCGCTGCCGTGGGCCGCTGCGCCGGGTCGAACGACAGGCACCGGACCACGAGTTCACCCACCTCCCCCAGCTCCGGCGTCAGAGCGGTCGTCGGGGTGGTATCGACCGACTCGCCTCGGATCAGCCCGAGCGCGACCGCCTTGGGGAACGGGCGCTTGCCGGCCAGCATCTCGAAGGCCAGCACGCCAAAGCTGAAGAGGTCGGCCCGCGTGTCGACCTGGCCGGTCGCGTGCGCCTGCTCGGGTGCGATGTAGTGCGGCGTACCGACGAGAAAACCGGTCCCCGTCAGGGCGAGGTCGGGCGAGGGGATCCGCCCGCCCAGCACGATGCCTTCATCCGAGGCTTGCTCGTGGAGCGTTCGGGTGGCTCGCTCGTCCGTCGAGGCATCCGCATCATCGTCGTGCTCGAGTTCGTGCGATGGCGCGTCATCGTACGGTGGCGCGTCATCGTGCGGTGGCGCGTCATCGGGCTCGTGCTCCGGCGCTTGCGTGTGCTCCGGATCTTGCGTCTGTCCGTGCGCCTGCTTCGGCTCGTGTGCCTGTGGGTATTCGCGCGTCTGCGCGTGCGCGTGCTCGTGCTCGTGCTCGGAGGGCGCGACGTTGCCGTCGAGCCGGACCGTGCGCGAAGGATCGGCCACTTTGTCGGGGGACTCGTTCCGAGCGGGTCCAATGGCGGGAGGGCGCTTGCGGTGTTCGTGTGCTGGACCCGTTGGTGCATCCCGGGCGGGCGTTGGCGCGACCGGGCGCACCTGGTGCTCGTCGACTCGCGAGATTCCAAAGTCGGTGATCTTGGCGACCAGCTGTCCCTGTCGCTCGGTGAGCAGCACGTTGTCGGGCTTGAGGTCACGGTGCACGATGCCCGCCCCGTGCAGGGCGGCCAGCCCCGAGGCCACCTGCGCCAAGATCCGTCGCGCCTCGTGCAGCGGGGGCAGGCCCTCGTCGAGGCGCTCTCCGAGGCTCTGTCCTTCCACCAGCTCGAGCACGATGTACATGAAGCCGAGGTTCGTGGCCGCGATGTCGCGGATCTGCACCACGTTGGGGTGCTTGATCTGGCTGACGATGTGAGCCTCGCGAGCCAGCCGGGCCAGCGCGAGCCCCCGGATCTCGGCGGCCACCTTCATGGCCCAGCGCGACCCCTGGGTCAGGTGCAGGACCTCGTAGACCATCCCCATCGCGCCGCGACCGAGCACCGCCTCGATGCGGTAGCGCCCGTCGATCTCCATGCCCGGAGTCAGCCGAGCCCGGCGGCGGTAGTCGTCGGATTCGACCAGGGTGAGCGCGGCAAAGAGGTTGGCCGAGCGGGCCGCGACCTGGGCTTGCAGCTCGTCGTTGAGCTCGGTGACCCGCGCACGCTCGGTCAAGACCTCGCGAACCCGTCGCGACAGCGCCACATTGAGCTCGTCGGCGCGCCCCAGGCTGAGCACGTGGTTTCGGCTGAGCACCAGCGAAAGCGACAGCGCGAACCCGGTCAGCGCCAGGCACGTGAGGCGAGGCCCGTTGAGCAGCTCCGAGGCGAGAAACCAGCTGTGAACGTCGCCCGAGGTGCCCGCGGCCACGGTCAGCCAGCCAAAGCCGAGGATCGCCGCACCCCCGCGCTCCTCTGGCCGACGCACCAGCACCCGGGCGATCACCCACAGCTGATACGTGACGCAGATCGACACGGCGGTCACGACAGCCTGGGCGGCGATGGTCGCCTCCACGAAGGGGTCGCTGAGGATGATCGAGGCCAGCCCGGCCCCCCAGAAGATCGCGTCGAGCACCCGCGGGACCCGGCCAAGCCCATAAAGGCTGTGGGTGAAGCGCAGCGAGATCCCCAGCGCGAGCAAGAGCCCCAGATCGAGCACGGGCAGCTCGATGGTGCCCATGAAGGGAACGAGGATCCCCGAGGAGAACGCGGGGTAGGTCATCGCGAAGACGGTCTGGATCCCAAACCACAGGTAGGGCTTGTGTCGGCGATCGAGCACGTACACCAGCAGGCACGTGGCGCCCACCTGGAACAGCACGCCCATCGCCAGCCAGGCCGAGTAGACGTTGAGCCACTGGGTGGCTTCGGCGGGCGGATCACGAGCCGCCGCGGGCACGATCTGAGGCGTGGTCGACAGCCACCCGCTCTTGGCCCAGCGGTGATCGACAGCGAGCCACAGCTCGAGGTGGCCGTCGGCGGTGGCGGTGGCGGGGATGCGAAAGCGATGCGGACCGGCCTCGCGATAGCCGGTGGGAGGACCGTCACCGGGGATCGGTTGGCCGTCGACCTCGAGCGACACCGCGGCCTCGAGCAGCGGGATGCTCAGGTCGACCGGCTCGCCGTGCATGCTCGGCGGTAGCGACACCGCCGCCCGGACGCGATAGATCTGGTTGGGCTCGATCCCTAGCTCGTCGACGCGCCCGGGGAGCGAGATCACGTGCTCGCCGAGCTCCACCTGCTCGATGGGAACGCCCGGGCGCGCCCCACACCCGGCGAGCCATACGGTCAGGCCCAAGAGCAATACGACGAGCGCGGGGCGCATACGCGCATCAAGCAAAGCCCATTCGTTGCCGGGAGCGCAACCGGGAGGATCGCCAGGAGGATCGCCAGGAGGATCGCCAGGAGGATCGCCAGGAGGATCGCCAGGAGGAGGCGCTCGACGATGTGCCATGGCGCGAGCCCGCGTACGGAACATCGAGCGATGCACCCACGAGTTCGAGCGAGCGCATCGACACCAGGCACGGTGCCGATGCCATGGACGGTGGGTGGCTAACGCGGCGGGGTCGCCCACTGCATGAGCTTGCCCTGGGAGAAGTTCATCGTCTTCTCGTCCTGCATGATATAGGTGCGCAGCTCGTCGACGTAGTGCTTCATATTCCACTCGTACAAAAAGGTCGCGAGCACGTGGAAGGCCGCATCCCCGCAGTTGGCCACGCTGTCGGGGCTGCTCGGGTCGGCCTGCATCATCTTGTTTTGGTGGTGATCGGGTTTGAATGCATACGAGAACCCGCACCCGGCCTCTTGGGATACCGCGCCGAAGTCGTTGCGCCCCTTGAGGTTCTCGATGAAGGCGCAAAAGTCGTGATGTTGCTGGAGGTCGACCGGAACACCAAAGTACCGCGCGGTGCTGTCGGCATCCATCCCGACGTCGTCTCCCCATTCTCCGCGGAGCGGGCTCATACCTTCATAGCCGTGGAGCGAGGACTGCACCATCGCGCTGATGGCGGACTCGGGGTCCCATCCGACGATCGTTTCGATCCTCCGCTCGTTGCCCGCCATCAGGGCGGTGTGTCCGTTGAAGGAGCGCCCCGACGCTCGCATGATCGAAGCTCCCGCCTGGATCTGGGACATGATCCGCCCGGGTAGCGTCGTCAACCCGCGGCTGCTGGAGATGAAGACGAGCCCGACGAACGGACCAGACTCGCTATTCGGATCGAAGTATCTTCCTGCCATACCACCTCTTGGACGACGATACCCGTCGCTGTTGGACCATCCCTACCGCACCAGGATAGCCGGCCGATGTCGACGCGGCCATCGGTCATCGGGGCACGAAACCTCGGTCAATGCCTCGGTCGATCGACCGAGGCATCGTCCGAGACGTGTCGTGCGAGGTGTATTCGGTGCGGTGCTTCGACTGTTGGCCCAGGTCGGGCCGGGTGATCCCACCGCGGGCGGAGAGCGTTGATCGCCTCGAAGTCGCGGACTCCACCCATGCGCGAGCCGTATCCGGGGGTCGGGGTCGTCGGGGGATCGTTACTGTCTCTTGGTCCTGTAATGCGGGGTACGTCGGGTGGGCCGACCGCCACGGGCGATCATCGATTGGCGATCATCGATTGGCGATCATCGATTGGCGATCATCAGCTCGCGTATCGTCGCCAGAGGCGCGGAACGAAGCGTGAATGACGCATTCCATGGATCCGGCCATGGATCCGGCTATGGATCCGGCTATGGATCCGGCCACGTCATGTTCGGCGGACCGGGAACTTTCGGGGGGGCGGGGCGTCTGCTCGTGGCGCGCAAACCCCGAGTTTTGCCCGAGCCTGTGCGGGGTCGGTCGCCGGTGCGTGGCGGGTGCATGATGAGTGCGGCAAGGGGTGTCGCCCGCGCCGGGTCGATCCGAGGAACGAGTCCTTGTCCGACGAAGAGCTCCACCTGCTGACCTCGCCGATCGAGCGCCGCCTCGTCAGTCGGCTGTTCGTGATCGGCGGTCCGATCGGCCTGGCCATCGCGATCGTGCTCAGCCTGTGGGTCTCGCAGCAGCGGGTCACTCATGCGGTCATCGTGCAGACCGAGCCGCGATGGATCCCCGGCGAGACGCTGGCGTTGCGGGTCCAGGTCACGCCTGAGTCGCCCAAGACCCCGGGGCCCACAAAGGTCGAGGTGGCGGTGGAGCAGGGCGGGCAGCGCCACCCCCTGCCGCCGCCGGCCGAGGTGGAGCCGGGTTGGCTGGTGCAAGGGCGCGTGACCGTGCCCGCGCTGGAGCCTGGGCCGGCCGTGCTCCACGTGCACGTGGAGGCCGAGCCCTTCGAGCTGCGGGACGAGCGGATCCCCATCGAGGTGGTGGAGCGGCGCGAGGTGATCGAGCCGCAGCACGTGGTGTCGAGCTCGGCCTCGCAGTACGCCGACGACAGCGACGCGCAGCCCGAGGGGATCGCGATCGATGTTCGGCCAGTGGGTCGGGTGCTCGCCGGCTTCGAGAACGAGCTGCTACTGCGGGTGACCGACGCTGTGGGCAAGCCTTGGTCGGGTCCCGCGGCGATCCACGTGCTCGACGGCGAGATGGCCGGCCAACGAGGGCGATCCGCCGAGCCGCCACTCCTCTGGGAGGGGCGAACCGACGCGGCCGGGTTGGCCTCGGTCCGCGGGCTGCTCAGCTCGGAGGTGCTCCGGCTTCGCGTACAGCTACGGGCCGAGGGCGAGCCGAAGACCGCGGGCGAGCCGAAGGCCGCGGGCGAGCCGAAGGCCGCGGGTGAGCCGAAGGCCGCGGGCGAGCCGAAGGCCGCGGGCGAGCCGGAGGCCGCGGGCGAGCCGAAGGCCGCCGCGCAGACCCCCTCGCCCCGGGTGCTCCACGAGCGAACGATCCGCCTGGTCAGCTTCGCGGGGGCGGTGCAACTGGAGGCCACCCCGTTGCAGGTCCCGTCCGGTGGTGCGCTCGAGGTGCTCGCTGCGGGGCTCAGCGCCAAGCGCCCGGTGTTCGTCGATGTCTTTGGGCCCGACGGGGCGTGGATCGATACCTTCGATCCTCCGGTGAAGGGCCGCGAGTTGCCTCGTGCGTGGGGCGTGCCCGCGACGTTGTCGGGTTTGGTGCAGCTGGAGGCGTACCACTTCACCAATGAGCCGGGCGAGTCGACCGCGGTCGCCCGCGTGCTGGCCCACGCGAGCGATCCGGCCGACGTGGCCTCGCTGCGGCCAGGGATCGAGATCCAGCACGGTCGACTTTCGGTGCCCCGAGCGGACCGCACCTGGGACGAGGATCGCGAGCGCGGATACCTGGCGTGGTTGGGCAAGGCTACGCTGTCGGCCACCGAGGTGGAGCTGGCGCGCCGCTGGGTGCTGGGGACGCTGCCCATCGAGGTCCACGGGCCTCCCACGCTGCTGCGCTCGCGCGAGCGCGATCTGGCGGCCATGGCCGCGTACAAGCGCTCGTGGGCGATCGGGCTGCGGATCTTCTTGCTGGGCGGCGGGGCGCTGTTCTTGGCGGCGATGACGATGTTGATGATCCGCAGCCACGATCGCGACGCCACCGCGACGCTCGAGGAGCTCCAGGGCTTGAGCGAAGGCGTGGAGCGGGAGCAGCTCGAGGCCCACGTGCAGGCGGCTCGCCGGGCCGCGCTCTTGCGGGGCCTGTTGGTCGTGGGGATGATGGCGGTGGGCCTTTTGTCGGCCACCCTGCTGCTCGAGAACCTCGTCTGGGAATTTTGAACGAGAATGTCGACGCCCGCCGTCCCCGCCCGCGCCATGATCCTCGCCGCCGGCTTCGGCACGCGCCTGGGCCCCATCACCCAGCGACGTCCCAAGCCCATGTTGCCGGTCTGCGGCGCGCCGCTGGTGCGCTGGGCGGTGCGGTGGCTGGTCCACCACGGGGTGCGGGACATCGCGATCAACCTTCACCATCTGGGGGCGCAGATCGAGGCCGAGCTCGGGGACGGCCAGGCCCTGGGCGCCCGGATCCGCTACTCGCCCGAGCACGGGATGATCCTCGGCACCGGCGGTGGTCTGAGAAAGGCGCGGCCGCTCATCGACGGGGGCGACGATGTGCCGATTGTGGTGGTCAACGGCAAGATCCTCGTCGATCTCGATCTTCGGGCCGTGCTCGCGGGTCACCGTGCGCACGACGGTGAGGCGACCATGGTGCTGCGTCCCGATCCGCAGGGGCGGTGGGGTCGTCCGTTGCGCCTCGATGCGCAGGGGCGACTGGTCGAGCTCATCGGCGAGCGCAGCCCGAACCCACGCGAGCCGCTCAGCGGTCCGCTGATGTTCACGGGCGTCCACGTCGTGCAGCCGCGCTTCCTGGACCGGATCCCCCCCGAGGGCGAGCAGTGCGTGGTGCGAACCGCCTACCGCAAAGCCGCGGCCGACGGGGCGGTCTTCGGGCAGACGACCGAGCGCTATTGGTGGGAGCACTCCACCCCAGAGCGCTATCGCCAGGGGGTCTTCAACGTGCTCGCGGGGCAGGTCGAGCTGCCCTACGCCGAGCACCACCTGCGAGGGGTCCACCGGCGGGCCCAGGTGGATCCCGAGGCGGAGGTCATCGGGCCGGTGTGGATCGGTGCGGGCGCAGTGGTCGAGGCCGGGGCACGGGTGGGGCCTGACGTCCAGTTGGGCGAGCGCGCGGTGGTGCGTTCCGGGGTGAGCCTACGGCGCAGCGTGGTGTGGGACGGGGTGACCGTCGCGGCCGACGCACAAGACGCGGTGCTGGTCTAGCGACCTTCGGGCGACCTTCGGGGTTGACACCTCGGCGGCCGTCCCCAGGATGTCTGTCGAACCCGGCAGCCACCCCCGAGCCCCCGAGCCCCTGACCTGGCCATTGGCCGCATGGCGGAGGCGTTGCGCAAGGGCCCGGCGGATGACCGCCGAACCTCCATCACGAACCCATCGATCTCACCGGTCGACCGATCTGCCCCTGGGCGGTCGCGTCGGCTCGACAGGAGCCCATCATGTTCACTCCATTGTTCCGTGTATCCGAGCGTCCCCACAACCTTCCCCTGCTGACCCGCCAGCTCGACGCGTTCTTGTTCGACCTGGCCCGGCCCCGTTCCTCCCGTGAGCGGGCGGCTCGCGGGCCCGCCTTCGACGTCTTCGACGATGGCGAGCAGTACCGTTTGGTGGCCGATCTGCCGGGGCTGAGCGCCGACGATCTTGAGGTCGAGGCCACCGAGGACGGCCTCGCCGTTCGGGGTACCCGACGCGTAGAGGTGCCCGAGGGATTTGCCGTCCGCCGGCGCGAGCGCGAAGGCCTGCGTCTGGCTCAGTCCTTCACCTTCCCGACCAAGGTCGACCCCGACCAGGTCGCGGCCACCCTCGACCAGGGGGTGCTGACCATCACTCTGGCCAAGCGCGCCGATCAGAAGCCTCGCAGCATCACCGTACGTCGTGCGGTTGCCTGAGCCCGTTCGCGCCCCGTGTTCACACCAACTCCAAGGTCCACGATCATGAGTACGCCCAATCCCCAGACCCCCGTTCGTCCGTCCGCGTCCACGCCCGAGGCCGACGCTGCCCCTGTGCTCACCCCGCAGGTCGACATTTTCGAAAATACCGAGGAGTATCGGGTGGTGGCCGACCTGCCCGGGGTGGCCCCGGGTGGCGTCCAGCTCGACCTCGAGCAGGGCGAGCTCGTCCTCTTCGCCCGGCGCTCGTTGTCTCGTGAGGGGCAGGTCCTGGCGCAGGGCCGCCGCGAGGGCAACTTTCGTCGGGTGTTCCGTGTCCCTCAGGAGGTCGACGCCACCAAGGTGGAGGCCGCGTTCGTCCAGGGCGTGCTGGAGGTGCGCTTGCCGAAGTTCGAGAGCACCAAGCCCCGCCGGATCGCCATCAACGCGGTTTGATGACCGAGCGTCCCCTCTCCGTTCCCCGACCGAGCGTCGTGGCCGCCGTCCCGCGGTCACGACGCTCGGTTCTTGGCACGTGCGGTGGAACCTGGCGCACCGCTCGTCCGTCTATCCATGGAGAGGAAGACCTGATCGGCGACCGCGAGCATGGCGGCGCGGCGCCGCTATACTCGCCCCTGCGCTGCTCCTGCGCTGCTCCTGCGCTGCTCCTGTCCTTCGTAATCATCCGCTCTCGCGTCCCGCCCGCCGGGTGGTTTCGCCTCGTGGAGGTCGACCGTGCTCCATCGCCTCGCTCCATTCTTGCTCTTGGTCCTGGCCCTGCCCGGCTGTCATCGAGCCACCACCGCCGCGAGTACCGCGCCATCCACGGTCGCCGCGACCCGCGCTCCGGCTACGCCGCCCGGTGAGCTGCCTGCCCCCGAGCCTTCGGTGGGGGATCTGGAGGTGGCCTTCGAGCGGGCGGCGGCGGCGATCGCCCCCTCGGTGGTCTCCGTGCTCGTCGAGCAAGAGGCTCGGTCCGAGCTACCCGCCTGGATGCGCCCTTTTGGGCCTCCCCGGGGCGAGGTCCAAGGTCTGGGGAGCGGGGTCATCATCGACGAGGTCGGCTACATCCTGACCAACAATCATGTGGTCAAGGACGCGCAGTCGGTCAAGGTCAGGTTGCACGACGATCGTGAGTTGCCGGCCGAGGTGGTGGGGACCGATCCCAAGACCGATCTGGCCGTCATCAAGGTGCGGGCCGGGGGCCTACGGGCGGCGCCGCTCCACGAGGGGGCGGATCTTCGGGTGGGGCAGTGGGTGCTCGCGGTGGGCAGTCCCTTTGGGCTCACCCGCACCGTCACCGCGGGCATCGTCTCGGCGGTGGGCCGCGGCAGCATGGGGATCACCGACTATGGCGACTTCATCCAGACCGACGCGGCGATCAATCGCGGCAACTCGGGTGGTCCGCTCATCGATCTGCGGGGTCGGGTGGTCGGCATCAACACCGCGATCTTCTCGCCCAACGGGGGCAGCAGCGGGATCGGCTTTTCGATCCCCTCCGAGATGGCCCGCGCCGTCAAGGAGCAGTTGATCGCGCACGGTCGGGTGCGTCGGGGATGGCTGGGCGTGGTGATGGGGGAGCTGACCCCCGATCTGGCCGATTCATTCCGCTACGAGGGGGAGCAAGGGGTGCTCATCGACGACGTGGATCGTTCCGGTCCCGGGTATGCGGCTGGGATCCGGGCCGGGGACATCGTGGCCTTGCTCGACGGCGAGCCGGTGCGTGACATGGCCGATTTTCGCAACACCGTGGCCCAGTCCGGACCCGAGGCGAACGTGGAGCTGAAGATCTGGCGAGACGGCCAGGCGCGCATGATCTCGGTCGAGCTGGGGATCTTGCCGGGCAGCGAGGTGGTCCCGGCGCGGCCCTCGAGCAAGGCCCCGGTGGTGGCCGCAGTGCAGTCGCTCGGGCTCGAGCTCGACGACCCCGACCCTCGTCTTCGCCGGCAGCTCGACCTGTCCGAGGGCGGGGCCGTGATCACCGCGGTCGAGTCGGGTTCGATCGCGGACGAAGCGGGTTTGCGCCGCGGCGACGTGATCATTCGGGTCGCCGGCCAGCGCGCGAGTTCGTCCATCGATGCCCAGCGCAAGATCAAGCGCGGCGATCTCGACCAGGGCCTGCGTATTCGGGTGCAGCGGGGTCCCTATGGGCGATTCGTGGTGCTGCGGCGGCACGACTGATCCCGAGGCCACGCCGTTTTCGTAGCCTACGATCGCCGATCCACAGCGGCGTCGCGTGGAAGTGATCGCCCGTAGCGGTTCCGGTTTTTCGCCCGAGTGGGCCGTTGATCTATAATTCGGGCCTGCGCCGTTTGCGTAGTTTCGCGATGGTTGACGCTCACCTTCACTCACCGCCGGTCGGCGAGTCCGATGTTCCACCGGTCACGCTGTGCTGCGCGACCGCCGACGGTCGGATCGTTCGGCAAGTCGCCGAGGCTCTCGTGGCGCGGGGCCATCGGGTCGAGCTCGCCGTTGGGGTCGAGGCTGACGAGTCGGTGCTCACCTGCGCGATCACGGCGCAGCAGAGTCGAGGTCTCTACGTGCTGTGTCGTAGCGGCACGCTGGATCGGGCGGCCGTCGATCAGCTGCGGGAGGTTCTGCGGGCGTGCGATGTCCCCTTTGGGCGTACGTTGACGTTGGCCGCCGATGCGCAGGGGGCCCGTGAGCTCGAAGAGCGGATCGTGTCCGTGCTTCGTCGAATGGTCACGGGCCGGGGCGACAGTCGAGCCCGAACGTGGGGCTCGAGCGCGCCGGCGTCCCCCGAGGACGATCCGGATACCACCGTGCGCCGCCTGGCGGTCGGGAGCGAGGGGGTACAACCTCTGGGCCCGGATTTTGGGTCGACCGATCCCTATATGGCGACGCAGGTCGAGGGGCCTTCGGTGACGCGGGTCGATGGTCCCCCGGCGGGGAGCGCAGGTGCCGTGGCCGAGTATTCGGGGCTCGACCGCACCGCGGTGGCTCCTGCGCCCGTTGCTCCGGAACCTTCGGCCGGCTCGGTCCCGTTGCCCCTGTCGACGTCTTCCCCGCACGCGCCCGCTGCCTTCGAGTCGGGGGGGGCGGCGGCGGTACCGAGCGTCGGCGCGTCGACATTCCCCGCCACCGGATCTGCTCCGGCGACGGGCGCGGCGGTCGACGACGGGCTGTCCCCCGAGGTGAGCAGCGCCCCGGTGGTCGCTCCCTCTGCTCCTGGTGAGTCCGATCCTCTGCGGCCCTACCCCTCGGGCGGCGTCGAAGGATCCTCGTCTGAGTTCGAGACTCCGCTGACGGTCGGCGGTCGGATGGGTCGGGCGCTCAGCAGCCCGGCCGGGTTGGCGGCGGTCATCGGTGGGCTTGCGGTGATCGTGCTGGTCGTGGTGCTCGCGGGGGTGCTCCAAGGTGACGACGCCGAGCCGACTCAGGCCGCGAACGACGAGGCTGCGGGCAACGCCAAGGCCCAGGCCGAGGACAACTACGTGCGCAAGCCCGATGACTCGAAGGAGTCACACGCCGGGCATGAGGACGACGCTCGTGATGCGGAGGTGGTGGACGACCCGTCCGAGGCCGCGGGCGGCGTGGGCGATGCGGCTGACGTCGACCCTGCGGCGGCGGCCGAGCCCGACGCCTCGACCCGGCCGGCTGCCGTGGGCGCGGACGAAGATCCGCCCGAGGTCATCGAAGCGCTCAAGAACCGTGAGATCCGAGCCCTCGACATCTTCCTGGTCGCGCCCGAGCGCAAGGGCACGCTGACCTATGAGGCGGGGGTGGACTACTGCAACGGGCTCGAGGTCGCCGGCCTCGGGCAGTGGCGGGTACCCACGATCGGGGAGCTGAACTCGGTGGCGACCGCCCGCATGCTCGGCAAGGCGATCTACTGGAGTGCCACCCTGGGCGATGCGTTCGGTGACCTGATGCTGGTCCTCAACACCAAGAAGGATCGGATCTCGGTGGTCACCAAGGGCTTCGACGGGGGCAAGATCGTCTGCATCCGGCCGCGCCGGCCCTAGCTAGCTGCTACTCGACAGGAGCCGGCGATAGAAAGCCTCTGGCGAAGCCTTCGCGGGGGCCCCGCTGCGCTCACGCCGAGCGGCCGCCCAGCGAGCGCAGCGGCGTTCCGTCGTCGGGGGCGACCGTGCCGTCGCCCTCGAGGATCACGGTGACGTCGTGTTTGGTCCCGGATCCCCGGCTGGCGTCGGGGTGAGCCTCGCGCTCGTCGAACAGCGCTTCGTCTTCCTCGGCCGTGGGATCGGCGGGTTCGGGCAATAGCCCCAGGGGGACGGCGATCTTGGCGGTGATCACCCAGTCCCACAGGGTGACCAGGGCAATGTGGGCCACGATCACCGGCATGGGCACCATCTCGAACAGTAGCTCGTCGGTGAAGGCCATCCCCTCGCGGCCCTCTTCGAGCACGCGCTCGAACACGGTGGCCAGCTCGGCGCGGGGCAGGCGGTCCACCAGGGTCGAGACCGAGATCGCATTGAGCACGTCGCGATGGCTGATGAGGCCTTCGCCCAAGGCGCGCTCGATGATGAACGACGTATGCTCGCGGATCTTGGGGATCTGATCGCCATGATCGGCCGAGCCGTTGCCGTAGCTGGGCTCGATCACAAAGGCCCACAGCATCTGCGCGTCGAGGAAGCGGACGCGGTCGTCGGGGCTCAGGAGCGACACGACCGTGTCGGCGTCGGTGATCCCTTCGTCGAGCGCGATCTGGAGATCTTCGGCCGAGGATTCCGGCGACTTCTTGCTGGCGATCCGCGAGCGTAGCCCGGTGGTCGCCTCGAGGATCCGACCCCGGTGCGCTGGTTCCGCGGCTAGCGCTCGCATGAGCGAGCGGGGCGAGAAGTGACGCAAGAAATCCTCGGGTTGCCGCAGCCCGGTATCGAGCGAGTGCTCCACCACGGCGGACAAAAAGCTCGGGAGCCCGGTCGAGAGCTTCGACTCGTACTCCTTGGGTGGAGGGGTGCGGGGGGCCGACATCGGAGCTCGACGAGCACGATACCGAAAAACCGCCGTCGGGATCATGTAGGTCTAGAGTTGATATGTACGTTGATCTCGTCCCTGGACGTTTCGCGAACGGCTCCGCGCTTTGTATGATTTGGGAGATATGCACCGAATCCTCCTCGTGGCGGCCCTGATGACGGCAATCGTACTGGGCAGCTGCGGTCGCACCGATTTCGGCCTGGGGGCCGATGGAGGCGGCGGGTCCTCGACGGGAGGAGGGAGCAGCGCGTCGTCGTCGTCATCGTCATTCGGCGACGACACCAGCTCGAGCGGGGTGGGGTCGCTGGACACCACCTTTGGGCTGGACACCAGCACCACGTTTCCCGTCACCGGTAGTGGCAGCAGCACGGACGACGACGACACGTCCACCACCGCGCCGGTCGGCTGTGACCCGACGCCGTGGGAGGGCGACCTGTTGCTCGACTCGGATGTCGAGCTGGCCGACTACCCGGGGCATGTGGCGGTCACCGGCAACCTCGTCATCTACCAGCTGACCGAGTCGGTCGATCTGTCGTCGCTGGAGTGTCTGCGCGAGGTGGGGGGCAACCTCGAGGTGCGCCAAAACTCCAGCCTGCAGCGGCTCGATGGGCTGCACAACCTCGAGAGCGTGGGGGGCTATCTATACCTGCTCGACAACCTCGGGCTCCAGAGCCTCGTGGGGCTTTCGTCGCTGCGGCAGACCGGCGATTTCTTCTTCGTCGAGAACAATCCCAGCCTGTTCGAGTTCTTCGTGCCCAGCCTCGAGTCGATCGGGGGGCGCCTTCGGATCTGGAACAACGACGCGGTCGAGTTTGTGGAGATGCCCGCGCTGTCGGGCTCGGTCACCGGCATCGAGATCGGGCTCAACGAGAACCTGTTGTTCATCGATGGGCTCATCGGGCTGACCGGGAGCGCGGGCGACATCGTGGTGTTCGCCAACCCCAACCTCTTCGATCTGTTCGGCTTGGTGGGGCTGTCGGGGCCGACCGGCAGCGTGGTCGTCGTGCAAAACCCGAGCTTGTTCGAGATGAGCAGCCTCAGCGGGCTGACCGCGGTCGGCGGAAACGTGCGGATCGAGGGCAATGCGTCGCTTACGTCGGTGGCCGGGTTCGCGGGGCTACAGTCGATCGCCGGCAACCTATGGATCGACAACAACCCCTCGCTGGCCGCGATTGACGCGTTCGGCAGCATCGAGGCGCTGGGGGGCAACCTGCTCGTTCGCGGCAACTCCCTGCTGCCCGATCTCGACAGCTTGCAGAGCATCGGGAGCGTGGGCAACTTCATCGTCATCGAGAACAACGGCGCGCTGGTCGATCTCGACGGGCTCTCGGGGATCACCGGCTTCTTGCCCGGGGGCCTTTGGGTCGACAGCAACACCTCGCTGCAAGACATCGACGGGTTGGCTGGCCTGACCGGCGTGGGGGGCTTCGTGTCGATCTACAACCACCCCGTGCTGACGAACATCGATGGTCTCGTCAACATTGGCAGCGTGGGCGACTTGCTGCGGGTGCTGCTCAATCCTTCGCTGACCAACATCAATGGGCTGAGCAACGTCGCCACGGTGGGGGAGGATCTGCGGATCGAGGCCAACGCCAACCTGCTCGATCTGACGGGGCTGCTCGGGCTTTCGCAGGTGGGGGGCAAGCTCATCATCCAGAACAACGCCTCGTTACTCAGCCTCGAGGGGCTGAGCAACGTGACCACCGTGGGCGAGGACGTCATCGTGGTCAACGACGACGCGATCACCAACCTGGTCGGGCTGGGGGGGATCACGAGCACGGGCGGCGGCTGGCAGGTGCGGCTGAACGACTCGCTGTTGTCGGTGGGGGAGATCATGGCCCTGCCGTCGGTGGGCAACTACTTCTACTTCAGCGAGAACGCGTCCCTGCAGACGATCAATGGGTTCAACGCGTTGCAGACGGTGGGGGGAGAGTTCGTGGTGCGGGACAACCCGCAGCTGACCACGCTGGGGCCTTACCCGGGGCTGGGGCAGGTGGGCACCAACTTCCTGGTGCAGGACAACCCGCAGATGCCCACCTGTCAGGCGGTGGCGCTGCTGGGGCAGGTCGGCGGGGTGCCGGGGATGAGCAATGTGACCGGCAACCTGCCCGACGTCTGCGGGGGGTAGAAGCGGGCCCCGCTGGGGTCGCGCGGGCGTTTGTCGCGGTCTAAGCGGCTGGCGTAGACTGGCGACGTGCTCCCGCTGCTCGAACGGGTCGTTGGCCACCTCGAGCGGGTGCAGCGGGTCGCCGACAAGGAGGTCATCGGTCGAGACGATCGGCTGGATTACGACGATTTTGAAGGCTTCGTGATCGAGCTGTTCGAGCGAGCGGCCGATGGTGATGTGCAAGTCGCCGAGCGCCTCGATCGCGATCATTGGGTATGGACGCCTGATTACTTGCGAGCGTTCGTGACCGAGCTCTACTGGAGATTGCTCGACGGCGCGGGCGCTCGGTGGACCGGGCCGGAGAGGATCTCTGTCATCAAGGTGTCCCTTCGGCACGCGTTGAGGCTCGACGAGGGGGTGCTCGCTGAGCGATTGACCCCGCCCCGGATGCGCTTGGTCGCTGGCCTCGTTCAGTCGACCCAGGAGTCCATTGGGTCCTCCGAGGACTCTTGGGTCGAGTGGGCGCCCTGGCAGATCGCCGAGGACTATTGCGAGCGTTTGGGACTGTCCCACGTGGTGGGGGCAAACACCACGGTGGCCCCAGCGGGAGCCATCGCGATTCGGCTACGCGGACGCGATAGGCTGCGTTGGCTCCTGGCGCTGGAGACATCCTTGGCTATCTCGAGTCGTGATCCCTGGTGTGTCGATCTGGGGTCGGTTCGCATCCTTGCCCGACAACCCAACTGGAGAAGGGAATCGTACGGCGAACAAACCCCGATCTCCGATTCCACCTTCGGACGATGGATAGATTTCGGAGCCCTGGACCACGTGAACGAGGCTCTAGATGAGGTCATCGGCTACGAGCTCACCCCCATGGGCAAAGAACTTTTCGGGGAGCTCGACCGCAACGATGCAACGTCGTTTCGTACCTTGGCTCGGGCGCTGCTCGAGGACGAGCGTGAGGCTGTGCTCGCTGGAAACTCGATCATCGACCCCGCGCCCGACCGGGCGACAGCGGTGACCCTTCGCCATGCCCGCATGGTCGCGCACGAGGTTCGAAACGCCCTGTTGCCCGTCCAATACGCGTTGAAGAAGGTCTGGAGCACACCCGCCGTAGCGGCGGCAGGCCTCGACGATGCGCGACGTCGCATCGACGACGGCCTGGCGCGCCTCCACCGTTTCGTCGACGACTCGCTCCGCCTGACGCCGGTCACCCGGGAGCAGACGGCCAATTTCTCGGTGATGGGTGCCATCGACGAGGCCCGTCGCGAGTGTCTCCCCGCGCCCGAGGGAGGGATCTCGATCGAGATGATACCCGCGAGCGCGGCTCCCGAGTGTCGGGGCCATCGAGGCCGCTTCGTGCTCGTGTTGTTGAACTTGCTGCGCAACGCGGTGCAAGTGGGGGGCCAGCGGATCTCGATCTCGGTCGATGCTCGGTCTGCTGACACGGTCACGATCCGAGTACAAGACGATGGTCCGGGGATCGCCGAGGACCAGCGCGACACATTGTTCGAAAATGGCGTCTCGCACCGCTCCGAGGGCTCGGGGCATGGGCTCTCGTTCGTGCGGCTCGTCGTCGAGCAAGAGATGGAGGGAGCGGTGCGGCTGGTCCCCTCGGTAGAACGACGAGGGGCATGCTTCGAGATCCAGCTTCCCGCAGCCAAGGGGGCAACGTGAACTACCGAAGAAGAATTCTGGCTGTCGACGACGAGGAGGAGATCCTCGAGATCTATCGGGATATGCTCCTGCCCCTCGGGTGGGAACTCCAGACCGCCAAGAGCTATGTCGAGGCCATCGACCGTCTCGATGAAGGGCAGTGGGGGGTCGTATTGTTGGATCAGCGGCTGCGCGGCGCCGATAGCCCCGACACGGAAGGCCTGGGGTTGATCGAAGAGGTCGAGAGGCGCAGCCCGGGAGCCAAGGCGATCATCGTCACCGGGTATGCCTCTCCTGAGACGATCGAGGATGCATTCGAGGCGGGGGTCTACGACTATGTGGAGAAGACCCAGAGCTTCGAAACGCTCCTGCGGGTCAAGATCGAGCACGCGATGGAGCTTCAGCAAAAACGCTGGCTCGTCAACGCGGATGACGCCGAAGCGCGCGGTCTATGGACCCAGGTGAGATCAGAGTCGAACATCCAGAAGAAAGGACGGTTGCTCGAGGACCTGCTCCAGCTGCTGCTTCGGTCGATTCCTGGCTTCATCGTCACCAGTCGGCGTCGTGGTGTCGACGAAGAACTCGATCTCGTGGTGCGTAATGAGTCTGCGGATCCGTGGTGGAGCAAGGAAAGCCCGTATTTCCTGGTCGAGTGCAAGAATTGGAGCCGCCCCTGCGATCCCAAGGAGTTGGCCCATTTCTTGTCCAAGCTGCAGCGCCGCTTCGATCGGGCCAAGCTGGGCTTCTTCGTGGCAGCGGGCGGCTTTACCGAAGGGTTCCGCACGACGTTGGCCGCTGAACGCAAGTCCGGCCACCTCGTCGTGCCCGTAGGTCCAGCGGATCTCCAGCGCCTGGTTGATGCTCCCCAGCGCTCGGACGTGCTCAAGGAACTCCACCAGCGCGTCGTCGAGGGGGCCGCCGAGCAGTGAGCACGATGAGGCGTTGGGGTCCGTGGCAAGCGGGCCCCGCCGGCTCAGGCTTCGTCGAACACCGCAGCCAGGATCGGCTCGAGCTCCAGGTAGAGGGCGGTGCCCATCCAGGACTGGCCTTCGACGAACACCACCGCCCCGTAGCCGCGATCGAGATCGAGCCACGGGTTGGTGCCGTAGGCGCCAAAATCGCTGATGATGCCGGTGTTGCGATCGACCCACCATCCCAGGCCGTAGCCGTCGAAGCCGGGGCTGCCGGTCGAGCCGCCGTAGACATCGAGGATCCGATCGCCCTGCATCCGCATCACCGAGGCCTCGTCGAGCGCGGGTCCGTCGTCGCATTGACCACCACGCAGATGCATCAGCAGCAGCTGGGCGTAGTCCTCGGCGTTGCTGAAGGCCCCGCCCTCGATGCTGGGGTTTTGGGTCGTATCGAGCACGCTCATGTCCCCATCGACGAAGGACGGATATTGGACGGTGGCGCCGCCGTCGATGATGGACGCCTGCATGAAATGGTTGCGGTACTCGGTGGAGGTGAGCCCGCAGGGTGCGTAGGTCTGCTGCACCAGATCGGCCCAAGATTCGCCGCTGACCACCTCGGCCACCGCGCCAGCCAGCTGCCACTGGGCGCCGCCATAGCGGAACTCGGTGTCGGGTGGTACCGAGGTCGCCGCGTCATCGGCCGTGTAGAGCGATTGGCCGCAGGCCTCGAGGGTTTGGGCGGAGAGGAACTGGCACAGGTACTCCGCGTAGAGCGCGTCGCTGAGGCCGATCATGCCCGAGCTGTTGGAGACCAGCTGGGCCACCGTGATGTCGGTTTTGTACTCACCCCAGTCGCTCAGATACTCCGAGATCGGGGTGTCCAGATCGAGCGCGCCCTGCTCGGCCAGCCGCATCAGGACGCCGACGCTGATGATCTTGGACGCGGAGGCGATGAGGGTTACGCGATCCGCCTCGAATGCCCCGTAGCCTCGCAGGTGGAGCACGCCGTCGTCCCGGTGAACGACGGCCGCCGTGAGGCCAGGCAGGCCTTCGTCCTCGATGAATTGCTCGAGGGCTTGGTCGAACTCGGCGAAGCGCTCGTCTGGCTCGTTGCCGGTGCTGGAGCCGGTGCCCGGAGGATCGCCGGTCGAGTCGGGATCGGGGTCGGTGGTGCCGGGGTCGGTGGTGCCGGGGTCGGTGGTGCCGGGGTCGGTGGTGCCGCCCGACGACTCGGCGGTCTCGCCCTCGGCCGAGGGCTCCGCGCTACACCCCAAAGGACCCAAGCCAACAGGGACGAGCATCAGGGCGATAAGGAGGGTGCGCGGGGCCATGGCGGTACTATAAAGGAACCACTCGAGCGAGCCGGGAAGGCGATCCTCTCCAGCTCAGGCGCTGTCTTAAGGCTTAGGGGCCGTCTTAAGATCGGCTCGCAGGGTGAATACAAAGTCATCGCGTTGCCACTCCCAAAGTGAGCGACCTGTCAAGCGCTCGAAACTCCACCTGCCACGTACCGTGGCGTACTCCTCGGAGAGCCGACATGACGCACGCAGATTCCCCCTTCCCCAGCTACTGCCCCTCCTGGCTGCCGCCCTGGATCTGGGGCCGCCTACACGAACGCCAGCTCTCGCCGTGGCGACCCGAGATCTCGGTCATCGAGCTCGAGCAGTCGCTTCGAGCCGAGAATGGCGGGGCCGTGATGCCCGAGGAACTGCCCGATGAGCGTCCTTCGTGGCTGCCGGAGCCGGTCTGGGCCAAGTTACAGGTGATCAAAGCGGCGTATGTCAGCACGGTGTTGCTCGACTGACGCGACCCATCCCGTGGAGCATGCCCGCGGATCACGCCCACGAAGCACTCCCGCGAAGCACGCCCGCGCCAGACGCGCTTGGCATGCGGGGCCGATGAACCCAGGGGCTCGGCATGGGCCCGGGTGAGTGCGCGATATCGGTGGCGCGAGCCATAGAGCGCGGGGATCTGGCTGCGATACCCCCAGACCGCGTCTTCAGCGCGTTGTGCGAGCGGGTCGGAGACGTCGAGCACTGCGCAGGCGATGAGCCTCATCAGCCCTCGAAGTCGAGGCACGTGTCTTCGATGGTCGAGACCGCGTCGAGGAAGAACTGGTCGTAGTCTCCGCCGCTCACCGGTCCCTCGATCCCGCGCTCGCCGAACATCACGATGAAGTCGGACCACTGGGGCTGGTTGCCGGGGATGAGGCCGAGCACCACGACAGCGTCGGGGTTGCCGTTCTTGGCCGCCACCACCGCGTCGTAGGCCTGCTGGGTCGTATTTTCGTCCTCGAGGTTGGGGTCGTCGCTGATGAAGGTCACCACCAGGATCCCGTCGTCGCGCAAGAATCCCTCGTTGCAGCCGCCAGGCGCATTGAGAGGAGCGGAGACCGCCTCCACGATGCCGTCGAGCGGACGCTCGGAGGGATGGCCGGCCAGGCCCACCGAGGCGATGCATTCGAAGGTGCCCTCGAGGTCGGGCTGGCCCTCCTGGATGTAGCGATTTCCGCCCTGGATCTGGCACAGCATGTTGCTGGCTCCCTGTCCGGCGGGGTGGATCACCCCTGCGCCACGGATGGTGTCGCAGGCCTCGAAGCCGTTGCCGCACGCGTACTGGTTGGCCTCTTGGCAGGTGTTGTGGTTACAGGTGCCGGGCGAGCAGCGACCCTCCGCGTCCGTGTCGGCGACCATGATGTGATAGTCGGTGGTCGGCAGCGAATTTTGGATAGCCTCGATGAACCCAGGGAACGCGGCCTTGAGGGCGTTTTGCTGGTCTTGCATCGAGATCGAATTGTCGATGACGAACAGGAAATCGACCGCCGCGCAGCCGTCATCGAGCACGATGTCGCCGGGCGGGGGGAGATCGAATTTCACTCCACCACCGCTGTCGCTCGAGTCCAGGCTCTCGCTCGTGTTGGCCTGGGTGCCGCCCATGGCGGTGGCCATACCGTCGGTGGCCGTACCGTCGGTGGTCGCACTCGTGCCGGCGCCGATCGAGTCGAGCTGCGGGCCGCTGTTCGACGATGGATCGGTGTCGTCCGAGCATGCGCCGACTAGCGCGATTGACGCAATTCCCGCCCAGCCCAGTACCCGAGATCTCGATATCGCTATGGACATTCGCCAGTCAGACCCCACTCGAGTGTATTTTTTCGGCCTGTTCTTTACACCGTGCGAAAGGGCTCAGAAGGTCTTTGAACAATGTTTATAAGGCTTCTGGCGGCGTGAGTCAGGGTGGGGTGGGCGGGGAGCAGATGTCGTTTTTGAGCCACGGGAGCACGATGGTGTCGTCGTCTTTCGAGAAGGATCAGCCCGGTGGTAGTCCTGGCCAGGAGCACGGCCCGGTCATGTCGTCCCCGCCCCCCAGTTTCTTGGCCCCCGGCATCGTCATCGATGGTCGGTACGCGATCGTCCGTGAGCTGGGGCGCGGATCGATGGGCGCGGTCTACGAGGCCGAGCAGGTCACGCTGCACAAGCGGGTCGCGCTCAAGATCATGCAGCTCGACCCGGTGCTGCAGGCCAACTCCGGCGGCCGCATGGTCAAGCGCTTCTTGCGAGAGGCTCGCGTGGCCTCCTCGCTCAATCACCGCAACGTGGTCGACATCAGCGATTTCGGCAACGTCGACGAGCACACCACGTACTATGTGATGGAGCTGCTCGAAGGGCGGGATCTGGCCTCGGTGCTGCGTGCCGAAGGGCCCCTGCCGTGGCCCCGCGTGCAGCAGCTGATAGGCCAGGTGCTCGAGGCGCTCGATGAGGCGCACGGCAAGGGGATCGTCCATCGCGACATCAAGCCGGCCAACGTCATGCTGCTCGATCAGCGAGACGAGGATGGGCACGAGTGGATCAAGGTGCTCGACTTTGGGATCGCCAAGGTCCAGGACGCCGATCAGGAGAGCCAAGCGCTCACCGGCACCTCGGAGATCCTGGGGACGGTCAAGTACATGGCGCCCGAGCTGGCGCAGGGCCACCCGCCCGATCCGCGCGTGGATCTCTATGCGGTGGGGATCGTGGCGTACGAGCTGTTGACCGGTGCGGCCCCGTTCGACTCGCCCAGTACCTTTCAGCTGCTGATGCAGCAGATCAATGACCCGCCGCCGCCGATGGCAGGACGTTTGCCGGGGGTCTCGCCGGCCATCGAGGCGTTCATTGGGCGCGTGCTGGAGAAGTCGCCGGACGCCCGCTACCCGAGTGCGGCGCTCATGCGAGAAGCGCTCTTGGCGTTGCCGAATGCCCCGATCGATCCGGGCGCGGTGGACTCGACGGTGGTGATGGCGACCGAGGTGATGTCGCCACCGGCGGCTCCGAGCGCGGCCGTGCATCCGGCGAGTGGGTTGAGCCCGGCCGCGCCGCCGGCGGGTGTTGTGGCCCCGCGGGCATCGGCGGAGCCTAGCCGTCCCGTGGCCTCGCGGGTGGCTCCGCGGGTCTCGGGCGCGCAGTACCAGGCGCCGGCGCCTGCGCCTGCGCGGTCGGGAAACAGCAATATGGTGTGGGTGGTGGTGATCTTGGTGCTGGCGATCGCGGCCGGCGTGGCGGTGGGGCTGCAGTTCTGAGCGGTGCCGGGATCTCGCGGGGCTTTGTCTTGGTCCTCACCGATCTCCGGGATCGTTAGGCTACGCAGTCGCTCGGCGCGGGCCGTCGTTGGCGGAGGTCAGGTAGATTAGCTTGTTCTGCGGTGAGGGGCGGATGAGGGGCTACTTGCGTCCACTGGGGGCGCGATGGACCATGGCGGAGTACCATGGACCGCAAGTCGCTGACGCTGCTGCATTTGTCTGATCCTCAGTTCGGGGAGCACCATCGGTTTGCTGACGAAGGGGGTGATCTAGCCGATTCGCCGGACACATTGTTCGGACGACTGCGCGTCGATCTCGACCTGCTGCGCGATGATGCTGGCCTGCACCCCGAGGTCGTGGTGATTACTGGCGACTTGGCGGAGCAGGGCAAGAAGAAGGAGTTCGGGCAGGTGGCGAGGTTCGCCGCCAAGCTTGAGGCTCATCTTGACCTTGGTCGGCACCGCATCCTGGTGCTCCCGGGCAATCATGATATCAACCGCAAGCTATGCGAAGCGTACTTCAACGAGTGTGAGGGCGAGGACGAAGAACCGGTAGCGCCGTACTGGCCGAAGTGGAAGCACTACGCCGGTTTCTTCCGCGATTTCTATGCCGATGTGAAAGGGTATGAGTTCACCGAGGAACAGCCGTGGACGCTATTCGAGATCCCGGAGTTGTCGCTGGTGGTGGCAGGGTTCAACTCCACGATGGAAGAGTCGCACCGAGATGGCGATCACTACGGGCACGTGGGGGAGCGTCAGCTCGGGTGGTTCGAGCAAGTGTTGAGGGAGTACGAGGGATGGTTTCGTATCGGAGCGGTGCACCACAACGTCGTGCGAGGGGCGGTACGGGACGACGAGCACCTCCATGATGCCGATGTCATGCGCCGGCTCCTCGGCCCTCGACTGAACTTGGTGCTCCACGGTCATCGCCACGAAGCTCGCATTGATTGGTGGGGTCCAACGTTGCCGATCTTGTCTACGGGGAGTGCGGCGGTAGAGGCCGCGCAGCGGCCCGAGGAACTGCCGAACCAGTACCAGTTCATCCGCGTCGAGCATGGAAAGCTCGACTGGTGGACGAGGATGTACGCGCCCGACCAAAAGCGCTTTGTGGCCGATACACGGCTGTCGACGTCGGGAAATGAGTGGGCGCACTCGCAGGCGGTGGCGTTCCAGAACGTCGACCGGGCTCTGGGCGATGGAGCGTCACTAACCACGAGTGGTGCCAGCGAGAACGCTTCGAATGCTCGCGATGAAGCAACGGTTTCGCGCTCGAGGACGACCAAGGGGCCCTCGTTCGAGGCTGAGCTTGTTCGCTATCGGCGCAAAGTGGTCGACCTTCATGATACGGTGCAGTTGGCTGGCTTCGATACTCGGGTGCGGGTCCCGATCAAGCTCGACGAGCTCTACGTACCGCTGGATGTGATGCCCGACCTGCGGGTCATGGGGCACAGCGTGTTCGCCGATGCCGACGAAGCCCACGAGCACGTGCGCAAAATGGCTCGTGAGTGCGATGAGGTGCCGCTGAGTGAGGCATTCGGGTTTGCGGCGCGCTACAGTGGTCGGCGCGGGTTGGTGATGTTGGGCGACCCCGGATCGGGCAAGACCACGCAACTCCAGCGTCTGTTGCTGGCCGTGATGGAGGGCGGCGGACCTGGCGAGCTGGGGTTGCCCGCAGACATCGTTCCCGTGTTCTTGCCGCTGCGGAACCTGAGCGATCCGTCGATTGGGCTCGAGGATTTCGTGAAGTCCGAGCTTGCAGCCGCGGAGCTCGGAATGAGCGATGCGTTCTCGTATCACCTCGTCCACGAGTACGAGCGGGTTCTCTACTTGCTCGATGGGCTCGACGAGGTACCAGACGAGGGTGCACGAGCGCAGGTGTCTCGGTGGATCAGCCGGGCGATCGCAACGAAGCGAGATGCACGGTTCGTGGTGACCTGCCGCTACGCAGGGTACGGGGACACGGCTCGGCTGTCGGAGGGCTTCCTCGAACTGCACTTGCGGCCGCTGACGCCAAAGAAGTCCGAGCAATTCGTCAACAACTGGTTTCGAATCGTGGAAATCAGCCTGGCGGCGGACCGCGAGCAAGCCTTGGTACGAGCCGAGCAAGGGGCGGCTCGGCTTCTCGAGGCTCTACGGAGGCCCGACTTTCGGTCGGCGCGCGTGGCCACAATGACCCGAAATCCGCTGTTGCTGACCACGATCTGCCTGGTGCATCGGGACCGCGGGCGGCTGCCGCAGCGGCGGGTGGAGCTTTATGACGAATGTGTCAAGGTGCTGCTGGAGCGGTGGCGGGAGGCCAAGGACCTGCCGGTCAGCCTGCCCGCAGCACAGGCCCGACGGGTGCTCCAGCCGGTGGCACGGTGGCTTCATGAAGAAGAAGGGCGGCGACAGGCTACGGCACAAGAACTGAGGCCGGTGCTCGAAGAGGCGCTAGCGAGAGAGGGGGGTGATCGAGGCCATCAGGTTCGCTCACCCACGGAATTGCTACGGTCGATCCGCGACGAGAGCGGGCTGCTGACGGGGTGGAGTGGCGAGACCTACGGGTTCATGCACCTGGGGTTTCAAGAGTACCTGGCCTCGCGGGAGCTACGGACACGAGGGGTCGATGAGCCCGAGGTCCTGGCGGAACTCGCAAGCCGGTTTGGGGAGGCGTGGTGGCAAGAGGTGATCTTGCTGATGCTGGCGAGCCAGGATGAACCACCGATCTTCGAGCGGTTCATGCGGCAGGTGGTACAGCGGCCGCAGTTTGTGCAGTGGGCGGGGTCGGACCTAATGGGGCTTTGCCTGGAGGAGGCGCGACGAGTGACGGCGACGCCGTTTGTCGAGTTGGTGGAAGCAACGGGGCACGGGAGGGATGGGGAGTTGATGGCGCGGCAAGTGGCGGCGCTGAAGTTGGCAGTGCGAGTGTCGCCCAAGGCTCTGGAGCCGTTGGAGGAGTTACTTCGGGTTCACCCCGCGCTGCCGGTGCGGGATTGGTGGCAGCGGCGAGTGCGTGGGCGTGAGCAGGGCCGTGGTGTCTCGCGTATGAACCACGGGCTGGAAATGGTGGAGATTCCCGGCGGGTCACTCTTGATGGGGTCGCCGCATGGCGTAGGGCACAGTGATGAGTGGCCGCAACACCACGTTATGCTGAAGAGCTTCCGTTTGGCCCGATATTCGGTGACCAATGCGCAATATGAGATGTACTTACGAGCGAATCGTGGGGCCGAGGAACCAGAGTATTGGAGCAACCGCCTATATAATCAGCCGCAACAACCAGTGGTAGGCGTTTCGTGGCATGAAGCCAGTAAATACTGCGAGTGGGCAGGGCTGCGGCTGCCAACGGAGGCCGAGTGGGAGTACGCATGCCGGGCGGGGGCGTCAACCCTCTACTCGTTTGGAGACGACGAAGGGGAGCTTGGCCACTATGGATGGCACTCCGACAACTCGGGCGGGCAGTTGCACCCGGTAGGGCACAAAGAGCCGAATTCAATGGGGCTGTACGATATGCATGGCAACGTATTCGAGTGGTGTGAGGATCGATATTCTGAGAATTACGAAGGTGCTGAGCATCGAACCAGTGATGGGTTGAGGTTGAAACCAGAAGGCGACACTGGCCGGGTGGTACGCGGCGGCGGCTTCGACAATGCCGCTCCTATCGTGCGCTCGGCCTACCGCATCAGGTACGCTCCAAGCTACCGCAGCCGCTTCGTGGGCCTGCGGCCTGCCCAGGGTCACCCCTTGTAGCCTTACCCTTCACCACCCCGTCCTCGTTGCCTTGCTTTGAGAGGTCCGACTCGCGATCTCAATCCGACGATTGTTCGCTCTTCTCGCCGAGCTCCGAGACGTGCTCAAGGAAGCGATCGAAATCCGAGTTCGGATGTTTGGTTTGCAGCGCTCGCTGTTGTGCCTGGTAGCGCACCAGCTCTCCTTCCGCGTGCTCCATTGCCAACGCATGGCTCACCGTCCCTGCATGCCCGAGCACATCCCGCTCGTTGAATGCGAGGAACGCGTCGAGCTTGGCGACCCAGTCGGTCATGTTCATCGGCCGGCGTTTTCGGGCCTGATCCTCGGCGTAGTCCAGATACATCACGACGATCCGATTGAGCTCTTCGAGCTCGGGCTCGTGGAGGTAGTTCTTTGCTACGCCGACATCTGCTCGCCGAATCGATCCTTCGGGAGAGTGAGTCCATGTCGTCAGCCCCATGTTGGGCTTGTCCGCGTCGGCGCGCTCCCGGATCAACTCGGCCGCGGTGCGACCATGAATCGCCCAGTGCAGCTTGTTTTGGACCGTCGCGTAGAACTGCCGGGTGATGTTCGAGCGAGGGTCATAGTCGACGCTGCACTGCGCATAGATATCCGTAATCTTTTGGTAGAACCGTCGCTCCGATGCCCGGATCGCCCGGATCCGCTCGAGCAACTCGTTGAAGTAGTCCGGTCCGACGCTCCGCCCGGACGCCAGCCGCTCGTCGTCGAGCACGAAGCCCTTGACCAGGTACTCGTTGAGCCGCGCCGTCGCCCACTGGCGGAATCGGGCGCCCTGCGCGGAACGCACGCGGTAGCCCACCGAGAGGATCGCGGGGAGCGCATAGTGGTCGATGAGCCGAGAAACCCTGCGATTTCCCTCAGTTCGAACTATTCGGAATTTCCGAATCGTTGCCCCGGGGTCTAGTTCGCCGTCGTCGTAGATGTTGCTGAGGTGCTCGTTAATGGTGGAGACGCTGACGCTATACAGCTCGGCCATTAGGCGCTGGGTGAGCCATACGGTGCCCTCCACCAGCCGCGCATGGATGCGTACCTCGCCGTTGTCGCCGGTGTAAACAACCAACTCGCCAGGTGTCGGGGCGAGCTCGGCGGGGGGCTTGGCCTTGTGGGGCATGAAAGAGGGCCGTGATGATAGCCGACCCCAAGGCGTTCGCGATGAGCAAGCCGGTCGCGGCTGACGTGGTCGCGGCCGTCGTTTGAGGTGGGGACCTCGGCTGCGAACGACCTCAGGCCCACAACCGTCTCGGAGCTACGCGCCGACACGGACCCAGGAGCATGCGGCATGGGCACGGCGTGCATCGCGGAGGACCGCAGGACGTCGCTCTGAGATCCCCAACCCGACGAGGGGCCCGGTCGAGGGGCCCGATTGGGGTCAAGATCCCGATTGCGCGCACCCCAGCGGGCCCGATCGGGGTCAGGACCTCGATTCGCGCGGACCGATGCCGATGAAGGGAATCGCCGACCAACACCCGCACCGTGCCGCAATCCCTCGCCGATCGCCTCTCCGAGCCCCTCACCAGCCAACAGTGTGGATTCGCACTCGCGACCCGAGCTGACATCACCCCCGCCGGCCTCCCCCCCGACAGCCGGCCCCTTGCCGGCGTATAAGTCTTGCTGTCCCGAACGACCCAGGAAGGGCGCGGTGCGCAACGAGGGAGACCCGTATGCCGATCCGATTCCGCGATCTCTTGGCTTCGAGCCTGGCCGTGCTCGTCGCGACCGTGAGCCTGCCTGCCGTGGTTACCGCCGCCGCCACGACCGGGCCAGCGCCCACCGCCGACGACGGCAGCAAGCCTCCGTCGTGGTGGCTCAAGACCGGCGAGACTCGCCAGGTCAAGGGCGACAACGCGGGCGCGGGCAAGGCCTACGCGCGGGCGTTCGACGGCCTATCCGAGGCCAAGCGGCGCGCCAACGTGGGGGCGAGGACCGCGATGCTGGCCGCCGACGCCTACTGGATGGCGTTCGAGGCCGATGACAACGTGGTTCACCTGGCCGCGGCCATCGAGGTGCTCGACCGGTGGATCCAGTTCACCGGCCCTGGCAGCCGGGCGTCGCTATTGTCGACGGTGGAGCGCACGGCGGCGCGGCTGGCGGCGATCCAGCAGCCGCGCAAGGAGATCGACGCCGCGCTTGAGCAAGGCGATCTCGATCGAGCCACCCGCAGCCAGCCCAAGCTGCTCGAGGCCCTCTCGGTCCAGCGCCGGCCTTGGCCGGTGGGCGCACGGCTGGTGCTACGTGTGGGCCGGGCCCACGTCGAGGCCTACGACCGCGCCGTAGGCGACGAGGACAGCCAGATCGAGGCGCAAAAGCCCAAGCTCTTGACCGCCAAGCAGTCGCTAGAAGGCTGGCGAGCCCAGCGGCCCGACGACGACGACTCGACGGAGGGTCCCGCCGTCGACGCGCTGCTCGCCGAGATCCAGGCCCGGCTCGACGAGGGGGACCAGCGGCTCGCCGCCGCCGCGAAGGCCGAGCAAGAGCGGGCCGCGGCCGAGCAGGCGGCCCGCGAGGCCGAGCAGCAGCGGTTGGCCGAGCAAGCCGCGGCCGAGCAAGCCCAGGCGCGCGCCGAGGCGGCGAGCAAGCGGCGAAACGCAGCGATCATCTTGCTGGCGACCGGCGTCACCGCCACCGCCGCAGGCGCCGGCCTGCTGGGCGAGGGCCTTGCGTTCCGGGCCGAGTCCCAGCGGCTCTTGCAAGCCGAGCAAGACCGGGCCGACGAGCTCACCCAGATGTTCGGCGACGACTTTGCCCGCGACGACTTCGACGCATCGGTCGCCGACTACGACGACCAGGTGCGCCGCCGTAACACCGCCTTCATCATCAGCGGCTCGGTGCTCGCCGCCGGGGGCCTGGCCGCCAGCGCGGTGGGGATCGTGTGGCTGGTCCGCGGCCGCGGGGCCAAGGGCGCCCGCCCGACCGAACAGACCCCGACCAAGCAGGCCCGGACCAATCAGTCCCGACCCAAGCAGCCCCGAACCAAGCCGGCCCCCACCGTCCAGGCCTGGCTGACCCCGTCGGTATCCCCCTCTCAGGTACGCCTGTCCCTGACCGCGAGGTTCTGATGAACGAGCCCAAGACCATCGAGCTTTCCGCGGGCACCGTCGTCGACGAGCGCTACCGCGTCTCCGGGCGCCTCGGGCAAGGGGGCATGGGCACGGTCTACGAGGCCGAGCAGGTCAAGCTCCAGCGCGCAGTGGCCCTCAAGGTGCTGCGCCCCGAGTTCGCCGAGAAGGACAAGGCCGTCAAGCGCTTCGAACGCGAGGCCCGGGCCGCGTCGTCCATCGAGCACCGCAACGTGGTCAGCATCCTCGACTTCGGCCACCTGCCCACCGGCGAGCTCTACTACACCATGGAGATGCTCCACGGGCGGGATCTGTCCCAGCTGCTGCGCGAGGGCGGCGCCCTGCCGTGGTCGCGGGCGGGCTGGATCATCCTGCAGGTGGTGCGGGCCTTCGGCGCGATCCATGCCCAGGGGATCGTCCACCGCGACATCAAGCCGGCCAATTGCTTCTTGATGGATCCACGGCCCGGCGACGAGCCCGACTTCGTCAAGATCCTCGACTTCGGGATCGCCAACCTCCAAGACGAGCGCAACAAGGCCACGGCACTGACCGGAGCGGCCGACATCATTGGCTCGGTGCGCTACATGGCCCCCGAGCAGGTCACGTCCGAAGCGATCGACGCGCGCACCGACATCTACTCGCTGGGCGTGATGATGTACGAGCTGCTGACGGGGCAGGTGCCCTTTGCCGACGACAGCATCTACCAGGTGATGATCGCGCACCAGCAGAAGGCACCGCGCCCGCCGCGAGAGCTGATGCCCGAGATCCCCCCCGAAGCCGAGGCGGTGATCCTGTGCGCCCTGGCCAAGTCACCCGCCGAGCGCTTCCAGTCGATGGAAGAGATCGAGGCCGCCCTGCTCCCGCTGGTGGAGATCCCCGGCACGCTGGGGGGCAGCACCACGCCCCGCTTGACCGGGGCGTCGATGCGCGCGCTCCCCCCCGCCCGTCGCGGTCCGCCGCGCTGGCTGCTGCCGGTGATCGCCTCGGTGCTCTTCTTCGTGGTGGCGATCCTGGTGACGCGCTGGATCAAGAACCGAGGCGAAGACGACACTCTCGCGTCGGCGGACGACTCGGGAACGCAGCAGCAACAGGAGCACAGCGGCGAAGCCCCGCCCGCCGAGGACGAGTCGGACTCGATCACCCCGACGAAGTCGTCGGTCATCTTGCCCCCACCCGAGGAGCAGTACGATCCCTTCGCCGATCCCTTCGGCGCTCCGCCGCTGCGCGGACGCACCATGCGCCGGGCGCCGGGCGATGGGGCCGGTGATACCGAGGGCCTGCCCGACGAGGAGGTCCCTCTCGAGGAACTGCTGCCCCCCGAGCCATGGACGCTCGAGCGGGGGACGCTGTCGGGCGTGGTGCGCAACGACAAGGAGCGCCCGCTGGGCAAGGCCAGCGTCTGCGCCTGGGTCGTCGATCCCCGAGCCCCCGCCGAGCTGCGCAAGCGACCGACCTGCGGGCGTACCGACCGGCGAGGCCGCTTCACGCTGACCGAGGTGGTGCCGGGCCTGCTCGACGTGCACGTGTTCAAGGACGGGTTCTTGCCCCAGAGCTACTACGAGCTCAACCGGTACCTGGTGGCGCTACAGCCAAGCGGATCCCAGAGCGGGCTGGAGTTCACGCTGGCGCCGGGCGGCGTCGAGCTGCGCGGCACCATCAAGTCCAAGCTGGGCGACCCGATCCGCGGCGCCAAGGTGGCCGTGGTGGGCGGACCACGAGCGCTCGCGGTGGCCGACGCCTCGGGGGCGTTCACGCTGTGGGTGGCCGAGCCAGAGATCCGCCTGGTCGCCTGGGCCAACGGCTACACCGACGTGGTGGCCACGGGGCGAGCCGACACGCCCATGGCCGTGGTGCTCACGATCCAGGCCAAGCTGATAGGCCAGGTGATCGACGAAGAATCCCGCGAGCCCGTCGCGGGCGCTCGCGTGCGTGCGGGCCGGCAGGGCCCGGGCCTCTCTCCTCTGGCCTACACCAACGAGAGCGGCGAGTTCACGATCTCAGGCCTGTCGGAGGGGCGCTACCAGCCCACCGCGCGGACCGACGACGCCTACGGGCAGCTCGCCGAGCCCCAGCGGCTGAACGAAGGGACCGCTACGTCCGAGGTGATCATCAAGATCCGTCGCTTCCGCGTAGAGACGCAGCCCGAGCCCGAGCCCGAGCCGGTCGCGGTGGGCTCGACCGGAGAGCCCGAAGGCAGCACCGGCGATACCGACGGCACCGGCACCACCGGCACCACCGGCGACGAACTCGCCGGATCGACGAGCGGGGGTGAGGACGAGTTGGTCGTGCTCGAGGACGACGCCGCCGCGCCCGCAGAGGATGACGCGGCCGTGCCAGCCGCAGCGGTCGAGCCTCCCAAGCCCAAGCCGCCCACCGATCGCTCGCTACGGGTCAAGCTGGGCAAGAAGCTCAAGAAGTGCGGGACCGACGGCACGATCGAGATCAACGCCAAGCTGGTGCTCGCCTCGGGAGAGCTGTTGCAGGAGACGGTCAAGATCAAGGGCGCGGCGGCCAAGGATCCCAGCGTTCGCAAGTGCGCCGAGGCTCACCTCAATAGGTTCAAGCTGACCCGGCGCAAGGAGCCCACGACCTTCAAGCCGCTGGTGGTGAACCTATAAGGCCAGCGCGTGCCAAGGCTCGAATGAGCCGTACGCGAACGAGGTGAGACGATGATGACGACGCGTGGTTGGGGATCACTTTGCGGGTTGCTGTGGCTGGTGAGCGCCGGAGGCTGCCGGTTCGGGCCCCCCAACGCGGAGGACTACGGGCCGACGAGCGGGGCCGAAGACTCGAGCGGCTCGATGGGGCCGGTCCCGTCGGAGTCGACCCCATCGGGCGAGCCGACGGACGGCTCGCCCGGCTCGGGAGGAGCGGGCAGCTCGGGGTCGGCGGGCAGCTCGGGGTCGGCGGGCAGCTCGGGCACGGCGGGCAGCTCGGGCACGGCGGGCAGCTCGGGCGACGGGACCGTTTGCGGCGATGGGATCGTCGAGGGCGACGAGGAGTGCGACGACGGGGGCGAGTCGGCGACCTGCGATGCGGACTGCACGGAGGCGACCTGCGGGGACGGCACGTACAACGCCAGCTATGGCGAGCAGTGTGACGACGGTGGCGAGTCGATGACCTGCAACGCCGACTGTACGGTGTCGGCGTGCGGGGACGGCATCGTCAACGCGGCCGCCGGGGAGGACTGCGACGTGACTGCCGAGACGGCCCGCTGCGACAGCGACTGTACGGCGGTCCTGTGCGGGGACGGCACGCTCAACCTCACCGCGGGGGAGCAGTGTGACGACGGCGGTGAGTCGATGACCTGCGACGCCGATTGCACCCCGGCCATGTGTGGCGACACCACGCCCAACATGGCCGCGGGGGAGGACTGTGACGACGGTGGCGAGTCGGCAACCTGCGACGCGGACTGCACGAGCGCGATGTGTGGCGATGCCACGCTAAACGCGACGGCCGGCGAAGACTGCGATGATGGTGGCGAGTCGGCCACGTGCGATGTGGATTGCACGCTGCCCGTCTGCGGGGACGGCACGTACAACGCCAGCTTCGGCGAAGAGTGCGACGACGGCGGCCCCACGATGGCCTGCGACGGCGATTGCACGCTGGCTAGCTGCGGCGACGGTCTGGTGAACATGGCGGCCGGCGAAGCGTGCGACGACGGCGGAGAGTCGGCGGCGTGCAACGTCAATTGCACGCTGTCAATGTGTGGCGACGGGATCACCAACATGACCGCCGGCGAGAGCTGCGACGACATGGGGGACTCGGCCCTGTGCGACGCCGACTGCACCCCCGCGATGTGTGGCGATGCCACGCCCAATATGGCGGCCGCCGAGCAGTGCGACGACGGGGGCGAGTCGGCCACCTGCGACGGCGACTGCACGCTGTCGATGTGTGGCGACGGCACCACCAACGGCACGGCGGGCGAGCAGTGCGACGACATGGGGGAATCGGCGGCCTGCGACGGAGACTGCACGCTCGCACAGTGCGGCGACGGGGTCATCAACGGCACGGCGGGCGAGCAGTGCGACGACGGGATCCAGACCGCGGCCTGCGACGGGGACTGCACGCCCGCCATGTGCGGCGATCTCTATGTCAACGGCGAGGCCGGCGAGACCTGCGACGACGGCAACATGGATCCCACCGACGGTTGCGATAACTGCGTGGCCGACATCCCGCCGAGCTGCCAGTTCGTCAACGGCTACAACTGGTGCTACAACCCCGCCGCCTGCGGGGAGGCGTGCAACGACGTGTGTGCGGCGCTGGGTCTGACCCCGGTGGCCGACACGGTGGGCTGGTTCAACGCGCAGAACGACCAGGCCGAGTGTGACGCGCTGGCGGCCGCCTTCGGCATGCCAGGAACGTCGATGAACAGCTATACCTACGCCTGCCTCGAAGACGGTACTGGCCTCCATACGGTCAACCCCCTGGAGGGCAACCTGCTGTGCTCGACCTACGCACCGTGCCCCACCAACCACTTGACGACCATGGACAATCAGGGGATCGCCTGCGGCGACGCCAACTCGCGGCGCTCGATCTGTCCGTGCGAGTAAAGCCCAGCCCAGCCCAGCCTCGGCTCGCGAGCCCCGGTCAGACTTGGCGGTTGGACCTCGGCGGCGGTGGCGGGTGTCGCCATGCTCTTGGGCCATAGCATGCTGAGCGCAGACCGCGTAACGGTGTTCTCAACCGTTTCTGGCCGTTGGTGGGCAGCTGGTCCGGCTGGCCTCCTTTGTGCATTTGCCTCGTAGTGGATGGCGAAGTCGACCGCCAGGCCGTCCGTGTCGATGAGTACCATCGACGCGACGGCCTCCCAGGAGGGGATGGCGTGGCTGGCAGAACCAAGCGAGGTCGGCCGGCTCGATGACCCCGATGTCACGCTCGACGCGAGCGACGGCGAGGTGGCGACCGAGCGGCTCACCTCGCTCGGGCGCTTTAGGGTGCTCGGTCGTCTCGGTCGCGGCGGGATGGGCGTCGTCTATCGGGCGTACGACCCGAGGCTCGACCGGCACGTGGCGATCAAGTTGCTGCTGCACGAGGGCAAGCCCGACGAGTACACGCGGCTACAGCGTGAGGCGCAGGCCATGGCCCGGGTCAGTCACCCCAACGTAGCGGCGGTGTTCGAGACCGGCCGCGCGGGGTCTCGGAGCTTCATCGTCATGGAGCTCATCGACGGCCCGCCGCTCGACCAGTGGCTACAGTGGCGCAAGCGGAGGGTCGACGAGGTGCTCGACGTCTTCCTCCAGGCCGGTCGAGCCCTGGTCGCGGCCCACCAGGCCGGCTTGGTCCACCGCGACTTCAAGCCGGGCAACGTGATGGTCGGCCGCGACGGGCGGGTGCGGGTGCTCGACTTCGGCTTGGCCCGGGCGACGGTGCCGGTCACCGGAGAGCTCGGGGACTCGGGGATCTCGCTGTCCATCGTGCCGCGGCGGCTCGAGAGGCTGTGGAACCAGCCGCTCACCCAAACCCGAGGGCTGCTGGGGACGCCGGCCTACATGGCCCCGGAGCAGCTGCGTGGCCAGGTGGGGACCGAGCGCAGCGATCAGTTCTCCTTTTGCGTGGCCCTTTACGAGGCGCTGCTGGGCCATCACCCGTTCATGGACAACCTCGACTGGCGCGCGATGGCCTATCGGATCATCGCCGGAGAGCTGCCCGAGCTCTCCCACGATGACGGGGCGATCCCGCTGCCGCTGCAGCAGGTGCTCCGGCGCGGGCTCGCGCAGGATCCCCAATGTCGCTTTGCCTCGATGGAGGCGCTGGTGCAGGCGCTCGAGCACACTCGACCCTCGCGGCGGCGCCGTCGATTCCCATTGCGCGGAGCGAAGGCGATGGGGCTGGTAGGGCTCTTGTTGACCGGTGTGGGGCTGGGCGTGATCGCGACGACCGGCGAGGCCGAGCCGCCCTGCGACCCCGAGGCTCGACTCGCGGAGGTCTGGGGCGTGGAGCAGCGCGAGCGCGTGCGACGGTCCCCAAGGAGCGGTGCGGCGTCCTCGGTCGATCCCTCGTGGGCCCACGTGACGGCGCAGCTCGACGACTATGCGCAGCAGTGGGTCGTCGCGCACGAGCGGATCTGTGAGTCGATGCGGCGTCCTGCGGCGGTCGCCCCCACCGACGACCTCGCCATGCGGTGCCTCGAGCGCCGGCGCGAAGAGCTGCGGGAGCTCGTCGACGTGCTCGCGGGGCCCGACGACATCGTCGCGGGATCCGCGTTGACCGCGGTCGGAGGGCTCTTGCCGATCTCGCTGTGTGAGGCGTCGGCCTACCTCGAGTCGATGGTGTCGCTCCCCGAGGACGCGGAGCTCGCGGCGACCGTCGCCGAGCATCGCCAAGATCTGCAGCACGCCGAGGCGCTGCATCGGGCGGGCCGATTTGCCGAGGCGCTGACCGTCATCGAGGCCGTCGTCCACGACACACGGTCGCTCGGCTATCCGCCCCTCCAGGCCGAGGTGTCGATGTGGCGGGGCTTGGTCGAGCAGCGACTCGGCGAGGCCAGCAGCGCCGAGGCCAACCTCGAGCAGGCCTACTTCCTGGCCAAGGGAGTCGAGCACCGGTCGATCGCCCAGCGGGCCGCGGTTGAGCTCGTCTTCGTCAACGGTACCATGCTCGGTCACCACGACCGCGCCCACGTCTGGGCCCGACATGCCCGCTCTGAGCTCGAGTCGGGGGGGGACCCCGTGGTGCAGGCGCGCTACCACGAGGTGGTGGGGGGGTTGTTGGAGCGGCAGGGGCGCTATGCAGAAGCGTTAGAGTCCAACCGCAGGGCGCTGGAGGCCCGGCGGGCGTTGCTGGGCCCCACGCACATCGAGATCGGACGCGCGCTCTATAACGTGGGCGTCGTCTACTTCTACTGGGGGCGTCCCGAGCACGCTGCCGAGTCCTTCGAGCAGGCGGCGGATATGATCCTACGGGCGGCCGGCGAGCGTCACCCGTTCTATGCCCAATCCCTCGGCGCCTGGGGTGATTGCTTGCGGTTGCTCGGGCGTCTGGACGAGGCTCGACGGCATCTGGAGCGGGCCGTTGCGCTGCTCGAGGAGCTCGGGGTGTCGAAGGCTCCAAGCATGGCCGAGGCACTGGTTGCGCTGGGGGACGTGCTGGTCGCCCAGCAAGAGCTCTTTGCCGCGGACGATTGCTACCGGCGCGCGCTGTCGATCCATGAGCGTGCTGGCGGCGAGCGTGACCGAATGGCGATCCTCGATCGCATGGGCCGGCTCGCCTTGACGCAGGGTCGAGCCGATCTCGCGCAGCGACACTTCTTGCGGGCGCTGGAGCAGGGGCGCGAGGCGCTCGGAGAGGATGACCCATGGCTGGCCCCTGCGCTGCGTGGGCTGGGGAAGGTGTCGTTTCGGCACGGCGCCTACCGCAAAGCACAGGTCCTGCTGCGGCGGGCGCTAGGTCTGCTCGAGCGACAGTGGGGGATGGACGATCCTCGGGTGGCGGAGGTGCGCGAGGAACTGCTCGATGCGATCGTTCGAGAGGGCCAAGCCGACGGGCTGACGTCGCTGCCCCCCAAAGACGCGGTCGTGGCGGCCTGGGCCCGCTTTACGCTCGCGCAGGCGCGCTGGCGGGTCGGCGATCGAGCACGGGCGATCGCGTTGCTTCAGCAGGTCGCGCAGCAAAGCGAGCGCAGAGGGCCGGCGGGGCAGCCCCTGCGTCGCGCCCTGGCCCAGTGGGTGGAGGCGCACGAGATCGACGCGAGCGCGGCTCGCCCGTCGCGGTGACGGGGCCTTCCTTCAGGTGGCCCAGACCTTCAGGTGGCCCAGACCTTCAGGTGGCCCAGATCGCCGCCGCGCGCCGGCGGACCTTCTCGAGCAGGGGCTCGAAGGCGGGCCGCAGGCGGATGTCACACAGCACGGGGCAGTGGGCCATCCAGTCCACGTCGACCAGCACGTTGTTGGCGGCTCGCTCCAAGTACCCGAACGAAGCGTCTTGTTCGCCGCGGGCGGCCAGCACCTCGGTGGCCAGCTGGAACACCCGCGAGGCGAAGCGGGGGCTGGTGTTGCGCTGCATCGCCTCCTCGAGGATCCGCTCGAGCTGTGAGGCCCCGATCTTGCCGATGTAGACGCTGCCGAGCAGGGCCAGCAGGCGATAGCGGGCCGGGTCGACCTCTTCTCGCCAGCGCAGGCCCTGGGCCCGGACCTGGTCCGAGCGCCCCTGCCACAGCGACATCCGCAGGCGGATCATCGCGATCGCCCCGCGGGTGGTGGAGTCTTGGTCG
The DNA here is from genome assembly GCA_039194325.1 of Myxococcota bacterium. Lineage (GTDB taxonomy): Bacteria > Myxococcota_A > Polyangia > Nannocystales > Nannocystaceae > Paraliomyxa. Next base: position 87,752 of record JBCCWC010000026.1, read on the forward strand.
GGCACCCGCCCCAGCATGGAGATCGCCTGCTCGTAGTCGCCCCGCTGCGCGTGGTAGCTGGCGGCGCTCATCAGCGATTGTGAGTCGGTGGGCTCGAGCTCCACCGCCATGGTCAGGTGCCGGTAGCCCTCCTGGGCCCGGCCCGCCTCGCACTGCAACAGGCCCAGGTAGGCGTGGGCCGACGCATAGGTAGGCGCCAGGCGCAGCGACTCCTTGAGGGCCTGGGCCGCCGCTCGGTAGTCGCCGTGCTCGCAGTGCATCCGGCCCGCGGCCAGGTGAGTCTCGGGCTGGGTCGGCGCCAGCTGTAGCGCCCGCTCGACCGCTCGGCGGCACAGCCCGGGCCAGTCGTGGCCGTCTTGGCTGTCGCTGTGAACGTACCAAAGCCGCGCCAGCACCAAGGCCTGGGTGGCCACCGCGGGGGCGAACTTGGGCGCCTGCTTGAGGCAGCGGTCGAGCAGCTGCATGGCCCCCGCCGGCCCCAGCCCGCCCAGATCGAAGTGCTTGGTCTGCTGGCGAGCCCGCATGTACATCTCGACCGCCGCGGCCGGCACGTCGGCCGTGTGACGATGCACGTCCAGCTCGAGCCGCAGCGACTCGGCGATCCGGTTGGCGATCGCGTCTTGCAGCTCCATCACGTCCTCGAGCCGGCCGTCGAAGCGCTCGCTCCACACCTGGAAGCCGTTCTCCGTGTCGATGAGCCGCGCGACCACCCGCAGCTCGTCGCCGTGTCGCTGGACCGAGCCGTCGACGATCGCCCCCACGCCCAGCTGTTCGCGCACGAACTTGGGATCGCGCTGCTCGCTGAAGCGCACGCTCGCGGCGGTGGAGAGCACCTTGAGGCCCCGGGTCATCGAGAGCAGATCGGTCAGCTCCTCGGTGATCGCCTCCGCCAGGTAGGCATCCGATTGCGGGCCTCGGTAGCGCAGCGGCAGCACGGCCAGGCTCTGCGAGTTCAGCCCGATCGACACGAAGCTCGACGAGATCGCCAGGTGGTTGGGGATGATCGGCGAGTCGCGGACCGAGTCGCGGACCGAGTCGCGGACCAGGCCCCGGGGCGGCGAGGGATCGACCGCGGTCACCTTCTTGAAGGGGGCCAGCATCTCGGCCAGCACCGTCGCCGAGGCGGGGCGCTTGTCGGACTCGCGCGCCAGGCAGCGCAGCACCAGGGCCGACAGCTCCGGCGGCAGATCGACCAGCGAGCCCGGGTCGGGCGGGTCGCGCTGCAGACGGATCATGGCCGTGGCCATCGGCGACTCCTCCCGGAACGGGATCTGGCCGGTGAGCATCTGATAGAGCACCAAACCCAGCGCGTAGATGTCGGTGTGCGCCCCCAGCTCGCCGGAGCTGACCTGCTCGGGGGCCATGTAGGCCGGGGTCCCCACCATCATCATGGGATCGCCGGTGACCAAGTTGCCCGCCGACATCATGCAGGCCACCCCAAAGTCGGTGATCACCACCCGCCCCGAGCGCTCCATGAGGATGTTGCTCGGCTTGAGATCGCGGTGCACCACGTCTTCTTTGTGCGCCGCCGCGAGCCCGGCGCAGACCTGCATCGCGATGTCCACCGCGCGGGCCACCGGGAACCGACCCCGCTCCTTGATCGCCAGGATCGACGAGAGCGTACGACCCTCGATGAGCTCCATCGTCAAATAGTGCAGACCGTCGTAGAACCCAATGTCGTACGTGCGTGCCGCATTGTGATGGGCGACCTTTCGGGCCAGTCGCACCTCGCGCCGGAATCGTTGGAGCACCACGTCGTCCTCGGCCACGATCGGGCGCAGGACCTTGAGGGCCACCGTCTCGCCCAGGATCATGTCCATCGCGGCGTAGACCGTGCCCATGCCCCCCTGGCCGACCTCACGGCGCACCAGGTAGCGGTCGGCGAACTTCGCTCCGACGATGGCCTGCACCTGTCGGACGGACTGGGGAATGGAGTCCCGCGTGATGTCGTCTTCGACGCTCATGGCCGCTCACCCCGGGTGAGCGTACCCCTCAATCTAGCAAGAGCGGGGCCGCGTGGGGCGCTGGGGTGGTCGAGCCGATGTCCCAAATCTACCCCGTTCAATCCAGCCATGCGGGCAGGCTGAGCACCGACGGCAATACGTGCGACGGTGGGTGATCGTAGGGAAATCCCTTAGCTCTCTCGGGTCCGGTGCAGACCGCCACGAACTCGATGCCCGCCGCCGCCGCCGCGATCCGGTCGGTCTCACGATCGCCCACGTAGATCGGTCGCTCGGGGGGATGACCCAGTCGGGTGGTGATGGGTTCGAAGCATCGGGGGCTGGGCTTGGGTTCGGGGACGTCCTCGTTGCAGAAGATACCTCGAAACAGGGACACGGGGAGCTTGGCCTCGCGCATCCGTTGCATCAGCCGGGTGCGTTCCCGCTTGGTCACGATCCACAGGCGATGGCCGACGAGCATCAGGCGACCCAGCGCATGCGCGGCGCCATAGACCGGACCGCACGGGTGCTCGTCGGCGATCTCTTCGTAGCGAGCCATGAACTGGTCGATGTCTTGATCGGGCCACAGTCGCTGCACGGTGGCTCGCCACGTGTCGCCGTACTCGATGAGCTCGCCTCGCGACGGGACCCGCCAGCCCAGGTCGGTGGCCACCCGGCGGTGGAGCATGACGTAGCTGGGGAAGCTCTGGATCAGCGTGTCGTCGAGGTCGAAGATGAGGTCGCGAGGCGACACGCCCGAGGATAGCCACCCAAACGGGCGCTCGTCGCCTGTTTGCGAGGCCCATGGCCCGGTTGGGCGTGCGGCCACAGCTTGCGTAGACTTCGGCCCGTGCAAGGGTCCCGTTCCCGGGCCTGGCTGCGCTACGGCCTGGTCTTCGTGGTCGCGTTCATCGGGCTGGCCGGGCTCGCAGGTGAGCATCTGACCAGGCCCAGCAAGGACAACCACTTCGTTCGGCTGGCGGTGGGCTGGACCGAAGGCCGGATGGCGCTCACGGGAAAACCGCCAGGCTGGTGCTCTGCACGTGACCGAGCCCAAAAACGCTGCCGAGGCCATCGTTTCGACGACTATGCGGTGCTCTACGATCTCACCCTCCCCGATGGCGAAGTGGTGCGGGGCTTTGCGTGCCGTACCCACGCCTGTGCGCAGGCTCGGCGGCAAGGGGAGGAAACCTGGTGGGTGGTAGGACAAGGGTGGCGCAACTTCGCGCGCCGTGAGATCCAACGCGGCGCCGATACCTGGTGGATCACCTTTCCTCCCGGGCCCGCGGTGATCTTGCTGCCCGTCGTCGCGCTGTTCGGGTTGTCGACCTGGGACGTGCTGCTGACCTGCCTGGCGGGGGCGCTCGTCCCTTTGGTGTTGGTGCAGATCTTGGACCGCGAGCGGGGCACCGACGACGGGCGTGGGCGGCAGCACCTGTGGATCGCGGCCGCGTGGACCTTTGCGAGCCCGGCGTGCTGGTTGGCGTCGCACGGGCGGGTGTGGTTCACCGCGCAGATCTTCGGGGCGCTATGCCTGGTGCTCTATTTGTCATGCGCGCTCGGGGAGCGGCGACCCACGTGGGCCGGGCTGTGGCTCGGGCTGGCGGTCGCGTGCCGGCCGATCAACATGCTGCCGGCCGTCGTGGTGTTCGGGCTGGAGTGGTGGCGGCATGGACGAAAGCCGGGCGTGGCCGTCCGGTTCTTGGTGCCGTGGGTCGTGATCGGCCTGAGCCTGGCCGCCTACAACTGGGTGCGCTTCGAAAATCCGCTCGAGTTCGGCCACCGCTTCCTCGAGATCCGATGGCAGGCCCGCATGCAGGAGATCGGGATGTTCTCCCCCGAGTACCTGCCGCGGAACCTCCAGTGCCTGCTGTGGTTGGCGCCGCAGGTGGGGGCCGAAGCGCCCTACATGCGGGTGTCGATCCACGGGATGGCCCTGTGGATGAGCAGTCCGTGGGTGCTAGGGATCCTGGCCGCGCGGCAGCGGATGCCGCAGCGGTGGGGCTTGGGGCTCGCTATCGTGGGCGGAGCGCTGCCCTCGCTGCTGTATCACAACAGCGGGCAGCTCCAGCCGGTGTACCGGTTTGCGGCGGACTGGCTGCCGATGGTGTTGCTGCTCGTCGGGCTCGGCGGCGGCGCGCGGCGACGGTGGTTTGCGCCGCTGGTGGTGGTGGCGATGCTCGTCAACGTGCACGCGGCGTGGACGTTTGGGCGCAAGCCCGGGCACTTGTTCGTGGTGGATCCGATGGGGTGGCCGTTCGAAGAGGAGTTCGAGCGCCGCTAGGGGCTAGGGGCTAGGGGCGGGCCAGCGCGAGCACGCGCTCGAAGGTCCACACCATCGCGATCGTGCCCCCGGCGTAGGCGGCCGCCCGGCGCCATCGGGTCGGGTGAGGCAGGCGTCGCGCCCATAGGCCCAGCCCGCCCGCGACCACGATGATCCCCAGCTGGCCGAGCTCGACCCCCACGTTGAAGCCCAGCAGCGCCACGAAGGCTCGGTCGGGCGGTACGCCGATCTCCTGGAGCGCCCCCGCGAAGCCAAAGCCGTGCAGCAGGCCGAAGACGAAGGCCACCAGCCCCGGCCGGCGCCGGGTCAGCGTGTCGCGCGGGGCCACAAGCTCGGCGGCGAGCAAGACGATCGACAGGGCGATGCACGCCTCGACCGGGCCCTGCGGCAGCGCGGCCCAGCCCAGGGTGCTCGCCGCCAAGGTCAGGCTGTGGGCGAGCGTGAAGCCGGTGACCGTCGCCAGCAAGCGCCGGCGCCAGCCCACCAGCAGCAGCAAGCCCAGCACGAACAAAACGTGATCGATCCCAATGAGAATGTGCTCCACGCCCAGCGCCACATACGTCCCCAGCAAGGCCAGCGTGCTCTGACCCACGCTGCCGTCGCCCAGGTCGACGTGGGAGCGGGCGCCGTGCAGTACCGCGGTCCGGCGACGGTCGTCATCCCACCGGACCCGGATCACCACGTCCACCGGGTGACGATCCAGGCCGGCAATCGCCAGCCGGCCCAGGCCACGACCCTGGCAATCGAGCCGGTCCCCTCGCGCCGTGCAGTGCTCGGGAAAGATCGGGTGCACCTGCGCCAGCGGCTTGCGCTCGGCGTCGAACGCCGGCTGCCAGCGAAAGCGGAACTGCCCCGGCCCCTGCTGACGCACGCTGAGCACCGCCGGCCGAAACTCGTGCGCCCAAGCCGGAGCCACCCCCAGCACCGACCACACAAGGCACAGCAGCAGCAACCCGCGCATCGCGAGCGACGATAACAAGCCGCGGCGCGACCGGTGCGCTCAGGCGTGTCGCTCCACGACCACGCGCAGGCGCTGCTCGAAGTGGCGCAGTACTCCATGGCCGAGCACCAGCGGCACTGCACACAAGAGCGACCACACCAGCGGGTACGAGGCCACCTGCACGCCCATCGAGGCGGCCATGGGCCACTGGTCGTAGGGAATGGTGCGGATCGCGGCGGTGACCGACAGCCAACCCAGGCATGTGCCGGCCGCGCCCGCCAGCAGGCTCGCGACGATCAGCGTAGGGGTCAGATCGTCGCCGCGACGCAGACGCAGCAGCTGTTCGCTGGGATCGCGGAATGAGCGGCGAATGGTACCGACGCGGCGCAGCAGCAGCACTCCGCCGATAATGGTGAACAGCGAGACGACGTGCATGAAGACGCCGCCGTCCCGATAGAACTGAGCCAAGTCCATCGTCGATCCTTCCCGTGGGCCCAAGGCGCGAGCGCCTCGGACGACCAACCCCGCACACGAGGTTGGTGGCTCCCGCCGGCGCCCGGGTTTCGGAAGCGGCCAAAGGTTGGATCACGTGGCGTGGCTCGATGAGTTCCCGAGCTGAGCCGAACCGAACCCGCCGCCTGGGGGAAAAGCCGGGTATCCTCCCTGTCCTCGTGGCCGGTGCCCGCCTTCGACTCGTCTCTGCGCTCGCTATTGCCGCCAACTTGGTCGTGGTTGGCCTGGTTGGGTGTGGCCTCGATACCCCACCGCCCGGCGTCACCGACCTTCGCATCGACGAGCCCCGCGAGCACCATGCCGCCGAGGGCTACGTGCAGATCGTGCCGCCCGTGCACTTGCCCTCGTCCAGCCCCCGACTCGACCAGGTCGAGATCTGGCTCAAGCTCCCCGACGGCGAGTCCATCGACGTCACCGTCGATCCCCGCGGGCGTCCCATGCTGCGCTTTGGCCCCGGCACCTGGGCCGACCGGGTCGAGTTCGCCGGGCGCGGTGATGCCCGGCGGATCGTCGACATCCGTGGCACCCGGATCGAAGCCGACGGGCGCCAGGTCTTCTACGTCTATCGACCCACCGCCCCCGATCCGAAGGCGCCGCTCTTTGGCGTGGCGTGGGACCGCGACGACGCCACCGCCCACCACGCCGCGACCGAGCGACTGGTGGCCAAGCTGGCCGAGCTGCCCCCCGCTACGAAGATGAAGCCCGCGGCTCGGCAACGATTCCTCGACGGTGTACGCACCCGTAATGGATGCGCCGGCTGCCACGTCCTTGCGCGGCCCGACAACGAGATCCCCCGGCAGCACGGCCTGGTCGACCGTGGCACGGATCACAGCGGTTTTTTCACCCCGCAAACCGTGTTTTTCGACGAAGTCGCGCTCGAGGCGTACAGCGCGCATGACCGCTCTTGGGACGATCCGTCCCTTGAGATCCGCTGCGGAGGTCAGCCGCTCACCCAACGCACCCCTGGGACCCGACGGTGCCCCGATGGCTCGATCGCGCGAGGACGCCTGCAATGGGATGCCACTGAACCGGTTGCCAGGGCGCACCTCGCCGAGGTCTGCCGCAGTCGACGATGGTTGGCTGCGCACATGGCGCCGAAAAATCGTGCAAAGATGTCACCGGCCGAGGGGCCGTGCACTCAAAGGTAGCGCATGGGTAACCGTTGCCCGGTCCTCGGGCATACCCTCCGTCACCACAGTGAGACATCGCTGTCCTTCACTACGCCGAGCATCATCATGAAGAAGAATCTGACCACAGTTCTCGAAGCCGTCGCCCTGTCCGCTGGGTTGGCGGGTCTGGTCGCTGCCCCCTCCTGCGCCGGTGACGATGGCTCCGACGGAGAGACCACGAGCCCCAGCATGACGTCTTCGCCCACGGCGGGTTGTCCCACGGCGGGTTGTCCCACGGCGGGTTGCCCCACGGCGGGTTGCCCCACGGCGGGTTGCCCCACGGCGGGTTGCCCCACGGCGGGTTGCCCCACGGCGGGTTGCCCCACGGCGGGTTGTCCCACGGC
>JBCCWC010000027.1:0-94568 GCA_039194325.1 Myxococcota bacterium
CCCCCCGGGGTCCCCCAGCCCCTGGGGGGGGTGGGGGCCCCGGGGCCCGCCCCCCGGGGCCCCCGCCCGGGCGGGGGGGGGCCCCACGGCCCACCCCCCGCCCACCACCAGGATGGCAAACACGACCAGCTTGCCGGCCGTCGCGTAGTCGCGCCCCCCCTCGGAGGAGCGCACCAGCTGCCACGTGTACATGCCGACCGCCGCGATCGCGAACAGCAGCACCGTGTTGCGGGACAGGAGCATGGTGGGCTGCCCCAGCCCCACCGCCGGCGCCAGCTCGAGCAGGATCGCGGCGAGGAACTCGGCGAACCCGAGCGCGTAGAGGACCGCGGCGACGATGTACGCAAACCACAGCACCCAGCCGACCGCGAACGCGGCCCGCACGGAGAGGACCTTCTTGGCGAACGTATACGCCCCGCCGGACTCGGGGAACAACGTCGACATCTCGGCGAAGCTCAGCGCGGTGATGAACGCGATCACACCGTTGAGCGCAAACGCCAGGATCGCGCCCGGGCCCGCGCTCGCGAACGCCACCCCGGCGAGGACGAAGATTCCTCCGCCCACGATAGCGCCCACGCCGACCCCGGTCGCGCCGACGAGTCCGATCTTGCGCTGCGACTCCAAGCGGATGGAGTGTACGAGCATCGCCCACGGAGCGAAATTGCCGGGGCGAACGGCGCGTCCCCCTGCCCCGAGGCGTTGACGACCGATCGTGCGTTCCGCCGCTCGTGCAGCCAGGAACTCGTCTTCAATCACGCCGGGCTCGACCATGACCGCGCCGATGATGCGGCCCCGCTTCTTGTCGTGAAGCCGAGGAGGGAGAAGCTCCGGGTCTTTGATGGGTCCTCGACCGCTGCACAGGTTCGGGTAGTACGGCGGACGTCGGAAGTCCACGAACTTCGCTATCGGACAGACGTCGTGCGCTGTGCGTCAACGACACGCCCGAGCCTGCTGCAATGGATGCGCATCGCGGCTCCCGCTGCTAGTACAGCGCCGCGTCGATGCTCCTGCAGTTCCTACCCCTCCTGGGACTCGCTGCTACGAGCCCTCCGGTGGTCGAGTGGCAATGGGTCGCCGAGGAGTCCTGTCCACCCAGCGATGCGGTGAACGCGGCGTTCGTGGAGCTCGCGCCCGAAAGCTGCTACGCGGACGGCGAGCCGCTCGAGATCGAGGGCGTCGTGGCTCGCGGGCCGGGAGGATGGGGATTGGAGCTCGAGATGCGACGGGGCGCAGAGACCTACGTGCGATCTCTGACCGCGGAGAGCTGCGAGGCGCTAGCGGATGCTGCCGTCGTGATCGCAGTCGCTGCGTGCCCATCGCTGGCCGACCCCGAGTCGGGCGCGGTTGCTACGAATGATCCCTCGCCGCCCGAGCTCTTGGAGCCAGAGCCAGAGCCAGAGCCAGAGCCAGAGCCTGTCGCGGTCGAGACGGTCGATTCCTTGCAGGCGCTGCCCCGGCCGGCTTCGGGGGCCGAGCGGGACCGCCGAGCGACACGCGAACAGCCACCGGTACACAAGCAGCGCTCCGGCTCGAGACCCACGCTGACGCTTGGATCTCGTGCTGCCGTGGCATGGGGCCCTGGACCTGCGCCCAGCGTCCTCGCGGGCCTCACGCTCGACCTCTTGTGGCCGCGCATGGACGCCGCACTCGGGGTGGACGCCAGCCCGCGACGTCGAGCTTCGCCTGCACAACCGAGTATCGATGTCCGGGTCGTGACGACGTCGCTCAGCGCTTGCCCGACGATTCCGATCGGCCGCTCCACGCGCGTCTCCACCGGGCTGTGCGCGGGGCTCGAGGCTGGCGCCATGTTTGGAACCGGTGTGGGAACCCCCCGCACCCGCACCCGCGCGAGGCCGTGGGTCGCGGGTGCGAGCGGCGCACGGCTCCGTTGGTGGGCACACCCGCGTGTCGCGGTTGGCGTGCACGGCGATGTTGCAGCGAGCTTCACCCGGCCGGCGTTTGCGCTCGAAGGGTTCGGGTTCGTGACGCGAGCCAGGCGTTTGTCGGCGCGAGTTCGCCTCTTTGCGCAGGTGCGGCTTTGGTGACGAGATTCACGGAAGCGGACACCAATCTCCGCGTGCAGCCTTCGCCCACGTTCGAGACCGTCTACGAGGAACACGCGCCGTTCGTGCGCTGCGTGCTCGCCCGCATGGGCATCCCCGCGGCCGCGCTCGACGACGCCGTGCAGGATGTTTTTTTGGTGTGGGTGCGCCGAGGACAGCAGTTCCGAGGGGACGCCGAGATCACGACGTACCTTCACGCCATCGCCCGGCGCGTCGCCGCCAACCTGCGTCGCTCCGACCGCCGAGCGCGCCGCAAGCACGAGGCGTTCGAGCGCGATCCAATTCTTGCCGGTGTTCCGAACCCGGAGGAGTCCCTGCAGCGGCGCCGACGGCTACGTGTCTTGGAGCAGGCCGTAGCGACGCTGCCACCCAAGCTTCGGACCGTCTACACGCTGGCCGTCGAAGAAGGTCTCTCGGCAAAGGAGATCGGGGCTCGCCTTGGAGTTTCGCCCAACACGGTGTCTTCGCGACTCCGACTTGGGCGGGCACGGATCGCAAGGGCCGTGGAACCAGAAGAACGGCCGCGCCAGTCGGTCATGCAGCGCCTTGCGAGCGTGGTGCTGTTCCGATGGCGAGCCTGGGCCTGGCCTTCGGTGACCGCGCTTCTTTCTCTGGCCTTGGGGATCGCGTCCGTACAGGTACTCGTTCACTCCGACGATTTGCCAAAGGTTGAACAAACCGCGTCGGCGCCGCCGGTCAGCGTGACCCAGGCGCCCGGGCAGACGGAGCCGCGGCCACCGCAGCCCTGGACACCGCAGCCGCAGTCTCGGCCACCGCAGTCTCGGCCACCGCAGTCTCAGCCGCCGCAGTCTCAGCCGCCGCAGTCTCAGCCACCGCAGTCCCGGCCGCGGGGACCGCGACCGCAGCCAGCGCTGCCGCCTGTCATGGCGACGGATGACAGGACCCGGCAAAAGGGGGCGTCGGGCGCGACGCCCTCGTACGGGGCCGGGGACGTCGCCCGCTTGGAATCGGGTCCCGACTCGCTGGGCGAGGAGGCCGCACTCGTGGCCACAGCGCAGCGCCACATGCGGTCGCGCCGCTTCGCGGCGGCGGTCGCGGTCCTCGAGCGGCACCAACGGGAGTTTCCGCGTGGTGTGCTTCGTGATGAGCGGACAGCCCTGCTTGCCGCAGCGCTGTGCGCGGGAGGACAACTCGAGCGGGGTCGTCAGGTTGCGAACCGCCTCGCCTCCCGCAGTCCCTCGGCCAGTGCCTTGGCGACAACAAGGGCGGCTTGTAGCTTCGACAAAAATTCGACAAGCAGTGACGAACCTTAGACGGGCGGACACAGACCCGATCGAAGGCTATGAACATGCGAGTCTCTCAACTTTCATTCTCTGTTTGTTCCTCGCTTTGCGCAGGACTGTTCCTGCTCGCTTGCGACCTGCCCGAAGTGGTCGTTGGTGACACAGCTGCCGACGATGAGGAAACCACCACGGACGACACAGCAATGACGGGCGACCCAACGGGCGACCCGACCGGCGCAGGCGACGAAGACCCGACCGGCGCAAACGACGAAGACCCGACCGGCGCAGACGACGAAGACCCGACCGGCGCCGACGAGGATACGGACGGAGACGGTGACGACGTGCCCGAGGTTGACCCGCCCCCGGAGTCGGCGACCGTCATCGCGACCGTGGCTGGCCCGCTAGCGGTCGACGAAGCGTGGGTCTACGTCGGCCCAAGTGGAGCTTCCGTCCCGTCTCGCGTGCCGAAGTCGGGCGGGGAGCCGGAGTCACTGGGCACGCTCGCCGGACCTTCGGTTGCGCTGCTCACCGTGGATGAAGACTTCGTCTACTGGAGCGCCGGATCGGTCGACATGTTCGCCGTTCGACGCGTGCCAAAGGCGGGAGGTTCGATCGAACTGGTCACGGATGAAAACGGGCCCAACCTCGCAGCGGCCCAGGCGATCGCGCTCGACGACACGTACGTCTATTTGACCATGCCGGACATCTTCAACAGCTCCTTCGAGCAACAACAGGGGTCGATCCGGCGGATCCCCAAGGCCGGTGGCTCCGTCGAAGAGCTCTCCTCCGATTACTCGCGCGTGCTCGCGGTTGGGAGTGGCTCGGTGTACTGGGCGCGCGAGCGATCCGATGGGGGGGCCGACCTCGTTCGCTCTGACCCTGACGGCGGCAACACGGGCGTAGTGCTGTCCGAGTTCGGGCTCATCACCGACGTGTCCATTGCCGCGGACCGGATGTACTGGGTGGTGGATGATGCCGGACAGCAGCAGGTGCGAAGCGCTTTAGTTGGCGAAGATCCAAGCACGCTCGTGGTCCAAGAGATCTCCGAGATGTCGTACATCACGGACGCCGCGGTCACCGAGACATCGTTCCTTTGGCTTCAGCCGGGCGGTGCGAACTCGGGCGCGGTGTTCCAGCTGGATCTCGACGGCAGCACGACCCAGCTCGCGATGGCGCCGGCGTCCTCAACCCTGCAGACGTTCGGCGGTCCCTACGGTCGGCGGATCGTTGTAGATGACGATGCTGCCTACTGGAGCTATGAGGGGGCGCAAGGGGGCAGCGAGAGGATCTATCGGATCGCCCGATAGAGGGTAAAGCCCATTATCCCTCCCGTCGCTATTGGCTCTTGGCTTGGCTCTTGGCTTTGCCCTTGGCTTGGCCCTTGCCCTTACCTTTCTTGGCCAGGTACCGCTCCGCGTCCTGCAGCCGCGCGTCGATGTAGGCTTGGTTGGCCTCGTTGCGGCTCTCCCAAGCCTTCTCGAGCGCGGTCTGCTCGGCGGGCGTCGGCTGCGGTGCCTCGGCCAGCGTGGCGGACACGATGCCCTCGACCACCGCGCCCATGCTCGTGACGCGCAAGAACTGACCCCCGGTGATCGTAAAGCCCCGCTCGTCCTCGGTCGCGGCGGCCACCACCATGCCCAGCGGATCCATGACCTTCATGACCTGCTGCATCTGCTCGGCCTCGCGCTCGGACTCGAGGGCCTGCACCCGGGCGGTGGCCTTGTCGAGCGCCTTCTTGGCCTTCTTGCTCTTCTTGGACAGAGGCACGGCCTCCATCTCCTCCTGCGTCAGACCCGCTGGCACCACGATAGGCGCCTCGAAGCTCATGCGGCTCGCCATGAGCCACAAAAAGCCAGTGGACAGATCAAAGGCCTCACTCGCCGCGGTGTTGGGCAGCTCGATCGCGCCCCGAGCCGCGGCGGGGCGGATCTTGCTGGGCATGGAGCCCGGAGTCCCCGCGGCCAAACGCTGGGCCAGATCGCGATCGGTGCTGAGGACGATCCGGTTGCCCGAAGGCTGCGCGTACAGATCCCGCCAGTCCTCGACCCCGATGACGTAGCCCTCCCCTTGCTTCTTCATGCGCTGGGCGAGCTTGCCGGGTGCGTTGGCGACCTTGGCCAGCAGGTACTTGGCCTTGGCCTCGTCGCTCACCTCGATCACCGCCCCCATCCCCAGGCTCTGGGTCGGCTCCTTGTCGCGGGGGTCGAACGGACGCTCGAGGGCCCAGCACATCTCGGAGGCTCCGGCCATCAGCGCGGGCAACTCAGCGCGCAGGTCGATCCCGCTACGCGCCTGCAGATCGGCAAAGAACGCCGAGGCACTCTGGCCTTCCATCGCCGCGACCCCCTCCATCAGCTCGAGCGCGGCCTCGGCCTCCGCCTTGCCCGACAGGCAAAAGAGCGGCGCCCCGTTCATCGCCTGGGTCAGCCGGGGGGGCCCCTGGCGGTTGCTCAGCAGCCGCCGCAGGAACGCATCGTCACCGGCCACGATCCGACCATCGAAGATCGGACCGCCCCGCTTGACGGTGACCGTCAACCCGACCCCCTCGATACCAGACACGACCAACCCGGTCAACGCCCGCTCGGCCTCATCACGTACTCGCCACTCCTTTTGGCGCTCGTTCTCTTGCTGCGCCTGGCGCTCGAGCTGCGCGAGTCGCTCGGGAGGATCCCCCCGCTTTTGGGCCTCGACCAGTTCCTCTTGGGCCCAGTTGCGCTGGGGCTCGGCGGCCTGCGACTCCGCCTCGGCGATCTGCTGCTCCACCAGGCTCAGCGCATCGACGTAGAGGGTCAGATCGGCCGCCCGCAGCCCACCGGTGGCCTTGCGATAGCCCACCCGGCTGGCCAGCGAGACGTTGGGATCCATCGTCACCAGACGCTCGGCAAGGTTCAGATCCCCCTCGTCGGTGACGAAGGCCACCTGGCGATCGCGCATGAGTACGGCACCCGACTGCCCCTCGATGCGCAGCACGGTCGCCGCCCCGTATGGGGTCTGCACCACCTCCGCCTCGGCCTTGCCCGCGAGCGTGCGGATGAACTCGATGAGCTTGACCCGATCCTTGATGGTGGCGAACAAGACAGGCTGGCCGTCGACGGCGTTGAGCATCGCCACGCCCAGCAGGCCCTCGGGATCGAGCCCCACGGTGGGCCACACCGCGGGGTCGAGCAGATCATGGCCCGTCACGCCGCGGACCGCCGACGAGATCGAGGTGTATTGCGCCCGGAAGGTCTCCACCAGGCGATCGCGCTCGAACACCTCGGCCGCCCGGGCCACGCTACGGGCGGTGATCAGCAGGGTCGCGTCGCGGGGAAGCAACTGGGAGGGGTGCTCGACCGGGGCCAGCTCGAGCGGCGCCTCGGGAGCGGCGGCGGCGGCTCCATCCCCCCCCGGCGTCACTGGCTCTTGCTTCTTGGTGCACGTGCCCAGGGCCAGCACCGGGGCCAGACATAGGGACGAGAGAAAACGCCGGCGGCGGGCAGACGAGCTCATGGCGCGCAGTTATAGACGACCCGAGCCCGCGCCGCAGGCCCCCTACGGGTGCAAAATCAAGCCCGGCGCCGGGGTGCTCCAGTAGAGCTCCAGCAGCAGCCACGACGCAATGGCCAGCGCGATCACCAGCGCGCTCCACCGCACCACCGGGGGCACCACCTCGCCATCGTGCGCCCGCCAAAGACGCACTACCGCGAACAGGACGAGCCCCGCTCCTACCACCACGAGCGCCCGCAGCCCGTGGATCCACCAGGGCACACCGAAGCGAAGCGGCCGCATGAGCGGCGGCTGCCCCTGGTCGATCCAGGCCGCATAGAGCAGCGGTACGACGATCCCCACGAACACCAGCCGCGCCGCGATGACCGAGAGGGCCAACCGCTGTCGAACCTCGGGCGCTAGGCGGCCCAGCACCGGTCCGCCCACCGACGCAACGAGCAGCACCAGCAGCACCGCCCCGTGGAGCGGCCACTGCACGGCCGGGGCCGCGTGCCACGGCCGCCGCTGCGCCGACTGGCGGTCGCGATGAAGCCACCGGATCTCCCCGTTCGGATCTCGCACGAACACCAGCGCGGTCGCAGGCCCCACCGTGCGTTCGCGATGGAAGGTGAGCTCGCCGGTACGCAGGAACCGGGCACCGTCGAAGATCAAGAAGCCCTCGGCATCGAGGCCAACCTCGACTGGAGTCTGAGATAGAACGGTATGAAAACGACAAAATCCAGGCGTGTCCCGGAGGCTCACCCGCTGGTAGCTCCCCACCAAGGCATCGGGCTGCACGGGACGACCGTCACCCATGGGCACGACCGGCGGCGGCGGTGGAGCGCCGCCCAACAGCTGGGTGACGATCGCCCCGGCCAGATCATCGCGCAGCGTCGTCCCGTAGGCGTTGTGCCCTACGAAGACCCCCAGCCCGTGCGCGTCCAGCAAGACCAGGCGGCTCTGGAAGCCCGGCACGCTGCCTCCATGCCGCCGCGCAGGGTAGCCCGCGACGTGCCCGTGGACGAAAGCGTAGTGGAACTCGGGCAGCGCCGAGTGGATCACCGCCGCCGGCGACCGCATCCGCTGCATGGCCGGAGCGTCCAGCACCACTCGATCACCGACGCGGCCGTCCCCCAGGTGGAAGATCATATAGCGGGCCATGTCGGCCGCGGTGGTGTGCAGGGCGCTGGCCGGCGTGGTCTGGACGTAGAGGTACTCGTAGGTCCGCGCCACCCCGTCCTCGAGCATGGTGCCGGTGGCGAGCCGGTCGGCGACCACCGGATCGAGCCCGAAGCGACTATCGGCCATCCCCAGCGGCCCGAGGATCTGCTGCTGCATGAACTGGGCAAAGGGTTGCCCCGAGACCTGCTGCACCACGAGCCCTGCGAGCGCATTGCCGTGGTTGGAGTAGAGGATCACGCGCCCCGGTGGGTATAGCTGGGGCGGCATGGTCCGAGCCATGAACTCGTCGAGCGGCTCGGTGGGCGGCGTCCGCGAGACCCGGCCGATGTTGTGGTTGATGAACCCCCCGGTGTGGGTCAGCAGATGGCGCAGGGTGACCGGCGTCGAATATCGCGGAGGGACGACCCGCCCCTCGAGATAGGTGTCGACGGGCACGTCGAGATCCACCAGGCCTCGCGCTTCCAATCGAGCGACGGCAGTCGCGGTCAAGGTCTTGGAGATCGAGGCGACCCGAAAGATCGTGCGCTCACCGTCCATCGGGATCTGTCGCTCCACGTCGGCGAAGCCCCACCCCTTGACCAGCAGCACCTGACCATCCTTGACCACCGCAACAAGCACCCCGGGCGCACCGGTGGCCTCGAGGCGCTCGGGCACGATCTGGTCCAGGAACGACTCGAGCGACGCTGGCGAGGACGATTCCGCCACCGCGGGGGAGGTCGGAGCTGGAGTCGGGGCCGGGGTCGGGTCGGCCTCGACCGAGGCCACATAGCCCAACAGCACCATCAACCAGGCGAGCACCGGGGTCACACCCCACGCTACCCTACTGGGTCGACACCTGCACTGAGTCGGCGCCTGCCTAAGGAACGTGCCCCGCCGCGTCCGGGCTAGCGCCCGGCCGGTCGTGATTCCAAAACTCCATCACCCGCGCTCGGATCCGACGCTCGAGCGACTCCCCTTGCTGCGCGCGTTCCTGCGCGGTGTAGTAGGCCAGGGCGAACAAGCCGGTCTCCGCCGCGGGCGCGCCCTCCTCCTTGTCCACCGAGGTCGCCCAAAACAGCAGCGAGAGCACGTCGTCTTCGTAGGGCGACAGCGCCTTGGCGCGCTCGACCTCCTCCATGTCCTCCTCGTCGCCTTGCAGACGACCGAAGACGATGCACGGATGCTCGCTACAGTCGACGGCCTCTACCTGCCCTTCTACGTCCTCGCCCGCGAGCGCCTGCTGGACCGCACCGTTGAGCGCGGGACCCTGCAGCCGAGGGGCGACCTCGGCCGGCGTGGGGATCGGCTGACCCATGAGCTCGTCTCGCTCCTCTCGCAGCGCGAGCACCTCGGCTCGCAGCTGCTCGATCTGCTCGGCCGGGGAGCGCTCGCCCGGGGGAGCCCCCTCGCCCTCGCCCTTGTCCCTCCCCTCGGCTCCTTCACCGGGCGTACGACGATTGGTCTCGGCCTCGGCGACTCGCTGCCGGCGATGGAGGACCTCGCGGTGACGCGCGCTGGCCTCGGGATCAAACGCGGCGCGGTCGGGCGCACTCACCGAGGGAGCATCACCGTCCCGCCTGGCTTCCGGCGCCCCGTGACCCGAGCGCGTCGACGTGGGCGGCGCGGCATCGACCGCCGGCTCAGCGCTCGGGCTCCGCGCTCCGAGCCACCACCCCAGTCCCAGCCCGACCAACAGGCCGATCCCCCCGGTGATCCATGTCGCGCTCGACGTCATCGAGGGCGAACGATAGAGCGATCGTCGGCGGCTGAGAAGCACCCCCTCGACGCGACGCACCAGCGCCGATGTTCGCCCGGTGCGGAACACTCGCGAGGGCGTTCCTATAGGACAGCCGGTGCGGCGAGACCCAAGCGCAACTCGCTGTCGCCGCAGTCTGCCGCGCCACGATCGCCGCCTATACCGCGCCGGCCCACGTTGACGAGATCCACTAAGCTCGCCGGCTACACCACGAGCCGCTACAGCTCGGGGTGGCTCGTGGCGCACTGCTCATAGCACTGCGCACACCCCGCCCCGATGCAGCCGTCACAATCGGCCATACAATTACTCGTCCCGCGAGACATACACCGTTGGCTGATGAAGTAGTAGGCGCAGTCTTGCGTGTCGTCGTTCTTGTTGGGATCGGTGATGCCATGGAGGTCACATCCACCAATGTCTCCGTCCCATCTCGAGCAGGGATCCGACTCGCTCCCGCCACAGTCCCATGGGATCCCTGCCTGACAATTGGAGGTACCTCGCGGCCGACACACCTCAGTCGTGGTATAATAGGCACAATCCTGGGTATCATCTTCCTTGTTCGGATCATTGATGCCGTGGATGTTGCAGCCCTCCAGATCGTGGTCCCATGTCGCGCACGCCATCGATTCCTCGGAGTCGAAGCGCTCGCACATGTCCCCGTCGTCCGAGCCGCCCAAGAATCCGATCACCGACTTGGTGCCCCACGCGGGGATCTCCATGATGCCATCTGTGGGGTCCTCATCATCTTCGCCATCGCCGCACATATTCTGCCAACAAGACTCGGTGAAGCCATTGTCGTTTTTCAGTTCCAGGTGGAGATGACAGCCTTCCCAGCAGGTATTCCTGCACTTATCCTCGCACGAAGGATTGATCTTATTGCCCGCTTCGTCCCGCTGGCAGGGATCCCAATCACAACCTTCATCAGCATTACAAGACACAGCATCATCATAATCGCAGAGCTCTCCCTCAGGCTCCCAGACATCACCGATATAGAGCTCGGTCGGATCGAGATCGCTCAGGTCGCCCTCGAAGCCTTCGGTGTACACCACATTGTCGAGGTGGGCGACGAGGATCGTGCCGAGTTCCTGCTCCACGCCGTCGCGAGTCGCATACACGGTAAAGGTCTGATCGTAGCCTCCCCGGGACACGTCCCCGCTGCGGCAGGCCGGGGTCACGGAACCGGGCTCGACCCGCAGGCGATCCGGCGGTGTCCCTCCAGGGATGGCACCGGGAGACAAACGTAGGTACGCCTGCTGATCGCACGTCGCGTCCGGACCGCCGTCCTTGAACAGATCGATCGCCCAATCCCCTTCCCACCGACGGTGATGCCCGCAGCGACCGGATCCGGTGCTGGGGTCGATGTAGCACCGGTTGAGCGCGTTGGTTGCGGTACAGTCCTGATTGTTCGTGCACGGATCCGCGCTGGGATCGGCGGGGCAGTTGAACAGGTAGGACTCCGTCGGCGCGTCGATGAACGGGCTGCGTAGCGCCGCTGCCAAGCGCCGCTGGTCGATCATCGACTCACTGACGGTCTCACCGAAGTCGGCGGTGTCTTGATCATCGGCTTGCAAACCTCGACCGCTCTCACCCGGTCGCCCCGTCTCGGCCACGACACAGGCGTAAGCCGCAAACGATACCGAGAGCAAGAGGCTTGTACGAACTGCTGGCATGAACATCGGTCGATCCTTTCCCGTGGTCATGGGCGACCACGTGGTCCGCCCTTTCCGCTCGTACCGCTGCAACCCCCAGTCCCAACGAGGACGGGGCAAAGGTCATGCGAAGCGGACCACTCACCAGGTGCCACCGAGCCGGCTGCGGTTCACAAGTATCTTCACCGATCTTCTGCGCAGGCCATGGTGGGTATGCTGAACCCCATGGTGCCCCGAACCCCCCACCTCGCGTAGACCCCGCCCCCCACGACCCAGCCAGAGCCACGCGCGACGGCCCCTAGCGCGCGCGCCCTCGTCGGCCGACCACGGCCGCGGACGGCGGCCGAGCTCGCGCTCAGGCTTCGTCGTTCACGCGGGACCGAGCCTCCGCGCGCTCGAGGTTCTCGCGCAGCCGGCAGGTGCTGCGGGCGATCCGACGCATCGCGGCCTCACCGACATCGCCAAAGGCCACGTCGAGCATGGTGTTGGACATCGCGATGAAGCGGGGCAGAGCGCACCGCGCCTTACGGGTGGGCCGGATGAGGATCGCGCGGGCGTCGTCGGGATCGGCTTGCCGGGTGACCCAGCCCTGCTCGCTCAACGCCCGCACGAAGCGCCCTACCGTGGGCTGGGACAGACCCTGGTGCTCGGCCAGCTCCCGCGCGGTGAGGGGCCGCCGCGCCTGGAACAGCACCATCAGCACCGCCGCTTGCTGGGGGGTGATGTCGGCCAGACCCTCGCGCTGAAACAACGCAGCGATACAGCGCTCGAGCGCCCGATGGATCCGCCCCAGGTTGAGGTAGGCCTCGGTCTGCAGCCGACGAAGCTCCAGCGAGGGCAGCGCCCGATCGGCAGCCTGACTCGCGGAGGGCTCGGCCGCCTGACTCGCGGAGGGCTCGGCAACCCGATCGGCAATGGGCTCGGCAGGGGCGGCGGGCTCGGACATGACGGGGTTCACTCACACGGCCAGATCCCCGCGGGGCTTGGCATGGAGATACTAAGCATGCTTATTATTTCTCGTCAAAGGTCTCCGTCATAGGAAGGAACCCGCCGTGCCCGACGCCTACCTCTTCGATGCCGTCCGTACCCCGCGTGGTCGCGGGAAGGAAAGCGGCAGCCTGTACCCCGTGCGCCCCGTCGATCTGCTGGCTCAGTCGCTGGCCGCGCTGCGCGACCGCAACGCGCTCGACACCACCCAGGTCGACGACGTGGTGATGGGCTGCGTAACCCAGGTCGGTGACCAAGGGGCCTGCATCGCCCGCTTCGCGGCGCTCGAGGCCGGCTACGACGTGGACGCCCCCGGGGTCACCCTCAACCGCTTCTGCGGCTCGGGCTTGCAGGCGCTCAACGACGCGGCGGCCATGGTCGCCTCGGGCTTCTACGACCTGGTCGTCGCCGGGGGCGTGGAGAGCATGTCGCGGGTCAAGATGGGCAGCGACGGCGGCGCTATTTGGGATCCGCGGACGCAGTGGAACGTGGGCTCGGTGCCCCAGGGGATCAGCGCGGATCTGCTGGCCACCTTGCGGGGGATCACTCGCGCCGACGTCGACCAGTTCGCGCTGACCAGCCAAAAGCGGGCGACCGAAGCGATCGAGCACCACCGCTTCCGTCGCAGCCTGGTGCCGGTGGTCGACCAGAGCGGCCTGCCGATCCTCGAGCGCGACGAGCACCCGCGCCCCGACACCACCCTGGACAAGCTCGCGGGGCTTTCGCCCTCGTTCGAGACAATCGGACGCCAGTTCGGCCTCGACACGCTCACCCGCGGCCGCTACCCGCACGTGGAACGGATCGACCATATCCACCACGCAGGCAACTCCTCGGGGATCGTCGACGGGGCCGCGGCGCAGATCGTGGCCACCCGCGAAAAGGGCGAGGCCTTGGGCCTGACGCCCCGCGCCAAGGTGCGCGCGGTGGCGGTGGTGGGCACCGATCCGATCCTGATGCTCGCCGGCCCGATGCCCGCCACCCAGCGAGCGCTGAAGAAGGCCGGGATGGAGGTGAGCGACATCGATCTATTCGAGGTCAATGAGGCGTTCGCCGCCGTGCCCCTGGCGTTCATGCAGGAGCTTGGCGTCCCCCACGACAAGGTCAACGTCAACGGCGGCGCGATCGCGCTGGGGCACCCGCTGGGGGCCACCGGCGCCATGTTGATGAGCACCCTGCTCGACGCCCTCGAAGACCGCAACCTGAGCACGGGGGTCGTGACCCTGTGCATCGGAGGCGGCATGGGCATCGCCACCGTCATCGAGCGTGTCTAGTTCGCACGCATTTGGTCGCACCCGCCAGGAGATCCCGCCATGACCCAAAACATCGACACCCAGACCGACAACGGCCAGGCCACCCTGGCCTTCGACGCCGCGTTAGGCGTGGCCACCCTCACCCTGAAGATGGAGGGGCGCGCCAACAAGATCAACGACCACTTCGGGCAGACCCTGTCCCAAGCCCTCGACTGGGTCGAGGGCCTCACGGGCACCAAGGGGCTCATCATCGCGTCGGGCCACAAGGACTTTTGCGTCGGCGCCGACATCGACGGACTCTATCGGCAGCGCGATCCGGCGGCGGCGCTTGGGGGCCTGCGCAGCCTGGGGGGCCTGTTTCGCCGGATCGAGCGACTGCCGATCCCGGTGGTGGCCGCGCTGACCGGCTCGGCCCTGGGCGGGGGCTACGAGCTGGCGCTGGCCTGCAACCGCCGGATCGCGGTCGACGACCCTCGGATCCAGCTGGGTCTGCCCGAGGTCAGCTTGGGGGTGTTCCCCCGGGGCGGGCGGCACCCAACGCCTGCCACGGCTGGTCGGGATCCAGTCGGCGCTCGAGCACATCCTCCAGGGCAAGATAGTCCGCGCCCCCAAGGCGGCCAAGGCCGGCCTGGTCGACGAGCTGGCCGCCGACGCCGAGGCCTGCATGGCGGCGGCCCGGGCGTGGATCGCCACGAGCCCCTCGGCCACCCAGCCCTGGGACGACAAGAAGTTCCGCTTCCCAGGGCCGCGGCCCGGCAGCGAGCCGGCCCGCAATATGTTCATGGGAGCGGCGGCCATGCTCTACAAGAAGACGGCGGGAGCCTTCCCCGCCGCCGAGGCGGCGCTTTCGGTCGTGCAAGAAGGTTGCGCGATCACCTTCGATCGAGCGCTCGAGGTGGAGATGCGAGCCTTCGCCCACATCGCCACCTCGGACCAGGCCAAGGACATGATCCGCACGATCTGGTACCACCGGACGGCGGCCGAGAAGCACGAGGGCCTGCCCACGGCGGCCGAGCACGGGTTCTCGAAGGTGGCGATCCTGGGCGCGGGCATGATGGGCGCGGGCCTGGCCTTCATCACCGCCAAGGCGGGGATGCAGGTGGTGCTCAAAGACATCGACCAGGCCTCGCTCGATCGCGGCCTGGCCCACGTCGACGCGCAGGTGGGCAAGCAGCGGCACCTGAGCGACGAGGCCAAGACGCAGCTGCGCGGACGCGTGACCGGGACCCTGAGCGTGGGCGATCTGGCCGGCTGCGATCTGGTGATCGAGGCGGTGTTCGAGAACCTCGAGCTCAAGCACATGGTCACCAAGGAGACCGAGCCGGTGCTGGCCGAGGGGGGGATCTGGGCGTCCAATACCTCGGCGATCCCGATCGCGGATCTGGCCAAGGCCTCGGCGGCCCCCGATCGCTTCATCGGCCTGCACTTCTTCTCGCCGGTCGAGAAGATGCAGCTGCTCGAGATCATCACCCCCGAAGCGACCTCCCCGGGCACGCTAGGCCGCTGCCTGGCGTTTAGCCGGGCGATCGGCAAGCTGCCTATAGTGGTCGGCGACGGCTACGGCTTCTACACCACCCGGGTATTCTCGGCGTACATCCTCGAAGGCGCCCAGCTGGTCGCCGAGGGCCACGACCCGGCCACGATCGAGTGGGCCGCCCGGTCCGCGGGCATGGTGGTGCCGCCGCTGCAGGTGTTCGACGAGGTCACGCTGACCCTGGCCGCCAAGGGGTTTACGCAGGGCCGCGCCTACGGGCGCACGCTCGAGATCCCCGGGGTGCGCCTGGTGGAGACCATGGTGGAGCAGGGCCGCAAGGGCAAGGCCGAGGGCCAGGGCTTTTACGACTACGGCAAGGACGGCCGCCGGCTATGGCCAGGACTGGCCGCGCTGGTGAACGCCACGCCCCACAAGACCGGCGTGGAGCTCATCGGGCAGCGCCTGCTGGGCCTGCAGGCGCTGGAGGCCGCGCGCTGCGTGGCCGACGGGGTCGTCAAGAAGCACCGCGACGCCGAGGTGGGGGCGATCTTCGGGGTCGGCTTTGCGCCCAACACCGGCGGTCCGCTGTCGTACATCGATCGCGTGGGCGTGCGGGCGTTCGTGGATCGCATGGACGGGTTCGCCAAGGAGTACGGCGACCGGTTCCAGCCTCCCCCGCTGTTGCGCGACATGGCCGAGCGCGGGGAAACCTTCTTCGAGAAGGTCTAGGCCGCCGGGACGGCCTGGGCCGACGGCCTACCGTCGACCTGGGCCGACGGCCTACCGCCGACGCCGGCGGGTCCACAGGCCCACGAGGGCCAGGATTGCAAGCCCGCCCGCCGGTGAGCGCTCGGGCCCCGCTCGACACGCACAGCCCTCGTCCCCGACACCACCGTCCGCGTTGCCCGAGTTACCGGACTCGCCAGAATCACCGGTGGTTGTGCCGGGACCGGGCGGAATGCCCGTGTCATCGGTCGCGGCGGACGCTCCGCCCGTGCCGGACTCGCCAGACTGCCCGGCCGTGTCATCGGCGGTACCGTCAACCGTCTCTCCGGCCGTGCCCGTGGTCATGTCACCGGTCGTGCCATCGCCCAGATCGCACGCGTCTCCCTGCCCATCGCCATCGGCGTCGGCCTGATCGGGGTTGGCGTCGGCCGGGCAGTTGTCCACGTCCCCGCAGATCATGTCGCCGTCGATATCGTTGTCCGCGTCATTGGGACAGGCGTCGCAGATGTCCCCCAGCCCGTCCGCGTCCGCGTCGTCTTGCGGCTCGTTGGCGTCGTCCGGACAGTTGTCCACGTCCCCGCAGACCATGTCGTCGTCGATGTCGTCGTCCGCGTCGTTGGGACAGGGGTCGCACACGTCTCCCTGCCCGTCCATGTCCGCGTCTTCTTGCATCGGGTTGGGATCGCCCACACAGTTGTCGAGCGGATTGTCGATCCCATCATCATCGAGGTCGTTGTCGACCACCGACACCTGATGGGTCGAGATCGGCACGCCGTTGCTGCCACCGAACACATGGACCACCCCGAGCGAGTCGATGGCCGCAGTGGCCTCCCGGGTGCCGGTGACCAAGGCCTCGGCGTCGACCATCCACGAGCCCGCCGCGATGTCATAGATCCAGACCGTATTGAAATACGGGGCGCTGTCGTTCCCATACTCTGTCGAGCCGCCGATCACGTAGATCTCGTCCTCGTAGGTGACCCACGCAAATTGCTGGTTGCTCCCGGGCATCACGGGGCCCGGGCTCCACAGGTTGGTCATCGGATCGAAGATGTCGAGCGTGTTCGGCGACAGATCCCCGCCGAACACGTAGATCAGGCCATCGTCCCCCCGCACGGCCCCGTGGTTGAGGCGCCCGTTGGGGCTCGGCGGACCGACTATCCACGCATCGGCGACCGGATCGTAGATCGAGTGGCCGCTGGGGGCCGCCTCGCCGCCGATCAAGTGGACCAGGCCGGCGTCGTCGATCGCGGCCGCACACTCCCACCCGCCGACCTGAGGCGTACCAACGGCCCAGGTGTCGGTCACCGGATCGTAGAGCTGGGTCTGGTCGAGCCAGTCGCTATCGAAGCCACCGAAGATCGCGATCCGACCGTCGTCCAGCACGGCGCCGCAGGCCCCACGCGTGGCAAAGGGCATGGTGGCGATCGGCGCATACGTGTCCATGCTCGGGTCGAATGCCCGCGCGGTGTTCAGGGCCGCCCCAGCACTGAGACCGCCGAAGATGTAGACCAAGCCGTCGTCGCCGGTGAGCGCAACCGCTTGCGAGACGGGAAATGGGTGGTCGACGGCAACGGCCCAGGGAGGCAAGGCCGAGGCGGTGGGGACCCAAGGGACGATGAACGCAAACGCGGAGAAAGGAACCAGGATCGATAATCTCACAGGAGGACTCCATCGAAGGAATGCAAACGACCAGTCGAGACTATCAACTCGCGTCCTCGAACACGCCAGCGAACCACCGCGCCGGTGGGGAAGACCGGTGGGGAAGACCGGTGGGGAAGACCGGACGACTGCCCTGCTGCGCTCCGTCGCCCCCTGAATGAGACAATTTCCCGTGCGCTATCTCTTCTCGGCTCACCGGCCGCGCCAGATCGTAGACTAGGCGCGCACCCGGACGGGTGCATGCACCGCACGCCGAACCGAGACTCCTCGATGCACCTGGGCCTCATCTCCTATCCCTCGACGGGGCCCATGCACATGGTGCTCCCCCTGGCCCAAGCGCTCGCGCGGCGCGGCCATCAGGTGACCTTGCTGGCCCCACCCGACGCGGAGGCCAAGGCCCGGGCCGCGGGCGTCGAGCTGCGAACGATCGGTGCCAAGCCGTTCCCCCCCGGGAGCCTCGATGTCTTCCACGAGCGCCTGGGGCGAATGAAGGGCCTGCCGGCACTGCGCTACACGCTGGAGCAGCTGGTGGATCAAGCGCGGATGATCCTCGACGAGGGGCCCTCTGCGTGCCGCGAGCTGGGGATCGACGCGCTGGTGGTCAACCAGAGCTCGATCTCGGGAGGGACGGTCGCCGATTATCTACAGATCCCCTTCGTCACCGTGTGCAGCGCGCTGATGGTCAACGTCGAGCCCGACGTCCCCCCGATCTACACCACCTGGCGCTACCGCCGGACGAGGTGGGCGAGGATCCGCAACGCGCTGGGCCACGACGCCGGCCGGTGGATCGGCCGACCGTTCGTCCGCTTGATCGACGAATACCGCGAGCGTTTTGGGCTCCCGCGGATCGACGATCTGAACAACCTCTACTCGGGCCTGGCGCAGGTCAGCCAGTCGCCGGCAGCGTTCGAGTTTCCCCGCCGGCAGCTGCCCCCGTGGTTTCATTTTTGTGGGCCCTTTCATACAACGGCCGTGCGTCGGCCAGTGCCCTTTGCGTGGGAACGGCTCGATCCCGAAAAACCGCTGATCTACGCATCGATGGGCACCCTGCAAAACCGGCTGATGTGGGTGTTCGAGCGGATCGCCGCGGCGTGTGCGGGGCTCGATGCCCAACTCGTGCTCTCGATGGGCCACGCGGGTGCAACGGCGGCGGGGCGACCTCGACTCGCGGGCGATCCGATCCTCGTCGACTACGCCCCGCAGCTCGAGCTGCTGGATCGCGCCGCGCTGGCCGTGGTCCACGGCGGCATGAACACCACCATGGAGTGCCTCCAAAAGGGGGTGCCGATGGTCACGCTGCCGGTCGCCAACGACCAGCCGGGAGTGGCGGCCCGAGTGGCCTGGAGCGGGGTGGGTGAGATGATCCCGTTGCGACACGCGAGCACCGGGGCGCTGCGCCGCGCGATCGAGCGGGTGCTGAGCGACCCCTCGTATCGCGCCAACGCCCGCCGCCTCCAGGCCGCGTGTCGCTCTGGCGGGGGCATCGAGCGGGCCGTGTCGATCGTCGAGACCGCGGTCACCCGCAACGCTCCGGTGCTTCGTACCGAGTTCTGAGAAGCGCTCATGAGCGGGTCCTGGGCTCGCCCCTGCGGGCGAGCCCACAGTCGGACACGAGCATACCCGGAGCGCTACGCCCGATCCGGTGGCGCCCCCCGCAGGCTCCGCTATGCTGGCGAGGCCATGTCTCCTTTCTTGCGTCGCTGGCCGTTGTTGTTGCTGCTCGTGCCCGGTTGCGGCTCCGATTCCGGCTCTGGCGATCCCGCGCCCGGCGATCCCGTCCCCGGCGATCCCTCCTCCGGCGATCCTCAGCCCAGCCTCGATCCTCCCGGGGTGCCGGCCTCCGACGCAGATCTCTCGGACGAGTTCGACGATCCCTCCACCTTGTCCCGTTGGCGACGGTGGCA
Source organism: Myxococcota bacterium (assembly GCA_039194325.1). Lineage (GTDB taxonomy): Bacteria > Myxococcota_A > Polyangia > Nannocystales > Nannocystaceae > Paraliomyxa. Next base: position 19,336 of record JBCCWC010000027.1, read on the forward strand.
CGAGGTCCTGGGCGTCGACCCGCGCCACGAGCTGCTCGACATCGGCCAGACCAACCCGGGCCAGCTCACCCTGCGCCCGCGCACCAGCGGATGGTTCGGCGGCTTCGAGGGCCCGCTGCTCTACAAGATGATCCAGGGCGACTTCATGGTGGAGACCTCGGTGGCCGCGACCAAGGTCGGTGATCCCAGCGTCCCCCCCGACGAGCAGTTCAACTCGGCGGGTCTTTTGGTCCGCGACCCCGTGCACGGCGAAGGCCGGGCCAACTGGATCATGTACAACGTAGGCCGGCAGCTGGGCGAGCGCGTGGCCTCCGAGGGCAAGACCACCGTCAACTCCGAGTCGGTCCTCGAGCTGGCCGACGGCGCCAATCGGGGCCGGCTGCGGATCTGCCGGCTGGGGTCCAGCTTCATCCTCGCGCGGCAGCTCGAGGGCGAGTCCCAGTTCATCGTCACCCAACGCTACGAACGCGGCGATCTGCCCGCCGACGTTCAGGTGGGCATGATCGTCAACGGCTGGAACTCGTCCGAGCAACAGCCCGACCTGTCGCGCACACCCGACCTGGAGGCCACCTTCGACTACGTGAGATTCTCGGTGCCGACCGGCGAGGGCGACTGCACCGCGGGCTGAGGTCTTGCGCGGGCGGCACCTAGGGACACTCAATCCGCGCCTGGTGCGAGCTCGAGCGCCTCGCGTAGCTGAGCGACCAGCCCCGATGCTCCGCACTGGTCGAATGCCCGACATGCCTGCTGGCCCCACCGACGGGCTGCCGCGGGGTCACCCATCCGCCACGCTGACCGAGCCTGCGCGGCCAAGACCCTTGCCGCCACAAGCCGCGCGCCCCACCGCTTGGCTCGCTCGCCGCACGATTCCAATAGCTCCGACGGGGCGGGATCCTCTCCGCCGTAGGCGGCCGCCTGCTCCAGCCGGGCGACGTCCACCTCGAGTTGCCGGATCGGATTGCCCCACGCGGTCACGAGCGCCTCGGCCTCGTCGAGCTCGTCGGCGGCCAGCGCCAGCTCCCCGCGCGCAGCCCGGGCGTGGGCCAGCTCGATCAGAGCCTGGGCCCGCGCCACCCCCAGCTCGAGCGGAGCGGCCAGCTCGAGCGCGGCCCGGGCAAAGGCGAGCCCTTCGTCGGGACGCCCCGCCCGACGATGAAGACACGCCTTGAGCATCAGCGCCCCACACTGCTCGGCCCACGCTCGGCGCAGACGGGCCGTGCCCAGGGCCACGTCGGCCCGGGTGGTCGCCTCGCGGATCCGCCCGCGATCGAGCGCCACTCGCCCCAGGTCGACCTCGTGCATCGCGACCAGCTTGGGGTCGCCGATCGCATCGGCCAGCGCCGCGCCCTGACGCAGCTCGCCCTCGGCCTGGTCGAGCTCGCCGCGATCGAAGTGCACGTGGGCGCGCACGTGGTGAACGTAGGCCAGGCCCCACCGGTCCCCGATCACCCGCTTGTCCTCGGTGGCCTGACCGAGGTGGGCTAGCGCGGGACCGGGCTGACCGGCCAGCGCATGGGCGTGCCCGAGATTGAATCGGGCGATCGACAGCTCCCAAGGGTCGTCGAGGTGCTCGGCGTGCTCGAGCGCCTGCGTCAGCACGGCGATCGCCGCCTCGAGCCGCGCCTCGGCCATCAGCAGGTTGCCGCGCGCTCGCAGGGCCAGCACGTGCGCGCGCGCCCGGCCCGGGCTGGGCGGCACAGCCGCGGCGAAGTGCTCGGCGACCGCCACCCGGTCGCGCGCCGTCGGCAGCCAGCCGGCCGCCACTGCGGCGATCGTGGCCCACGCGTGCAGGATCGCGGAGGTCTCGGGCTCGTGGATCCCTCGCTGACCCAAGCGCCGCAGCGCGCGATCGCAGCACTCGATCGCCTCATCGTAGCGCGCCAGCTTGTGGGCGAGGTTGGCCGCCCATCGCTGGTCGTCGATCTCCTCGGCGAGCGTGGGGCTCCGCCCGCGGGTGGCCTTCTCCAGGTCGAACGCCCGCTGGGCGGCCGCGTACTCGCCGTGCATCAGCAAGATCGCCCCCAACGCGCGATGGGAGCGGTGAGTTCGGTGGACGCGGTGAGCTCGGTCGCCGACCTCGACGGTGTTCGTCGAATGGCCGGTGTCCGCATCGCCGGTGTCCGCGTCGATCGTCGGCCGATCGGCCCGGGTCGCCGCCAAGCCGCGCGGCAGTTCCAGGCTCTCGAGCATGCCCCCCGCGAGGGTCTCCAGGGTGGCCCATACCTGCTCGGTCGACGCGGGGCGACCCGCGGGCTCGCGACACAGGCAAGCGGCCACCAGGGCATCGAGGGCCTCGGGCACCGAGGGCACCCGCGACGAGAGCCGGGGAGCGGGCTCGGTGAGCGCTGCGGTCGCCCGATCGGCCCCCCGATCGGTTGCCCGATCGGCCCCCGGATCGGCCCCCGGATCGGCCGACTCGATCTCAAAGGGAAGCCTGCCGGTACAGCACTCGAAGATCACCACCCCCAACGCGTAGAGATCGCTGCGCTCGTCCACCGGCAGGCCCAGCGATTGCTCGGGACTGAGATAGCCCACCGTGCCCAGCACTCGCCCCTGCTCGCCGGACCGCAGCACCCCGGGCGCGACCGCGAGGCCAAAGTCCATCAGCTTGATCCGCAGATCGCGGCGCCCGTGCTCGACGATCATCACGTTGTCGGGCTTGATGTCGCGATGGATCACCCCCCGGGCGTGGCTGTAGCGCAGCACCTCGGCGATCCGCCGCGCCACGGCGATCGTCACCGGAAGGGGCAGCGGACCGGCGGCCAGCAACTCGCGCAGGCTCCGGCCCGGCACCAGGGGCATCACCACGTGCAAGCGTCCGCGATCGTCCTCGACCAGATCATGGACCGGCACGATGCCCGGATGATCGAGCCGGGCCACCACCATCGCCTCGCGCCGCAGCGACTCGCGCAGCTGGGGACCGCCCCGACGCTGGTCGATGATCTTGATCGCCACCGCGCGTTGCAGCAACGGGTCGTGCCCCCGGTGGACCACGCCCATTCCACCCCGGCCGATCACCGGACCCAGGTGGTAGCGTCCCACACAGACCGGCGTCGCCGAGCCGGACTCAGTCACCGGGTTCCTCCCAGCCGGGCAGAGGCGTTCGGGGAGGACCCGGGCGCACGTCGAGGGTCAGCAGATCGGGTCGGGAGTAGTGGCCGGTCACATCCAGGGCCATCGCTTCTTCGTCGCGCCGCTGCGGATCGATCGAGGCCACGAGGAGCTGCTCCCGATCGAAGACCGGCGCGACGATCCACTCCCCGTCGGGCCCTGCCACCGCGCTCCCGCCCCGCAAAAGCCACCCGCTCTGGTCGACCCCCTCGAGCGCGTCGGCCAGGGCGGCGGGCAGAGCGTCACGATGTAGCAGGCCGGCCGCGGCCAACACAAAGCAGCGCCCTTCGAAGGCGTAGTGCCGGCTAGCGAGCTGCGCGGTCGCCTTGTGGGTGGGCCACATCGCCACGTGGCACAGCTCGTCCTGCTCGTGCAGGGCCTGGCGGGCCAGCGGCATCCAGTGCTCCCAACACACCAGCCCTCCCACCCGACCGGCCGCGGTCGACGCGACCCGCAGGCCGTGGGCATCGCCGGGGCCCCAGACCAAGCGCTCGGTGTGGGTCGGCACCAGCTTGCGGTGGTGCACGCACAGGCGCCCGTCGGCGTCGAACACGAGCAACGTATTATAGAGGGTGCCGTGCCCGGGTCCTCCATCGACCCGCTCGTTGACGCCCATCACGAGGACCACCCCGTGCTCGGCCGCCATCGCCGACAACGCCGCGGCGTGGGGCCCCGGCACGGTCACCGCGGCCCGCCGAAATCGAGCATGGAGCGCCTTGACCTGAGGGTCGTCCCAAAACCCCAGGCGGGGCCAGGAGTCGATCCACGCCGGATAGCCGGTCAGCCAGGTCTCACCAAACACCACGATCTTCACCCCGCGACGACCGGCCTCGGCCACCAACCCCGCGGCCTTGGAAAGGCTTGCGTCCACATCGAAGGGCACCGCAGCGGCCTGCACGATCGCAACGTCGAAGGACATAGCCACCATTTTGTCACAGCCCCTCGGCGCCCCTTGGCGCTACCGGCGTCGACCCATCCCACGGCCCGCATTCGCACCGACGACCGGCGTGTTACCGGATCGACGCCTCGATCGGCGCCCCAGATCGAAACCCCCGAGCGACCCCCCGAGCGAACCTCCGAGCAAACCTCGACCCACGCCCCGCCCCACGACCGCCGTCCGGGCGACGCCAAACCGCGCAACGCCGTACGTTCGTGATCCGCTCGGCGCTGGGCCCTCGGACGAAAACGCTGCTAGGCTCCCGCGCCATGGCGATCCGAGACGACCTCGAGGCCCGGCTCCGGCAAGCCCGCAAGGACCGCGACGAGCGGACCAAGAACGTGATCAACGGGCTCAAGAACAACGTGCTCAAGGTGCTCAAGTCCGGCTCAGGGGCGGAGGACAACGACGAGTTGTGGCTCGACGTGATCGCCAAGTACGCCAAGCAGGTCGCCAAGGCGATCCCCGAGTTCGAAAAGGCGGGCGAGCGCGGAACCGAGGCATTGGCCGAGGCCCGCTTCGAGCTGGAGTTTTGTCAGCAGTTCTTGCCCAGCAAGCTCGACGAGGCCGCCACCGAAGCGCTGGTGCGCCAGCTGGTGGCCGAGCACGGGATCGACAGCCCCAAGCAAATGGGCAAGCTGATGGGTCTACTCATGAAGAACCACAAGGACGAGGTCGACGGCGGCCTGGCCCGGCAGGTCGCGCAGCGAGTCCTAAGCGCGTCCTAAGCGAGTCCTGACGCCCCGCCGGGGCGTTCACGCTCACGGCGGCAACTTCACCGGGCAGCGCGCCTGCCAGCCCTCGACGATGTGGGCCCGTAGATCATTGGCCCCGTGGGTGTTCCAAAAGAGCACGGGACCCTCGACCGGCTGCGCCGCCAGGGCCTGGCGCATCCCCGCGATGCACTTGGCTGTGTAGGTGGTCTCGAGCCGCAGGCCATGGGCGCGGGCGTCGTCCACCGCTCGGGTCGCCGCCTCGGTCGGCACCCCGTAGCCCCCACCGACCTGGGACGGATCGATCCGCCACGTCACCCCCGCGCGGTCGAGCAACCCAGACGCCCCGCCGGCGGCGTGCTCGGGTCGCAGACCGTGTCGGACCATCGCCCGGTGGGCCATGCCCAGCATGCGCTGGTACATCAGGCGGTTGAACGCCCAGCGCTCGACCGAGGACACCAGGTGGAGCCGCACCGAGCGACCGGCCAGGGCCAGACCGAGGGCCAGACCGGCCGAGGAGCCGGCCGAACCGGCCGTGATGAAGATCGTCGTGGGGGCGGGCAGCTGACCGGCGTCGATCTGAGCGGATAGCTCGAGGCCGGCCACGACGAAGCCCAAGCATCCCAGCGGGGTGCTCGCCCCGGCGGGCATGGTCACCGCCATGCGCTCGGGTCGACGCCACAGGTGATAGGCAAGCCATGCCCAGGGAAGGCGTGCCCGCGACCCCACGTTCCACAGCCGAGCCCCAGTGGACAAAAGCGCGGCCAGGTTGGTGCGCACGTGCTCGGTCAGCGTCTGGGTGAAGGTCAGGGCGTGCAGGCTCCGTCCCTGCTCGCGCAAGAACAAGGCCAGGGCCAAGAGGTGATGGCTGCCCACGCCCCCCACCGAGAGGATCGGCGCGTCGCCGTCGAACGGGGGGTTGGCCAGCACCCACTCGAGCTTGCGGACCTTGCCCCCGCCGTAGAGCGTGCTGCTGGCATCGTCGTGCTTGACCCAGACCTGCGCGGCGCCCTGATCGAGCCAGGGAGCCCGCTTCACCGGGGTGGGCAGCTGCGCCAGCGACAGCCGAGCCGGGGGATCTCGGATAAAGCGGTCCAGCCCGCTCGGTTGCCTTCGCGGCCTTGGCCCCCCCTCGGAGCCCTTCGCGGGTGTGGTCGAGCCCGCCACGGCAGCGGACGCTAGCACGGGCCTGTGCGGGCCAGGAGCAAGGACCGGCATCGGTCGCCCCATGGGCAGAGCATGACCCGTGGGGCCGGGCCCCTGAACGTCAGCTCCGTGGGAGCCGGGCGCGGTCGCGTCGGGCCACGACCGAGGCACGCCGCCGGTTGGCTTGGAACCTTTGTGCGCTATGCTAATGTCCCGTCCGTCGTGAAGCCTTGCCCCTATTGCGCGGAGCTTATCCAGGACCAGGCGGTCAAGTGCCGCTTTTGCGGCGAGTGGCTCGATCCGAGCAAGCGCCCGGAATGGTCGGGCGATGCGGCCCCGGCCATCCCCGCGGCGGCGGCTCCCGCCCCTGCTCCCGCTCCCGCCCCCGAGCTGCGTGAGGCGTCCATCGATGGTGCGGATGGTGCTGATGGTGCCGATGGTGCCGATGATCCCACGGCCCAGACCCTTCGGGTCGGCTCCGGTCAGCCCGAGATCTCCGAGTTGCCCATGCGCCGGCCACCCGAGCCAGCGCGCTCCTGGTCGGCCCCCGCGTGGCTAGCCAACGCTCAGGCCGCGCGCAGCGATCTATCGCCGGGCGACCCCCCGGCCCCGAGCGAGCCCCCCCCGCCGAGCCAAGCCCCGCATCAAGAACCCGCGCCCACGTCCGAGCCCGAGCGCTCCACGCTCGAGGAGGTCGCGGCGCGGATGGAACGGATCCGCCAGAGCGCCGCCGAGGTGCGCGAGTCGGATCCAGCCCGCCCACCCCGTGGCCGGCGAGGGGACCACGCCGACGCCCGACCGGACCGCCGCCGACCCGAGGCGAGTCCCAAGGCGAGTCCCGAGGCGAGTGAGCATCGGGCTCGACCCGGCGAGCAAGATTTCGCCCGACCCCGCGGTCGCCACGACGACTACGACTACGACTACGAGGAGCCCTCGTCTCGTCGGCTGCGAAGCCGGCCACGCCGACCCCAGCCACTGCTGGGCTCGGAGCCACCCACCATGCGGGACATGCCCCACTCCGCGCTGATGGACGAGCTCGAGCAAGCCCCATCGCGGAGGCGCAAGGGCGCCGGACGAGGCCGGCCCCAGCCCGAGCCTGCGGACGACTACGGGCCCGACGCGTCGGACGAGCTCGACGAGCTCGAGCGCCAGGCCTCCTCGCGCCGCCGGGGGCGACGACGCGAGCCGGAGCCTCCGCCGCCCGCGCACTTCGACGAGCTCGACGACCGACTCGACGACCGACTCGACGATCAGCTCGACGACCGGGAGTGGGACGACGAGCTCATGCCTCGGGGAACGCGCGCCGACGACTACGATGACGCGTTCTTGGACGACGAGGACGACGACTTCGACGACGAGGGCGACGACTTCGACGACTTCGGCGACATGGGCTCCGCCCCTCGCCCCTTGCCGTGGAAGCCGATCTTGATCGGGGCCGGCGTAATCGTCGTGGTCGGGATCCTGCTGTTCCGGGACTACCTGTTTCCCGGCGATCCCGAGACGGACGAGGTGGCCGACGGCGAGCAAACCCAGGCCGGTGAGGAGCCGGACGCGCCCGAGACCAAGGCTCCACCCTCGCCAGAGGGCAAGGCGGAGGGCACGGCCGAAGGCGAGGGCCAGCCCGTCCAGCCCGAGGGCACGGCGCAAGGCCAGCCCGCCGCCGACGGCGGTGCCGCCCCGCCCCCCAAGGCCGCCGCGGTCGATCCCGAGACGGTGGCCAAGCTCCAGGAGGCCCGCAAGGCCTACGAGACGGCCAACGGCAACAAGCGCAAGCTCGGTCCGGTGGGCGAGATGCTCCAGGAGATCCTCGCCAAGGTGCCCGATCACCCCGAGGCCCTCACGCTACTGGCACAGGTCTACCTCGAGCAGGAGAAGCTCGAGGACTCCCTGAACACATCCAACAAGTGCACCCAGGTCTCCCCCGAGAGCGCTGGCTGCTGGCTGACGATCGGCGTGATCCAGGAGACCAAGGGGGCCAAGGACATCGCGCGACCGGCCTACCAAAAGTACCTCGATCTGGCGCCCGAAGGCCGCTACGCCAAGGACGCCCAGCGAGCGCTCAAGCGGCTCAAGTAGCCGCGTGCGCGCGCACAAGGCGACACCTCGCGTGCTCCGACAAGCACGCGAGCCTCGGATCACATGCCGAAGGTGAACCGCTCGTGGTCCATCAGGCCCGCCGCGCGCACGCTAGTGAGCGCGCTGGCGTAGGCATCCAGCATCCGCAGCCCGTAGTCGATACGGTCGCGCAGGTGCCGATCGTCATCGGAGCTCGGCTCTTGACCCTGCAGCTTGTCCCGCACCTTGCGTACGATGACTTGCTCGGGGATATAGCAGATCCGGGTGTTCTTGTAGCTGCTCATGCGCAGCTCCGCGATCGGATAGGCGCCCCCGTGCGACACTGACACGGCCACCAGCAGTGCGGGCTTGTGGGCAACCTCGCCCTCGATCGCGAGCTGGAACAGGTTCTTGACGGCGGGCGTGGCCATGCCGCCCCACTCGGGGGTGGCCACCACGATCGCATTGGCGTCGGACAGCACGCGTGACGCCTGCGCCCAATCCTCCTTGGCAGACTCGGGGGTCTCGGGCTGCCCCACCACCGGGAACGTCAGCTGGGCCAGGTCGACCATCTGGGACTCGGCACCGAGCAGCCCGTGAGCGCGCTCGGCCAGGTAGTCGCACACACGACGGGTTTGACTCTTGGGACGCTGGCTCCCGGCGACGATCGCAAGTCGCATCATGGGCGTTGACTCCGTAGCAACCACGGCCCCCGAACCTCGGGGCCAACATTGTCGTGCTTCGGGGTGCGCGATAGCCCCCCGGTCACGCGTTCGACTGTGCAACTGTGCATCATACCGCCGTGATCAGCAAGACCGACGCGACCGCACAGCCCAGACCGATGGCCTGCACCCCGCCGATCTTCTCGCGGAGCACCAACCAGGCCAACAACACCGTGCTCGCGGGGTACAGCGACGCCAGCGTAGCGGACAGGCTGAGCATCTCCCCGCGCACCGACAGCACGTAGCAGGTGTTGGCACACACATCGACCACTCCGATCGCGGCCACCGTGTAGAACGTCCCGGCCGCGATCCGTACCGATTGCCCCGTGATCCGGGCCGCCACGAGGAAGGCGCCGATCGTGACCGCCCGCGAGGCGACCAGCGGCCAAAGCCCCGCGCTCGGCGGAGTGCGCGAGAAGCTGATGAAGAACAGCGCGAAGCCCACGCCAGATGCGATCGCCGTGGCGATCACCGCTCGGCTCGTACTCCGAGGGGCATCGGTCGCGTCGCCCGGCGACTGGTCACCGGCCGGCTCTTCTTCCTCCGACGCTTTGCTACTGACCAGCGCGATCGCGAGTATGGCGAACACGATGCCCACCAACGCCATCTGGCCGGGTTCTTCGCCGAGCACCAGCCCCACCAGCACGGGGAAGACGATCGCACACACCGCGCTAATCGGCGCCACGACGCTCATCTTCCCCATCGAGAGGCCACGGTAGAGGAGCAACAGCGCCATACCGTAGGCCAGCCCGGCCAGCGCCCCCCAGCCAAGGGGGGCGGGCCCGGGTATAGGAGACAAGATCGTCGCGGCGATGAGCGCGAGCACCAAGCCGATCGACTGCGAGACGATGATCACCGCGACGACAGCCGCACGACGGGAGGCGATGCCCCCCAAGAAGTCTGCGGCTCCAAAGCCGAACGCGGCTGCCAATGCCAGGACGAAGTTCATAGAGAGTTGCGGTCCACGCGGCTAGAACTCTAGCAAATTATCTCGGAACATTTCATGGCGATACTCGGTCCGAGCCAGCCCCCGCCGTTGTAGCGCCGGGATTAGCCCGTCGGTCACCTCCACGATATAGCGTCGGCTGACGCGCATCGAGGGCGTGGTGATCACAAAGCCGTCGCCACCGACCTCCTCCATGACCATGCCCATGCGCTCGGCGACTTGATCGGGAGTGCCGATCAATTCCACCGATGACACCAGGCCTCCCGCGCCGTCGATGACCAGCTCCCGCAGCGTCTTGCCGCTGCCCCACTGCTGAAACATGTCCAGCGAGCCCTGCTCTCCATTGGTCTTGAGATAGCGCGGCAGGGGCTTGTCGAGCTCGAACTCCGCAAAGTCGATCTCGGTGATCGCCGAGAGCTCGCCGAGCAGATCATGCACGAACCGATCCGACGAGATCATGCGCTGGTGCTTGTCACGAGCCTCGGCCTCGGTCTCGCCGAGTATAGGCGTGACACAGAACAAGACCTTGATGTCGTCGGGATTGCGGCCGAACTCCTTGGCGCGAGCGCGCACGTCATCGCGAAACGCCTTCATCTTCTGCGGGCCCCCGGCGATCGCGAGGATCGAGTCGGCGTTGCGGGCCGCAAAGGCCCGACCGCGCGGCGAGGCGCCGGCCTGGACGAACACGGGCCGGTGCTGGGGCGACGGCACGGTGTTGAGCGGGCCGCGACACTTGAAGTGCTCGCCTTCGAAATTGACCGGGTGGACCTTGGTGTGATCGACGTAGATCCCTTCTTCGCGATCGACCCGGACCGCGTCGGCTTCCCACGACGCGAACAGCTGCTTGACGAGATCGACATACTCGTCCGCCATCGCATAGCGGAGCTCACGCGCGGCCAGCTTCTTCTTCCCGAAGTTCTGCGCCGCGAGATCCTCGGCGCTGGTGACGATGTTCCACCCAAAGCGCCCATTGAGCATGCTGTCGACGGTCGAGCACAGCCGAGCGAGCAAGAACGGCGGGTACGCCATCGTCGACAGGGTGGGCACCACTCCCAGGCGCGAGGTGGCCATGCCGATCGCGGTCGCCAGCGGCGCCGGGTCGTGCTTGGGGACGACCAACGCGTGCCGCAGCGCCAATTCCGTCGTCCCCCCGTAGGACTCGGGCACCATCAGCTTGTCTTCGATCACGATGTAGTCGAAGCACGCGCGCTCCAGCGCCTGGGCCATGTCGATGTAGAACTTCCCGTCAAACGGGCGACCACCGTTGCCGAACGGGCCTTGCCACTCATCGGGCGTGAAGTTCATCAAGAATGCGAGATGAAAGCGCTTGTCGATCATGTGTCCCTCCCACAACGAAACACTAGTGAGCGCGCTGCGACGCCAGCGCCTCATCGACGGTGCGAATGAGGATACGCGGATCCTTGCGAACTTCGTCGCAATCGAGCACGTAGACCGGCGTGATCTTGCGCAGGCCGTGGATGACCTGGGAGTAGCCGGGCGCCAGCGGCAGGGTCGCGATCAGGATGATCGGCTTCTTCTGACCACTGGCCCAGCCCAGCTCGATGCACGTGCCGTCGGTGCGGTACGGAAGGCCGTCGTCGCTCAGCGGAATGACCGCCGTGAACGCGTGGCAGCGCTCCATCCACGTGTGATCTCGGACCGCGATCTCATCGGCCGTGAACTCGGCGGTCGTCACTCCGAACCCCTCGGCACGATGCGCCGAGAACACCCCATACCCGGCCTCTTCCAATACATCGTGAACGCTGACGAACAGATCGCGCAGCTTGTTGTCGAAGCCCCCCCCCTGAAGTGCGTGCTGGATGGGACCCCCGACGAAGATGTTTGTTGTGATTTGATCCATGTTGTCTTCCAACGAACGAATGGACTCGATGAGCCCGAAAACGGCAGCGAACGAACGAACAAACGAGGCTCGATGAGCCTACTTCTTACGACCAACGACGAGCGAGAGTGCTCGATGAGTGTCAATCTAGATCAACGACGAACAGATCGGGGATCTACGCGTCCAAAGACGGCGACGTACGGCGAACGTACGGGCTCGCCGAGTCGATCCCCTCGTGGCAACGGGCCGACACGGCCCGCCGTAGTGAATCAGCGCTCCAAAAGTGATGCCAGCCGGTCAACGACCAACGACGCGAGCCGTTCACCGTGTTCGGCAGTTGTGTGCGTGGTGGGAGACAACACGCCGTCGGTCCCGGACCAGGTCTCGGGGGTTGGATGGCGATAGATCCCCGCGGGCACTCGCTCCCGATGGTCGACCGCACGATCCATGTGGACGCGATCACCGTAGAAGGCAAGCATCAGGGCGGTCTCGGCCTGGCCGGCGTGTTCCGCATGCCAGCCGGGAAACTCGGTAAAGATGTCGGTCATATCGCGGGCTTCGACGACGCTCCACCAGCTCAGGGCCACGACGTCCGCCCCGCCGAGCAGGCCCGCCTCGCGACAGCCGTCGACCGCCTCGAGCAGCAACCCCTCGTTCTCCCAGTGACCGTTGAGCAGCAGCAGCTTGCCCGCCCCGGCTCGCACGAACCCGGTGATGATCTCTCGATAGACGCGGAGCAAGACCTCGCCCGACAGGTGGACGGTTCCGGGGTAACGATGACCACCGCCGCTGTTGGGCAGACTCCTGGCGCCGTACCACAGAGTCGGCGCGACGACGCCTTCGACCCGCTCGGCGACCTTCGTCGAGAACAGCTCGGCGAGCGACGCATCGACGGCGAACGGCAGATGGGGCCCGTGCTGTTCCACCGAACCGATCGGTAGAATGAGCCAGCGATTGGCCAGCGCTTCGCCGACTTCCTTCCACGTCAGATCTGCGTATTTCATTCAGTGACCTTCAGCGACAACCGGAGCCGCTGTGTTCTTAATGTCGAGCGCGGTCATGCCCGGCGGAACGAGCTGCTCCAGCCGCTGCACCAGCGGAGCGATCGCGTGGTAGTTCTCGTTCATCACCAGCGTGCAGATCTGCACGATCGAGCAGCCGGCACGAATGTAGTCCACGGCGTCCTCGGCGGTCATGACCCCGCCGATCCCCATGAACTCCATCCGGTCCCCCGCCTCTTCTTGAACGTCGTAGATGGCCTTGAGCACGAGGGGCTTGAGGAACCCACCCGAGGCGCCGCCCGGCCCGCCGAGCACGTGCGCCCCCGATGGCTCGAGGAACAGCGAGGGCAAGGTGTCGGCGAGGCTGAGCCCGTCAGCACCGGCCTCACGCACCACACGGACCATCTCGCGGTTCATGCCCGCCGAGGTCGCGATGAGGAGCTTGACCACGATCGGCACATCGACCGCGCGGCGCGCCGCGATGCAGAAATCGCGGAGCTTCTCCGGTACGCAACAAATTGGATCTTCGTCTTCGAGCGTCGGGCATGACAGCCCCAGCTCCAGAATTTCCGCGCCGGCGGCCACCACCTTGCGGCAGACCATCGCGAGCTCGTCGGGGGTGTCCGCGACGACGTTGGCAATGATCGGCTGGCCACGCAGCGCGTCGAGATCAACCTCCCAGTCGGCGAGAGTACGCCGAGAGTAGCCATCCCGGTTGAGCAACAGATCGCCCGAACGCCGGCAGCGACATCGCCGTGGATCGGCCGACGGCGCGATCGTCTTGGTGACGACACCGGCCGCGCCAGCCTCTATCATCTTCTCGATCGTACGCCGACGATCAGAGAGTGGACCCGACGCAATGAAGATGGGATGCGGCAGATCCCAGTGAAAGAAGCGGGTACGCAACACACCAGATTCGCTTGCCCCCGACCCCATGACACCGGGCTGCGTGAAGCTCGATTGCGCTCGATTTTGTATCCCGTCCGTCACAAAACCCCACTATATCGGTGCCGATGGCCGGCAGAGTCCCTACTTTACGGGTTGACAATCCACTCGTCAACGCGTTTGTCAGGAAATACCTGGTTATTTTTACCCACCCCCACGTAATGTCCTGTAGGTCCGTTAATTTGTTAACGCGCTCATCGACATGTTCAGCGACATGTTCATCGACATGTTCAGCGACATGTTCAGCGACATTGCGAGGGCGTCTCACTTCCGAGCAGTACGTAGTCGACACTATTAAACTGATAAGATTTCAACGCGATGAATGTTGGCTCGGCCAGTGACCCTCGGTTGCATGCCCACTCCTACGCGAGCAAACCAACGCAGTGGGCTCGATCACTCCGCCTGCCGGCGCGTGCTCACCTGAACAGCCACGCCCCGTTCGCCGCCACCGCCGCCTCGCGGCGGCCGATTTCATCCTCGAGTTGCCCTGGAACACGTGTCCGACTCTCATCACGGCGAACCATGCATCTCACGGCGAACCATGCACCTCACGGCGACCCATGCACCAGCGATGGGTGAGACGGTTGATACCACGAAGTCCGCCAACCGCCAGCCAATCAACGAGCCATGGGCGTTAAAAGTTCCAGCTCGGGCCAATAGCGCCCTGGGACCATGAAGGGTTGCTCATCGATTCGGCAAGGGTTGCTCATCGATTCAGCTCAGCTCAATTTTCGCGTCAACTAGTCAACCATTGTTACATGATCGCAGTGAGCGACTTTGCAACGCGGTCGAGGCGCAGCGTTGCCGATCCGGCATTCGTGGTCCCGAACAATACGTCCCCGCACAGCCGTGATGGCGAGCGTTCCATGTTCGAATCGGTCAAGAACGCGGTTCACGGCATTTTCGCGAGAACAAGCACCCAATCCGAGGTCATCCCGAAACATTGTTTACGACACAGTCGAACGGTGAGCACCCACTTCGGGGTCGTGCCCAAACATTGTTCGTGACACTGTCGCGATAGCGAGCGCTCACTTTGGGGCTGTCCATAACACTGTTCATGTCGCTCTCGAGATGACGAATGTCCATTCGGATTCGAGCATTCCCCAACAGAACCGGAAAATTGCCAAGTGCAGATCTCGAAGAGGCCAATGTGCCCGCAACCGCGGCGATCGAGCCAATCAGCGAAGACGCGATCTAGAGCACACCGAAATGCCGTCACACTCGACGGCTCTCGCGATCGAGCGATCTAAAAAAGCCTTTGATATCCGCGACATCCGGCTTCACGGCGGCAAAACCGCCGGGCCATGAACCACGGGCACGATTCACTTGGCGCGAGCCACGGGCAATCACGGCCCTCTGGTCCAAAGGGCACAAGTATGTCTCAGTAGGCAGCAAACGACCGCGTAGTACGTCGAATGGCCTCGAGCGAGCGATCCGTCAAGACGGTGAGACCTGCCATCGATACACTCGTCGGCAGTGGGTTCCAAGGCCCTCAACGGAGGGCCAATCAACCACCTACAACCCGGCAGCGCACCGTCTCACGGGCAATCGTGGCCCCCATACGCGTGCCCGTCGGCCGGATGGTACGAGGTTGCACCCTGCGGATCCGCAGCGTTCACCCCGCGGCCGGCGATCGGGTGAAACTCACTCCATCTACTCAATAGGGTGAATCGAGCGGATCCATAGCGTTCGCCCCGCAGGACGCGACCCGGTGAGGATCCATCCCACGAAAACAGCGGCATCGAGCGGATCCGCAGCATTCGACCCGCGACAGGCGATCCGGTGAAGATCCATCCATTAAAAAGATCTTGCGCGTCATCGAGTACCTCGAGTGACTCACCGATAATCTCGCGACTCGTCTTTTCTGAGGCCGGAAGGTCGTCTATGGTCGCCACATCGGCGGTTCATCGAGAGCTTCGATTGTTCGGTTGATGGGTAGGGTTCAAAACCGCGCAGCTCAGCGGAGCAGATTCAGCTTGAAAGGCACGATGGGAAAGACAACGACGACCTGGCTCGTTTTCGGTTGTGGTGCCGTCGTCTATGGGGTCGGCGGCCTGGCCAGTGCGGCGCCCGAGGATCTCGCCATCGAGACGGCCGAGCCTCCCGCGATGGACTCCGAGGATCCCCTGGAGCCAGCGAACGATGCCGGAGGAACCGGAACGACCGGGAATACTGGAAATACACCAAACGCACCGAGCCAGCAGGATCAAGGCCGAGCATCGAATGCACCGATGACCCATGACCCTGAGCCGTCGACATCACGCGACTCCATAGAGCCTACCGTCACCGAGCCCGAGCCGCCGGGTCCAGCGGGTCCAGCGGGTCCAGCGGTCTCGGCGGAGGACACCACCCCGGTCGGCGACGACGGCAAGACCCGCAAGTTCAACCTCAACCTCACGCCCGGCGTGCTGGAATCCTTTTCCCCGGTCGGAGGACTGACCCACTTTGGCTTTTATGTCAGCGTCAATACCGACTTCTTGATCCCCATCAACAAGGAGACGATGACGACCTTGATCGTCTCTCCCGGGTTCGAGGTGGGGGAGCTGGGCCGCGACGGCTTGCAGTGGGGCCCAGTATTCGGGCTCATCATCGATCAAGTCGTCGCGGAGCGGCCCAAGCTCACGATCACGGTCGAGCCACAGGTGGGATACTTCTTGAATGCGATCAGCCTGTTCGAGACGGGCGGCGTCGACAGCGTCTCGCACAACCTCTACGTGGGGCTCGGCTCCGCGCTGATCCTACCCAGCGGGCTGACCTTCATCCCCACGATCACCACCTCGATCGCCCACGATTTCTCTGCGGCCAGCCTGGCGCTCAACCCGACCTTCCTGGTCTCGATCCCTATCTTGTGATGTCGAGGGAATCGGGAAGACCGCGAAGACCGCGAAGATCACCGGCGGCGTCGAGATGACCCGAGCCCTCTGCCCGGCGCGCCCTCAGTCGTCGAGCTGCGCCTGGGCCTGCTCGAGCTGCGCCTGGGCCATCTCCCAGGCGTCGGTCAGCTCGCCGAGCTCGGCCGAGTCTCGCTGGACCTCGGCCAATAGCGCGTCTCGACGCTTGGGATCGTCGTAGAGCGCCGGATCGGCCAGCGCCAGGTTCTGCTCCCGCTGACGGGTCTCGAGCGTTTCGATCCGCGCCTCGAGCTGCTGCACCTTCTTTTGCAGGGGACCCAGCGCCTTGGCCCGCTCGGCGCGGCGCTGAGCCTCCTGCCGCTTGCGGGCCTTTCGCTGCTCTCGGGTCAGCGTGGGCTTGGCGGGCTCGGAGGCCGAGGCGCTGCGGGAACCCGAGCCGGCCTTCCGGGCCCGCTCGCCCTGGCCCTGGCCCTGGCCCTGGCCCTGGCCCTGGCCCTGGCCCTGGCCCTGGCCTTCGTGGCGACCGGCGTCGCGCCGGCCCTGGCGGTCGCCGGCACTCTTGCCTTTGCCCTTGTGCTTGCTCGAGCCCTTGTGCTTGCTCGGGTTGTTGTTCGAGGAGCCCGCTCCATTGTTCCCCCGACCCGGCGACGCCTCTTCCCCGGCCACCTGCCCTCGATCGAGATCCCGGTGCCGATCGATATACTCGTCGAGCGTACCCGGATAGGTCTCCACCGCCCCGTCGGCCACGTCCCAGATCCGGGTGGCCAAGGTGCGAATGAAGCTACGGTTGTGGCTGACGAAGACCAGGGTCCCGTCGAAGGTCAAGAGCGCCTCGGCCAGGGCCTCGCTCGAATCCAGATCGAGGTGGTTGGTGGGCTCGTCCATCAGCAGCACATTGCCCGGATCGATCAGGATCCGAGCCAGAGCCACCCGCGCCCGCTCGCCGCCGGTGAGCACGTTGACCGGATTGTCTACGTCTTCCTCGTGTAACAAACACGACCCCAACAAGGTGCGCACCCGGGTGGCGCCCGCCCGGGGGTTGGCCGCGGCGACCTCTTCGAATACGGTCCGGCCCGCATCGAGCGTGTCAGCGTGGTGCTGGGCGTAGTAGCCCACCTTGACCTTGTGACCGAGGGCGATCTCTCCGGCGTCGTGCCCAAGCTCCCCGGCCAACATCTTGAGCAGCGTCGTCTTGCCCGCCCCGTTCTTGCCGATGATCCCGATCTTCTCCCCCCGCGCGACCCGAAGATCGATCCCGGGGAAGACCACGTGATCACCGAAGGCCTTGCGTAGGCCCTCGACCCCGAGCACCTGGGCGCCCGTCCGCTCGCAGGGCGGAAAGCGCAGGCGCATCACCTCGCGA
Source organism: Myxococcota bacterium (assembly GCA_039194325.1). Taxonomy (GTDB): domain Bacteria; phylum Myxococcota_A; class Polyangia; order Nannocystales; family Nannocystaceae; genus Paraliomyxa. Next base: position 36,967 of record JBCCWC010000027.1, read on the forward strand.
CGGGTGAAGGTGACCACCTCGTCCATCTTCTCGAGCGCTTTTATCCGGCTCTGCACCGCGCGGGCCTTGTTGGCCTGGGCTCGAAAGCGGGTGATGAAGCGCTCGGCCTGCTCCCGCTCCCGCTGGAGGTTCTTGGCCTGGTTTTCGAGCACCACCTCCTCCTCCACGCGCTGCCGCCGGTACTGCTCGTAGTTGCCGCGATACTGGCGGACCCCCTCCACCTCCAGGCTCACCACGCGATCGATCTGCTCGCTGAGAAACTCACGATCGTGACAGATCAGCACGAACCCGTGGGCGTAGCGCCGCAAGAACTCGCCAAACCATGCCACCGAGGGCAAGTCGAGGTGGTTGGTGGGCTCGTCGAGCAACAGCAGCTCCGGCCGCTGGAACAACAGCGCGGCCAGGTGGGCTCGCATCCGCCACCCCCCGGACAGCTCGCCCACGTCGCGGTGGTGGTCGGCGTCGGTAAAGCCGAGCCCGGCGAGGATCCGGTGCGCCTCGTGCTCGGAGTAGTGGGCGTCGAAGTGGGCACGACGCTCGTGGGCGTCGGCGAGGCGCTCGGCCGCGGCCATCATCACCTCCTCTTGCCCGCTGGCCTCAGCCTGTTTCATCTCGGCCTCGGCCTGCGTGAGCTCTTGGTCGATCTCGTCGCGGCCGGGCACGCTGCCGGTGACCGTGCGCAGCACCGTGGTGCCCCCGTGGGGCGGGATGTCCTGGGGAAGGTAGCCAGTGCGAAGCCCCCGGCGCCCGCGCACCGTCCCCGCGTCGGGCTGCGTCTGCCCCGCCATCAGGCGCATCAGCGAGCTCTTGCCCGAGCCGTTGACCCCGACCAGCCCGACCCGGTCGTGGGCGCCCACGCGCAGATCGAGATCGCGTAGCAGATCCTTCTTGCCGAATGCCAGGCAGACGCCCTGCATGACGATGAGGCTCATCGCGGCCGGTTTATACCCACCGTCCGCAGCGGTGCAAAGCAGCCCTGGCGCGCCGACAGCGACCCCGCCGCGCCGTCAGTCGCACAGCCGCGGCACGGTCGGGGCCGGCGCGATCGTGGTCAGCCGCCAGCGCTCGCCGACCTCCTGCCAGCGGAAGACCATCACCTCGTGACCCGCGCTCCACTCCACGTCGGCTCGAAGCTCCCGCCAAGACTGGCCGCCCGAGGTCGAGCTGCACAGGTGGCGAGCGTCGAGCGAGCGGAACTCACCGCGCGCCCGCTCCATGGCGGCCAAGGCCGACTGGACCGCGGCCACCGCTCCGGCGTCGATCTCGATCCCCAGCGCCGCCTGGCAGGCCGGCGCATCACCCCGCGAGGAGCACGCCCGCATGGTCTGCGTCGCCTGGGTCGTCGCCTGCCGATGCACGTGGACCAGCGTGGCCGCGAAGGTCCCCACGAGCGCCACCGGGAGCAGCACAGCCCCGACGATCCCGGCCACCCACGCGGTCGAAGGCCGACGCCGGACCGAAGGCGGAGCGGGCACGTTCGAAACGGCCACCACCGGAGCGGCCCCCCCGGGACCGGCGGCCCTGGGACCAACGGCGCCCGGCCACCCCAGTGCCGGGACAGCGGCCGGCGCGGGGGCCCAGCCATGTGCACCGACCCAGCGCCCAGACCACACATCCGCAACCTGATTGGGATCGGCCCAGCCATGCGGCCCCCGGGGGAGCTGAAACGGCTCCCAATAGCTCGCGTCCGGCCATATATCCGGGAACAAGGACTCGTGGAGGAAAGAGGAATCCGAAGACAGTGAACCGTCCCGCGTGGCCGGTAAAGCGTCGTGCGGCCGTGCATGAATCGCGGTCGGTGAGTGATACGCCGTCGGTGAGTGAATCGCCGTCGGGGCATGCTCCGCAGGTGGTGAGTGATACGCAGGTGGTGAGTGATACGCAGGCGGTGAGTGATATGCCGTCGGTGAGTGATATGCCGTCGGTGAGTGATATGCCGTCGGTGAGTGATATGCCGTCGGTGAGTGATACGCCGTCGGTGAGTGGTACGCTGTCGGTGAGTGATACGCCGTCGGTGAGTGATACCCAGTTGGCGAACCATGGGACGCCGGTGCCGAATACGACACTGCTCCCTCGTACGAAGACGGATCCGGATACGACGACACCAAAGGCATGGGCGAGGCCAAATGCGAGGACGAGGCCGGGTGCGAGAGCGGGGCGCAGTTGGAGGGTGATGGTGATGGTGATGGTGATGGTGAGAAATGTGACAGTGGAACGGGGCGGGGGGAATGCGGCATGTTCATCGGTGAAGGGGAATCGGGCGTGCAACCTGATGACTCGTCAGCCGTCGCACTTCTTCCACGCTCCCCCGCATCACGTTGATTTCACCGAAGCTCGTACGCTCGCTTACACTCTTCCGATCGCAAGAACGGATTTGGGAGGCCCCGCTCGCCGGCAAGACGGCCCAGGGACCACCCGCGCGCCCCGGCTGGACCCAAGGAGCATCGGCCCGCCGTTCCCGAGCCCGCCGGGCGCCCCGGTGGCGGCCACCGCTAGACGACCTCGCGCCCGCCGAGGCGATGCCCCAAGATCCGATCCCATGCGACGGATCTTGCTGTCGATCCTCCTGCTCACCGGTGGCTGTCCCGAAGACGAGCCCGAGCCCAGCGGACCTCCTCGCTGTGAAGATTGCGACAACGCTCCAGACTGCCCGGCGTTTCAGCCTCCGCTCAATCCACTGAGCACGTGCGAGCAGATGGACGCCACTTGCTTCTACTGCGGGCCAGACATGCGTCGATATGTCTGCCAGCCGACCGACAACGGCGATCTACGCTGGCAGGACAACGGGATTGCCGACATGTGCCCACCGCCGCCCGAACCGATGACCGGCGACGGCGGGACGTGACGCCCATCGACATCGCGACCACATCGCGACCACATCGCTGGAAACGCGCCCACGACCGACGTGCATGCGTGGGCCGGTCTGGTAGCCTTGGCGCCGAGCGGATGTCCTCGCCTCCGACCGCCATCGATCCCGAGACCCTCGAGCGATTGCGTCGAGGGGTTCCCCTGCGCATGAGCGCCACGGGCGCTCTGCTGTTCGACGAAGGGCCCATCACCCACCCGCGGGTGCGGCAGGCGCTGCGCGAAGGGCTCGACACGAGCGACACGGGCGAGGTGATCGTGCGGCTGGGCGCCCAGTGGTGCTACCTGACGGTCGAGGACTGCCCCTTGCGCGCCACCGCGGTGCGGGTGGCCGGCTCCACGCTGCACATGCGTCTGGACGACGGACGCGAGGTCCCGCTGCGCCTTTGGACCCTGTGGGACGAGCCGGGGGCAGGCCTGCGAGCCCAGGCCCCGTCGCGCCACTCGGGGCGCGCCCTGTCGGTCCGCTTCACCAATCGAGCGCAGATGGATCTGGCCGACCGGCTCGAAGAGGGAGAGGGCGACCACACGGTGCTCGTGCTCGACGAGGCCCGCTTGCCGATCGCCCGCACGTCTCCGGACGGCGCCTGAGCAGGCCTTCGCCCGCTTGTCCGGCCGGCGATACTTCCCAGGCCGGCGACACCCCCGAGACGCCCGATTGCGCCGGATTGCGCCCGATTGCGCCCGATTGCAAAACGGACGCAACGCAAAGGCGGTCGCGGTCGATGAAGACGGTCACGGCGAGTCCCAGGGTCGTGATCCCCTCGACCCGCTCGCCTCAGGAGATCGCTCATGCTCGAGATCATCGCTCTTTTCGTCTACTTGACCCGTCTGGTGGCCCTGGCCCACAGCCGTGGTCGCTCGGGGGCATGGGCCCTGGTGGGCCTTTTGGCCTGGGCCGCCGGTGACGTCGTCGGCTGGCTGGCCGCGCCACGCGATCCGCTGCTGGCCACCGCAATCGGGGTTCCGTTGGCCCTTTTGAACGCCACCATCGTGTACCTGCACGTACGGGGGCTCCCCGTGGTGACGCGATCCCCCGTCTATGGCCGCGGGCACAATTTCCCGTGCCCGTGGTGCGGGTCGCTGCAGACCGAGGACCACGGCGGCCATCTGGTGTGCCACCACTGTGGCGGCACCTTCGGCCGATGAGCCCGACACCGCGCTACCGAGGGGGCTCGGCAGGACCGCGGGGCTCCAGCGCCAGCGCCAGCTGATCCGACGCGTCGGCGATCGATTCGGCAGAACCGACCGCGTCCGGAGGCGTGGTGCTACGCCCGAACGCGCGGGCCCGCGCGTGCACCACCTGCCACCCCTGCTCGGCACGCACCAGTCGACACGTCAGGTGATGCTCTCGATGCAGCACATCGAAGACCCGGACGACCAGCTGCGCCTCTTGACCGGCCAGGGAGTGCGCAGGGCTCACGGTGGGGAGCACTCGATCCCGCGCAAAGCGACCCATGACGGCGTCGACCGGGACGTCATCGCGTGCGTCCCAGGTCACCGTCCACCACTCCACCAGCTCCAGCGGACCCAGCGTGGCCTCGCGCAACACCGAGGGCAGCCACGCGGTATGCGGATATCCCAGGCCCCCCAGCTCGACCTCCGCGACCCCCTCGTGCAGGCCGTGCAGCGCAACGATCACCCGGCCACGCTCGGCCAAGCCCAGCTCGGGGCGGGGCCCCAGCTCGGGCTCGAGCAGCTCGCGCTGGATCACCAGCTGGGCAGGCGCACGCAAGGCGGCGGCCCTCCCCCGCCCCTGCGGCGGCCAGGCCTCCCCCACCCACACGCTCCCGTCATGGATCTCCCAGGGCACGGGAAGCGACCAGTGCTCGGCTGCGATCGCGGTAGGAGCGGACCGACGGGCGCGCACCGGCTCGTCGTGGACCGCCACCACCTGCAAGGACGATGCGTCGTCGCCCGCCAGGGCGACCCAGGCCTGCTGAGCGCGCGCGTCGATCTCTGCCGCGGGCACCGGCGCGACCGGCACCTGCGCAAGCTCGAGGGCAAACGGCCGGGAGCGGGCCCCCTGCAGCAGCCGGGCCGTGCTGATGTGGATCGCCGAGCACCCCAGGTCACAGCCGATCCAGCGCCGCCCGAGCTGCTCGGCCACCCGAAGCGTCGTGCCCGAGCCGCAAAAGACGTCGGCCACCAGATCGCCGGGATCGGACGAGACCTCCACGATCCGACGCAGGATGCTCTCGTTCTTTTGCGTGGCATAGCCGGTCTTCTCGGTGGAGAAGCTCTTGATCTGGATCGAGTCCAGCGATTCCGATCCGCGCAGCGCCAGCTCGGCGTCGCCCGCGTTCCACACGTCGTCGAGCGGCACCCCCTTGCCCCGGGGCAGCGCCCCGTCGCGGCGACGATAGCCCGGTGGATGGGGCAGGTAGCGCTTGTTGAAGGTGAAGCGGCGCGGATCCTTGACGTAGAAGAAGAGCAGATCGTGATTGCGGATCCAGTTGCGGGCCGCGGACTTGAACCCGGAGACCCAGCCGATCCGCCAGACGATCTCGCGCTGAAAGCAGCCGGGGCCGAAGATCTCGTCCAGCATCAGCTTGATCGCATGCCCCATGGTGGGATCGACGTGCACATAGAGGCTGCCGTGGGGGGCGAGCAATTGGTGGACCAGCCGCAATCGCGGGTCGAGCATGCCCAAGAGGCCCGCCATGCCGCCGGGCCATGTGTCGGTGTAGGCGGGGCGACGCAGCTCGATGCCCTTGCCTTCGCCTCGCGCCGGGCGCGGACCCACCGGGCTGACCACGTCGAAACGACCGCCGGTGGCAAAGGGAGGATCGATGTAGACCAGATCGACCGTGCCCGCGTGCTCGCGCACCAGCGCATCGAGGGCCCATAAGTTATCGCCTTCGACCAGCCGGTTGTGCCATCCGGTGGGCTCGGGCGGTGGTTCCGCGTCGTCGGCCCCACAAGGCCCATAGACCATACGCCGATGCAGCATGGCGCCCGGCCGAGGCACCGGCACCCGCTGCCCATCGTCGTCGTACTTGCCGGGCCAGCGCAGCTCGATGCCGTCGCTCATCACTGTGCCGCGGCGGCCTCGGGCGACGACGCGCCGCCCTCCCCTCCCTGGGGTAAGGTCCGCACATAGGCGGCGAGCACCTGAAGGGTGGCGTCGGTGAAGGTCTCGCCAAAGCCGGGCATCTGGCCCTTGCCCGCGCGGATCACCCCCTTGATGGACTCGTCGCTGAGCCGCTCGACGATGCGGGCATCGGCCAGGCTCGACGCGGTGGGCGCGGCCGCGGTCGGCACCCCGTCATTGCCGTGGCATCGCGCGCAGTACTGGCTGAACAACACCTGACCGGAGATCTCGTGCTCGGGCCCGGTGGGCTGGGAGCATCCCCCCGCGATGATCAGCGCGAGGACAACCGGAACGCCGAAGCGAGGCATGCCCAACGTCTAGCAGCCCGGGGTCTCCCTCGTCGAGGGATCGGCCCGGGGCGGGGCCTCGACGCCGATCAGCGGGGCATGAGCTCCAGCGCCCCGCCGTCGTAGGGGGCGGCCGTGCTCCCAGAGGTGCCCGAGGTCGTGGGCGTGACGGTCGTGGGCGACTGAAGAGGCGGAGTCTGAGGAGGCGCGGATTCGGTGGGGGCCGTCTGGGTGGGGGCCGTCTCGGACGGCAGCGCCGGAGCCCCGGACGGCGCGACCTCAGCCGGGGCCGGGGCCGGGGCCGGGGTCGACGCCGGGCCAGGCCCCGCCTCGGACGGCAGCGCCGGGGCACCCGCACCCGCACCCGGATCGGGATCGGCGGGCGCGTCGTCCTCCTCGGCCCGCTCGCGCTCGTCGAGCACGATGAAGCCATCCTTGTCGACCAGTACGCCCTCGGGGGGGATATAGTCGCCCGAAGGCGTGTTGAGCCCCAGGCGCACGGCCAAGCTGTCGTTGTAGATGTCGACCGCCCGCTCGTAGCCCTTTTTGGTCTTGCCGTAGAAGACGCCCGCAGTGATCCCAAAGCCCACGGCGGCCAGTCCACTACCCAACAAAAGGCCCCCGGTGCCGTTGAGGTTCTGCAGATCGAGGCCCTCGCGCGCCGAGGCAGCGGTCCCCGCCACGGTGAGGATCCCCGCCACTACGGTCAGCGCGGTGAACACCCGGGAGATCCGCATGTCTCGCTTGGGCAGGGCCGCCGAGGCGCTGGCGTCGGAGCGCAAGATCGCGTCGAGCGACTGCCAGCTGCGCTTGGTGGCGCGGACGCTGGTGCCCTTGGTGTAGCGCGTGCCCTGCGGCTCATCGTGCACGTAGATCGCGTTGTCGGCGTAGGCCTGCTCGCGTTGGGCCCGGTCGCTGTAGGTCTCGAGGGTCTCGAAGTCGGTGGGCCGCAGCTGGGGCGACAGCGACATGCACCCGCCCGCCACCGTGATGGCGCCGATGAGCGCCGAGGCTCGCGTGAGGCTGAAAAGGCGGTGTGGCACCGTAGACGACCCTACCATGATCGAATCTGTCTCAGGGATGACGGGTCCCTCAACGGAGCATCCCGCCGGGCCTTACACCGCGGGCTTACACCGCGGGCTTACACCGCGACCGCATCGCGAGCACCGCATCGCGGGGCCTTACCCCGAAGGATCGGCCCAGGCGTCGACGACTTGCGCCACCGGCGGGATCACGGCGCCGTCACCCGCCTTGGTCCGCAACCGGATCAGCCTCCGGGCACAGGGCGTCACCGACGCCGCCGCCACCGCCAGCGCCTCGGCCGGCCGTCGTGCGCGATGCTCGAGGTGCTTGGCCAGCGCCTCGTGGGCCTGGGGATGCCCGGGCACGGCCCGACAGACCCGAGCCCACAGCCGGGCCGCCTCGTCACGTCGACCGGCGCGACGATCGATCTCCGCGGCGAGCAATCCCGCCTCGATGGCCAGATCCGACCCTCGCCCCCGCGCCGCCCCGCGAGCCAGAGCACCGAGCAGCGGCTTGAGCAGAGCATGCGCCTGGGAGGCGCGCCCGAGTCGATCGTGGTGCCGAGCGGCCCGCAACCGCTCGACCGCATCGACCGGCCGCCACAGCCGATCGTGCATGGTGAAGGCCAAGGCAGCCAGGCTGAGCACGTCGATCCGGTTGTGTCGCTTGACCCGGGCCAGATCGGCGGCGGCGGCGGGATCGGGATCTTCGAGCCAGCGCCATAGCAGCTCAACGACCTCCGCGCCGCCCACGTCTCCCTCGCGACGCAGCCGCAGGTGATGCTGCTCGAGGGTCCCGAGTCGGCAGTCGGGCCCGCGATCGCGCCACAGCCGACGGGCGGAAGGCAGCAGATCGACATGCGGGGCACGCAATGGATCGTCGGTGGGCCGGTAGATCCCGTGGCGTACCAGCCGGCGATGCAACAGCGGTAGATCGAAGCTGGCGCCGTTGAACGTGACGAATGCACAGCGCGGCCCCACCCGGGGGCGGAGCATGGCGTCGAGATCGGCAAGCATGGCCGCCTCGGCGCCGACCCGCCCCAAGCTCCACTGCTCAACGCGGATCCGGTCGGGGGCCACGTGCCAGGCCGCCCCGGCCACACCGATCAGCGACCCGGGCTGACCGATGAGGCCAGTGGTCTCGAGATCGAACATGACCGCGGGGCACCGGGGGTCCAGACCCGCCGCAGGCAAACGGGCCAGACTGCGCAGTGCCCCGGCGAGCGCGGGCGCGGTGGGCAGATCGACCTCGGCGAGATCCTCGCCGAGGATCGCGGGCCGCGGATGCTCGCGACCCACCGCCACCTCGATGACCTCGTGGACGAAGCCCCGGTCGGATCCGGCGGTGGCCGACCGCTCGGTCCGAGGGCCCGACCCCGAGGTGGGCGAGGAGCCGGACGAGGAGCCGGGCGAGAGCGGGGACTGCGACCGCGCATCCGGACCCTGGGCCGTGACCGTGGAGCGGGACGCCCCGTGATGCGCCAGTCGCTGGCTCAGCCTCATGCGATCGCCTCGCCCATGCTCTGGCATGCCTACCCGCGTGTCACGTCGCGCAGGGCCCGGAGCACGGTCAGCACGGCGGCCCGATCGACCCCATACTGCTCGGCGGCATCGGTCGACGGACCCATACAGGTGGGACAACCATCGCCACACGAGCAGCCGGACACCACCGCGATCACCCGCTCGAAGAACGCCGCACCCATCTCATAGGCGTGGACGGCCAGACCGGCCCCGCCGGGGGTGCGGTCGAATAGCAGCACGTGAGGCACACCGCCGGCCTCGATCTGGGCGAGCGCGTCGGGACCGTGGGTACCATCGAGCGCGATCCCCCAGGCCGCCGGGTGACCGGCGGTGACCGCATGCCGCAGATCCCCTGCATCACACATCAGCAGCAGCGCGGCCACGTGGCGCATGGCATGGGCTGCGCCCAGGGCCGCCCCGGCCCGCTGCGCCGGACAGGAGAGCTGAGCGGCCGCCTTGGGGGGCAGCCCCCAGAACGCGGCGGTGGTGTGCAGCTCGAGATCGGGCAGCGCGATCGGCCCAAAGCCGATGTTCTCGTGGGTGCCAAAGCGGATCTTCTTGAACCCGGGCACGGTCCGCACCACGTGGGCGCAGCCGGTCCCCGCTCCATAGGAAGATCCGGGCGAGTCCTCAGGCGCATCGGAGGGCTCTTGTCCCAGATCGACCACCCGAACCCGCAGCTTGCTGACCGCGACCGTGTAGTACGACGCGCGCACCGGCCGGACCGTGGCCTTGCGCCCATCCCAGTCCAGCGCACGCACCTCGTAGGGACGCCCCTCGATGGGGTAGATCGCCCCCGGGTGCAGGTAGAGCGGCCCGTCTTCGAAGTCGACTTGGGCCAGCACCTCGCCATCGGGATCGAGCACGCTGAAATTCTCTTCGAGGGGACCGCGGATCTGCACCTGCTCGGCCGGCGCGTCCCCGCCCAGCACCACGAACCGCCCACCATCGGGTCCGGGCTCGCGATGTAGCCCCCCGTGATCGGCCAGGTAGTGCAGCGCCAGGGCCGTGTCGTCGACGCCCAGGCCCGGCAGCGCCTCGCCCTCGCGCACCGGCAGCTCCTGAGCGGCGCACCGAAGGTGGGGCAAGAGCACCTCGGGGTTGTCGGGGTCAACCCGCGCCTGCTCGACGGTCCCGTCGAACAAGAACTCGGGCGAGGCGGCCACGAACTGGTCGAGCGGGGACGAGGACAGCACCAACACGGCCAGCGAGGGATCGCCCCGACGCCCGGCTCGGCCGACCCGCTGCCACGAGGCGGCTCGGGTGCCGGGGTACCCGGCCAGCACCACCGCATCCATCCCGCCGATATCCATGCCCAACTCCAGGGCGTTGGTGGACGCGACCACCCGGGCCTGCCCCTCCCGCAGCGCCCGCTCGATCTCGCGGCGCCGATCGGGCAGGTAACCGCCCCGATAGCCCCGGATCGCGGTGCTGGCCGCAGCCCGGGCCGCGACCCCGTCGCCCTGCCCCCGATGCTCACGCGCCTCGTCGTCCCGCAGGTAGCGGGTCAGCAACTCCACCGCCCGTCGGGTGCGGCAAAACGCCAGGGTGGCCACTCCGGACCGGCGCAAGACCGAGGTGATCGCCCGGGTGACCTTGATGTAGTCGCGCCGCACCCCGGTGATCTCGTCGACCACCCGCGGATTGACCACCAAGAACCGGCGGGGACCGGCCGGCGATGCATCGCGATCGATCACCGAGAACCCGCCGCGCTCCCGCGTCCAGGGGCACAGCGCTTCGGCCAGCGCGCCGGGCCCCGCGATCGTGGCCGAGCAGGCGATCACCTGCGGCCGCGCGCCGTAGTGGCGACACAGCCGCCACAGCCGACGCAGCACGTTGCCCACGTGGCTGCCGAACAGCCCCCGATAGGTGTGCAGCTCGTCGAGCACCAGGTAGCGCAGCCCGGCCAGCACCCGCCCCCAGGCCTCGTGGTGGGGCAGCACCCCTCGGTGCAGCATGTCGGGGTTGGTGGCGATCGCATGGGCGCGCCCGCGGGCCGCCCGTCGCTCGGCGGGCGGCGTGTCCCCGTCGTAGACGGCCACCCCCACCGCCGCATCGCGGGGCAGCGCACCCGTGAGCTGTCGCATCGACTCCACCTGATCGCGGGCGAGCGCCTTGGTGGGAAAGATCATCAACGCCCGCGCGCCCCGATCGCGCAAGACCGCTTGCACGATCGGAACCTGAAAGCACAGCGACTTCCCCGACGCGGTGGAGGTGGCGAGCACCACGTCGCGCCCGTCGGCCAGCTCGTCCAACGCTCGGCGTTGGTGCGCGTAGGGCTTGCTGAGGCCATGGCCGGTCAACGCGGCAAGCAACCGAGGATCAAGCCCTTCCGGCCACGGCTCGAATGCACCAGATCTTGCAGAACTCTCGTGCAGATGGACCAGATCGACGGCGGGATGCCGGGCGATCTCGTCCGCGGCCACCGTCAGAGGCGTCAGCGGAGAGCGCTCGTGGGGCGCGAAAACATGGGCTTCTCCCGTGCGGGCCAGGGCTTGATGATCTCGACCGTTACCGTTGCTAGCCCCAGAAAGGAGGGTCCGCGCACGGGAGAAGCTTGGGTTAGGCTCTAACATCGAACACGATCGGGCGCTCGCACTGAACGAGCGAACCCCGGATACACTTGTTCAGATAGAGCGTCAAGCGGCGTTCGATCGATGTCTACGGTGGTTTGCGCGAAGTCCGGATCACCGCGGCGACAGCGGAACCCACGCACCCCGAGGATGCGCATGGCCCGCTAGGCGGATTCACGGGGTCCATCGGCCGTCGATCCCGCCGTGCGGGCGCCCAGATCGCGCAGCAAGTCCGCGAAATCGGACGGAAGATCCGACTCGAAGCGTAAGCCCAGATCTCGGGTCGGATGCACGAACCCGAGGGTCGCCGCGTGGAGCATCGGTCGACCGCGACCCTGGATATGGGTCTGCAATCGCGGCCCGTGGTAGTGGCGATCGTAGACCCGCTCGCCGACCAGCGGCGTGCCATCTTCACCAAGATGGATCCGGATCTGATGCTGCCGCCCGGTCTCCAGCGTGCAGGCGACGATGGAGATCCCTGGGATCTCACCCTCACCGGTCCATGCGAGCCCACGTGCACGGAACGATCCCCGCACCGTTACATGGGTGACCGCCCGACGGGCATGACCGGGACGCGGGCCGGAGCCGCGCACGCTGCCCCGACGCCCCCCGCCCGCGTTGGTGACCAGCCAGGTGTCGTGGGTGGTGGCGCAGGCGAGCCCGTAGCAAAGCCCCAAGTAGCGGCGCTCGACGGTATGTCGCCGGAATTGTTCGCCCAGGCCGCGCTCGGCCCGACGATTGCGAGCGAACACCAAGACCCCGCTGGTGTCCTTGTCCAGCCGCTGCACCACCCGTAGCGGCGGCAGGTGGCGCCCGCCCTCACGTCGGCGCAGGGCAGCGTGGGTGCGATGGAGCAGGGTGTCGCGCTCGGACGCGTCGTAGGGCACCGAACAAAGACCCGCGGGCTTGTCCACCACCACCAGGTCGGGATCGACGTGCAGCAGCACGATCTCGGGGTCGCGAGGGCGAAGAGCCTGCGCGGCCACGGCGAGGGTCTGCCCCGCTTGCACGCGCCGGGCCGGATCGGTGATCGTCTGCCCGTCGAGCTGCACGCGACCGCGCTGCACGATCCGCCGCGTGCGATTCCACGAAACACCACCGAGCAGCGCCCGCACCACGGCGGCCAGGGTCTGACCGCCCTGGTCCGCGGTCACGCGACCCTGCGCCCGCTCGCTCATGGCAGGAGCACCAGCTTGCCCACCGTGCGTCCCGACTCCAGCGAAGCGTGGGCCTGCCCGACCTGGGCCAGGGTGAACGTGGAGATCGGCGCCGGCCGTAGCACCCCCTGCTCGGCCCACCCGAGCAACAGCTCCATGCCCCGGGCCAGCCGCTCGGTCTGGTCGAACAGGTAGCTGAGGTTGAAGCCCATCACGCTGCGATTGTGCTGGGTCATCTCGAAAGGGTTGAAGCGCGGCGTCCGCAGGTAGTGCCACGCCAGCTTCAGCCAGCTGCGCCGCTGGCCCGCACGGGGCAGCATCGAGGCGAACCCGTACACCACCAGCCGCCCCGTAGGGGCGATGTGCCGATAGCTGCGCTGAAGCGTCGCGACCCCGTTGGCGTCGAAGATCGCGTCGTAGCCGCCCGGCGCGAAGGCTTCGGCGCGTGCCCAGAGATCTTCGGACGAGCGATCGATCACCAGATGAGCCCCCAGCGCCCGCGCTTGCTCGACCTTGTGCGGTGCTCCCACCACGCCCACGACCTCGCAGCCCAGGTGACGACCCAGCTGCACCAGCACGCCCCCGACCCCGCCTGCGGCCGAGTGCACGAGCAGCTTGGCGCCCTTTTGCGGGTGGCACAGCTCGAGCAACGCGTACCAGGCGGTCAAGCCCACCGAGGGCAGCGCGGCGATCTGCTCGGCGCTCCACCCCTTGGGGCGAGCAAACACCTGATGACGGGGCACCACCACCTCGCTGGCGTAGCCGCCAAAGCGGGTCACGGCCACGACCTCGTCGCCATTCTTTAGATCGTCGACCCCGTCGCCACACTCGGCGACCGTGCCAGCGACCTCGAAGCCCGGGGTAATGGGCCACCCCACGTACTCGAGCGCCGAGGTGTAAAGGCCCATGCGGATGATGCAGTCGGCGTAGTTGACCCCACAGGCCTGGGCCGCGACGCGGACGTGGCCGGCAGGCACCGGAGGGGAGGCGAGGGTGCGGAGCACCAGGCGGTCGTAGCCGCCGGGCTTGTCGATGACGATGGCCTGCATGAGGAGCGCGCGACCATACCAGGTCGCCACCCAGGTCGGCGCCGCGAGGAATGATGTCGGGCCGCGCTCCGTTGTTCCTCGCGTGGATCCCTCGGGTGTCGATCAAGTGCGCGACGTGGGCCGGCTCGGCTGGCTCGGCGTGATCACCGTGCTCGGCCTGTGGCTTGCGGGGTGGTGCACCCGCAACGAGCCCCTGTGGGTCACGGTCATCACGTGGACCGGTGCCCCGACCGCCCTGTGGCTGTGGATCCACGCCGGGCTCCTCGTGGGCACCACGGCGGCGGTGGGGGTGCAGCGGCTCCCCACCCGGCAGGGCGTTATGCTCGGCATCCTGCTGGCATTCACCGCCATGCTGGGGATCACCGCATTTCGGGTCGCCGCCGAAATGTCCCCGAACGTGCCTGCGCTCTTGGGCGTGGTGGGCGTGCTGGTGTACCTGCTTGGCGCAGGTCCAACCGCGATCCTCGCCGGCGCGGTGGGAGGCTGGTTGGGAACCCGCCTGGGTCGGGCCCCAAGCACAGCGTTCGATCCGGGCGTCGACGACCACCCTCCCCTGCACCTGTCACCCGCACTGCGCGAGCTCCACGACGCGACCCGGATCCTCCAGAGCACGCTTGGCGGCGGCCGCGGTCGCCTGAGCACGATGGAGTCGACCCTCGCCTTCGGCTGGACGCAGCAACTCGAGAGCCTCGACGAGGTCGAGCGCGAGCGGGCGCGCGCGTACGGGATCGAGCCCGCGCCGCTGACCGCCTTGGCCACCAACCCGACCACTCCGGCCCGGCTCCGCGCCCAGCTGCTGGAGGCGACCGAGGAGGTCATCGAGCGGCTACGCGCGCCGCAGAAGCGGCCCGGCTACCGCTGAGCGGGTCTACAGCGCGGGCCACCCGCATGAACCCGAGCGGGCCACCCGAATCTGAGCGGCTCCCAGAGCGGACCGCCGGCGATCACCGAGGCCGCCGGCATCCTCCGATCACCCTACTCGATGATCGTGAACTCGATCCGCCGGTTGCGCGCCTGACCTTCTTTGGTCTCGTTGGTGTCGATCGGCTGATCGGGCCCGACGCCGTCGGTCTCCATCCGCGAGCCGTCGATCCCCTGCTTGATCAGGTACGTGCGCACCGATGCGGCCCGTCGCTTCGACAGATCGATGTTGTGGCGGTAGGGCCCGGTCGACGAGGTGTGCCCCACGATCCGCACCCGGATATCGGGGTAGCGCTTGAGGACCTCCACCGCATTCTCGAGCACCGGCCGCGATTCCGGCTTGATCACGTCCCGGTCATTGTCGAAGTAGATCCCCTCCATCACGCCCGCGATCTTCTCGAGCTCAGGCGGGATCTCGTCGGGGCACCCGTCGTCGTCCTCGAAGCCGTTGCGGTTCTCCGGGTCCTCGGGGCACTTGTCCTCGGGGTTGGGCAGCCCGTCGGCGTCGTTGTCGTCGATGCAGACCTGCGGGCACCCTCGCGGCGGAACGCCGAACACGTCGGGGCAGTAGTCTTCGGAGTCCTCGACCGAGTCGCCGTCGCGATCGTTGATGGGCCGGGGCTCCTCTTTGGGGGGCGGCTGGGACTTCTTCTTGCGCTTGCCCAGGGTATAGGTGATCCCCAGCAGGATCTCGGGGCTCGAGGTGAACCCCTCGCCGATCCCCACCCGGTTGCTGAGCACGTTGCGGATGTCCAGCCGCAGCTGGATGAAGTCGTTGACGAAGACCTTGACGCCGCCGCCGAGCTGTAGCGAAAAGTCTTGATCGCTGCCGACCCCTCCGGTCAGCCCCTCGGGCGTGGGCAGCCCGTCGTCGCTGGTGATCCCCAGCACGCCCACCCCGGCGAGCAGGAAGGGCGTGACGCTCCAGAACGGGAGCTGACCTATCACGTTGCCGCGCACGGCCCACACGGTGGCCCGCGACTCGGTGACCGCGGTGCGGGTGGGCAGCACGGCCCCCTCGGCCTCGACCCCGAGGTACGCCAGCGGGTAGTAGCCCACGCGAGCGCCCACCTCGGGCGTGACCCGGCGCAGCCGCTGGTAGCCGGCCTCGGGCAAGAACAGCTCGATCCGCCGGCTGGGGAACCACACCCCGCCGAAGACCCCGAACTCCCACATGTTGCGGTAGGGGGGGTAGCGGTAGATCCACTTGTCGGGCTTGCCGTCGTCCTGCTCCTCCGACTCGTCGGCGGGTGTGCCCTCCGTCGGCGCTCGCGCGGAGAACTGGCGCCCGGCCGGGACCGAGGCGCTGCCTTTGGCCTCGGCGCCCGTGTCGGCCGCCGGGGCCGACGATGACGAGGCGGGCGCAGGAGACGAGGTGGGGCCCTCGGGGCCGGACGGATCCTCCGCGGCGCCCGGCTCGGGCCCAGACGGACTCTCGCCCACGCCGCCGTCGGACGTCGGGGCCCCGCCGGGGGACGTACCCGCCGAAGGTTGTTGCGCGTCGGCGGGCGGAGCCAAGAGCGCCGCCGCCACCCCTAGACTGATCATTGCGCTAGGCATCACAGACACAGTTCATCGAGACGGTTGCCAGCCCGAGCTGGATCGAGTCGCAGGCGGCTCCTTGCAGCAGGATCGTCTGCTCGTCGAGCCGATCCCATCCGTCGGGGTCTTGGTACCCCACCGCCGCGCCGTTGACCACGACCTCGCAGCTGGACGCCTGGTCCTCGGCGAGCGGCGGATCTTGAACGGCGAACTCACAGCCCCGACTGGTGGCGGTGATCCCCGCCATGGCCATCCGCAGCTGCGGACGATCGAGGGCCACCCAGAACATGGCGTCGGGATCCCCGGGCTGGTGCCCGATCCCGGCGTTGGCCGCCTCTTGCAGGAAGCCCTCGTTGATGTTGCTGCCAACGCTGACCACCCGGGTTGGATATCCGGCATCGAAGGCCGCGGTGATCGCCTCGACCGTGTCGGCCCGCGTCTGAAGCAGCTCGACCGCGTTGGTCGGGGTCTGGATCGCACAGCTGCCCGGCTCGTTGCCCAGCAGCAGCACCAGGGTCTTGTCGCCCGCGGCCATGTCGTTGTCGAGCTCGACGACCGCCTCGGCAATCGAGTCGGGCACGGGGCTAGAACCCACAGGTGCGTTGGCGACCATCAGGCCGGCCAGGACCGGGGCCGCGTTGACCGTGGGAGGCTCGGCGTCGGTCACCGGGCACCCGGCCTGCAGGCCGTGGAAGACGAGCATGCCAAAGCGCGTCTCGGGCTGCAGGGTCACCATCCCCTCGACAGGATCGAACAGGGCCTCGAACACCGCGTTGTACTGCGAGACCCCGTCGAGGTCGTTGTTCATGTTGCCGCTCTGCTCAAGCACGAACTCGAAGGTCCGCGTATCCGGGGTCAAGATCGCCTGGAGCCCGGGGCACATCACGCCGGAGGTGGTGCTGCCGTTGCTGCTGACTCCCGCGGTCATGACCCCGCTCTCGCCGGTGCCCTCCATGCCCGCGCTCTCCGTCTCGGTCTCCGTCTCCGATGTGGAGACCGAGCCCGAGCCGCTTTGTGCGGGGCAATCGCCTCCGCCCTGCAACGCTCCGTCGTCATAGCAAGGAGGCGCACAGGCCAGCGCCCACAGGCTCGTACCGCCCAAGAGCCCGAGCCCGCCAAGGCCGCGCCATGCGTCGATCCTCATGCGAAGGAGGGTGGATGAATCCGCCCTCCTTCGCCAACCGCAATGCGGCGAGAATACGGTGCACGCTCGCGAGCGAACCCGCACACCGCGCGCTTTTTGCGCTAGCCGGCGACGCGACCGAACGGGGTGCAAATACCCGAAAATCTCCGATTCAGCGCAGCAACGACCACTTTACATCGTGTCCGGCGCCTCTGCGCTCCAACGTCGACGCGGCGGCCCGATCGGGGCCATGACCCTTTGGACCAGGGATGCTGGGCCGGTTCGATCCGAGATCTCTTCGGGTCGGTGCGCCTCCCCCGTTCGGGCCGCTCACCCCGGCGCCGGAAGCTCCACCGGGGGCACCAGGATGAACACGTCGCGGTCATCGAGCTCACCGCAATCATCGGCGAGCACGTGGATGGTGGCCACGAAGACCTGAGGCTCGGCGGTCTGGGGCACGAAGTCGTTGAGCGCCCGCACATCGAAGATCACATCGGTGTCGGGAATCACGTCGTCGAACGACTCCTCGCCCAGCGTGGGCTCGGGCACCCCGGGCAAGGGCAAGCTGCCGTGCCCGGCCGGAACGACCGCCTTGATGAAGTCGGCGGTGTTGCCCGTGTCGATCGCCGTGCCCGAGATCTCGCGCGTGACGCCAAAGCGCCCGTAGGCGGCCAGCAGTCGGATCGCATTGCTGAACGAGGTGTCCACCCCGCCTCCGCCCCCGTCGGCCTGGAAGACCATGGGGCACAAGCCGGCCGCGTTGGGCGATGTACCCTCGCCATCCAGACCGGTGCAGCACTCACCGGCGCCACACCCCGGCGGTCGACCGTCGATCTCCCAGGCCTCGGGCGGGATCTGGGCGTCGGTGCCCTCGGCCAGCCGGGTCCCGTCGGTCAAGGCGTTGCACCCCGCCGTGTCGTTGTCGGGTGGATCGGCCACCGCGATCTGCACCACCCGGGCACAGATCCCCCCCAGCGCGGTGAGGGCCTGCTCTCGTGAGTGCGCCACATCGGCCACGGCTCCTTCGTAGGGCGGGCAGTTGTCGGGCCCGCCCATGATCCCGTGACTGCCCTGGTTGGTGATCGACACCACGATCGGCAGCGCCCCCTCGCGAAAGCCGACGCCGCCGAGCCCCTGGTCGTTGGGGGGGACGCTGGTCGTGGCCGGACCGTCCAGACCTTCGCCGGTGGCGATCTGGTAGAGCGCCTCGTAGTGGGCCTCGGGCGGGTCACCGCCGTCACCCAGCATGAAGTCGAGCACCGCATTTTGGACGTCCGATACGTCGTCGGTGATCGTCTGGAACAGCACGAAGGGCTGGTCCGAGCCGGGGATCCCGTAGCCCCGCGTGGGGAAGTCTTGGAATGTCCCCCCGCCAAATTGGGTATCGGGCACCTGATCCTGGATGTCGGGGATGATGGTCTCGGCCATCGCGTTCTGGAGATTCGACACCGCCCCGTCCATCGAGAAGGTGGTGTCCATATTGACGAACACGTCCATGCTCTTGACCTCGGTGCTGAAGGTCAATGGCTTGGTCTGCTCCCCCGCGGGATCCTCGAAGGGCAAGATGAAGAAGAAGTCGTTCTCCAGATCGTAGGTGGCCAGCGAGATCTGGGCCTGCCCGGTGTCGTCACCTATCGTGGCGCTGACGATCGCCGAGGCGAAGAAGCTCTCGTCGCGAGCGGGCACCTCGAGGATCGACCCGTTCATCTGCCCCAGCTCGGGGTTGGAGACCGCGAAGGACGCCATGTCGGTCACGTCGGCGGTCGAGCCATCGACGAACACCGCGGTGACCGTGAAGTCCTGCTCGGCCGTGGCCCCCAGATCGACCTCCATCACCTGCTCGGCCGGCGACAGCTGGAGGTAGAGCACTTCCATGCTGCCGACCGTCTCGTCGCCCGTCGACATGCTCCCGAGGGTCCCGACCCCCGTGCCCGTGCCGGCTCCGTCGTCCGATCCGTCTTCGCGACACCCGGCCCCTGCAAGCTGCCCCCATCCCACCACGGCAATCGCCGCCCATCGTCCGAACGCTCGTCGTGTGCTCATCATGATCTACGTGCCGGCTACGATAGCGAAACGAGGGCACTACGGGGCGTCGATGATCATGATCATCCGATCATCGTCGTCGACGAGCGAGAGCGCTCGTCGTCACCACGCGGTCTGGCGAAGTCGCGCGTGGTGGTGAGCGGTAAGGGCCAACGGTAGAGGTCAACGGTAGGGGGTCAACGGTAGGGGGTCAACGGTAGGGATCTGGGCGATGCGACAAAAGGGCCACCTCGAACCCACGCAGGTCGACCATCGCCTCACATAGCAACGTGGTCACCCGCTCGGGATCGGGCGCCTGAGGGTAGAGCGTTTCCTCGAACACGTCGTCGGTGCGCTCGAAGACTCCCGGCTGTCGCATCAACGCCCACAGCCGCTGCACCCCCAGGCCCAGCTGACGCAAAAGAGCACGGTCCGAACTACCCAAACGCTCAACCGCCCCCAACCACTCCCAAAGGGCCCTTCGGGCCTCACCCACCGCCAAGTCGTAATCGTCGCAACGCTCGCGTCGACCCCATGGCGTGTCGCGCAGCGGAGTCTCGACGAAACGATGCAACGGGGTCTCCAGCACCAGACGAACCACCCGGGCCTGGATCGCCAGATGGCCCAGCGCCGGGGTCAGGTGACGGACGTCCAGTGGTAGGTCGACCTGGATCTGCTCGAGGCGACGACGCAAGGCCAGCCGACGGGCCCGAGCGCGACGGGCTCGATGGGCGGCCACGGTGACCCCCGTGCCCGAGATCGTCGCAAAGAGAATGGACCACAGTTCCACGGAGCGTCGCCTACTTCATCGTAGCAAGCCCCACACGACCCGCTGTGGATCGCGGTCTGGTGGGCCAGGGTCGCGATTCACTCCACAGCCGCGCAGGCATCGCCGAACCGATACCCGACTCGGGGTGCCCCTCGGGGATTCCACCATCGAAGATTCGCCCGTGCCCACGGGCCGAGCACTGCCGCGTGCGCGAGCGTGAACCTGCCACCCGAGCGCCGCCGCCCGAGCGATCGAGGATCCATCCCGCATTGGTCTACCCTGGAGACCATGCCGCACACGAGGGTGAGGCACGGGCCGAACCTGGCCGGATTCGGGCTCGGGCTCGGGCTCGGGCTCGGACAGGTCTCGGGCTGCACCCCTCCCGAGTCGACCCCTCGCGATCCGGGCGAACGCTCGACCACGTCGACGCTCACCGGTGGTCCCACGAGCTCGACCACGGGCATCGAGGGTCGCGACGCCGGCTCGGACCCGACCACCGACTCGGACCCGACCGCCGACGCGAACCCGACCACCGACTCAGGCTCCACGACGCTGGTGCCTCCCGCCTTCGACGTGGGGGGCATGGGCTCCGGTCGCCGGGTGTGCTCGGGCGACCTCAAGCGGGTGCTCGACGCCGACACCGGGCTGCTGCTCGCGCTGTGCCCTGCCGACCAAGGGTGCCTGGCCGGAGCGTGCGTGCCGGCCTGCCAGGCGGCGGCCGGGGCCGAGGGCTCGCTGGGCTGCGAGTTCCTCGTGCCAACGTCACCGTTCTACGCCAACGGCAACCCGCTGGCCGTCCAGTCCGGCCCCTGTCATGCCCTGCTCGTGTCCAACCCCTGGGATCGCGCGGCCACGCTGGAGCTCTCGCGCGACGGCATCCCCTACGACGTGTCCTTGGTGACGCGGATCCCCAGCGGGATCGCGGGCGCCACCACCTACGATCCCTTGCCCGTCAGCGGACTCCCCAGCGATCAGGTCGCGGTCGTCTTCCTCGCCCACCGACCCGGGGTGCACAACGGCAACTCCCTGGAGTGCCCCACCGCCCCGGCCGTGCTCGACGACACCGCCGTCCACGGGACCGGCGAAGGCCTGGCGTTTGCGCTGCACAGCGACACGCCCGTGCAGGTCTACGACATCATTCCCTACGGCGGCGCCGCCACCTACCTGCCCTCGGCCTCGCTGATCTACCCCAGCACGGCGTGGGGCGATGGCTACCTGCTGACCGCGCCCCACCCCCCCGACGGCACCGAGTGGCTGCTCGCGGTGGCGCGCGAGGACGACACCACGCTGTGGCTCGAGCCCACGGTGGCCATGGTCCCGGGCGCCCTGCCCGACCCGCCGCCGGGCGTCTTGACCCCGTACACCCTGCACGCCGGTCAGGTGCTCCAGTGGCAGGCCACCGACGATCCGGCCGGCACGATCCTCGCGGCCGACAAGCCCTTTGGGGTGCTCACCGGCAACACCTACCTGCGGGTCGACACCGCCGACGGCCCCGTTTCGGGCCGTGACAGCGCCCACCAGATGCTCCCCGACGTGGGCGCGCTGGGCTGGGAGTATGTGGGCGCGGGCCTCTACAGCCGCCTGCCCGGGCTCGCCCCCGAGAGCGTGCTCTACCGCCTGGTGGGGGTGGTCAACGGCACCGTGCTCCAGTGGGATCCGGCTCCGCCTCCCGGTGCCCCGGTCACGCTGGCACAGGCGCAGGTGGTGCAGTTTGAGACCTCCGAGGTCTTCTCGGTTCGGGCTCAGGACGACGCTCACCCCTTCTCGCTCAGCCAGTACATGTCGGGCACGCTCGAAGGCCAGCCCGGCTGCACCGGGATCCCCGGTCCGTGCCCGCTGGGCGACGACGACTGGGTGGTGCTCGTGCCCCCGGCCCAGTTCCTGCGCGCGTATGCGTTCTTCGTCGACCCCACCTACGCCACCAGCACGCTGGTGCTCGTGCGCGAGGCGGGGCCGGCCGGGTTCGCCGACGTGGAGCTGGCCTGCCTGGGTGCGGTGACCGGCTGGCAACCGGTGGGTCGGCAGGGGCGCTACGAGTACGCGCACCTCGAGCTCTTTCGCGGCGGCACGGCAGCGGTGGCGGCGTGCGAAACCAGCCAGCACCGCGCCCACAGCGACGCCAACTTCGGCGTGGTGGTGTGGGGCACCGACAGCGCGGCGTCCTACGGCTACCCCGCCGGCGGCAACCTGCGAACGATCAACCAGGTCGACGTGGGCCCCGCCAAATGACCAGCCAAAGTGGCCGGCAACCGTTCAGTCGGCAACCGTTCAGTTCGTCGGCAACCGTTCAGTCGTCGATCCCACCACGACTTGACCCATCGACTGTACCGGTTCGGACCGCTCGTCTTCGCTCCGGAGCGACCACCCGGGCTTGACGCTCGACGGTCCGGCTCCTACCGTGGATCCATAGGGTTTGGGGGGACGTCGCGGATCGATTCCGAGCCGCGCCCCAACATTCGGCACCATTGTCGGTGCTGGTAAGTCACGAACTCGATGGGACTCAAGCCTCCCACCTCCAAACGGCTCCGCGATGCGGCGCGGGATCTGCTGGACCACCCCGACGTCGTCGGCGTGATGTGGGGCGATCGATCCAAGCGCGGGCGGTGGATCGACGAGCCCTGCGTCAGTGTGCATGTGCTCCGCAAGCAGCATCGCAGCCACGTTGCCCCCGAACGGCGGCTGCCCCGGACTCTGATGGGTCATCGGGTCGACGTGGTCGACGTGGGCCGCCCGCGCGCACATTGGCTCGGCCACACCGACGAGGTCACCGCCCGAGGCTTGCCGGGCGCCGAGCCTCGGCGCTCCACCGCGACCCTCTACTTCACCGATGACGATGGCCTGATCCACGGGCTGTTGTGCGGTCATGGGGTGCTGCCGATGCGAGGCCGCCGGATCCTGCGCGCCTACGACATCGGCGGACGGGGCCGTCGCGGCGCCGGTCGCGGCCGAAATTCCCGGGCTCGCGTCCAGGTGGTCGACGATCGCGCAGGGTTCTATTCGGGCCACCTTCTGCGCGGTCGATGCGATGCCGACGAAGACTGGGCGCTGGCGTCCTTTCCCCTGGGCAAGCGCGACGATCTCGACGCCCATCACCTCGCCGCAGGCGCCCTGCCCCCGATCCCGCGCCGCCGTGGATCGCTCGTACGCGGGGCCAAGGTCTGGCACTACTCACGGATCCGTGGCCGCCACAAGCGCTTCGGCGGCATCGTGCGACAGGTTGGGCTGGCCGGCGTCAATCTCTTGCTGCCCGACGACACCGACAACCGCTACGTGCGGGTGCTGTCGGTCAGCGGCGGCCAAGGCAAGGACTTCAGCGTGCCGGGGGACTCCGGCTCGCTGGTGGTCGACGACCGCGGGCGAGCGGTGGGGACGGTGATCGGAGGCAGCGCGGACGGCAAGCTCTCCTACGTCCTGGGGCTCCAGAGGATCGAGAGCGTGTTGGGAGATCTGTATGCCAAGGCATTCCGGTAGACAATTGGGCACCATGGTCGATGCGTGGTTCGACTCGACCGCGAGGGTCCGACCTTGGGCGGGGCGGTGGATCCTGGCGGCGACGCTAGGGATCGGGGTGTGGGGCTTTGGCTCCACCGCGTCGGCGGCCGAAGGCACGTCGACCTATACGCTGGAGGATCTGGCCGACAAGACGCTGATGGTCCAGACCTCGGGAGGGCGGCTCAAGGCCGGGGAGCAGAGCGCCGGCATGTGCAAGGTCAAGGTCAGCGGCAGTGGCTCGATCTGGACGATCGAGGCGATGGACGACGGCTCCGAGTGCGGGTCGCTATGGCGCAACGAGCGGCTGGCTCCGCGTACGCTGCAATTTCCGGCCGTCGGCGGAGGGAAGATGCCGGTGCACTTCGAGCTCGCGCCGGCCCGGGCCAAGGAGCCGGGGCCGCTGACGCTGACGCTCGACGAGGATCGGCGGGTGCAGGGGCTCGACCAGGGGCGAGCGGCCTACGCCTACGCCGAGGATCTGGGGTGGTACGCGCTCACGCTGGGCGCCGACGCGAAGGCCGAGCTGCGCGGGGCCACGCTCGGGTCGCTCGACGACGACGAGTCGGTGTGGGTCGCCTACGCGGAGGTCGACGACCGCGGCACCCCGGTGGCCCACCACGTCGTGCCCCTGACCGTGGTCGCGCCCACGCCCACGCCTCCCCCGGGCTCGACCGGGGGCGATGCGGGCTCTAGCGGCGGCGACCGAGCCGCGGGATCGGTCGCCCCGCCGGCCTGCAACCCCTCCAATGATCCCGACACCGCCTACGTCTGCGCGTGGGTCGAGGGCACGACGATCCGCTTCGAGCAGGCCCCGCCCCCCGTGATCCGGCCCAACGTCAGCGTCGAGGTCGAGGTGATCCACCCCTCCGACGTCAACGTCGACGTGCGCTTGACCGGCAAGCGGGGGCTGTTCGTGCCCGGCGATCGCTTCACCGGCATCGACGGCAACGCCCAGTCCAAGAGCCCCCGGCCTCCGCCGACCCAGCAGCGGGTCCGCCATCGCTTCGCCCCGCGAGCGCCGGGCGACGCCGACGTCGAGATCACGATCACCGACGACGAGGGCCGGATCGTCGCCAGCCGGAGCCTGGAGTTCGTCGTCGACCGCACCTACGCCGGCGCGGTGCGGCTGGGGTTTGGCATCGTCTACGCCGACGCGGTCGATCGCCACTACGAGGCCCGCACGATCGGCACCAATGAGCAGGCGCAGATCGTGGCCACTCGGGGGGGCAACAGCGGCTTCGAGCTGGTGCTCGGCTATGCGCCCTACGTGTTCGACTACATCCAAAACCGCGGCCACGGGCGCAGCTACACCAACACCAGGCTGCGCGACCGGGCCGGCGGCTTCGCTCCCTTCGCGGGCTTGGGCCTGGTCGAGGCCTCGGACACCGGCGTCGAGGTCCTCAAGTCGCTGCACATGGGCCTGGAGTGGGAGCCCACGCCCAACTTCTCGATCGCCGCGACCGCGGTCAGCCGCCGGGTCACCCGGCTGACCGAGGGGGCACAGGTCGGGGATCCCGTGACCGGGGAGGTCCCCACCCGCGAGGTGATCCGCTGGGGCGGTGGCGTGGTGCTCAACTTCAGCACCGACTTCTTTCGGATCGCCACCCGCGAGAGCCGATCGCCCTACCGTACCCGCCGGCGCTGAGCGTCCGCGACGCGGCGCGCCATCACGACCGCCGCGCCTCAGCGGATCGCGCGGCGAAAGAGGATCGTGCCGAGTAGGCCAGCCACGCCGAACGCCGCCACCATCGCGTACACGTGCTGATGCCCCAGCGCCCCCGGGGAGCGATCGGTCAGCCACCCCATCAGCGGGCCCATGAACACGTCGGGGGTGTAGCCGAGCAACGAGACCACCCCCACCGCGGTCCCGGTGCGGGCCATCGGCACCCGGCCTTCGCCCAGCAGGGCGAAGTAGAGCCCGCGCGCCCCGTAGATCCCCAGGCAGGTGACCGCGACCGTCAACATGAGCACCACCGCCAGGTCCCCCGGGATCATCCCCGACGCGAGCACGACGTTGCCGGCGATCAACACGACGAAGCTGACGATGATCATCGACGAGGCCCGCGTGCGATCGGCCAAAAGTCCCGCGATCACGGCGGCAAAGGGGCGCACCCAAAAGGCCACCGTTCCTAGCTGAGCAGCGGCGACGTCGTCGTAGCCGAAGGCATCCCGCGCATAAAGGGAGATGTTGTCGATGCTCTTGAAGCCCACATAGGCGCAGACCACGATGATCGACTGTAGCCACACCACCGGCAGGCGGAGCACGGCGAGGACGTCGTCGAGCGACCACCGCGGGCGGGACGAGCCCGACGACGACCGATCCCCGTGACCGCCGGCGGTCGCCGAGCGGTCCGCCCGCCCCGAGGCCTCCGAGCAACGCTCGGCGCCCCCCGATGAAGCTCCGTCGGGCACCCACCGCAGCACCATCACCGCCACCAGCACCGTGAACCCGGTGACGGTCCAGATCATGCGCTCCAGCGCCAGCGTCCGCTGCTCCAGCGTGGCGGTGGCCGGATCTTGGGGGAGCATCACCGAGAACAGGGCGAGCATCCCCGAGGCAAACAGCGCCGCCACCAGCCCTCGACCGCCGTCCAAGAGCCCGTAGGCCCGCCCCTGCTCGTCGGCCCCGCCCCACTGGCGGGTCGCCCGAATGAGCGCGGCCCAAAACAGCAGGATCGTCGTGATCCCCCACCACGCATAGAGCACCCACAAGATCTCCAGCGAGTGGACCGTGGCCAACCCGATCCCCCCGATCCCGGTGGCCAGCAGGGCCACCGCCATCAGGCGACGGGCGGAGAAGCGATCGGCCAGCGGACCCCCGGCAAAGTAGGCGCCCATGGCCACGAAGCCGTAGACCGAGTACACCAGCCCCAGCTCCAGGTTGCTGACCCCGAACACGTCGAGCACGGTGGGCCGAAAGAGCCGGCCGAACACGAAGGGGAGCAAGAAGATCGCCTCGCCGGCCGTGACCAGCGCGATCATGACCAGGATCCGGGCCCGGAGTGCGGGGGACGTCACGTGAGCCCGAGCATGGCACGGCGCCCGAGCGGCTGGCGACCGCGGGGGCAAAGGCCAGGGTCGGAGCGAGGGCCGGCGCCTTCAAAGCGGGCGCACCGGCACACAGATGTCGAGGAGGATCTTGCCCTCAGGGTGCTGCCGGGGATCGTTTCGCGCCTCTTCGTAGCAGAGGCGATCGTCGGGCTGAAAACCGCTGCTGGGCATCCACTCGCCGATCACCACGTCCCAGGCCTCGGCGATCCGCTCGGGCGGGATCTCGAAGTGAGCCACCGCGAACTTGCCCCCGGGGATCGTCATCGTCCCGATCTCGCCCTCGGGCGTGGTGCCGGCCGGCACGGTCAAGCACGCGCTCAAGCGCAGCTTGTCCTCCTCGGTGATGTTGGGGTTGTCGTGGGCCACGAGCAGCATCCGCGTGTCGGGGCCCAGCAAGCCGCGGGACACGGCCCACTGCCGCAAGGCAGCGAACAAGCGCGACACCACCGCAGCCTGGCCGTAGGGACCCACGTGGCGCAGGTAGACGACCGGGTGGTCGGGACGCTCTTTGACTTCGATGGTGGTGGTGAGTGAGCCGGGCATTTCGATCCTCCAGGTGGGGATGTTCGTCTGGGGATCGAGATAGCAATCGGAGTGGCCCTCGGCTTTGCGGAGCTTGTGGAGGGGTTTGCGGATCTTGCGATCGTGGGCGCAACGCTCGGGATCGCCGTGCGCCCGCCACCGGGTCGCGCTCATGCCCCACGCCTCCTTGAAGGCCCGGGCGAAGGTCGCCGAGCTCGAAAAGCCGCAGTCGATCGCGATCTCGGTGATGCTGCGGCCCGGGTTGACCACCAGCATCACCGCCGCTCGCTCGACCCGCAGGCGCTGCACGAAGCGGTGGAGGGTCTCACCGACCATCGCGCCGAAGATCCGGTGGAAGTGATACGGCGAGAAGTGGGCGACCTTGGCCAATTCCTCCAGGGACAGCGAGCGATCGAGGTTGCGCTCGATGTGGTCGATGACCCGGTTGACCCGGCCGAGGTACTCGGCCCGCAGGGCCTCGGGCGTGCGATCGGGAGCGGACATGCGTGAGCAGCCCGCAGCGTAGGTCGCACACGCGCTGGCGAGCAAGCGCCAGAATCGACGAGCCCCCGTCGCCGGGGGCTCTGCGAGCACTCGCGCCTCCACCGGGCTCACAGCTCGGCGGTGGCCGGCTCGCCGGTCACGCCCTCGGCGACCATCTCGGCGAGGGCGGCGATGGTCAGGGCGGGGTTGGCCCCAATGGCCGAGGGCACCAAAGAACCGTCGGCGACATACAGGTGGTTGTAGCCAAACACCCGGCCAAAATCCTCGCGTGCCGCCGAGGTCACCCCGGCCGGGCGGTCATCGCCCAAGGCGCAGCCGCCCAGGGGATGCACGGTGAAGTTGCGACGCAGCGGCCAGATATAGGTCGGCAAGTAGAAGTTGCCCCAGCCCGACACCGCCTCCTTGATATCGCCGATGCGATCGATGATCGCGCTAAAGAGCTTGTGGCTGGCCCAGTACGACCACGACAGGCGAAGCTCGCCATTATAGCCCAGGGACATCTTGCCGTCGCTCTTGTCTACACCCACGAAGACCTGGGTGGCAAAGCCCGAGCTCTTGCCGTCGCCGTGGCTATCGAACAGGCCCTTGATGTTCTGCCAAAATCCGTGCATGGGGCTGTTGGTGTCGCAAACGTCGAGCAACCAGTCGACCACCTCGGACAGGTGGGGCAGCGAGAGATCCTCGAGCACGTGGCTCTGCTCGGGGTTACTTTCATCGCGATAGCCAATGGCCTGGGTCACCGTGGGCCCGTAGGCGTTGCCATCTGGAATGTCGCTGCCGGTCACCAAGCCGACGAAATCGCCGTTGCCGGAGAAGCGGCGGCCGAGCTGGTGGCTGACGTTGGGCAAGGTTTCGTGGACATACTTGTTGCGCAAGAGGATCTCGTTGGTGCCCAGGACGCCGGCCGATAGCACCACCCGCTGGGCGGTGACCGAGATCTGTTCCGAGGAGTGGGCCAGATCCTTCATGTACACCCGATAGCCATAGCTGCCGTCTTGCTCGGGGTCGTCGTAGCCGTCGATATCCAGGGGCACCACCCGATCCACCGCGTGATCGGTACGCACGTGCATGCCATAGCTGTGCTCGGCCACATGGAGGTAGTTCAGATCCATGGACGACTTGGCGTGGTAGTTACAGCCCAGCACACACTCGGCGCAGTAGGTGCACGAGGTCTGCTCGGCGCCGAATCGGTTGATCTCGCGCTCGCCCAGCGGCGTGAGATTTTGGGGGTCGTTGCCAAAGAACACCCCGATCGGCACCAGCTTGGACTCGCCGCCGGTTTGCTCGGCCACGCGCCGGTAGTAATCGAGCCGAGGCATCTGGCGCTCGGGCTCGTCGGTGATGGGGATAGGTCGCGCCCCCACGATGGTCTTGAAGATCTCGTAGTAGGGCTCGAGCTGGTCTTTTTTGATGGTGGCCGGCCAGTCCTTGTCGAAGTCGGGGTTTTCGGGCTCGATGATGGCGGTGCCGTAGATGAGCGAGCCTCCGCCGTAGCCGTTGGCCACCAGCACGTCCATGCCGCTGTAGCTGCGCACATCGAACAGGCCGTTGCTGGTGCCCGGCAGGGGCAGCGGGCGCGGCGTATGGTCGTCAGGGTCGCGGCGGATCGCCTCGACCAGCGATTGCGCGTCGCGGGGGAACGAGCCCTGCGGGTAGCGACGGCCACGCTCGGCCATCATCACCGCACCGGGCCACTTGCGGCTCAGCCGCGCGGCCATCACCGCGCCGCCAAAGCCAGAGCCAACGATCACCGCCTGGTAGTCCAGGTCGATATTGCTGCGGTCGAGGTGCTCGTCGTCGGCGCGGCCCTGGACCTCACAGCCCCCCAGGGTGTTGGTGCCCAGGACCGCGCCCACGGCTCCGGCCAGCCACCGGCCAAACTCCTTGCGGGTGATCCGGCGCTGCGACAGCAGCCGCCGGGCCCCCTCGATCGGATTGTTGCGATTCTTGCTCATGACGGATCTCCATCTGGTCTGGCAAACCGAGCCTCGGGCTCAGCGGCTCTCGCCAATTTCCTCGAGCAAGGTGTCGGTGGCTTTCTCGCTGACCATGTAGATCGGCGCAGCCACGAAGAATCCGGGGATCTCGGGAAAGATCGAGGCATCGACCACCCGCAGGCCGCTGGTACCGCGCACCCGGAACCGGCTGTCGAGCACCGCCGTGGGATCGTCGTCGCCGCCCATCTTGCTGGTGCAGCACGCGTGGTGCCCCCAGGCCTCGTCCTTGACAAACTGTGCGATCTCTTCGTCCTCGTCGACCTCCTCGCCTGGCCACACCTCGTCGAAGGCGGGAAACAAGAGCTGCACGTCGCGGGTCTTTTGCGCGATCTCGCGGACGAACCCGACCGCCTCGACCATGGTGTCGAGATCCCGCTGGTCCTGGCCCATGTCGCTAGAACCCTCGTGGAAGTAGCTGAAATCGATGTGCGGGGTGTCGCGGGGATCGGTGGACGCCAGGGTCACGGAGCCGGCGCGATTTTCGGTGTGGGCCTTGAGGATGACCCAGGTAAAGGACTTCTTGTCGCTCAGGCTGTCCTCGGAGTAGCCGGGGTAATAGCCGCGGAAATCGGCGGGAGCACCAAAGATGAACAGGTCCGGCTCGCTCAGCTCGGGGGACGACTTGCGCACGATGCCCACGGTGGAGCCGTTGGAGGTGTACACCCCGTTGCCGTCGTTCCACGCTTGCATACAGGGATCGCCCTCCTCGCCAAAGGTGCAATCGCGGATGAGATCGAAGTCGCGCCGGGTCTTGTGCACGATGCCGACCTCGTAGCGATCTTGCATGTTCTCGCCCACGCCGGGCAGATCCACGGCAACGTCGATGCCCATGGCCTGCAGCTCGGCGGCCGGGCCGATGCCCGAGAGCTTGAGGATCTGCGGGGTGTTGAAGGTGCCCGCCGAGAGGATGACCTCGCGGGTCGCACTGACCTCGCGGCTCTCGCTGGGGATATCCGGCTCTTTGAGCCCCGCTCGATAGAGGTTCTCGCCCTCGATGAAGCTGACCCCGGTGACCCGCGGCTTGCCGTCGAGGTCGGGGGCATCGTCGAACACCACGTTGGTGACGAACGCGCCCGTCTTGACCGTGAGGGGATAGCCATCGCGCACGGTGTCGATCACGTACTCGCGCACGCCGTTGCGACGGCGCTCCTTGGTGGCCAGCGGGATGTTGTAGAGGCCCTCCTGGGCGGGGGTCTGCGTAAGATCGCGGTTCAAGAGGCCAAACAGCTGCCCCAAGAGGTTGCCCGGGGATTCCGTCTTGTCGTAGGTGAGCCCGGCCGCGAGCACGATCTCGATGATCTTCTGGTCGCCGAGGGCCAAGCCGGGGTCGGCGCGCTCAACATCGAGCCAGCTACGCACCTTTTCGAGATACCCCTTCATGTTGTCGCTGTGCCACGAGTCGTCTCCCGTGGCCAGAGCCAGCTGGTCCCAGTCGCTATCGTGGGGCGTCACGGTGATCATGGCGTTGACCGAGGTGGAGCCGCCAATGCCGGTTCCGCGGGGATACAAAATGCCCTCGGAGGTGTATTTGCTGTCCCGGGTGGCCTGCGCAGGATCGCTATAGTGATCGACGAAGTACGACCAGGCCAGCTCGGGGTTCTCGCTGGCCAGGGCGTGGAATGCTGGCACCTCGCTCTGCATGATCTCGCACGGGTCGTTGCCGGCCTCGAGCAGCAGGACCGAATGCCCGGCCCGGGCCAGGTTGGCCGCCAGCGGGCCGCCGCCGGCTCCGGCACCGACGACGATATACTCGTACTCGGCGGTCTCCGAGATGGTCGTGGCGCCAACGGGCAGGCAGCTCGACTCGCCGCTCAGATCTTGGAGGCAGCCATCCTCTGGGCACCGCCCGCCGCTTTCGGTGGAGCACGCAACCAGCATCACCGTTGCGCTCAGGATACTCATAGTTTTGTATATACGGGTCATCTGTCGTCTTCTGCTTTCTTGGAGCATAGTCAATCGTCATGATAGAGTCGCCGAGCTCGGTGCCCGGGGGCGATGAAGGTCACCGATTGAGGTGAGCCACAACGCGGAGGCCAAGGCCCGGCGCTCGGCCGCGCCCGGCACTTCGCGGCCTTCCCGGCATCGGGGCGAGCACGGCACCAACGAGCGCGACCAGGGCGGCCGCGAGGGCGGCAAACACCAGGGTAACCCCGCGCAGGGACGCGCCCAGGTCCAGGGCCGTGCCCGCGACCATACTGGCCGCGGCCATGAGCACCATGCCCAGGCAAAATTCCACCGAGAAGAGCCGGCCGTGAAAACGCTTGTCCGACTCGAGCTGGAGCAGGCTGGTGCCCGCGACCCACCCCGCCGAGTGCCCGATGCCGACGACACCAATGGCCAGGGCCGCGTGCCACATATGCGAAGCCAGGGCCAGGGCCGCAGTTCCGGCCGCGACCAGGGCATAGGCGGCGACCATCCAGCGCCGCAGTCGGGCGAGATCGTCGTCGACGAGCCGGCGCAGGTAGGTCGTCCCGATGACCGCACCCAGCCCACGGCTGGCAAACAGGATGCCTAAAACCACGGGACCCGATGCACCCCCGAGCACTCCGGTGGTGTAAAGGGGCAAGAATGCCAGCAAGCCGCCCAGCATCTGCAGCGCCGGCTTGAGCAGGGTGAGCGCCAAGACCCGAGGTCGGGTGGCCAGGTACCTGAGGCAAGCGAAGAAGCCGGTGGCCCGGGCGTGGAGTTGGCCGGCGTGGAGTTGGTCGGCGTGGAGTTGGTCGGCGTGGGACCTGTCGGCGTGGGCCGGCAAGGCGGGCATGCGGGCAAAGAAGGCCAGGGAAACGACAAAGGTCAGAGCATCGATGACGAGCGCAGCTGAGATGCCCAAAGTGGCGGTCGCGGCCCCGCCGAGGGCAGCACCCACTGCGACCATGACCGCCCAGGTGCCGGCAAGCAGGCTGTTGGCCGCCGGAACCTCGGTCCTGGCCACCAACCGGGGCACGATGGCGTGCTGCGTGGGAATGGCGATCCCCGCGCACATCATGGTGGCCGCCAGGCCAGCGTAGAGGCCAACGAGAGAGTCGAGCTGATAGGCGACAACCAGCCCCAGGGCGCAAAGAGCACGCAGCGCGTCGACGACCAGGAGCAGTCGCCGGCGGTCCAGGCGATCGATGAGCGGCCCGGCAACGGGCGCGATGACCAAAACGGCCAGGGTTCGGGCCAGGGTGACCAGGGTCAGCGCCGCCGCCGTGCTCGATAGAGCCTGGACTGCGGCCAACACGGCCACCGCGTTCAGCCAGTCACCGGCAAAGCTGATGAGCTTGCCGATCCACAGGTTGCGGAGTCCCGCCGACTTTCGAATGAGCTGGCGATAGCCAGGAACTGGCGCCGAGCGCTTGCGATTTGGAATCATAATAAGCCCCCCTCCACCCGCACATGACCGCCAGCGTGCAATGAGCGCACGCGTGGACCGCCTCGGTCGCACGAAAGAGAAGGTTCACATTCGAGGATTGGGGTCCATAGCGCACCGATAGACCTCGAAGGGTGTGATACTGAGCAGATAGATGGCGGTTGATGTCGGCCGCACTATGAGGGGAAAGCGCGAGCGTGTCGAACAATAAGTTGAGTGAGTGCGGCTACTTCGTATGCGCCCGTTGATCCCCGGCGTGGCGACGCCGAATGGACGGGGCACAGAGCCTCAAAACGGGGCACAGAGCCTCAAGAACGCTGTAGCGGGTCGAATTCATAGAGAATTGGCGCTCCCGGGTACGGCGAGCCGCCGGGGGCTCGCGTCATGAGCTCAGAAGTCCGGGCCCGACAGCATCAGCGATTATGTGAGAAGACGATCGTCTCGAGAGGGATGGTCAATAGGACAACTGAGACGACTGAGACGACTGAGACGACTGAGCGCGAGGTGAGTGGCGGACCACGGCAACCGGCCCGGATCAAACAGCGGAGTCGATGGCTCGTGCCACCGACTCCGCCATGACCACGCTCGTACTCGGTTCGCTATGAACGATACACTGTCAGCGCGTCACCCCACGCATTCCGCGGTCCCCTTGGTCCAGGTTCCTTCCCATGGGGTGGCTGGCTTGTCGGTCGTGTGCCTCACGGTCCCGCCCCAAGCCTCGTCGACCCCGTCGAAGTCGACGACCCAGTTTCCCGCCGCGGCCCCGGCACTACGCTTGTAGATCTTGAAATCTCCACCCACCTGATAGAAGACGGGCTCGCCGTTGAACGTCTCCTCGCTGCGCTCATAGGTACCAGTGGGGCTATGCCCCGTACCGTCATCGAGGTTGTCGAACATCAGCGCACCGCCACTGCACTCAGGCCCGGAGGTCTTGTCCTCGCACTTGGAGATCCGATCGAGCTCCCCCAGCAGATCATCGAACGCATCGCCTCCGAGGATCGTCTGCCGTAGGCTCTCGTAGTGCTCATCACGGGCATTGCTCCTCTCGTTCATCACCACATGGAGAGTATAGGGGTAAGGCGTATCCTGGATCTTCTTGCCGTCCTGTTCGTGCCAGCTCGCGCACCACTCGAGCTTGCTGCCCGTACAGTGCACGGTCACTTTGCTATTGTTCGAACAGTACTCTCCGTCGGGACCATCGAAACAGCTGATGAAGTCGACGATCGCATATCCTCCCGAGGTGTTGACCTTGAGCGCCGTTTGCTTGGTGTAGACCTCGCCAAAGTGGCTATCGACATACTCTGTGAACTCTTCATCCTCGAGCCTCGTCAGCCGATTGTAGTAGACGCCAGCCGCGCCGCAGGCCGTGTCCCACGACTCGTCGCCGTTGCGACCTCGCTCCGTGTCGATGTTCGCCCGCTCTACGAGCAGCGACGTACGGATCCCCGCAACCGACACCATGCTCAGCGCTCCTTGCATCCGATTCGCCGCGTGCAGATCCTCCTCACTACTGAGGCTCGACCAAATATCACTGGCCTGCCCCGCCAACCCGACCAACTGCTGGCTCGCGTCTCGAAGCTCGTCCTCACAGCCGGCGTCCGTCGCGATGGAACAACTGGGCTCGTTGTAGGTCCCGATCTTCTCGACGAGCGAGTTCAGGCTGTTGATGTACTGCTCGAAGCCGAAGGTCACGGTCACGTCGGTCACGATGTCCCGGATCTCATCGAGCGCTTCCTTGCTCAGATGTGCGATCTTCGGCTCTCCGTTGTCGCCGGGATCGAGCAGATTCTTGATGCTGCTCGCGCCCGAGAGCACTCCGGAGACGATGCCGACGACCGACGCCGCCGTAGCCACCGTAACGGCCCGGTCGTCCCCATCGGAATCGCGATCGGCGGCCGCGGCGCAACCGCCGATCATTCCCCCGAGTGCATAGATAGCGATTACCTTGAATAGTTTACTCTGGGTATCCATTGTCTCTTCTTCCTCTGCGATTCGTGACTTGATAGGTTGATTGTCGTTGATGTTGATATAGATACAAGTATAGTGATCGGATCCGTGATTCAGTGCTCTCCTACGACCCATGTATCTCTACTCTACGCCAGGGGCACTAAAGCAAACTCGATGATTCGCTATGGTCGACCGTCGCCTCGCATAGTTAGGAGCCCCACCTCGGCCGAGAGTATTCAGCGTCGTCGCCTCGCAGAGTGCATCAGCCACGACAACCATGAGGGAACACGAGAATTTCACCGACAAAGCTCAAGAGGCCGCAAGAATTCCACCAACGCCCATATCACCAGAGAGCCCCGATCCGATCAGTACCCGCTCGATACCGCCATCATGAGCG
The DNA here is from genome assembly GCA_039194325.1 of Myxococcota bacterium. GTDB lineage: Bacteria > Myxococcota_A > Polyangia > Nannocystales > Nannocystaceae > Paraliomyxa. The sequence continues at coordinate 72,174 of JBCCWC010000027.1, forward strand.
GACCATGGCCTATCGAGGGCATGCCTCGAGCCCGGCGCTTCATCCCAAACCCACCTCCCTCTCCTGGGCACCGACCTGCATCGACACCCATCTTGGCGCGCCCATCCCACCCGTCGGCACCACGCCGACTCCTCCACCGGCATGCCGTCATCTGCTCGAGGATGAATAGAATCAGTCGGGTCGAGTGACTGAGCCAACGGGCCGAAGAGGTGCCCGTCCTCGAGACTCCGGAGCGGAGCATGGGAACAATGGGAACGCGGCCGTAGCGCTTGTCAAACCGGGCACGAACGTCGGGGCTGTTGCTCGCGATGTGACCCATGATGCCCGTGGACGCAAAGGCGACCAGGTGCGGGCCAAAGTGGGGCTCGTCGGCTCGCCTAGCGTCGCAGATCCAGCACGCGCTCGCGGGGGAATGTGGCCTTGACCGACCGTCGCTTGCCCTTGACCACCGCGAACGCCTCGTGGGTCCCGGCCTCGACCATCACGACCACAGTGGGCCCCCGCCCGGTGAGCGTACCGTCGAGAAACACCGGGACATCTGGGGGGGCGTGGATCGTCAAGCAATTGCAGTGCGTCCGCAGCTGGGGCAGCACCTGCGCGGCCATGTCGATGCGGATCGCAAAGTTGAGGTTCTGCGCGTCCTCGATCCCGGCGGTGACCACCCCCAACACCCGCCCGCTTCGGTCGAGCACCGGACCCCCGGAATTCCCCGGGTTGAGGGGGATCTGGGTCTGAAGCACCGGCAGCGATCCCACCGGATAGATGTTGGAGATCATGCCGGTGTTGAAGGTCCAGATCGCGCCCTCACCGTGGCCGACGGCCGCCGCCCAGGCACCAACCCGAAGGGTCCGCAGATCGGCCAGCGGCAAGGGGCGCACGCCCCGGATCTCCACCTGAACCAACGCCAGATCGACGTCGTCCTTGGCCACCTGCACCACCACACCAGTACTCCGACGACCGTCGTTGAGGATGATGTCCACGCGCTTGGACTTGCCCACCACGTGACGATTGGTGAGCAACAAGCCCGAGGACGACACGAAGAAGCCCGAGCCGATCCCACTGGCGCTCCGGATCAGGACCACCGAGGGCGCCGCCGCCGCGAACAAGGCCTGCTGCTGGCGCTCGAGCTCGGCCAGCGGATCGAACGGGGGAGCGGCCCAGACAGCGATGGAAGAAGCGACGGGGGCCGCGACGGGGGCCGCCATCAGCTGGGCGCCGAGTAGACTCGCGAGCCACATCATCTAAAACCGCCCCTCGAGCACGATGCCCGCGTGACCGAACCCCACCGCGGGGCGCAGGGACAGCGAGGAGCGCCCGGTGCGGTCACGATCTCGGTCACCACCTCGGTCATCATCCTCGTCGCGATCCTCGTCATCATCCTCGTTTCGGTTCCGCGCCTCGAGCTGGCGGTTGTACGCCTCGGCCATCTCGATCCGCTCCGATCGCGCGGCCGGTTTGCTGAGCGCGAGGGCCAGGCCGGAGCCCGCGACCACCAACCCCCCGCCGGCCACCGCGAGCGACCCCCGCCGCAGTCGGGTGTTCTCGAACAGGGACGCAGCGACCGCGATGATGGCACCGGTCCCGGTCGCGGCCATGCCGACGCTGAACAGAGTCCACCCCCCCTTGGATCTCGCCCGATGCTGCCGCGCTAGATCGTGGCGACCCACGTACTCGTAGAACTCATCATCATCGAGCTCCCGACTGCCGCTGACATACCCGCGGTAGAAGGCCCCGCGGTGCGGAACGTAGACGATGGGCTCGGGCCCACTGGAGGACGCACTGGACCCATGCGCCTCGGACTCGTCGGTGATCACCCGCATGGTGCGCTCGCTGACCCCGAGTGATGTGGTGTCGGTGACCTCGAGCACCTGATCGCTCCAGGCCACGAACGCGTCGAGGGTCTCGCCATAGGCATCGAGCACGGTGATGACCGCCTGTACGCGACCATCCACATCGAAGCTCCGCACGACGAACACGCGATCGAAACCCTTGAGCGAGACTCGTCGAGCGATCTGCATGTCGCTGTCGATGCTGACCGCGGCCGCACGCTTGACCAACGCGGCCTCAGGGCTGGCCCGCAGGACCCCGACCAGAGCCACCGCGGCGGGCTCCGCCTGAGGGTGCGTACCCGCGGGGACCACCACCACCCGGACGTTTTCTCCCTGGAGGTGGCTCTTTACGGTGGCGACGGAGAACACCTGGGACCACGCCGGCCGCGGGGTCGGGGCATCGACGGTCGCGGCCGGCGACGCGGTTGGCGACGTGGTTGGCGGCGACGTGGTTGGCGCCGGCGCAGCGGCGGCGGTCGCCCCAGGGGGCTCGGAGGCGGGAGGCGGAGCGCTCGGACTCGCGAAGGCGGGCCGTTGGATCGCCGGCTTCGCCGACTCGGTCGTCGACCAGTCTGGCTCGAACGCGGGCTCTACGAGCCATAGGGACATCAACAGGGGCAATGCGCTCATCGGTTGCCCCCTGTAAGGAGCCGAGACGATCGATTCTCGACACCGGGAGGTCGAAAATTTCGGGGCGCCGGGGATCGGGCGTCCCCGACGGCACCACCGTGTGCGCGCAAGATGCACATCCTCCGATCCCTGAGCGCCCAAAGGCCGGCCGGCGTTTGGATTCCGCTCATGGTCGACGGTGTAGAGCTCTTCGAAAACCCGCCGGCGATCCGAACTGGGTATCCTCAAGGGCGTTCCGATGACGAGTGGTTCTGTCGAGCTGCGGCCATCCGGGGGCCTGCGCGAACCCGAGAACACCGAGACGAGCCTGGAGGGTCTTCGCCTTCAGCGCGCGGTCGCGGCCCGTTTGTTCGACACGAAGCCGGAGCCGCTGCGAGTGGGTCGGTTCGTCATCATCGATCGCCTCGGCGAGGGGGCGATGGGCGTGGTGTACCGCGCCTTCGATCCCGAGTTGGGCCGGCCAATCGCGCTCAAGTTGAGTCGGCAGAGCGTCGCTCTCGAAGGGCGCATGATGCGAGAGGCGCAGGCCCTCGCTCGCCTCAGCCACCCCAACGTGGTGACGATCCACGAGGTCGGGACCCACGGCGACCGGCTGTTCCTCGCGATGGAGTTGGTGCAGGGGCTGCCCCTGCATCGCTGGTGCGCGGAGCATCGGCGACCGGGGCGGCGCTGGGCGACGCGGGTGGAAGGGTTGCTCGAGCAGGCGGCGCGAGGTCTGCGGGCGGCCCACGCCGCGGGGGTGGTGCATCGCGATCTCAAGCCCAGCAACATCCTGGTGGGGGAGGACGGGCGACTTCGGCTGGTGGACTTTGGGCTGGCCCGCACCGAGACGGGCACCAGCGAGACCGAGCTCGTGGACACGGGGCTCGAGCCGAGCGTCGGTGCGGACGAGACGGCGACCGTGCCAGGGGGATGGGTGGGAACGCCCGCGTATATGGCTCCCGAACAATTCGACGGACACGCCGACGAACAAAGCGACCAGTTTGGCCTGTGCGCGACGTTCTTCGAGGTGCTCCATGGCGTGCGGGCGTACACGGGAGCCGACTACGCGCAGCTGGAGGACAACCTGCGTGCGGAGCGGATGACCGAGCCTCCGGCGCGGGTCGGTCCGACGTACCTCCACCAGGCACTGCGTCGGGGGCTGAGTCACGAGCCCTCCCAGCGCCATCAGAGCATCGCCGACCTGCTGCAAGCGCTCGAGCGAGGGCGGAAACGACGCGGGGCGCGATGGCTGGCAGCAGGGGGCTTGCTGCTGCTCGGGCTGCTGGTGGGGAGCTGGTGGTCGCTGGGGCCCCGAGCCAAAGCACGCTGCAGCGGTGCGCGCTCCCAGCTGGCGGGAGTGTGGGACGACGCTCGGCGGGCAGACGTCGAGCGAGGGCTGCGGGAATCGTCGCTACCGTACGCGGTCGCGGTCTGGGAGCGGGTCGCGCCGCGCTTGGACGCCTACGTCGATGTGTGGGTGGAGCAGCACACCGAAGTCTGCGAAGCGACCGCGGTGCGGCGCGAGCAGTCGCACGAGGTCATGGATCGGCGCATGCGGTGCTTGCACCGGGCGAAGATCGAGCTGTCCGCGGTCTCGGGACAGTTGGTGACCGCGGATCCATCGACGGTGCAGTACGCCTACCGATTGATGGACGCGTTGCCTCCGCTTTCGCGCTGTGCCGACGTGGAGCGCCTGATGGCCGAGGTTTCGCCGCCAGAGCCAGAAGCGGCCGAGTCGGTGGCCGCGCTCCGAGCCGAGGTGGCCCAGGCTCGAACGTTGCGCATCGCCGGGCGTTATGACGACGCCGTGGCCCGGTTCGAGTCGTTGGTGCCGCGCACCGACGCCGTGGGGTATGCGCCGCTGCAAGCCGAGCTGGCGCTCGAGCACGGCAAGGCGCTCAGCCACGCCAACCGCTACGAGGATGCCGAGCACCGTCTCGAGTGGGCGCTCCGCTCGAGCCTGGGTCTGGGGCAATGGAACGTGGCGATCGACGCGGTCAGCATGTTGGTGTTCGTGGTCGGCGAGCGGATGGGTCGACCGGACGAGGGGCTCGCCTTCGCCCAGACCGGGTGGGGGTTGCTGGAGCACGCGCCCGATCCGGTGCTCGAGAGCAGCCTGCGCGGATCGGTGGCGCAGATCATGATGGACCGAGGGGAATCCGTGGCCGCGGAGGCCGAGCTTCGGCGAGCGCTGGCGGTCGCCGAGCCCGCCCTGCCGGCGCGACACGAAAAGATCGGGCTGCTTCACAACGACCTGGGCAACTCGCTTCGTGACCAAGGGCGGCTCGACGAGGCCGAGGCCGAGCTTCGGCGAGCGCTGGATCTATTCGTGGCCAAGCTGGGTCCGGGCCATCCCTTCGTGGGCGCGGTGCACATCAACCTGGCCAACGTACTCAAGGCGAAGCGAACGTACCCCGAGGCCGAGGCCGAGCTTCGGGAGGCGCTGCGGATCTTGTCGGAGGCGCTGGGCCCCGACCACCTCGATCTTGCGATCTCGCACCTGAGCCTGGGGAACGTGCTCCGACGGCAGAAGCGCTACGACGAGGCGGCCGAGGAATATCGGCGGGCCGAGCAGCTCTACACGCAGGTCCTGGGGCCCGAGAATCCACGAACGCTCGGGGCGGGGATGAACCTGATCCTGGTCCTCTATTCCAAGCGCGAGTACGCCGAGGCCGAGGCCCTCGGCCGAGCCTTGCTTCCCCGCCTGATCCGCTCGGTGGGACCGGATCATTTCCGGGTTGCGGACGCCCGCTTCAACCTGGGCAACGCGATCCTCGGACAGGGCCGTCTGGACGAGGCGCAGGCCGAGTATCATCAGGCCCTCGCGATCTACGAGTCTGCCCCTGAGCCGAAGTGGATCCGGATCGCGGAGCTGTATGACAACCTCGGCCTCCTGCTCGAAAGAGCGGGCCGCCTCGAGGAGGCGGAGGTGCAGATGCGTCGGGCCTCGGCTACATACGCGAAGCTCGACGAGCACGACTTCGCGATCGCCCGGAGCCGGGCGCGGCTCGCGAGGGTCCTGCGTGCGCGCGGGGATCCCGACGACGAGGCGCTCGCGCTGGCCGAGCAGGCGCACGCGGCCTTGACCGGTGACGACGTCTTCGTCCCGGACTCACCGAACGCGGCCCTGGTGCTGGCGCGCGCCCTGTGGCGCGACCCGAGCGCCCGCGCCCGCGCTCGCGCGGTGGTCCGCCAGGCGTGGGTCGATCTCGAGGGCGCGCGCCCCCCCGGCCCCGCGTTGCGCTCCGAGCTGGCCGCGTGGCTGGACGAGCATCCCTCGCCCTGAGCGACCGCGGTGGGCTACGGGACCAGCGACCAGGGGTCGTCGGTCCCGAACACCATCGCCGAGAGCTCGAGCAGATCCGGCCGCGTCAGCGCAGGATCGACCTGCGGCACGTCGTCCATGCACGAAGCATCGAGCGCGGCGGTGGGCTCGCTGGCGAACGCCAGGATGATGTCCTGCGCACAGGGAGCGCCGTCGGCCGTGTTGCCGGAATTCAGCACCCCGTGGTTGGCCGAGTCGAACACCAGCAGGTGTTGATGCTCCCCGCCGAGCATCAGCTCGTCGGTCCATCCCAGCGGGGTCTGCAGATCGAAGCTCCCCGCCAGCACCAGCGCGGGCACGTCGGGCGACCACGGCGGCAGCAAGGCCACGTCGGGCAGCGTGGTCCACACCTCGTGAGTCGACACGAACAAGTCCGCAAAGCCCAGCCCCACCAGGTTCTGCCGGGCCGCCTCGACGATCGGGCCCGGGTCCTGCTCCTCGCGAAGTATCGTGGTGCCCATCACCGCGTACTGCAGCTCCCGAGAGAAGAACAGCGCGTCGTCGACACTATAATCATCCCGCCAGTCGCCCCACCGGTACGGGGCGATGTCGAAGCGGGGGCCTTCGACCAGCGGCGCGGGAGTAGCCATCGGGCCCAACGACGACGCGCCGGCCAGCAGCTGTCCGAAGCTCGCGGTGAACAGCTCGCTGGTCGGCGGGGTACAGGCGGCCAGCAGCGCCGCCATCAAGGGCACGTAGTCTCGGCGGCTGCCGTTGAGCAGGAACCCCAGCTGATCTCGGAAGAAAGTGTCGGGCCACGCGCCGTTGTCGTTGCCTCCGCAATCGCCCTGGTCGATCGCCGCCACCACGGCCGCTGAGAACTCGGCGCCAGTCGCATACGGCAGCGTGGGACCGCAGGCGGGATCGTCGATACAGCGCTGCAAGAGCACCTCCACCGCCGCCTGCTGCTGGCTCTCCTGGGTCAGCACGTCGACCTCCGCCGGCAGCACGCTGTCGAGCACCACCCCGTCGGGCTGCTCGGGGTGCAGCGACGCGTAGTGCATCGCCCACATGGTGCCGTAGGAGACCCCGTAGACGACCGCCGGATCTCCGGGGATCTGGCGCTCGCGTTCGATGAGCGCGGCCAGGTCGTGCCCGGCCGCCGAGGAGTTGAAGTGCCGAAGGCCCTCGCCCCAGTCTTCTTCCAGGCTGGCCCGGCACTGGAGGCTGGCGGGCGGCGCCAGGCAGTCGAGCAGCGGCGAGAACGTGCCTCGGTGCGCAGGCACCAGCACGTCCCAGCCCGCCTCGGTCAGCACCTCGGTCAGCGAGGTCGCGCCGAGAAACGGCAGGCCGCTGCTGCCCGGGCCGCCGGCCAACAGCCACATCTGGCCCCGCCGCACGTCGGCCGTGGTGGGGATCTTGAACGCCGCGATGACGATCGACTCGCCCTGCGGGTCGTCCCAGTCCAGCGGCACCTCGATCCCCGCACACAGGAGGTTGGGGTCGAGCCGGGACAGATCGCTGCCGGCGTAGGTGCATTGATCGGTCCACGGCAACGGCGGCGGCAGCTCGATCTCCTCGCCGGTCGAGCTCTCGGCGCCAGTGGAGTCGAGCGACCCGGTGGTCGACGTGCTCGGATCGGGCTCGGGGGTCCCCGTCGTGGAGTCGACATCCGGCTCGACGGCAGTGGTCCCGGTGGTCTCGGTGGAGCCCATCATTTCCGGGACACCGTCCCCGTCGTCATTGCAGCCGGCGAGGCCGAGGCTCAAACCGAGCGGCAGACCGAGTGGGAGGAAGGTCAGCAGGCGAGACGAACGCGAACGGCGGCGAGACATCATCATGCGCAGACCAAGAGTGTATCCGCGGAGGCTTTTTGTTTCGCCGCGCGTGGTCGCTCACAGCGAAACCCCGGTGCCGGGGGCGCTCGACCCTCACCCACGCCGGCCTCACCGCCAGTCCGAGCCCTCGTGCAGTCCGGCCAGATCACGGGACCGCGTGGATCTGCCCGCGGATGTCCCCGTAGTAGGTCTGCCCGGTGGTGTGGAGGTTGAAGTAGAGCTCGCCCTGCTGGGCGATGTGAGCCATCCCTGCGACGGTGGAGACCTTGGTCGGGGTCGGGCTCAGCGAGGGGCCCGGAACCACGCAGCCGGCGGTGAAGGCCGCGATCGCCCCGTGCCCATGCTGCGAGGTATTGACCAGATCGGCGTTGGTCACCTCCACCGAGAACGTGCCGCTGCCGAAGTTCTCCTGCAGATCGGTCGCGAGCGCGAAGTCGACGAGGATCGGACCGAGGATCCCGGGCTGGCCGCAGTGGATGTGAAACATGTTGATCGTCGTCAGCTCGACCCCTTCGATCCGAACGTCGACGAACGCCCGGCTCAGATCCCGACTGAAGCGCACTTGCCCGTGACCACGGTGGCCGGCCGCCTCGCGCTCGTTGCGACTCTTGGACGGGGTGGTGGAGCGAAACGCCTCGGGTGTACCGCGAGGCGTGGCGTCCTCCTCGCCGGGCTCTTGGTGCGGGCTGAGGAAGGCCTCGAATACCATGCCGATCTCAGTGCCGCGCGCCGGGTCGAGCGCGGCGGCCGGCGGCGGGGCGACGGCGGCCTTGGCGGTACCGACGAGCGAGAGATCCGAAGACGGGGCCCGCGGTTGGCCCGGGGCAGGCTCTTCGGACCCGGAGCGGCAACCGCCGGCGACAACGAGACAAACGACAGGAATCAGGGTGCGGAATGAACGCATGATGCTCTCCTCGGGGGCGCAGGGGCCATGTCCAGCCTGTCATGCGGCGCCGGCCAGCGATGGCCAAATGCGATCACCCCCTGGCGCCCGCGCGGCCATGAGATCCTGACAGCGATGGACCTTGAGGAGCTCCGAGGCTTTTTGGCCGTCGTCGAGACGGGATCGATGTTGGGGGCCGCGACCAGCCTCGGGATCCCCCGCGGGACCCTCCGTCGGCGCGTCGACGCCCTCGAAGCTCGCGCCGGGGTGCCCTTGCTCGAGCGCAGCGCCAAAGGAGTGACCGCGACCGAGGCGGGCCGCGTGCTGGCCGAGCGGGGCCACCGGCTGCTCGCCGAGGGCTCGGCCCTGCTGGCCTCGGTACGCGAGATCGGTCGCGAGCCCGGCGGCACCGTGCGGCTTCGGCTGCCGATCGGCATGCCGCCGCAAGCCGTGGTGGTACACACGGAGCTGCTCCGCGCGATGGCCCCCCGGATCGCGCTGTCTGTGCGGGTGTGCGAGGATCCACTCGCCGGGCTGAAGAAAGAAGAGATCGATCTGGCCGTGCACTTCGGCGAACGCGAGCTCCCGCCCGCCTGGATCGCCCACGAACTATTGTCGATCCCGGTGCGGATCCTCGCCAGCCCCGAGTATCTGGCGCGCCACGGACGACCGGCGACGATCGCCGCCCTCCACGAACACCCGCTGGCCTCGTGGATCGCCCCCGGCGGCCGCCCCGACCATTGGCCCCGGGTCGGGGGCGGGACCTTCGAGGTCCGCCCGGTACTCGTCAGCAACGACGCGCACACGCTGCGCCTGCAAGTACGCGCCGGTCTCGCTCTGGCGCTCTTGCCCGATGCCGATCTCGACCCGCTCGGCTTGTCCGCCGACCCGCTGGTCCCGGTGCTCGAGGACGTCGTGGGGACTCGGATCTCCCTGACCCTCGCCGTGCCCCGAGCGTTGGCGCAAAGCCCCCGGCTCACCCACGTCGTTGCCCTAATGCGCCGGTTCACGTCACGCTCGGAAGAACCGAGAGGGCACGACCGGCCGCACTGAGGGGCACCGCCGCGCCCATGCGGCCTCTGATCGTTCGTGCGGCCTCCAGGCGGCCTCGAACAACCCCGGGATCCCCCCTCGATGGCCCCTAAACCGCCCCAGGCGGCCCCTGACGGCCCCTGGACGGCCGTGCACCCCCGTGCCACCGTCCGAACCGTGTCCTCTCCCTCCCCCGAGGCCCTCACCGGCCTGCGCGTACTCGAGCTGGGGCAGCTGCTCGCGGGCCCCTTCGCCGGCTTCTTGCTCGCGAGCTTCGGCGCCGAAGTGATCAAGGTCGAGGCCCCCGGCACCGGCGACGCCCTTCGAAAGTGGCGCAAGCTCGATCAGGGCACCTCGCTGTGGTGGCGCAGCCTGGCCCGAGGCAAACGCAGCATCACCTGCAACCTTCGCGAGCCGGCGGGGCGCGACTTGCTGCGTCGCCTGCTCGCCGACGGCGTCGACATCGTCGTCGAGAACTTCCGCCCCGGTCGCATGGAGGCCTGGGGCCTGGGCTACGAGGATCTACGGGCGATCGATCCGCGGATCATCATGGTGCGCGTCTCCGGCTACGGCCAGACCGGGCCCTACCGCGATCGCCCCGGCTTCGCCAACGTGGCCGAGGCCTTCGGGGGGCTGCGCTACGTCACCGGCTTTCCCGATCGCCCGCCCGTCCGCACCGGGGTGAGCATCGGCGACTCGCTCGCGGGCCTGCACGCCGCCTTCGCCACCCTGGCCGCCGTCCACGAGCGCGACGTAGTGGGCAGCGGGCAAGGCCAGGAGATCGACGTGGCGCTCTACGAGTCGGTGCTGTCGATCATGGAGAGCCTCGTCCCCGAGTACGACCGCCAGGGACACGTTCGCGAGCGCACCGGCTCGGCCCTGCCGGGTATCGTCCCCAGCAACACCTACCGCTGCGCCGACGACCGCTACGTGGTGATCGGTGCCAACAGCGACGGGCTGTTCCGCAAGCTCATGCACGCGATCGATCGACCCGACCTGGCCGACGACCCCCGGCTGGCCCACAACGACGGACGCTCGGCCCACGCCGCGCAGATCGACGCAGCGATCGGGTCCTGGACCTCGGCCCACGGCCTGCCCCACGTGCTCGCCGCGCTACGCCAGGCCGACATCCCCAGCGGGCCGATCAACACCGCCGCGGATCTGTTCGACGATCCCCACGTACAGGCCCGGCAGATGCTCGAGTCGGTGCCCCTGCCCGACGGCTCCCCGCTGCGGATGGCCCGCCCCACCCCGCTGATGTCGCGCACGCCACCGCAGAGTCACTTTGCGGGCCCCGACCTCGGGGCGCACAACCAGGAGATCTACGGCGGGCGCCTGGGCATGTCGGACGAGGAATTAGCCAGACTCCGCGCCGATGGTGTGATCTGAACCGGAGCCGGCGGCTCTCGAGATTAGGCGCATGAGTTCAATCAACCGGGACGATATCGTCCCAGTTTAGTCCAGCCTGCTCCCACTGTTCGCGCATCTCGGCGCGTGCTGACGCAGACTCGACTGCGTCGTAGCAGGCCTTCATCTCATCGATGACGATACTCGTGTCGAACAGGCGGAATCCTTCATATGCGCGGAATCCTTCATATGCGAGGATCAGCTTCTTCACGGCTTCGCGCGAGCGTCCGCGAATACGGTCGAGCTTGGCGAGCGGGATGAGTGAGAACTCGGCGTGGCCGAGCTGTTCGTCGACCTTGAGCGCCTGATCGAGCCAGCGCTGGGCCGTCTCGAGGTCACCTCGGGTGATCGAAACCTGACCCAGACGATCCAGGACGTCGGCACGCTGTTCGTCGTCGTGGGTCTCTTCGAAGCCTCGCAGCGCCCGAAGATAGCTCTCGAGAGCCCCGTCGAAGTCCTCGGCTTGCTCGGAGATCTCACCGAGCGTGTACTGGATCCAAGGACCATCCCCGAACTCACGGGCCTGCTCGAGCCAAACGCGCGCGCCGTCGAGATCGCCTGCAGCTCGGTCGAGGTTCGCAAGGCTCCAGTAGGCCACGCTTCGCAGATTCCCATCCGGGGCGACGAGCTCGACGATCTGCTCAAGCAAGGCCCGTGATACGTCGAGCTCATCTGCGGCGTTGGCCTGGGCCAAGCGGGAGCGCATACGCAGATCGAGGTCGCCAAGCTCGTCGCTGATCCGTACCGCACGCTCGGCATGGCGCCTGGCGATCTCGCCGTCGCCGAGCTCGGCCAGAGCCAGGAGCGCATGGACGACCACGGGTCGGGCGGCGTCGTCAGCCTCGAGCAATGCATCGAGCTCACGCTCTCGCCAGGCTTGAGCTTCGCCCCGTTGGTTTGCCCGGGAGGCACGATAGCGGTAAATCGCCGCGAGGAGCTCGGGGTCGTCACGAGTCTGTGCGACCGTATACGCGAGTTCTATTAACGCCTCGACCCTTTCGGACCCGGTGGTACGGCCAAGCACGGCTGCGCGGAGGATCGCCCAGTCCTCGTCGGGAAGACGAGAACCATCCAGCTGCGAACGTAGCCAGGCCTCGGCTCCGCGGAAGTTGGGATCTTCGGGAGGGACGGGCCGGTCGATCAAGACGAGTTGAGCAAAGGCACGCTGGGCTCGAGCGTAGTCAGGTTGCTCGGAAAGCAGCCTGATTGCTCGCGCACGCAAACGCTCGTGATTGCGGTAGAGATACTCGGACTGACGGTCGATGAGAGCACGCGCGAGGAGCTCGTCGAGCGCGCTGCGGACCCGCTTGAGATCCCAGCCCGACACCGCCGCGGCATCCTCGAGGCTGAACGCCCCCGAGAACAAGCCGAGCATGGCCCACAGCCCGCGCGCATCGTCCGACCCCATGTCCAGGGTCGGCTCCCCATCGCCGCCGAGCGCCAGTGACTTCGACACCCGGCGCAAGTCGAAGGGCACACCACGGGTCTGGACGGCGACCCGGCGCAGATCGGGCTCCGGCGCGTCGTGGACGCGGCTCAACAACTCGGTGGCTGCGTTCATCTGCAGGCCGCCGAGCACGATCACGTGATCGAAGGGCGCGCGGTCGAGGTCTTGCCGACTGGTGACGATGGCCGAGGAGCCAGCGCCGGGAAGCAGCAGCGGGAGCAAGTGAGGGTCTTCCAGATCCTCGAACACAAAAAGCGCTCGCCTCGAGCGACTCGTCGACTCGAAATGCCGGCGCAGTGCCGACAACTCGGTCGGTGTAGGCACGCCTGGTCGCAGCTCGGTGAGCAGCCGCTCGAGAATCGCAGTGGCGTAGGACCGGGCCGACGGGGGGCGCGGATCCACAGGGATGACCCAAACCCCGCCGGGATGACGCTTGGCAACCCGAGACAGAACTACGCGGACCAGGGCCGTCTTGCCGATCCCACTGGGACCGGTGACAAGTACCCTGACCCCGGGCTCCTGCAAGACCGAGCCCAGCAAGCTCAGCTCGGAATCACGGCCAACGAACAGCATACCCGGCGGCGCCTGGAGCTCTTCGTCTCGGATGCGCCAGTGGCTTGGGCCCGGACGGCGCTCACTCGATAACGTTGGCCGAGGGGCAAGCACCTGCGGCCTACGGAGCGGTCGTTCGAGTGAGACGTCACGCCCAGGTGAGAAGCGAAACACCGCTTGATGCACGCTCCAAAAGTCGGGAGCGCAGCGGCGGAAGCTGGCCCACGCAAGGGGATGCAAGCCGAGCAAGAAAGGACCCTTGCACAACGAAGAGATGACCTCACGCTTTTGATTCAACAGCAAGAACAAACGCTCGAGCTTGGAGCCGGTCGCGTCGCTCACGAGCCAGGACACTCGGGGTTGCGGTGCCTGTCGGAAGCGCTCTAGCAGCGCCGACACGCGAGTCTGCGGCCCGATCGCGATCGTGCACAGATGCAGCAACGATTCACGGAAACGCTCGGCGAGCAACTCGTCGACAAAGGCCGAGGCCTGCGAATCACCGAGTTGGACCGAAAAGAACTGAAAGTCGTCAGCGAGCTCGGTGGCCGCCCACAAGCGCCGCCACTCCTCGCGGTTCGACTCGCGCGCAAGCCAGCGCTCGCGTTCGGCCGAGCTCACCGACATACCTGCGCGACTTGGTCCCAGCTCGGCATGGGTATACCGAGTCGATCCCAAACCAGCGGGTGCGCGTCGTACCAAAAGCGCGAGTTGTGGTATCGCAGCATCAGGTGACCTTGCAGCAGCGCGTCCATCTGGGCCCGGTTGCTACGCTCCTTGGGGAAGTCACGATCGCGATGAACCTGCTCGAGCAAGGCTTGATCGCCCAGCTCGAGTCCCTCGAGGTAAGTCTGACGGACCTGAACGATCGCGCGCTCGGCGATGTCACGAGTGATCGTGCCGCCTTCGGCCACGCGATAGATGCAATCGATGACCAGGCGCAAGAGATCGCGCATATATCCGCCACTATGCACAGCCAGCCAGCCCGGAATCACGGGGTCCTCGAAGTGCTCGGCCGGCACACGCTTTTGCAATGCAGCACACATGGCCCGAACACCCGGACCATGCAAGACGGGACGACCTTGGTCATCATCGCCGCGCTCGAAGACCCGGACCATGGGCAAGAACAGCAGCTCGTGGCCGTACTGAGCGCCCAGCTCGGCGGCCCGCCGAACCATGAAGGGCGGGACGGTGTAGACGACATGGACGGGCGGGCGCAGGTCCCTTGAGTAGGTCAACAACGAGCCGAACCAGTGGTTACGGTACTTCTCGCGCTCTTCTGGACCCGAAAGATCGCCGGTCGCCCGTTTCTCGATCCCGTCGAGGATAATAACCAGGGGCTCTGCGGCCTGATTGGCCTCCACTGCCGCCGTCTGAAGCAGACCAAAGACCTTCTCGCGCAGGTCGCGAAGCTCGCCCAGGCGACGGGCCGCGAGCTGGAACAGTGTATTGTTGGTCGTCAGCTGAGCCTTGACCTCCGCTGCGCCGATACCATCGACCGAGACCTCGCTGACAAACAACTCCTTGACCTGTCGGACGTACTCCTTGACCCAGCCGCTCGCACCCTCGGGGTTGCCGTCCGGGTACAAGGCCAGGACCAGGGCCAGCAGGATGTCCTTGTGGGTAATCGGGGCGTCGTCACGGATCCAGGCGCCCGCGTCGGCGAGGACGACGCGATGATCGAGAGCGACCAGGTCGCGCTCGAGCTGCTCGAACTCGGTGCTCTTGCCGCTCCCCGGAAGGCCGGTCACGATCTGGGTGGTCGGCTCCGAGGACAGATCGATGACCTCGGTCACCCGCTCGCGCCAGGGCTGACCCCGAAGCAGCGACTCGTCGAAATCGTAGTGGCGCGGATCGCCAGGAGGCACGGGTTCGTCGAGCTTGCAGGCCTTGAGCAAGGCCTTCTTGGTCGCACGATCCATGGATGCGAGCAGGCTACGACAGACCCAGGGCTGCGTCATTTGCGAGCCAGTCGCACCTCCTGACGATCCGCGCAATAAGCGCCGCATTCATCGAGGCGCCCGGCTCTTGATCGCACCGAAAATTCGTGCATCATCCGCTTATCAGGATTCGCGGATATGTCCGCCCCTTCCCACGATCTCGACCGCACGGTCGGCTTGCTGAGCCTGCTGGCCGATCCCACGCGGTTGCGCCTTCTGAGCCTGCTCGAGGGCTCCGAGCTCTCGGTGGCCGAGCTGACGCGGATCACCGAGCTGCCGCAGTCGCGGGTGTCGACCCACCTGGGCAAGCTGCGCCAGGCGGGTCTACTCATCGAGCACCGCGCGGGCAAGTCCACCCAGCTGACGCTCGACCCGCAGCGACTGCCGCCGGCCGAGGCGCGGGTCTGGGGCCTGGTGCGCGACCAGTTGGGCGACCGAGTGCTCGCCGCCGATCGTGAGCGTCGTGATGCGCTGGTGCGGGCCCGCGAGCGCCAGGCCGACTGGCCCGACGCGGTCGCCGGTCAGATGGAGCATCGCTACTCCCCGGGCCGTACCTGGGAGGCCACCGCCCGCGGCGTGGTGGGCCTTTTGCGGCTGGGCGACGTGCTGGACGTAGGCTCGGGTGACGGGGTACTCGCCACCCTGCTGGCCCCGCGAGCACGCACCGTGACCTGCCTCGATCGCAGCGCCCGCGTGATCGAAGCCGCCCACGAGCGGCTGGCGCAGCGGCCCAACGTGCGGCTTTGCCAGGGGGACATGCACGCCATGCCCTTCGACGATCGCAGCTTCGATCAGGTGCTGCACTTCCATGCCCTGACCTACGCCGAGGATCCACGCCGCGCCCTGGCCGAGGCGTTTCGTGTGCTCCGCCCCGGCGGCGATCTGGTACTGGTCACCCTGCATGCCCACGGACACCCCGAAATCTCTGCTACCTACAGCCAGGTCGTCGACGGCTTCACCGTCGCAGACCTGCGCACCCTGACCGAGCAGGCTGGCTTTTGCGTCAGCCGGTGCGACATCACCTCGCGTGAGCGCAAGAAGCCCTACTTCGAGGTCGTGTCCGTCTTTGCCCACCGCCCCGGCCCCGATCTGCGCGCCGTCGCCTCGTGATCCGAGCCCCCACTGTCCCGCCCCCCAGCGTCTGCCGTCATGCGCCCCACGACTCCCGATCTTCGCTCCACCCTCGAGGCGACCCTGCGCCAGCGGATCCTCTTCCTCGACGGCGCCATGGGCACCGCCTTGCAGAACTACCAGCTCGACGAGGCCGCCTATCGCGGCGAGCGCTTCGCCGAGCACCCCAAGGATCTGCGGGGCAACCACGACGTGCTCGTGCTGACCCGTCCCCGGGTCGTCCGCGAGGTCTACGACGCCTATCTGAAGGTGGGCGCCGACATCATCGAGACCAACACCTTCAGCGGCACCCGGATCGCCCAGGCTGACTACGGGCTCGAGTCGGAGATCCGCGAGATCAACCTCGCCGCCGCCCGGGTCGCCCGTGAGGCCGCGGATGCCTGGACCGCGCGCACCCCCGATCGCCCCCGCTACGTGGCCGGGGCGATCGGGCCCACCAACCGCACCCTGTCGATCTCGCCCGACGTCAACGATCCCGGATTTCGAGCGGCCACCTTCGAGCAGATGCGCGAGGCCTTCGCCGAGCAGATCGACGCGCTCATCGAGGGCGGGGTGGATCTGTTGCTGCTCGAGACGGTCATCGACACCCTCAACCTCAAGGCCGCGATCGTGGCCGTGCAGGAGATCTTCGAGCGCCGGGGGATCGAGCTTCCCCTCATCCTCTCCATGACGATCACCGACCAGAGCGGCCGCACGCTCTCGGGACAGACGGTCGAGGCGTTTTGGATCTCGGTGGCTCACGCGCGCCCCCTGTGCGTGGGGATCAACTGCGCGCTGGGGGCCGAGCAGATGCGCCCCTTCGTGGTGGAGCTTTCGAAGGTCGCCGACACCTTCGTCAGCTGCTACCCCAACGCGGGCCTGCCCAACGCCTTTGGCGAGTACGACCAACAACCCGAGGCCACCGCCGCCTACCTGCGCGAGTTTGCCGAGTCCGGGCTGGTCAACCTCGTCGGTGGCTGCTGCGGCACCACCCCCGATCACATCGGCGCGGTGATCGAGGCGGTGCGAGGGATCGCGCCTCGGCCGGTGCCCACCCCCGACGATCCTCGTGAGGGGGCCGGGACCAGCCGCTACGCCGGCCTCGAGCCGCTGCGGGTCGACGCGGCCAGCAACTTCATCATGATCGGCGAGCGCACCAACGTGACCGGCTCGCGGCGCTTCGCCAAGCTCATCAAGCAAGACGACTACGACACCGCCCTCGAGGTGGCGCTCGACCAGGTGCGGGGCGGGGCCAACATCATCGACGTCAACATGGACGAGGGCATGCTCGACTCCGAGGCGGCGATGACCCGGTTTTTAAACCTGGTGGCCAGCGAGCCCGAGATCTCCCGGGTGCCGGTGATGGTCGACTCTTCGAAATGGTCGGTGATCGAGGCGGGGCTTCGCTGCGTGCAGGGCAAGGCGATCGTCAACTCGCTGTCGCTCAAGGAGGGCGAGGACGATTTTCTGGCCAAGGCCACCCTGGTGCGACGCTACGGGGCCGCGGTGGTGGTGATGGCCTTCGACGAGCAGGGCCAGGCCGAGACGGTGGAGCGCAAGGTGGAGATCTGCGCCCGCGCCTACGCTCTACTCACCCAGCGGGTCGGCTTCGATCCCACCGACATCATCTTCGACCCCAACGTGCTGGCGGTGGCCACCGGGATCGAGGAGCACGCCCGCTTCGGCCTCAACTTCATCGAGGCCACCCGGATCATCAAGCAGCGCTGCCCGGGCGCCAAGGTCTCCGGCGGGATCTCCAACCTCTCGTTCTCGTTCCGCGGCAACAACGTCGTCCGCGAGGCGATCCACTCCGCGTTCCTCTACCACGCGATCAAGGCCGGCCTCGACATGGGGATCGTCAACGCGGGACAGCTGGTGGTCTACGAGGACATCCCCGAGGATCTACTCACCCACGTCGAAGACGTGATCCTCGACCGCCGCCCCGACGCCACCGAGCGCCTAGTGAGCTTCGCCGAGACGATCCGGGGGGAGGGCACCAAGCGGGTCGAAGATCTGTCGTGGCGCGAGGCCCCGGTGGAAAAACGCCTCGAGTACGCCCTGGTCCGCGGCGTGCTCGACTTCATCGAGGACGACACCGAAGAGGCACGGCTCAAGTACGAACGCCCGCTGTCGGTCATCGAGGGCCCGCTGATGGACGGGATGAAGGTGGTGGGCGATCTGTTCGGGGCGGGCAAGATGTTTCTGCCCCAAGTGGTCAAGAGCGCCCGGGCCATGAAGCGCGCCGTCGCCCACCTGACCCCCTTCATGGAGGACGCCGACGAGGAGGACGGAGGCCGCCGCAGCCAGGGCAAGGTGGTGATCGCCACCGTCAAGGGCGACGTGCACGACATCGGCAAGAACATCGTCGCCGTGGTGCTGCGCTGCAACAACTACGAGGTGATCGATCTAGGGGTGATGGTCCCGACCGGCAAGATCCTCGACGTCGCGCGCGACGAGCAGGTCGACATCGTCGGGCTCTCCGGGCTCATCACCCCCTCGCTCGACGAGATGGTCGGGGTGGCCAAGGAGATGCAGCGGCGCGAGCTGTCACTGCCGCTGCTGATCGGCGGGGCCACCACCTCGCGGCAGCACACCGCGGTCAAGATCGCCCCGAACTACGAGCACAGCACCGTCCACGTGCTCGATGCCTCGCGGGTGGTAGGCGTGGTCTCCGATCTGCTCGACGACGAGCGACGGGCGAAGTTCGACACCGACAACCGCGCCGAGCAGGCCAAGCTCCGCGAGATCCACGGCGGGCGACGATCCAAGCCCGTCCGCCCCCTGGCGGCCGCTCGGGCCGCGGGCCCCGAGCTTGCGCACGACGACCCGCCCACCCCGAGCTTCTTGGGGCGCCGGGTGATCGAAGACATTCCGCTGGCCCAGATCGTGCCCTTCATCGACTGGACCTTCTTCTTCACCGCCTGGCAGCTCAAGGGTCGCTTCCCCGGGATCCTCGAGCACCCCAAGTACGGCGAAGCCGCCCGCGAGCTCTACGAGCACGGCCAGGCCATGCTCACGCGCATGGTCGAGGAGTCGATGGTGCAGGCTCGGGTGGTCTACGGGTTTTGGCCCGCGGCGCGCGACGGCGACGACATCATCGTCTATGACCCCGAGCAGCGAGACCGCGAGCGATTTCGCTTTGTCATGCTGCGCCAGCAGCAGGGCGGCCGCGGACCTCACCGCTGCCTGGCCGACTTCGTAGCCCCCGTCGGCGGGCCGCCCGACTACATCGGGGCGTTTGCGGTCACCGCGGGGCTGGGCGCCCAGGCGGTCGCTGAGCGCTTCGAGGCCGAGGGTGACGACTACTCCGCCATCATGGTCAAGGCGCTGGCCGACCGGCTGGCGGAGGCCCTGGCGGAGATGATGCACCAGCGCGCCCGCACCGACTGGGGCTACGGGGCCGACGAGCAGCTGAGCAACGACGATCTAATCGCCGAGCGCTACCGGGGGATCCGGCCCGCCTTTGGGTATCCCGCGTGTCCCGATCACACCGAGAAGGACAAGCTCTTTGCGCTACTGGGGGCGCGGGAGATCGGGATGGATCTGACCGAGCACTTTGCCATGACCCCGGCGGCCAGCGTCAGCGGGATCTACCTGGCGCACCCGGAGGCGCAGTACTTCGGGATCGGGAGGATCGGGGCGGATCAGGTGCGGGACTACGCCAAGCGCAAGGGGATGGCGGTGGACGAGGTCGAGCGGTGGCTGGGGCCGAGCCTGGCCTACGACCCCGACGCGGACGCGGCGGCGCAGTAGCAAGGCGGCGGCCGGCCATCGTCCCGCAGCCCTTGTCCCCAAGCACCGCACGGGCCAAGCACCGCGCGGGCCAAGCTCCGCGCCGTGTCGACCCATCAAAAGCGGATGGGCATCGAAATTTTGCGCATTTCGCCCCTGGAAAACACGACCTCCGCAAGGCCGGTAAGCAAGCACTTCTCGAGCTCGGCCCCGGCCCCCCGCAGCGATCGGTGGACCACCACTCCAGTCGATCCCACGAGAAGCTCAACCGTCACAGACTCC
Organism: Myxococcota bacterium; assembly: GCA_039194325.1. Taxonomy (GTDB): domain Bacteria; phylum Myxococcota_A; class Polyangia; order Nannocystales; family Nannocystaceae; genus Paraliomyxa. The sequence goes on from JBCCWC010000027.1 coordinate 92,100, forward strand.
TCGTTGCTCCACTGCCTACATTTTCGACGCAGGTTCTTCTTCAGTTTCTCGTATATTGCACGATCGGTCATCGGTGTTTTCGAAGTATGATGAGGACGCCTGTTGTTCCTCTTTCGAGTCACCACGCCACGATCTCGATCTACGGGTACGTCGTCACGACTGGGTTCGTGCACGAGTTCCGTGACCTCCACATCATCGAGAGCCGTGGACGTCGAGCCGCCGGTCGTCGAGCCGCCGATCATCGAGCCCACGCCAATCTGCTCCCCACGAGTTTCCGCGAACCCACTCGTCCCATTCGTCTCATTCGTCCCATTCGCTCCTCTCGCCTCCCCCTCGAGCGAACCAATCGCACTGAGACTTTCCATCGCATGAACTGACACCAACGCGCCGTCTTGTTCGGGCCCAGGCTCCTCACGAGATATCATCAACCACACCCCGGTGCTCATCAGTCCCACGATCAACATGCCCAGCAGACCGACAATCCCGATAGAGCCTGACCTTCCCCGTGGAGGTAGTCGAGCCCGTCGAGCTGTGGCCTTCTCAGGAACCTCCGCCCCCGCGCTTAGCGTTCTGTGGCCTCCTGGATCATCCAGATGAGCAACGATCGTCTCCGACACAGTTGCTGAAGGGACCGAAGGGAACTCGTAAGCCGTGGGAGCCACTGCACGCTTGGGCCATTTTCGTGTTGTCTGCTCTTCGACACTCGCACTCGTCCGTCCTCGGTGACTTGCGAAAATATCGTGATGCCCACCTGGCATTTTTCTCGTTGCTACGATATCGTCCGCCGTAATGTTTACTTCTTCAGCGATACTAGATACGACAGTCTTCTTCGAACCGTCGACCTCTGTGCTACCACGCTCGAGCCCCGACGCAAACGCCTTACTCCGCTTAGGGGGTGCACGACGACTGCCGATGGCGACATGTCCTCGACTGCTCGAGGTCGCCAACTTGGAGAGTGCCGCGCTCATCTCCTTCATCGAGCCATAACGATCCAACGGATTCTTCGCCAGCGCTCTCAACACGAAGGATTCAACTTCGACCGGAATCGAAGGATCGATCTCCCGCAGAGCGACCGGTTCTTCGTGCACATGCTTTCGTAATATTTCAAACACTCCTCGCCCATCGAAAGGTACGGCACCCACGAGCATTTCATAGGCCACGACCCCTACCGCATAAACGTCGACTCGTGGATCGCTCGGCAGGCCACGAGCCTGCTCTGGCGCCATGTACGGCGCCGTTCCCAGGATCTCTCCAAACCCGGTCAAGTTCGTCGCGAGCGACTGCGGCTCTCCCTCGATCTCGACACGAACTTTGGCGATACCAAAGTCAATCAGCTTGATGAAATCATCGAGACCATAGGCATCCACCAAGAAGAAATTGGACGGCTTGATATCTCGATGAATGACCCCGGCTGCATGGGTCGCAGCGAGCGCGTGCGAAACCTGCGAGAGCAGGCGGCAAGCGCGTGGCCACGGCAGCGCCCGGCGCTCTCGGAGCAGCGCCCGCAGGTCACGACCTTCGAGGAATTCCATCGCATAGAAGACCGACCCGTCGGGCGTGTGACCATAGTCGATGATCTGAACCACATTGGGGTGCTGAACCCGCGATGCCGCCTTTGCCTCACGAACGAACCTTCGCCGAAGAGTGCCGTCACCCACGTACTTCAAGAGCAATACCTTGATTGCGACCTTACGCTCCAGGGTCTCGTCGATCCCTTCGTAGACCTGACCCATGCCTCCCTTTCCCAGCATACGAACAATGCGGTATCGCTCCTTCAATTTGGTGCCGACGAGGTCTGGCTCGAGTTCCACAACCAAGACTTTCTTCGACAGTGTGAGCCAACGCGCCCTAATACACAAGTGCATTTAATACGGTGGAGCCGACCAAGACAGCCGAAGACCGAGCAACGCCCCCTAAGGGACAGCAGCATTTAGCGCGGCGCCTATCGAGACATTGGCGTACGCTCTGCTCGACGATAGTCACGGCCACACTGGCCGTCCCGTTCGCAGCCCCCGCCGCGCCCGCGAACGGGGATTTCGAGCAACTTCTGGCGACTGCCGACCGACACGCGGTTGCCAGTGACCACGCCAAAGCCGTTGATTCCTACCATCGCGCATACTTCGCGATGCCGGTCGAACTACGCACGACGGATGTCGGAGAACTCGTGGTACTCGCCGCCAGCAGGCACGCCATCGAAGCGAACAAGAAGAGCGTTGATATCCGAACACTACAGCTTTGCCAGACGCTGGTCTCCGAGTTCATCACCGAGCTTTCCGCTAGCAAAGCCAGGCACAAACCATCTCCTGACCCGGCCATTGCAATGCTCGAGGCTCTCGAAGAGATCGCACCAGCGCCAGCGCATGCAGCGAATACTGCGATGCCGGCCGAGATCGTACCACAAGACGCACGAGACACCCGTCGCACATCCGCTGCAGATCTTGATGAGCCGGCCACAAAAGGCTTCGGCAG
>JBCCWC010000028.1:0-93768 GCA_039194325.1 Myxococcota bacterium
CGAGCTTGGCTTTTCGCAGACGGCCGCGGACAGCCGCTTCGCTGACCTCGAGCCGCGCCGCGATCTGTCTGGCGCTCATCCGTTCCCAATAGTAGCGCTCGAGGATCAGCTGGGAGTCGATGCTCAGGCAGAGCAAGCCCCGAAGCAGGAGTTCTTGTTCGCGGCGGACATCCATGAGCGTGGTGAATCCCAGGCCCAAGTCGGTCAGAGTCCGGCTCTGAGTCTCGAGATCGACGTGGATCCTGCGGTCGCGTAGGTGCTTGAGCAGGGTGTTGCGGGCGATCGCGAACAAGAAGGTACGAAAGCTCGCATCGCCGCGATAGCGGCGCATGGCCTCGAGACAAGCAAGCAGGGTCTGCTGGGCGAGATCCTCGGCGTCGTGGTCGTTGGCGGTCTTGTTGACGAAAAAGTGGTGGAGAGCGGCGAAGTGTCGACGAAAGCGTGCCGTATTGCTGCGTGGGTCGCCGGTCATCCACTCCGTGCATGGGCCCGCGCGGTTGCTCTTGGTGCGGTCCAGAGTGTTGGTGGCACTTCGGTGAGGTCTATGGTGCGTATGCGTCATTGTGTTCAGTCGGTGTCAATTGCCACCTCGAACTTCGCGTCCGCGGATTCACGGATCTGACAAATGGGTGACGTGGCCTACATGAACGTCGCCCAGGCTGTCCGTCGAGAGAGAAGGTTTGATTGCGATTTTCGCCTCCTCAGAAGATCGTGCGGATCCGAGAGGCGTGACAACGCGCCAAAATGCGCCCTCTTGGGGGGAACAGGACGAGCCCGCGGCTCCCAGAACGCATTTCCGACACGAAGTACGGGATTAGATCACGCGGATCCGCTCCGCCCGCACGATCGCCCCATACGGCAGCTCGCGATGCGGCGTGCCCGGCCCTCCACGACGGTGCAGCACCTCGCCAGCCACCCGCAGCCGCTGCCCGACCATCACCCGCTCCGTCTCCGCCCGCAGCCCCACGCCGTAGCGCTCGAGCAGCCGCTGGTGCAACCCAGCCACATCCTCCCCCAGATCCGGTCGCACTAGCACCCGAGCCCCGGCATCCACGAGCATGAACTCCACCGCCTGCCGCGCGTTGACCTGGTACGCCCGACCACTATGGGCGTTGGCTCCGTCCACCCCCATCGTGGTGGCCGGAGGCCACGCGTGATACTCGAGCGCGATGCAGGCGTCACCGCTGAGCGGATCGAGCAGCTGCCCCACCGCCTCGACCCGCCCCTCGATCTCCACGCGTCGATCACGGCCCGACGCCAGCGAGCCGAGCTCGCCGACCGGCTGATAGGGCCGCCACAGGCGCTGGAGCCACCGCCAGGCCACGCAAGGCCCGCCCTTCAGGAGGGCTTGATGTAGACCTTGCCCTCGCCCAGCGCATACGTCACCCGCCAGGTCTTGAGCAGGGTGACACTGATCTGTCCGCCCACCTCGAAGCCGGTGTTGCGCAGGAAGATGTCGAGGGTGGGATCGGCCGGCTCGTTCACCAGCACCAGGCCGCTGGTCCCCGGCAGCGCCTGCCCGCCGAGGCTGAGCGTGTCGATGTAGACCATCTTGAGCCCGCGGTCGGGATCGTCGGGCGGATCGACCTGGCGCGGCAGGTGACCGCTCTTGAGGTAGTGCTTCTTGGTCACCCCCAGGGCGCTGCCCGAGGGAAAGGTAAAGCCCAGGTAGGCGTAGAAGCGGTGCTCGGAGCCATCGATGCTCATCGGGACCAACGGCACGTGCTGCAAGTGCATGCTGAGCATCAGCATGGGCAGCTCCACCTCGCCATCGGCAGCGCCAGCGGGCGCGTCCTTGGCCACCTCGAGCGAGCGCCCGGGGAAGTCGAAGGTGATAGCGCCCAGGCTCTGCATGGCCTGACGCCCCAAGATCACCCCCGGGGTCTCCCCGCCGGTAACGTCGGTGTAGGCGTCGAGCGGCTGGATCGTGGCGGGCACGTTCTGAAGCTCCAGCTTCCCGAAGGTGATCGAGGGGATCAGCGTGATGCCGACCTCCTCCTCGGTCCCGGGCGGCTTGTATTTGCCCAGCTCCTCCAGCTTGAGCGTCTTGGCAAGCTTGGCGTCGATGACCGCCTCTTCGCGCGTCTCGAGGAAGATCACCGGAGCGAACTCCCCCCCGACGACCCCTCCGGAGTACTTGAGCCCGTAGGTGAGGTTGATGTCGAGGCTAGAGCTGCCCTGGGCCCCCTTGACCCCGCACAGCGGACCCTTGCCCTCGAACGGACGGATGAACGCCGCATAGGCCTGCACCAGCGGCAGAACGGCGTCGTCCTTGCCCATGCGCGGGAAGATCTCGTCAACCGCCTTGACCGCGTTGTCGGCGTCGCAGGCCGCGTAGTAACTCCACAGCTTGGCCAGCTGCGGGTCGAGCTGCTCGGGGTCGTCGGCCAGCAGCACGTCTTGGAGCTCGGCCGCCTCCACGTGCTTGCCCTCGGTCTGGAGGTTGCGGGCCAGCCCCAAGGTAGCGCCGAAGTTCTTCTCGTCGATCTCCAGCGCCTTGCGGAAGGCGTCGTTGCTGCCGTCGAAGTCGCCCGCCCGCCAGCGCGCCGCCCCGAGCACCGCGTAAGCATCGGCGTTGTCGGGGTTCTCGGCCAGCGCCTCGTCGGCCCGCTTGGCCGCGGTGAGGTAGCGACCGCTGGCGAGATCCTTGTTGGCCAGCTCGATCAGCTGGGAGACCCGGGCCTCCTGCTTGGCCTTGTCGATGGCGACCTGGATCTGCTCGGCCGACTGGGCCCCCTCACCGGGGTTGGCCGTCTCGCCGTCCTTCTTCTTGCCGCAGGCGGGCAGGGCACAAAGCCCCAACGCCACGGCGGTGGTGAGCAGGCGGCGGGAGGTCAGGGACGAGATACGGGACAGGACCGTGCTGCGCAGCATGGAGCTCTCCTTGGCCCCCGCGGGCGGGAGCGCGCGGCAGCATACCCGCCGGGCCACACGGGCAGCAATGGCGGACTGCTTCCCCCCAACGAGCACGCCACGGGCCGCTTACGCATGCGCATCTGGGCGCCGCAGCAGCCAGATCCCGGGCAGGGCCACGACCACCGCGCCTAGGAACTGCAAGACGTACATCACGGCGGCAAAGGAGGAGCCCGGGCCCAGCAGTTGCGCCTCGGTCAAGAACAGCCCCAGCGCCAGCCCGGTGCCGACCTGAAAGGTCCCCGCCTGCGCCGGGCCCCCGGGAAGCTGGATGCTCAGGCCCACGATCGCAACCACCGCGGCCGCCGCCGCCGGCCCCAGGTGCACCCCACAGCCACGGAGCACCAGCCACAGCTGGAAGATCGTCAGCGCCCAATACGCCAGCGACCACCCCACCAGCCCGAGGGCGCGGCGCGCCTGCCACAGCGGCTGGACCGGCCCGGCTACCCGAAGCAACAACGCGCTGCCCCGCGAGCCCAGCACCCCCGGCAGTCGCCCCCAAAGCTGCGCCGCCCGCTGGGGATCGCGCGCCGCCGCCATCAAGACCACCAGCCCCACCACGAACAGGACCAGCAGCCCCTGCCCCACCGTCTGCACCTCGTGCAGCCGCCCAAACGCTCCCGGCGCCAGCTCGGGAGCCAGCGACAGGCCGCCAAAGAGCATCCCGCAGATCATCAGGCCATCGATGATCCGCTCGGTGGCCACCGCCGACAGTGCCTCGGCCATGCCCACCCCGGGCTCTTTGGCCCGCACTAGCAAAAGGGGCCGCGACAGCTCGCCCAGCTTGAGCGGCAGCACCAGCAGCACCAAGAACGAGACCAACCCGCTGCCGTAGAGCACCGAGCGACGCAGGCGCGTGCGGGAGGGATCGACCGCGACCACCACCGCGTCGAGCAGGTAGCGCAGCCGCATGGCCCGAACCAGCGCATACGGGACGTGCACGCCCAGCGCCACGACCACCAACCCGGGCGAGGGCAGCACCAGGTCGTCGGGCCACAGGCGCAGCCGCATCGACGCCAGCCACAAGAGCAGCGCCCCGCCTACGAGCGACGCGAGCCAGGTGAGCCATCGGCGACGCGACGAGGGAGCGGCAGTCGAGGACGGATCCATGTCACCGGTGAGAGTCAACGGCAAGAGTCAACGGCAAGAGTCAAGGACCGAGGGCGAGGGCCACGAGCGGGGAAAGGACGAAGGCCAGCGGCCGACGTGCGGGGGATCTTGGGCGATCCGAAGGCATTTGGCCACGCAAAGCCCAGACCGGGGTCAGCAACCTGCTAAAAACCCATCATGGCGCAGATCCTCCCGAGCGTGGAGATCGGACCCGAGCGCGAGCCCGCCGCCGGCTCGGTGGTGTGGCTCCACGGACTCGGTGCCGATGGACACGACTTCGAACCCATCGTGCCCATGCTCGCGCAGCCTCGCCTGCGGTTCGTCTTTCCGCATGCGCCGGCGATCCCGGTGACGATCAACGGCGGGATCGTGATGCCCGCTTGGTACGACATCCGCACGCTCGATCGCTCGCCAGACCGGGAGAGTGAGGCCGACATTCGACGCTCCACCGAGCAGATCGAGGCCCTGTTGCAGCGAGAGAAAGATCGCGGGGTGCCGTGCGATCGGATCGTACTGGCCGGGTTCTCCCAGGGGGCCGCCATGACCCTGCACGCGGGCCTACGCCACGCCGAGCCGCTGGCGGGGCTGCTGGTGCTGTCGGGCTATCGCATACTGCCGGATCGCTTCGAGGCCGAGCGTAGCGAGGCCAACCAAGACACCCCGCTGCTGATGTGCCACGGCACCCACGACCCCCTGCTGCCCATCGATCTCGGGCACGAAGCCCGGGACTTCCTGCGCGAGCGCATGCCGAAGGCCGAGATCCGCTGGCACGAGTTCCCGATCCAGCACGAGGTGAGCGTCCCCGAGATCGAGGTCGTGGCCGCGTGGCTTGCCGAGCGGTTCGGCTGAGCGCGGTCGAGCCGACCAACATCGCTCGGAACGGTCGACCACCACGCCACCCTGCGGCGGGTCGACGAGCAGCAGATGCTGCTGGTCAACCGCGGCTTTCACTGGATCAACGAACATCCGTTCAATCGCTGATGCCGATGCGGAGGCGGCGACGACGACGGGCCGGTGCACCCGGCCAGGAGCAAAGCCAGGAGCAAAGAGTGATGCGAGCGTACGCCCGCCTCCGTCCGCCGCACGGGCCCGACCCACTCACCGGCCCCAACCCCAAGATTCGCCCTCGGCCGTGAATCCGCCCCCTCGTCTCCCCGTCTACCGGCCCTCTTGCGGGAGGCAGAGTTCGAGCTCACGACCGCGCTCGCTCCGCAGCGTCCGGATCCCGGGATGCGCGAGCGAGTCGCCCGCTCGCTGTTCGACCAACGCCCCCCCCGCAAGCGCACCAAGTCCGGGCGCTATCAGATCCTCGGCGAGCTCGGTCGAGGGGGCATGGGCGTCGTATACCGGGCCCACGATCCCAAGCTCCGTCGCGCGGTCGCGCTCAAGGCCCTACGGCTCGACCGCCTCGGCCCGACCGCCCAGGCTCGGATGATCCGGGAAGCCCGGGCGATGGCCCGGCTGTCGCACCCCAACGTCGTGGGCGTGCACGACGTGGAGCTCGACGGCCCCGAGGGCGTGGTCGTGGTGATGGAGTACGTCGACGGCCAGACCCTTCGCGACTGGCTCCAGGCAAAGACGCGCCCGTGGTCGGCGATCCTGCCCAAGTTCCTCGCGGCCGGCCGGGGGCTGGCCGCCGCCCACGCGGCGGGGCTGCTGCACCGCGACTTCAAGCCCAGCAATGTCTTGATCGGCACCGATGGTCGGGCTCGGGTGGCCGACTTCGGGCTCGCCCGTGCCCCCGTCGAAGACACCACGATAAGCCACGTTCGGCGCCGGCTCACCGCCTCGCTCGACTCCCCGCTGACGACCTGCGGCACGATGCTCGGCACGCCGGACTTCATGGCCCCCGAGCAGCTTCAGGGCGACGACGCCTCCGCGCTCTCCGATCAGTATGCGTTCTGCGTGTCGCTTTGGTGGGCAATCGCCGGCGTATCGCCCTTTCCCGCGGGTCCCAGCCATGCCCTCGCCAAGCTTGGAGGCGCGCCCGCATGGAGCGGCCCCCGTGTGCCTCGCCACGTCGTGCGCGCGCTACGACGCGGGCTATCGTCCGCTCCCGGCGATCGGTGGCCATCGATGGAGGCGCTGCTCGACGCGCTGTCACGCTCCGAGCGAAGCCGGCTCGGCGTCGGGGTCCAGGCCCTGAGCATCGCGGGCCTGGGCCTCGCGCTGCTGGCCATCGCTCCGCCCGCGCCCCCGTCTCACTGCGACGGCGCCACACCGCTTCGCCCCTCGTGGAACGATGCCCGCCGGCATGCGATCGAGCGCACCATGCTCGACACGGAGCGCCCCTACGCCGCGCAAGCCTGGGCGCGCACCGAGGCCCGCCTCGACCACTACGCCGCGGACTGGGCCGCCATGTACACGCAGTCCTGCCAGACCGCCCTGGGCGCCACCTCGGCGGTGAACCTCGAGCCCGTCCCGGCGATGCGCTGCCTCCAGCGCAGCCGGCTCGAGTTCGAGGCGACCGTCGAGCGCCTCGCCGAGCCCGGCAGCATCGAGCGACTCGACGCGCTGCTCGACGAGCTTCCGGTCCTGGAGCGATGCCGCGGCACGACCGAGATCCCGCCCCACCTGATCCCCCCCGCCCACGAGGCCGACGCCGTCGAGGACGTCCTGCGCACGCTGGCCACGGCGCGAAGCCTACGACGAGCGGCCCAGACCGACGCCGCCCTCGAGCAGCTCGAGCACGCCGAATCGATCGCGCAAGCGCTATCGTTCGACCCGATCCTCACCCCGCTCGAGGTCGAGCGCGGTTTGCTCATGTCGGCGCTCGGCCAATTCGAACAAGCCGAGGCGGCCTACGCGGCCGCCCAAGAGCGAGGGATCCGCTGGGAGCAATGGCCCGAGGTCGCATCCGCCACCCGAAACCTCCTGGGCGAGGTGGGCATCCGACAAAGCCGACCCAAAGAGGCCCTCCGCCTCGTCGAGCTCGCCCGAGGCTTTGCCGCGCGCACGAACGACCCCGGCGAGCTCGCGCGCACAATGGCGATCATCGGTCGGGTTCGAAGCTCACAGAGCGACCACGAGACCGCCATCGGCGAGCTCGAGGAGGCCCTGTGGCTGTGGACGACCCAGCACGGCGAGAACAATGAATCGACCGCCGCGATCCGCCACATGCTCGCGGTCGCGCTGTCGTTCCAGGGGCGCTACGAACAAGCCGAGCGCGAGATCCACAAGGCCCTCGCGATCCGACAGAGGCTGTGGGGCCCTCGCCACCCCGAGACCGCGGCCCTACGGTCAGACCTGGGGGGTATCTACCAAGCTCGAGGTCGACTCGAAGCGGCCGAGCGCGAGCGACGGGCCGCGCTCGAGCTCCTCACCGAGTTGCTCGGCGAAGATCACCCCAAGGTCGGGACGACCTCAGCCGGCCTGGCCATCATCCTCGATAATCTCGACCAACTCGAACAAGCCAACCAGCAGACACGCCACGCCATCGGTGTCCTCGAACGAGCCGGGATGAGCCAAACGCTCCTGATGGGCCGAGTCCGGGGAAACTTCGCGAACAACCTCCGGAGGCTCGGTCGCTTCGACGCCGCGGAGCAGGAGCTACGGCGGTCGATTGCGGTCCTCACCGACAGCGGCGGGCCGAAGACCCAGTATGTAGGCTTGCAGCATCGCAACCTCGGAGACCTGCTGATCGATCGTGGACGATTCGACGAAGCGGACTCGGAGCTCCGGACCGCGCTTCGGATCCTCGAAGCCATCCACGGCAAAGACGGCCGGGAGCTCGGCCTCACTCACGAGTCTCTCGGGCTGCTGGCCCACCAGCGAGGGAACGACCGCGAGGCGCTGGCCGAGCTCCAGACGGCGGCGGAGATCCTCGGTCGCTCGCAACCGCCGGCTCACCCCCTCCTGCTGAGCGTGCGAGCCCGCGTGGCCGAGCTATTGCACACCGTAGGCCGAGCCGACCAAGCCGAGGCCGAGCTCCAGGCCATCCTCGATGTAGCGGGCGGCTCGCTGACCCCCGAGCACGAGGTCTCCCTGCACGTGCACACCCTGCGAGGGCAGCAGGCGCTCGAGCGAGGCGACAGCGCCGAGGCCCGGCGGATCCTCGAGCAGCAGTGGGCACTCTACTCCGAGGGTCGATCGAAGCAGACCCAGGTCCGCGCCCAGACGGCGCTCGCCCTGGCGCGCGCGCTGTGGGCCGGGACCGATCCTTTGCAGCGCGGCCGCGCCCGGGCGATCGTGGCGGAGACGATCGCAGACGCCGTCGCCATGGGTCTCGCGGGGCCGCGGCTTCGCCGAGACCTCCGCACGTGGCTCGCCGAGCACGAGTGATCGGGCCCGCTGACGTCACCGCTGACGTCACCGCTGACGTCGCCGCCCCGGTCACGCCTCGGTCACCGGCACGCGGCGAACCCGGCCGCAGCGCCCGGGTGCACGATCGTCAGGGCAGACGAAGCACTCGTCGGTGCCATTCAAACCCAAGAGGATCCGACGGCCGTCGAAAAAATTTCCAATTGATCGTCGTGCATCGCGGAACCCCAGGGGGCATGACACGCGCTTCGTTCGTCTTCGCTGGTCTTGCCCTGTCCCTTGGCCTCTCGGCACCGACCTGGGCGGCGGAGCCCGATGTGGCCCCGACGGTCGAGCCAGCCCCCGCCCCCGCTCCCGCCTCGCCCACCACCTCGCCCACCACCTCGAAGGCCGATGAGGATCCCGGCACCTCCCGCACCCTCAAGGTTGGCGCCGCGCTCACCGGAGTCGGCGCGGGCTTGGGGATCGCCGCCGGCGTGCTGACTCACGTCGCGCTCACCCCTCCCTGCCAGGGAATCGACGACATCCTCCAGTGCGAGGTGCCCACCGCCGGCGGCCTATTGGGACGGCACGCCATGATCGGTACCGCGGGCACCTTCGCGATCGGCGGCGCGATCCTGGGCGGGCTAGGCGGCGGTCGACTCGCCCGCGGGCTGGCCCTCGACGCCACCGACGTCAACCGCGAGCGTCGCCAAAAGATCGTCACCGGCGTGGGCGCGGGCACCCTCTCGCTGGGACTGGCCCAGGCCATCGCGGGGGTGACGATGATGTCGGTGGGGATCGGGGGCGCGATCGAGTCCGTCGATCTCACCGACGGAAGCTCCGAGCAGGACGATCGCCAGCGCGAGCAGATCAACGATCGCCTTCGCGACGTCAAGGTCGCGCGCTCGGGCCTGGCGATGTTGCTGGTCTCGCCCACGTTCATCGCCACCGGAGCCGCGATGCTCTTGCGCCGCAAGGCCTTCGAGCAGCGCCGGGTCGAGGTGTCCTTTGCCGCGTCCCCCACCGACGTGGGCGTAGTCTTCCGCGGCCGCTTCTAGCCGGTTGGCGGCGACACTCCTCTACTACTTAGTAGCGAGTCGTAGCGAGCTCGCGCTCGCTCAGCCCAGCACCCCGAGCATCCCCAGCAGCAACGCGATGACCACTGCGATCACCAAGGCGATCAGCACGAACTTGGCGAGCACCGCGGCCAGGGACACGACCAAGCCGAGCACGGCCAGCCGCCGTGGCTCACGGCGGGCCAGCGCCACGATGGACGCCAAGGTCCCGAGGATCCCGTGGACAAGCGCGGCGATCATGAAGGGATCGTCGCGGGGTGGCTCCTTGGTCAGCGCGACGAAGGGATCGTCGCGCAGCAGAACCCACAGCCCCAGCGCCAGAGCCACGAGCCCGAACCCTATGCTGCTCCAGGCCGCGTAGGGACGGGGAGACTCGGATGATTCTTCGTCGGACATGGCGACCTCGGTCACTATACTCGATCGCGCATCCCGAAACGGCCTCGGCATCAATACCAAGACCGAGGATACCAAGACCGAGGCCGGGCGCGACGAAGTCGCGCGTCCCGAGCCGGCCTCGGCATCAATATCCGGCGCCCCTAGAGCTCTCCCTTGAGCGCGTCGACCTTGTCGCGCTTCTCCCAGGAGAAGCCGTCGTCCTCGCGCCCGAAGTGCCCATAGGCCGCGGTGTTGCAGTAGATCGGCCGCAGCAGATCGAGCTCGGCGATGAGCCGCCCGGGGCGAGCGTCGAAGTGCTTGTCGACGATCTCCGAGAGGCGCTCGTCGGGCACACGACCGGTGCCGAAGCTCTCCACGCGAATGGACACCGGCTTGGCCACGCCGATCGCGTAGGCCAGCTGCACCTCGCAGCGGGTGCACAGCTCGGCCGCGACCAGGTTCTTGGCAATGTAGCGCGAGTAGTAGGCGGCGCTGCGGTCCACCTTGCTCGGATCCTTGCCCGAGAAGGCGCCGCCGCCGTGCCGACCCATGCCGCCGTAGGTGTCTACGATGATCTTGCGCCCGGTCAGGCCCGAGTCGCCCATGGGCCCACCGATCACGAAGCGCCCGGTGGGGTTGACGTAGTAGTTGGTCTTGCCGTCGAGGAGCTCGGTGGGGACGGTGGGCTTGATCACCTCCTCCATCACGAACTCCTTGAGGGTCTCGTAGCTGACATCCTCGCTGTGCTGGGTGGAGATCACCACCGCGTCCACGCGCTGGGGCTTGCCGTCGGCGTCGTACTCCACCGTCACCTGGCTCTTGCCGTCGGGACGCAAGAAGCTGTCGCTTGCGCGCTTGCGCACGTAGGACAGCCGCCGGGTGAGCTTGTGTGCCAGGCTGATCGGCATGGGCATCAGCTCGGAGGTCTCGGTGCAGGCGTAGCCGAACATCATGCCCTGGTCGCCGGCCCCCTGCTCGTCGGAGTAGACGCCCTTGCCGTCGACGCCCAGCGAGATGTCCGGGCTTTGGGCCTCGAGGGCGACCAGCACCCCGCAGCTGTCGGCGTCGAAGCCCATGGCCGAGCTGGTGTAGCCGATCTCGCGGATCGTCTTGCGAACGATCGAGGGCAGGTTGACGTAGGTGCTGGTGGTGACCTCGCCCGCGAGGTTGACGTAGCCGGTCTTCACCAGCGTCTCGCAGGCCACCCGACACGTGGGATCCTCGGCGATGATGGCGTCGAGGACCGCATCACTGATCTTGTCGCAGATCTTATCGGGGTGACCCTCGGTGACGGACTCACTGGTGAACAGACTACGCGACATGGCGGCGGGATCTCCTGGGCTCGATGAAATCGAACGGACGGTTCGGTGGGGCGTATGCGGTGAGGCGGCGGCTTGTCGCGCGGGGCGCTGCGGTCGCCTGTGAAGGCGGGAGGATAGGCCGCGCCCGTGCACAGGGGCAAGGCGACTCGACAATCGGCGTAGCGACCGGTGGCTAGTACTCCGACGAAGGCTCGAACCGCTGGATGTCGATGACGATCGGAGCTTCCTCACCCATTGGCGCACCGGTGCTGCTGCCCCCGTCGGTGTCCCCCTCGGTATCCCCCTCGTCGCCGGCCGAGGCGGGGAGCTCGACGAACAGGAATGCTTCTGCGCCAGTCACGACCGTGGTGAGCGACGTGAAGCCGACCGGATCGACGCACCCGCGCTCGTCGCTGGACAAGCAGCCCGGCCCCCGTAGCGCCAGCCCTGCCTCGGGGTGATCGGCGCTCACCTCGATCCCCGGGGCCCCATCGCCCGGCAAGTGCAGCCGCAGCACCCGCTCCCGCGTGCGCGCGCCCCCGCACGAGTGATGATGGGCGTCGGTCTGGGGCACGCTCGGGTCGATCTCTACCGTTGTCAGGGTAGGCGTCCCGCTGAACTCCACTACCACGGGCACCGCGGTCTGGCAGGTGTCCCCCTCGAGTACGGTACAGATCGCCTCGCCAGCCGGAGCATCGGGCTCCTCGGATGGTGGCGGGGGCACCTGGCAGACCGTGCCCGAGCCGCAACGCCCCCGACTGGCGGGCTCGCAGGGCTCGCCCACGTCGAGCACGTTGCGCAGCTCCACCTCGAGCACAAAATCCAGGGGATCGTACCCCTGGGCCGGGGCCGCCTGCTCGAGCACGGGGTGCTCTGGATCGATCCCCACCGACACGACCAGACTCGAGCTCACCGCCACATCGAGCAACCACGTGCCCACCCCTTCGGTGCACGCCAGGGTGCGCCCGATCCAGTCGACGCTGCAGGTGTTGGGTAGCACGCCCACTCGCGGAGAAAAGCCCACGCCAAGCCCCTGCAGCCACACGTCGCTGCGACGAGGGATCTCGAGCCGAAAGAACGCGTCGGGTCCGTCGAGACCGCAAGCGCCGTCGAGCTCGGAGACCTTGCTGCGCAGCGTGCCAAAGTGCCGGCCGGCTCCGATCGTGGGGGCCTTCGAGCACTGATCGGTGGCGACCTCGCTGGGCACCTCGACCTGCCCGGTGCTCCCCTCCGAGTCCCCGGCGGTCCCCTCGGGGGCGGGGTCGTCGTCCCGCGTGGGCTCGGATGGCGCCTCGTCGCGACAGCCGAGCACGAGTGCCGCCGCGAGCGCGAACCCCCCGAAGGCGGGCCCTACCCTGCCCCGGTGGTCGTACCGACGAGCTCGCGGCGCCATCAAGCGCAGCGTAGCAGGCGTGGTAGCGTCCGGGCATGACCGCACCCTTTGGCGGGCTACCCCGCATCGACCTGCGGCCGGGGCCCTCGGGCATCGACGACGGGGCACGACGCGCCTGGAGGGAGCGCTGCGCCCGATCGGCCGGCCTCGCGGGCGAAGCCGACGCCGCCGCCCGCGAGATCATCGCCGCTGTCCGGGCCGATGGCGACCAGGCCGTGCTCGCGCTGACCCAGCGCTTCGAAGGGCGAGAGCTGACCGCGGAGCAGATCGAGATCAGCTCCGATCGCCGGGCCGCCGCCGCCGCCCGCGTGGAGCCATCGATACGCCAGGCCCTGTCGCTGGCCGCCCGACGGGTCCGCGAGTTCCACCATACCCAGGCCCAGCAAAGCTCTGGCCTGCAGCGGGAGGGCGAGCGCCTGCAAAGCCGCGTCGCGCCGCTGCGGCGCGTGGCCGTGTACGCCCCTGGAGGCACGGCCGCCTACCCGTCCTCGGTGCTGATGGCCGGGATCCCGGCCAAGGTCGCCGGGGTCGACGAGGTGCTCCTGTTGACCCCGCGAGCCAGCGACGTGGTGCTGCTGGCCGCCGAGCTGGCCCAGATCGATCGCGTGTTCGAGATCGGCGGAGCCCAGGCGATCGCCGCCGCCGCGCTGGGCACCGCCAGCGTGCCGCGGGTCGACAAGATCGTGGGCCCCGGCAACGCCTACGTGACCGCGGCCAAGCGCCAGGTGTTCGGCCTGTGTGACATCGACGGGATCGCCGGCCCCAGCGAGATCCTGGTGGTGGCCGACCAAGGCGCCGATCCGCAGCTGGTGGCCGCCGATCTGATAAGCCAAGCCGAACACGACCGGCTCGCGTGCGCGGTGCTGGTGACCGACCACCCCCCGCTGCTCGACGCCACCGACGAGGCCCTGCGTCAGCAGCTGGCCGATCTGCCTCGCCGCGAGATCGCCACCGAGTCCCTGCACGAGCACGGAGCGGCGGTGTTGGTCGCCGACCGCGAGGCGCTGCGGGTCGCTGCCGACCAGTATGCGCCCGAGCACCTCGAGCTGCTGGTGGAGGATCCCGAGTCCATGGCCGAGGGGCTACGCGGCGCCGGGGCGATCTTCGTGGGTCCCTTCACCCCCGAGGCCGCCGGTGACTACACCGCGGGCCCCAGCCACGTGCTACCCACCGCGGGCGCCGCTCGCTTCGGGTCGCCGCTGGGGGTGTGGGACTTCGTCAAGCACACCAGCGTGCTCGCGCTCTCGGACGCGGCGCTGCGCGAGCAAGCCGAGGCGATCGTTACCCTGGCCCGCGCCGAGCGCCTCGAGGGCCACGCCCGAGCGGTCGAGCGACGCCTGAGCGCGTCAGGCCCCAGCGCGTCGGGCCCCAGCGCGTCGAATGGAACCGTATGAACGATCCCGCTCCACCCGCTCCACCCGCTCCACCCGCTCCACCCGCTCCACCCGCTCCACCCTGGGCCCGACACCTGCGCCCCACCCTGGCCGCGCTGTCGGTCTATGACACCCCTCCCGCCGGCCGCCACACCGCCCGGCTCCACGCCAACGAGTGCCCCGAGCCCTGGCCCCCCGAGGTGATGGAGGCACTCGGACAGCTCGTCCAGGGCCTGGAGCTAGGCCGCTACCCCGATACCTCCGGCCGAGCGCTGCGGGCCGTGCTCGGACAGCGCTTTGGCTGCGACCCCGATCGGGTGGTACTGGGCAACGGTAGCGACGAGATCATCGCTCTTTTGCTCACCGCCCTCTCGTCCCCCGGACCCTCGCCCGGCGTGGTCGTTATCCCGGCGCCGACCTTCGTGATGTATGGCCATACCGCCCGGGTGCTGGGCATGGAGGTACGCGAGGTCGTGCTGACCGAGGACCTCGACCTACCGGGCACCGAGCTCGACCAGGCGCTGGTGGGGGCGACGATCTGCTTTTTGGCCCGGCCCAACAACCCCACGGGTAGCCTGTGGAGCGCCGCCCGGATCGAAGCGCTGGTGGCCGCGCACCCCGACGTGGTGTTCGTCATCGACGAGGCTTACGGCGCCTATGCCCCCGCAAACAGCTCGCTGTTGCGCGTGGACGGGCCCCATAACCAAGTGCACATGAGCACGCTGTCCAAGGTGGGGCTGGCGGCGATCCGCGTGGGGTACTGCATCGCCCACCCCACGCTGGCGCTGGCGATGAACAAGGTGCGGCCTCCTTACAATGTGTCGCAGACCAGCCTGACGCTGGCCCAGGCCGTGCTAGAGCGCTTTGGCGACGTGCAGGCGGCGATGATCACCCGTGCCCGGAAAAACCGAGCGCGGCTCACGGAGATCCTGGGCACGATCCCTGGAGCCACCGTGCTGCCCTCGGCCGGCAACATGGTGCTGGTACGCCTTGGCGGCCACGACCAGGCCCCGAAGCTGCGGGCCCACCTCGGGGAGCGAGGGGTCCTGGTCAAAGACGTCTCCCAGCTACCCCGGCTCGAGCGCTGCCTGCGGGTGAGCGTGGGCACGGTCGACGAGCTCGACCGACTCGCTCAGGCGCTGCGAGACTGGTCGTGAATAAGCCAGGGCTCACCGAGGACAAGGTCGATGGAGTGCTGGCCACCGCCGCCCACGGTCCGGGCTGGGCGCTGTGCATCGGCGCGGGCACCTCTCTGCCCGCGTTCCCCGACTGGAACCGCCTGGTACGCCGCCTGTTCCACCGCTTGGTGGAAGACGGCGCCGAGCAGATCGCCGAGGCCCTCTCCGCCCTGTTCTCTGCCGACGCGCTGATCCAGGCCGCATCGACCCACAGCGAGAGCAACCCCGCGGACTTCGCCCAGATCCTCACCGATGAGCTCTACCGAGACTTCTTGGAGATCTTCGACGACAGCGAGCGTCCGCTGGTGGTCCGAGCCCTCAGCGCGGTGCGCCCCGGCGACCTGTCCCCCGCGCGCTGGCGTCGATTCCTCGACCTGCTCCACGACCACTGGGACGGTCGCATGTCGTGCCTGTCGATCGCCCCGCTGGTGAGCGAGACCCTGGGCACCGTGCTCTCCCCCGCCGCGATCCTCTCCTTCAACGCCGAGCCCCTGCTGTTCGCCGCCGTCAACGCCCACCAGGCCTGCGGGGGCCACGGCGAGGAAGGTGGCGTGCCCCAGCGGGTCGATCGCGTGGTGCGGGGGATCTCCAACCGCAGCGTGGGCCGGATCCCCTACGTGTTCTGCCACGGCCTGCTGCCGATCCCGGGCAACGAGACCACCCGCCCCAATGCAGCCTCGATCGACAAGCTGGTGTTCTCCGAGGCGGCCTACCTCCAGCTGGCCGGCAACGTGTACTCCTGGCAGGCCACGTCGTTCCTCGAGGCCTGCGCCTCGCGTCGCGTGGTGTTCGTGGGGCTTTCGCTGTCCGACGCCAACATGCGGCGGTGGCTTTCGTGGGTGCACGACAGCCGCATGGACGAGCTGCACCAGATAGGTCGCGCCGACGCGATCTCCACCCAGCACTTGTGGCTCAACCTCGACCCGGGCGACCCTCAGCTGCGCTCGTGGATCGAGGCCAGCGTGGCCCACCTGGGCGTGCGCCTGGTCTGGCTGACCAGCTGGGACGCGATAGGCCCCGTGCTGGCCCGCATGCTCAACCCCCGCGGCGCATGAGCCTCACCGCTCGGGACCACAGCCGGTGCGTCTGGGCCTCACGCTCGACGGCGTCGACCTGGAGGATACGCCAAGGTCCTGATAGCGTGCTCGAACGCCAATGAGGCGCCCTACAGGGGGAAAAGGAGATCTCGATGAGCTACGACTACATCGTCATCGGAGCGGGCTCGGCCGGGTGCGCCCTCGCCAGCCGGCTGAGCGAACGCAGCGACATCCACGTGCTCTTGCTGGAGGCGGGCGGGCCCGACGAGGCCCAGGAGATCCACATCCCCGCCGCGTTCCCCCACCTCTTTCGCAGCCCCGTGGACTGGGCCTACCAGACCGAGCCCCAGCCCGGCCTCGGCGGTCGCACAGACTACTGGCCCCGCGGCAAGGTGCTCGGCGGCAGCAGCTCGATCAACGCGATGATCTACCAGCGCGGCGCCCCGGCCGACTACGACCACTGGGCCTCACTAGGCAACGAAGGCTGGTCGTACGCAGACATACTGCCTTACTTCAAGCGCTCCGAGAACCAGGCCCGGGGGGCCAGCGACTACCACGGCACGGGCGGTCCCATGGACGTGGCCGATCCACGCGACCCCAACCCGCTGTCCCGCGCCTTCGTGGAGGCCTGCCGGCAGACCGACCTGCCCCTCAACGAGGATTTCAACGGCGAGAGCCAGCTCGGCTTTGGCCTCTACCAGGTCAACCAACGCGAGGGCATGCGGTGCAGCGCGGCGGTGGGCTATCTGCACCCGGCGCTGTCGCGCGACAACCTCACCGCGATCACCGGGGCCCACGCGACCCGCCTGACCTTCGCGGGACGTCGCTGCACCGGCGTGGTCTACGTCAAGGACGGGGAGGAGCAGATCGCCGAGGCCCGGGCCGAGGTGATCGTCTCCGGGGGCGCCATCAACTCCCCCCAGCTGCTGATGCTCTCGGGGATCGGCCCCCGCGCGGCGCTGGAGGCCCTGGGCATCGAGGTGCGGTGCGATCGGCCCGGCGTGGGGCAGAACCTCCAAGACCACCTGATGGTCCCGGTGGCGTACCACTGCACCCAGCCGGTGTCGCTGACGGGCGCGGGTGACGAAGCGCAGGCCAAGCGCTTCGGCGAGGAAAAGATGGGCCTTCTGACCTCGAACATCGGCGAGGCAGGGGGGTTCGTGTTCTTCGATAAGGACGCGCGCGCCCCCGATCTCCAGTTCCACTTCGCCCCCGGGTACTTCATCGACCACGGCGCGCAGAACCCCGACGATCACGGCTTCACGCTCCTGCCCACCCTGGTGGGCACCCAGAGCATCGGCCAGCTCACCCTGCGCTCGGCCGATCCCTTCGAAAGCCCGGCGCTGGATCCGGCATACCTGACCGAGCAGGCCGACGTGGATCTACTGCTGCACGGCGTCAAGCTGGCCCGGCGCATGGCGCAAGCCGAGGCCTTCGGCCCCTACCGCGGCGAGGAGTATCTGCCCGGCGCCAGCGTCCAAGGCGACGCAGACCTGGTGGAGTTCATCCGCACCTACGCGATGAACATCTACCACCCCGTCGGGACCTGTGCGATGGGACAGGGCGACGCGGCGGTGGTCGACGCTCGCCTGCGCGTGCACGGCGTAGAACGGCTCCGCGTGGCCGATGCGTCGATCATGCCGACCATCGTCAATGCCAACACCAACAATCCCTGCATCATGATCGGGGAAAAGTGTGCGGATCTCCTGCTGGAGGACCGCGCTACGCGCTGACCCGTGGATCGCTCATGGATCAACAGTGATCACGAGTGCTCGAGACATGGATCCGAGGTCTCACCCCGGCCTCGGCCCGCCATGCGGCCAGCTCACTGCGCTCGATCGAGTCGAAGGCAGTGAGCCGAACGTATGGCGGGCCGAGGTCGATGACGATCCGGACCTGGTTTGCGGAGTTGAACCGCCGGGCCTGCACGCACCGCGTGCACAGCCACAGACCGAAGTCTGCTGCCTCCCCCAGGCATCCCCAGGCCGTTGTTTCGTCATCAGCGAGACGTAGGGCCGCTCACCGCGACCGACCACGTCATCGGCTCCACCGGCACGTCGCCTCGACGTACCGCGTTGTGTGATGAGACACATGGTGGGTCATCGTTCCTTTCCAGCCCAGCCGGGCCCCTTGCGTGAGCAATGGTGGGTATTGATGATGGTAAGGGTCATGACATTGAACGCTCGACCGAGCGTTTCACTCTGGGCTTAAGACGTAAGGAAGACCCTGACGGTTCCCTCACCTCGCAATTTCTTCGTTCGAGAATCATCAAGGGAACCCTGACGTCAACCACTTGACTGGAACGCACGTAAACCCACCTATGTGCCTGAATTCGCCGGTTGTAGCCATTGTACCCATATGCGTTGACCGCGCAGCCACGACCTGTAAGCATTTTTGGCGGACGCACGAGCGCCCGGGCCAATGACGGATCGCGAGCAACTCGAGGATGGCGATCGAGGCCCCCGAGACGCACGAGGCGGCGACGCCCCAGGCGGCGACGCCCCAGACAGCGACGCCCCAGATAGCGATCCGCCAGGTGACCGCACGCGCTCCGACGACCTGCGCGCCCTCCCCGAGTCGCGCAGCCAGACCCTGCTCGGGTCGGAGCCCACCGATCTTGCCGATTCACTCGTCGAGTCCAGCGAGCCCGCCTCTGGACGAAGGTCGTCGCATGCATCGTCGAGTACCAGTCACGCTCGCTCCCGGCTGCTCGACCTCGGGCCCACGACCGGGGATCGTCTCGGCGACTATGCGCTCGAGCAGAGGCTGGGGACCGGCGGCATGGGCGACGTGTTCGCGGCCCGTCACGTCCAGACCGGCGAGCGGGTCGCGCTGAAGATCCTCTCCACGACCACCGCGACCCGACTCTACCGCTTCAAGCGCGAGTTCCGGGCGTTGACCGATCTCTCCCACGACAACCTGATCCGCCTGCACACGCTGGTGGTCCCCGAGCAGGGCTCGCCCTACTTCACCATGGAGTTGCTCGACGGCGAGCACTTCGTCCGCTGGGTCCGAGGATCGACCCCGCCGGGCGAGGCCCCCGACCCCGAGCGACTCGAGCACGGCCTGCGCCAGCTCGTGGAGGGGGTCCACTACCTCCACACGCGTCACTACATCCATCGCGATCTCAAGCCGGCCAACGTGCTGGTCACCACCGCCGGGCGGGTGGTGGTGCTGGATTTCGGGCTGGTCTCGGAGCTGTCGGCCGCCGACGGCGGGGTGACGCGCGACCGACAGATCCTGGGCACACCGAGCTTCATGGCCCCCGAGCAGGCCACCGGGCAGCGCGTGGGGGCCCCGGCCGACTACTACGCGATCGGGGTGATGCTCTTTTCGTGCATGACCGGGCGCCTGCCCTACGAAGGCTCGGCGATCCAGCAGCTGGTGGCCAAGCAGAACACCCCCCCGGACCCTGGCGAAGGCGTCGAGGGGCTACCCGACGAGCTACGGACCCTGTGCATGCGCCTTTTGTCCCGTGACCCCGAGGCGCGCCCGGGCGGGCGAGAGCTACTGGAGTACCTGCGGGCGAGCGAGACCCCCACCTCCAGTCCCGCGCCGATCTTCGTGGGCCGCACCGAGGAGCTGGCCGCGCTGCACGAGGCGCTCGGCGAGGTCGGGCGGCGACGGGCGCCCGTCATCGTCCACCTGCGCGGCCGCAGCGGAGACGGCAAGTCGGCGCTGATGAACCGGTTCCGCGCCGAGCTTCAAGACACCGAGGCGATCGTCCTCCACGGCCGCTGCCGCGAGCGCGAGGCGGTGCCCTACAAGGGGATCGACGCCGTCGTGGACGCACTATCGGCCTACCTGCGCCAGCTTCCGAGCGACGAGCGCCAGCAGCTCTACCCCGCGGATCTCGACGCGCTCATCCGCCTGTTCCCCGTGCTCGACGAGATCTGGGAGCCCCCCCAGTCCCTACCGCTCGAGCTGAACGAGGTCCGCTCGCTGGGAGCGTCGACCCTGCGCAAGCTGCTGTCGGCGCTCGCCGACCCGCGACCGCTGGTGGTCCATGTCGACGACTTTCAGTGGGCCGACCAGGACAGCATCAGCCTGCTGTCGGCGCTCGTCCGACCACCCGAGGCCCCGGCGCTGCTGCTGGTGCTGTCCTATCGCAGCGAGACCTCCGAGTCCGAGGCGCTGCGTAAGCTGGTCACCCACGAGATCCTCGCGGGACCGGGCACCCGCACGATCGAGCTGGGCGCGCTGTCGGCCGCCGACGCCCAGGCGCTGGCCGCCGAGCTGCTGCGCGCCGAGGGCCCCGCCGATCCAGAGCCCCGCCAGGCCCGCGCCGAGACGATCGCCCTGCGGTCCCGGGGCAGCCCCTTCTTCATCGCCCAGATGGCCCTGGGCGGCTCCGCGCTCGACACCTCCGATTCCAACCTGGACCAGATCATGGTGCGCCGCCTCTCCGATCTCGACGGCGACGCGCAGCGACTGCTCGAGCTGGTGGCGGCATTCGGCCGCCCCCTGCCCACCCGGCTAGCCCTGGAGCTGTGCGCCCCCGCGACCGAGGCCACCCTCGATGCCCTGGGCGAGCTGGGCCTGCTGGTCCGCGACGAGGGCCGCGGTGACGACGACGATCGGGTCGAGGCCGCCCACGACCGGGTACGCGAGGGCGTACTGGAGGCGATGGCCACCGAGGACCGCACGCGGCTCCACCGACGGATCGGCGAGCACCTGCTGGCCCACCATGCCGGCGATCCACCCGGCGAGGAGATCTTCGCGGTGGTCAACCAGCTTGACGCGGGCATGCCACCGCTTGGCACCCTGCCCGCCGCGCAGCGACTCGAGCTGGCCAAGCTCAACCATCGGGCGGGACAGCGCGCCCTGGAGTCGACGGCCTGGATCGCGGCCCAGCGCTACCTGGACTCCGCCTACGAGCTGGTCGAGCCCTGGCTGCCCGAGGCTCGCCAGGGCCGGGGGCACTACGATCTGTGCGTCGCGGTGGCGCTGGGGCGGGCCCAGGTGGAGTTCGCCCTGGAGAACAGCGAGGGCGACGCGGCGATCCACGATCTGCTCGGTTGGTCGCTGTCGACGGAGGACTACTGCCGGATTGCCCAGTGGTACTGCTGGAACCTCTCGCTACGGGCCCGCCTGGCCGAGTGCGTGCACTTTGGGCTCGACGCCCTCGAACACATCGGGCTCCCCGCGCCCCGGCGCCCCTCGTGGCTGCGGGCGCTGTGGTCGTATGCCCGCGGCTGGCGATCGGTGTGGAAGACGGGCCCGACCCAGGTCCGCGCCCTGCCGCCCATCGAGGACACGCGGATCCGGGCCGGCATGGACATCCTGGCCGCGGCCGGTACGTACTCGATGATGTTCGACGTCAAGCTCCACCTGGCGCTGGCGGGGCTCCACGGCCGCCTGCTCGCCCGCTACGGATTTCACGACGGCGCCGGCGTGGCCCTATCGGCGCTGGCCATGTCGGCCGCGGCCCGCGGCAAGGTGCAGCAGGCGCGAGAGCTCTGCGAAGCGGTGCACAACTTTGCCGACGATCGCACCCTGTCGACCTTCGCGCAGTACGGGCCGCAGGCGATCGTCGTCAGCGTGCTCAATACCGTGTACCCGATGGATCAGGTGCTCGCCATCGACCACAAGATCTACGAGCGCGCCGCCGAGGTCGCGCCGCAGACCCTGGTCGAGGCGATCGGGATGACCTGCGCGAGCAACCGCTGCAGCGCCAGCATCTCGCTGCCCGCCCTGGTCGACTTCCTCGACGCCTTCGCGGCCCGCCACGATGGCTTCAAGCTGTCGTGGGTCACCTACCTGGCCTCCTCGTGTCGACACTACGCCCGCTCGCTAATCCAGGGCCAGACCGAGGCTCAGAGCAGCCAGAGCATGATCAGCCTCTACGACGGCCCCGCCGAGATCGCGGTCATCGCCACCGCCTCGGTCACCGTGATGCAGATCGAGGTCGCGGTCCTGCTGGGCGACCCGGAGCACGCATGGAGCCTGGTCGGCACCCTCGTGCGCAACTACGAGCGCACGATAGGGACCCTGTGGCACGCCCCCAGCTATGCGATGATCAGCACGATCGTGATGGCCGAACGATGGGCGCGCAGCAGCGCGGCCGAGCGCCGGCGTATGAAGAGGGCGATGCGCCGGTTCCGATCGACCGCGCGCCGCTGGGCCGAGCGCTGCCCCGAGAACTACCAGCCCATGCTCGACATCGTCGAAGGCGAGCGGGCCGCGCTCGCGAACCGATACGACGACGCGGTGACCTCATACGAACGAGCCCGCACGGCCGCGACCACGCATGGGACCACCCGACTGCTCGGGCTGGCCTCGGAGCGCCTGGCTCTACTCGCCAAGCGCCGAGGCCAGTCGCTGGTGGCCAACGCTGCCTTCGCGGCGGCCCGAGAAGCCTACGAAGCCTGGGGCGCCACCGCGGTGGTGCGACGACTAGATCAGGACTGGACCACGCCGAGCCAGGAGCGAGCAAGCCTCACCGAGTGAGCTGAGCATAGTGAGCAAGACCGAGCCCGGCCGACCTCGGCATAGTATGACTTGGGGCAAGACCGAGGCCGGGCGCGACGAAGTCGCGCATCCCGAGCCGGCCTCGGCATAAATAGCCCCCCTTCAGCCTGGCGTGGCGAGCAGCCGTTGCCCCATCTCCACGAGCTCGGCGAGCTCGGCCGGAGGGGGATCTCGCCGCTCCAGGATCGCCACCGGCACCCGCGGGTAGCGCTCTTGCAGGTGTTGCCAGATCCGGTGCGCCCGCTCGCTCTGCACACGCGCCCCCTGCACCAGCTCGCTGACCTCCTGCACCATGGCATCGGCCGCGTCCTCGCCCACTTGAGCCGCGACCGCGGGCCGCAGCACCGAAGCGGCGGGTAGCGGCGCGTGGGTGAGCAGCACCCGGTTGAGCACGATGCCGTCCACTCGCATCTTCCGCTCGACGATCGCATCGATGAACGCCTCGGCCTCCCGCGCGGAGAAGTCGGTGGCGGCGGTGGTGAGCACCGCACCCGTCTCGGACGACCGCAGCAGCGCGTCGAGGTCGCCGGCCCGGCGGCGGAACTCGCTGAGCACCGCGCCGAACTCCTTGAGGAACGCACCAAGCTCGGCGACGAACGACCCCCCGCCCATGGCCTCGAAGGTCTTGAGCAGCACGCCGCCCCCCAAGCCCAGTAGCTTCATACCGAGCCGACCGGTCCCGGCCAAGAAGCGGGCGGCGGGGTTGTTGACCAGCTCTTGCAGATGACCCGGCGCGTCGAGGAAGTCCATCGCGTTGGCGGTGGGCGGGGTGTCGAGCACGATGAGATCCCAGCGCCCCTCGGTGTGCAGCATATGCACCCGCGCGGTCGCGGCATACTCGAGCGCCCCGCCCAGATGCTGGGCGGTCGCCTGGTAGATCGGGTTGTCGAGCATGCGCTGGGCCGTGGCCTCGTCGCGCGAGTACGCCCGCACGATCTCGTCGAAGACCCAGCGGGTGTCGAGTACGAGGCTGTCGAGCTCGATCCCTCCGGGCGCCCGCACGGGCACGATGCTGCCGCGCGCCGAGCCCTGGGCCGGATCGAGCCCCAGCGCCTGGGCGAGCCGGCGCGAGGGATCGATCGTCACCACGATCACCCGGCGCCCCTGCCCCGCGGCGGCCAGGCCCAGGGCGGCGGCCACGGTGGTCTTGCCCACGCCTCCGGGACCCATGCAAAGACACACGCGCCGCGTCGCGGGGATCTGGAGCGCTTGGCCCACCGTGGTCACGGAAGCGCGTTCTACCACGAACCCGGCCCGACCCACCCGATCCCAACACGGGCGTCGCGTCTGCTACGCTCCCCCGCCGTGGGTCGCGCGCAGCGTTTCGAGGTCACCGTCGAGGGCCGCAAGCACGAAGTCTCCGTCGAGCTGGACGAGGGCGGCCATCCGGTGACGATACGGGTAGACGACGCGCCGTGCTCGGTCCAGCTGGGCGCTGACGACACCATGCTCGTCGGCACGGGCGAGGGCCCCATGCACACGGTGCACCTGGTGCCCCGTCGGCGCCCCCACCAGGCGATGGTCGACGGCACCTTGATGGCGGTGGAGGTCAAGAGCGCCCGCGAGGCCGCGCTCGAGGCGGCCATGGCCAGCGCCGGTGGCGGAACGGGCGGAGGACGCGTGGCCGCCCCCATGCCCGGTCGCGTGGTCCGGCTGCTGGTGAGCGAGGGCGACGCGGTAGAGCACGATGCGCCCCTGCTCATCGTCGAGGCCATGAAGATGGAGAACGAGGTCCGAGCTCCCACCGCCGGCACGGTGCGCCAAGTCGCGGTGGCGGCGGGGGACACCGTGGAAGCCGGGCAGCTGCTCGTGGAGATCGCGGCGCCCGCTGCCGAGGCCTGAGCCGACCCACGAGCCACGGCGTACGCGCACGTCGGGATTCCGTGGCCCCTGGGGTCGGCTCGAATGCAACGGTCGGGCTCCGGTGGTCGATAGAGGACCGTTGCCCTACCTCGACCCCACGCTTGATGTCGTATTCAAGCTCCTGCTCACCCGGAAGCCCGTGCTCTTGCGCGACATGCTGCAAGGAATCCTGGCTCGACCTGTCGGGGAGCCCGCGATCCTCAATCCAGGCATACCCGGAGAGCTAGCTGGCGACAAACAGATCGTCCTCGACATCCGGGCGATGCTCGCTGACCGCTCCCGGGTCGACCTGGAGATGCAAAGATGTACCGTTCCCGCGCTGATTGCTCGTTTCATCTACTACGTGGCCCGGGACTATTCGAACCAGCTTCGCCGAGGTGAAAAGTACCACCTGCTCACGCCCACGATTGGGATCATTTGGCTCGCCGAGCCCATGGTGCCCGCGCTTGATCGCTTCCACTCCGTGTTCGAGCTACGCGAACGCCATACGAACCGGCGACTGACCGATCACCTCGCAATCCACTTGATCCAGCTGTCGGCGATCCCGTCCGAGGATGAGACGGATGAAGATGAAGATGCTACAAGAGTACGACGTTGGGCTCGGTTCTTCGCGGCACGCGACGAAGCCGAACTCGACCGGTTGGCCCAGGAGGATCCGATCATGGAAATCGCCAAGAATACCCTCGAGCAGCTCTCGCTCGATCCCTCCGTTCGTCGCCAGCTCCTCGAGCGAGAGAGGACTCCGAGATGATCTACAAGATGCACATCGCGGCCAGCCGGGTCGAGGGAGAGGCGGAGGGCGAGCTCAAGGGCCAAGCCACCCTGTTGCTCAAGCTACTCGGTCTACGCTTTGGCTCTGTGTCCCCGTCCATTCGAGCCCGGGTCACCACGGCCAAGCCGGAGCAGATCGACGCGTGGGCCGAGCAGATCCTGACCGCGGCGACCCTCGACGAGGTCTTGGCCGCCTGACTCGGCGGCCGGTGCGCCCCCCGAATGTCGTGGTCAAGCCACGACCTGATGGTCGACGATCGCGCCGCCCTCGAGCTGCGCGAGCAGATGCTCAAGGGCGGCCCGGTCGCACAGCCCTTCCCAACGCCACGGCAACATGAGCACCGACCGGACCCCACAGCGCACGGCCGCCTCGCTGCTACACCACTGCTGCACGATCTCTCGATGTCGTCGACCGGCATCGCCGATCGAGCGCGCCATCGCAAACGTCGAGGCCACCAGTTCGTCGGGATCGAGTCCCTTGTCCGGGGCCACCAGCGGGGGCCCGCCGCGGGGCCAGATCCCGTTGACCACCATCGTCTCGATGGCGATCTCCCGCTGCTGCCGTAGGGCGGCCCCCAGCTCCCCGAGCTCGGTCAGCGGCCACTGCTCGGGCAACCCCACCAGCACGGCCTCGGTTTGGGCGGGATCGGTGAGGGTATCGACGATGAGCTGGGCCTCCTTGGTCAGCGGCCCGGCCGGGATCGCGCGCAAGATCGCCGCGGGCACACCCAACGTGTACAGCAGGTGCCCGGTGGCCGGACCGTCGAACACCACGGTGTCGTAGGTCTCGCCGCGCGCGGCTTCGTGCCACGCCTTACCGAAGACGGCAAAGTCATCGAGCCCCGGGATCGCCTGCAACAGCCGCCGCACGATCCGATTGTCGAAGACGGCCGCGGAGACGCGCTCACTGCGCACGACCATGGCCCCGTACTCGCGCAGGCACACCCGCGGCACCAAGCGCTGGATATGAAGGCGCTCGTGGACCGCGTGGACCGCGGGCTCGAGGGCGGGCGCGCCCAGCATCCAGCCCAGGCGATCGTCGTGGCCGGTCGTCGCCACCAGGACCCTACGACCCCGCGCCGCGATCGCCAGCCCCAGCAGGGCGGCGATCGTGGTTCGACCTACGCCGCCCTTGCCGCTGACCACGACGAGCCGTCGCTGCGCCAGGCGGTCGAAGACGGCGCCGGGCGGCGGAACCTCGGGGGCCAGGACAGGGCCGGCCATCGCGCTGGAGCCTGTCACAGGCGGGGCATTGTCGCCAGCGAAGGGCGAATAGCGGCCTTGGCGCGTTTTTTTGCGCCGCCCTCACACCGGGGGGCCTTGCGACCGGGCCGCCCGCGGTCCACAACTCACCTCGAATCACCGTGGCGATCCATATCCACAGCAAGCGTGAGATCGAGAAGATGCGAGCCACCGGGCGGCTCGCCGCCCAGGTCCTCGAGTTCATCGAGCCCTTCGTCAAGCCCGGGGTCACCACCGACGAGCTCGACCGCCGCTGCCACGATTTCATCCTCGAGCACGACGCGATCCCGGCTCCGCTCAACTACAAGGGATTCCCGCGGTCGATCTGTACTTCGATCAACGAGGTGGTCTGCCACGGGATCCCCGGCAACCGTACCCTCGCCGAGGGCGACATCATCAACATCGACATCACCACGATCCTCAACGGCTACCACGGCGACACCTCGGAGATGTTCTTGGTGGGTGAGGTCAGCGACGAGGCCCGCAAGCTGGTCGATGTGACCCGCCACTCGATGTGGTTGGGCATCAAGGAGGTCGCCCACGGCAAGCGGATCGGCGACATCGGAGCCGCGATTCAAGCCTACGCCAAGGGCGAGCACGGCTACGGGGTGGTCGAAGCCTTCTGCGGGCATGGGATCGGCAAGCTGTTCCACACGGCACCGCAGGTGACCCACACCGGCCGTCGCGGGACGGGCATGCGCATGAAGGCAGGCATGACCTTCACGATCGAGCCGATGATCAACCAAGGCACCCACGAGTGCCAGGTGCTCGACGACGGCTGGACGGCGGTCACCCGCGACGGCCGCCTCTCCGCGCAGACCGAGCACACCCTGTTGGTGACCGACCACGGCTACGAGGTCCTCACCATGCGCGAAGGCGCGTTCTCGCTGTGAACCCGCGGGGTCGGGCGCAGCCCGGCCCGCAACCGCGATGGACACCGGCTCCCGCGTGCATCCCCGGTGGATCCGATCCGCATGATGGGGGCCGGGGGCAACAACCCGGCCCAGCCCCCGGAAGGTCGACGCGAGGATCTGGAGACCGCGCAGCCCCGGGGAAGGCCGCGGTGCGTATGTGAGCTATTGGGGAAGCCAGGCGGCCCCAGAGCGGCCCCGGGGCCACGAACGCCGTGGGGGGGTTTTGTGGCTATCATGGGGCTTCGCGGATGAGCACCGATCCACCCCGGCCACCCAAAGACGGCCCTACATCCGAGGATCTCTCCGGCCTGCTGGCGGTCGAGGGCCTGTCCCCCGATCGGGAGGACAAGTCCATGCGATCGGCGGTGGTCGAGCTCCCGCGCGCCACGGCGTCCGAAGATCCACCGGACGCCGCCAGCGCAGCGCACGAAGAGCCCGGCGAGTCCGCTGGGCACTACAACGTCCAGTCGTTACCCCGCGGCACCCAGCTGGGCCGCTACGTGATCTTGGGCAAGGTTCGTGGAGGAGACAGCGAGATCGTCTACGGCGCCTACGATCCCCAGGGCGACCGCAAGATCAGCCTCAAGCTGTTCCACCCGGGCGGTGGCGAAGGCGACGTCAAGACCCGACGCAATGATCTGGCTCGCCAGGCCCAGGCCGCCGCCAAGATCTCCCACCCGTGCGTGGAGCAGATCCTCGAGACGGGCGTGTACGGGCCCTGGGTCTTCTTGGCCACCGAGTTCATCGACGGCATCGACCTGCGGCACTGGATGGAGGCCCGTGACGATCCCTTCCCCTGGCCCGAGGTCTTGCGGGTGTTTCGGGAGGCGGGGCGAGGCCTGGCCGCGGCCCACGCCCAGGGCATCATGCACCACGACTTCAAGCCCTCCAACGTCATCATGGGCAGGGAAGGTCGGCTGGTGGTGGTGGACTTCGGCCTGGCCGCCCAGATCGAAGAAGAAGACGACGACGTCGAGATCTCTCAGCTGCGCGTGTCGCTGGAGGGTCGCGAGTCGGTGGACGATGGCGAAGAACCGCTCCACGCCCAGGGCACGGCGGCCTACATGGCGCCCGAGCAGCACCTCACCGGCTATGGCGACGCCCGCTCGGATCAGTTCAGCTTCTGCGTGTCGCTTTATGAGGCGCTCTACGGCGAGCGCCCGTTCTCGGGCAACCGACCGCGGGCGATCGCGCTAGAAGCAGCCAAGCACAAGATCCGCCCCGCCCCCGAGGGGTCGAGCGTTCCCGCGTGGCTGCGGGCGGTGCTCGTGCGCGGGCTGAGCCCGCGGCCGCACGACCGCTTCGCGTCGATGGAGGCGCTGCTGCGAGAGCTGGCGCGCGACCCCGCGGCCAGCCGCCGGCGCTGGATCTGGGGCGTGGCGGCGGTCGGGGGCCTGGCGGCGGTCGGGGGGCTGATCGCGGTCCAGCTCGAGGCAGATCGCGCCGCGTGCGAGGACACGGGGGCCGGTAGCGTCCTCGCCGTGGTTTGGAGCGCCGAGCGGCGCGAGGCGATCCACGAGGCTTTCAGCACCTCGGGGCGACACTGGGCCGAGCCCACGTGGCAGTACACCGAGTCCAAGCTCGACGCATGGGCCGACGAGTGGCGCGATCTGTCGGAGCGCGCGTGCCTGGCCACGCGGGTCTGGGAGGACGCGTCCGAGCGCGAGTATCAGCTGCGCCTGTCGTGCCTCGAGCGTCACCTCGCCGGCTTCGAATCCTCGCTGGACGTGCTGGCCACGCTCGACGGCCCCATGGTCGACCACGCCCACACCCTGGCCGGGTACCTGCCGCCGCCCCGGCAATGCACCGACACCGAGACCCTGGTCGCCATGGGCTCGCCACCTGAGGAGCACCGCGACGAGGTGGAGACGCTGCACGGCGATCTCTCGGTGCTGGAGACCCGCATGATGCTGGGGGACATCAAGCCGGTCATCGAGGATCTGACCCGCGTCCGCTCCCGAGCCGTCAATGTGGGCGACGATGCTCTGGCCGCGCGGGCCCTGCTGCTGCTGGGGCGGGCCCAGCACGCGACCGGGGATCCGAAGGCCGAGGCATCTCTACACGAGGCGGCCGCGGCGGGGCTGGGCTCGGGGCAGCCGATGCTGGCCACCCATGGGTGGCTGGCGCGCATGGACGCCTTGTCGGAGCAAGGGCGCGCAATCGAGGCGTCCGCGCTGGGCGACTACGTGGAGGCGCTGGTGGTGCGCAAGCACTACAGCTGGTTGCGGCCCTCGCTGGAGATCACCCGCGGCAACGCCGAGCGGATCGCGGGGCGACCCGCGGAGGCGCTGGCCCACTACCACGCCGCGATCGAGCACGAGGAGACCCGAACCGATCCCGATCGCCTCCGCCTGCTCCCGGCGTGGCTGGGACAGGCTGACGTGCTGCGAGCTCGCGGCGAGCTCGACGACGCCCTCCCCCCGCTGCAGACCGCGCTCGAGGTCATCCGCGACATCTTGGGACCACACCACCCGGCCGCGGTGCCCGTGCTCCAGCGACTAGGCCGAGTTGAACGCCTGCGGGGCAAGCTGGCCGACGCCCGGGCCCACCTCGAGCGAGCGCTCGAGCTGATCCGCACCAACGAGATGAACCACGAGGGTCTGCGCACCGATCTCGAGGGCTCCCTGGGTACCCTGCTGGTCGCCGAGGGCAACCCGACCGCGGCCCGGCCTCACCTTGAGCACGCCTACCATGCCCTGGGCGGCGCGGCCGCGGCCACTCGCCCCGACGTGTTTCGCCTGGGGCTGGCCGTGGCTCACGCCCAACAGAGCTCTGGAGACGCGTCGTCGGCCCGTGAGATCCTCGAGGCGGTCCTGGCCCCCTTCCACTCGCTGCCCTTTCCCACCGATCCGGAAGACCTGGCCCAGCCGACCACGGCCGAGCGAGCCGAGGCCGAGGTCCTGCTGGCCACCCTGATGTGGCAGGCGGGCGAGCAACCCCGCGCCCGCAAGCAGGCCACCTCCACCTTGTCCCGGCTCGAAGACTCGCCGGCCCACGAGGTCTATCGGGCCGAGATCGAGGCTTGGCTACAGGAGCATCCAACGTCGCGCCGAGCCGCGCCGGCCCCCTCGCCTCCACCTCCGTCCCCATCCCCGTCACTCCAGGAGCCCTCGCCGTGACCCGCTGGCCGTGGCTCGATCCCGTGGTCGTCCTGACCCTCGTGCTGGCCCTCGCCCCCTCGTGCGATCGTCCCGCGGATCGCCTGAGCCAAGTCCCCAGCGAAGACGCCCCGGCCCTCAATGTGCCCTACCCCATCGCCGACGCGGAGCGGATCGAGGGGGCGGGTCGCCAGGCGCTGGGACGAGCCCGCTTCGTGTTCGTGGGCCGGGGCGCGCTCGCCGATGACCCCGCCCCTCGCGAGCATGCCCTCCCCGAGCGCCTGCTCGCCGACGGGCCCGTCCTCATCGCCCACCACATCGAGCCGGTGGGCCCGGCCTCCCGCACCTGGCAGCAACTACGACGCCTCGCCTTTGGTCGGACCGCGCCCGAGCCCTACCAAGGCGTCGAGGTCCCCGCCGCGCAGGTGCAAGCCCTCGGCCTGCAGCCCCCGACCCGTTCGGTGTGGCTGGTCGGCCCCCAGGGCACCTGCCGCGCCTCCGTGGGGGCCCCCGTGGTCGGGACCTACCCGGGCGCCGCCGACACCGTAGTCGTGGGCTACCGCCTCAATGACTGCCCCGAGCAACCGTGGGCGCAGATCGGGATCGTGGCCGACACGATCCCGGTCGACTTTCGTTGGATCCCCGCAAAGGCGCAGGTCGATCTCACGGTGGCCCGCCCCGCCCGATGGGACGACCCGCTCGCCGCCCTCGTCGAGCCTCCCGGCTGGACCCATACCTCCGAGCCCCGGTTCGACCAGATACGCCTGCGCGAGATCCCCGACGTGAACCCGCGGGTGATCCAGGTGCACCGGGCGTGGCTGGCCGAATCCCCCGATCGAACCGATGCGCCCTGGTGTGCGATCGACGTGGCCTGGTCCCGGACCGACGGCTGGACCAACGAGCGCTGGATCGATCCGATCCCCTGGCACGCCGATGCGGTGGGCCCCTATCTGCTGGGCGCCTTTGTCAACGGCGCCCAGGTCGACGCTGTGATCTACGACGATCGCCTGGATGGGCTGGTGGTGATCCCTCCGGGCCCCCTCGACGACATGGACGATCCCGAGGCGTGGCATCAGGTGTTCGTCTCGACCGGACGCTACGACGAGCTCACCCTCTCGGAATGGGGCGTAAAGCCCGCCCGCGGGCCCGAACCCGTCGGACCTCCATGTGAGCCTCCCGAGCAACTGCGCTGACGATCGGCGGAAATACGGAGCCCGCGGCCTCGGTTGTGGTGCCCTATCCCGGAGCCTTGCCATGTCCGAGCCCAACGCCCCGACCTCTCCTCATCGCCGCCACGTCGTCGCGCCCGTGGTGCTCACCTTGGCGCTGGTGGGCCTGGGGACCAGCGCGCTGATGCTCTATCTGTACCTGATGCCCGGGGCGGGCGCGTGTGGCCCCGAGGGCGGCTGTGATGCGGTACGAACCTCGCAATACTCTCGCTTCGCGGGGATCCCCCTGCCCTACCTGGGCCTGGCCTACTTCGCGGCCCTGGCTGCGGCCGTGCTCGTCCCCCGGCTGCGCACGCGCGTGGTGCTGGGCGCGCTGGCCGTAGGCGGCGTAGCCACCGGGCTCACCCTGCTGACCCTGCAGGGGGCGGTGATCGGAGCATGGTGCCCCTACTGCGTGGTGGTCGACGTGTGCTCGCTGGGGGCGGGGCTGGCGATCGTACCCGGACTGGCCGATCCCGCGATCCGCCTGCGCCCCGGGCCCGTGCTCGGGGCCGCCGGCCTGGGGTTCGCGGTGCCCGTGGTGCTCTTGTCCGTGCTCCATACCGAGCCCGAACCTCCGGTGATCGGCGGACCGGCCCCAGCGATCGCGGCCTCTGCCGAAGCCGAGGCCGAGGGTCAGGCCACGATCGTGGAATTCGTCGACTTCGAGTGTCCGTTTTGCCGCCGCCAGCACCGGCGGCTGGCCGAGATCCTCGACGACTATGGCGATCGTGTTCAGGTGGTCTACAAGCACTGGCCCTTGCGCATGCACCCTCACGCCCGCGAGGCCGCCCGCTATGCCTGCTGCGCGCAAGAGCAAGGGCGCGGCAAGGCCATGGCCGACGCGCTCTTTGCCCGAGATGCCCTCACCCAGAGCACATGCCAGGAGTGCGCCGATCAGGTAGGGCTCGACCCGGGAGCCCTGCAAGAGTGCCTGGCCTCGGAGCGACCCGACCAGCAGCTCGAACGCGATGACGAGGCTGCTCGGCAAGCCAAGGTTCGGGCGTTGCCGACTTGTTTCGTGGGAGAGCAGCGCTTTGAGGGGCTGCAAAAGGAATCAACGCTCCGAGCGGCAATCGACGCGGCGCTAGCGAAGAGCAGCGCTCCGTCCTGAGGGACGAGCCTCGCGATCTTCGATTGAGTCGCAATACATCCATGGTCGGTAATTCACCTGATGATCGTTCTAGAGACCCATGGTGAGCCCATGTGCGCGAAGAACAACGCCCTGCGGTACATGCTTTCGCTCTCAGTACTCAAGGGTGACCGATCAACGCTCTGTTCGCGCCTCTGGCCCGAGTGGCGCCGATGACCTTCTGACCGCACGAGGGTTCACCATGCGCGGCTAGGCATCATCATACAAGTAGGCAAGTCTGTTCTGTGATAACCGCCTATGAGCGCCAAGACCAGCATCTCCATCCCTTTGATTCCTTCGGAATTCTAGGCACGAGCATGACGGATCATACGAGGATTGATCACGCAAAGCGCTGGCCTCTCGTTGCCGGATAAGCACCTGCCCCTTGCTGAAAGAGCAATCGTGTCCCGGAAGAACATGAACTATCCTCTTTGAGTCTCCTATCTGGCGGCAGATGCGCACGCCCAAAAATTCCCATAAATCGCTGTATTTTGTAAGCAAAATGCACAGTGTTCGTTGCATAAAAATCACCTTGAGAGATAATTGCACCAGCATCGCGATTCTATAATGTAGACTAATGTACGCATATATCTTACATATCAAAAGAGGCCGATTCTGTCCCTGGCAATAGCTATTGCGCCAGCAATAACGAACGTACTGTAAACAATGCGGCAGACGCTACCAACATCGCGACTCGTCTCATTCTGAAACAGAGTTGTCCTCGGGAACATCAAATGCGCCGAACTCCACCGCTTCGGACGCTTCTAATCGCGCCCTCGAGACTTCGCCCTTGGGCCATAGAGGATCATCAGGGAATATCTCAGCACCGGCGGGGCCCTTGCCGAGTGACCGACCTTCCAAACCCGGCTTGCTGCGCCTAGTTGCTGGCCTTACACTACTCGCCATGGATTCGGCGGAATTCAGCGCAGCACATGCGACCCCAGACAGAACGGCGGTCGTGCTTGGCGTGCCAGCAAAGAGCCGCGCCCAACTCGAGGGAAAACTTCATGCACATGGGTACAGCATGCTGGATTTCTTCCCTCCAGGAGTGCTCAGGCGAAAAGATCTCGTCATACTGAATCCCCCCTATGAATCTCCGACACTGTTTCGCCATGCCATAGAAACAGCACGAGAGCGGGCTGGCGAAGACGTTCCCGTAATTCTCCTCGGCGAAGACGAGTCTTTTTCAGATCCACCAGCAATCTACATCGTCAAGAAGCGTATCACTAACATAGTCAACGCAATTGTCGAGATCTCCAAGCAGTCTCTCTTATCCAGAAGTCGATAACAACACAGAGTCAAGACAGGGCATCGACTAATCACCGGAACAAACACCATGATCGATTCAGATCCGGTGCTTTGGCGCAGTCGACCATTTCATGTTGACTCCTGGCTCGACCTTCCTCCTAGCATAGACGAGAATTTTCCCTTTGAAGGGTTCGTAGCTCGCGAGCATGAGGTACTAAGGCTCAGCTCGATGATCAATCCGGCTCGCAATCGTGGAGGGACAACCATTCTCGTCACGGGAGAACGTGGATCGGGCAAGACATCACTGGTAAATTTTGCACTATTCCACGCGGCGGTCGAGGCCCGCTTTGGCCCATATTGGACCACTCTCGACTACCAAGATGACAAAGACATTGAGAACACGAAGAACACATATAGACGCCATATCTTGAATGGAGACATATGGAGAGAGTGGGCCGAGACCGAATGGTGGTCTTCTGTATCAACTCCCGACGACGATGCACCGCCTTTGTCTCGCCTCGTCCCTGGCTGGGGCAAGAAGAGACGAAGAAATCAAGAACTTACCGACGAAGAATCCCAGAAGGCTCAAGAGAGTCTCGAGAAACTAAGGACATGGCAAAAAGCTGCAATTACAAGAGCAATATCGAATAGAAGCAGGGGCGTCATCAACGACCAAGCACTCGTGCTTCTCGACGTCCACGTCCCGCTACCAGAAGCACACTTGAGCCCACGCCAGATCCTGACACGAACGCTCCGGCGGCTCTATTTTCGGCTCGTCAATTCTGGGCTTGCGGACGCAAATCCAGACTTCGTGAGAAATGCTCGGCTTGCCTACCTACGCTCGATGGCTAAGGGAGCAAAGCTCCTCGAGAAGGACCGCTATGTCTCGAGCTTCCGAGCAGGCCTCGAAAAAGGGCAGGTCGGACTGGCCGCGAGACAGGAACGCGAGCTTGCGTGGGAATTAGCCGTCGAGCTCGAGCGTGCGGACGAAACAGAGCTAGGCGACGACCTACAGCTGCTCCTTCAGGATCTAGCACGGCTTCGACTTGGCGGGGAGGGAGTACTCAAGCGGTCTCTTCGGTCGCTCGCGGGCACATTTGGAGACATCAAGAAGTTCTTTTTCGGCACCGACATGCTCCGAATTCACCCTGTCATCGTGTTCGATGAACTAGACAAAGCGGTCGATATTCCGAGCACTCAGCCGAGTCTCAAGACAACGGACAATATGGACAAATTGGCAGCTCGACTTGCCGAACGCCTTGGCCCCACCAAATCAGACGACAAGGCAAAGCCTCCCGACAAGTCAGATCCTACATTCTTAGCTCGCACAGTAGCCTCTCTCAAGACGGTACTGACCGCCCAAGGAGCTTCCTTCATCTTCATCGCCGGACCAGAACACGCGCAAAGATGGTCAGGCCAAGAAAGCCACGCAGAAAACCTTCGCTCGGTGTTCTCCGACAGATTTCACGTTCCACGACTACCAATCGTGCAGACGAAGAAGATCCTCAAGAGCCATATTCAAGAAGATATTGGTGATGAACACCTCGATCACCTAACTCGCGCAATGCAGTTCATCAGCGGAGGGATATTTCGGTCCGTCGTCCGACTCCTCCGAGAAGCTCAGCTCGGTGATGAAGCACGTTACCGGGAATCGATGGCGCAGACCGGTGAAGCCGGAGAAGATCGCACAGAACAACTCCAGCGCGGCGATCGAAACATCATACTGCATCAACTCGAGGAAGTACTTTGTAGAAGGCCCAAGATAGGGACGACAGGCATGAAACCAGAGGCATCATACAATAATATCAAACAGCTGGCGAGAGACTACGACATCGTGCGGAGAGGAGCAAACACCCTCCTCAGGCGGCTAGTCGAACAGGAAATGCCGAACGAGGCAACTAGAGTCGCAGGGATCGAGTTCGCCGCCGAAGATGCAATGGTCGGCGCAATCAAGCAAGCCTACCTAACACTGCGTAACATCTCAAAAATCTACATGAACAGAGGTGCAGGCCCTGTGCCCGTTAGCAAGATCGTGCCGACGATGATCAATGATCGGCAGATGAAACTCGCCGCCAAGTGGTTTTCCTCGGAAGAGAACATTCTCGGAGGCACTCATATAGAATTCATCAAGATCATTGTCGACGGGATGAGAGACATAGAAGACGAAGAACTCACGAGCATTGCGGACAATGTCCAATTTGACACCACGGCAGAGGCTCCTTTTCCCTTGTAACCCCTCGGCCGAGCACTCGCACTTCCCACAATGGCCACGATTCAGCTACGACGAAGCCACCGCGTAGATCCGCAAGAACGCGTCGACGTGTGGCTCGACGAGCGCGTCGACATCGAGCGGCCGGCAGGCGTGACCTCCCAGTTGGTGCTGGTGGAGTAGCGCCATGACCAGCGGAGACACCAGCTGCAACGCCGCGACCCGCAGGCTAGGCACGGCAAGCTCCCCCGACGCCACGTGCCGAGCCAGGCGCGCTTCGAACGACTGGAGCAGCGGCTCGAGAAGCTCGGCGACGTACGCGGGGCCCAAGCGCTCGTGATCCAGCCCGGCGCCGATCCCCAGCGCGTTGAGCCGCCCGACCCCGTAGTTGACCCAGCCATCTACCAGGTAGCGCAGGGTGGCGACGAGCGCCGTGCGGACATCGCCGAGGTCGGCCCCGATCGTATAGGCCATGTGCTCTTCGCCGGCCCGGTGCGCGGCTCGTAGCGCGGCCTCGAGCGCACCGTCGCGATCGCCGAAGTAGTGACGCAGCGTGGGCGGGGTGACCTCGCACGCCGCCGCCAGCTCCCGCAGTGACACCGGGGAGATCCCCGTCCGCAGTAGGTGCTCCAGTATGGCCTCGGCCAGCTGGGCGCGCTTTTGCTCGAAGCCAGGGTTCCGGCTGCCGGTTGGCCGCCCCATGAGTTCAGTATATCGCTTGGAATACCGGATTTCGCGAGAAAAACATTTCTAGGACCATTTCATTGCGTTTTTTATCTTACGTGCAATAAGAAAAACACCAAGCCCTCACCGAACGAGGACCGCGATGAGAGTTCCTATCGACAGTTGGTATGCAATCCTGGAGGCCAAAGAGGTTCGCCGCGGCAAGCCGCATGCGGCCCGGCGATTGGGCCTGGATCTGGTGCTGTGGCGTGACGCCGACACAGTCGTGCGCGCGGTGACCGACCGGTGCCCCCATCGAGGCACCGCCCTGAGCGCCGGCCGGGTACGAGACGGGTGCATCGAGTGCCCGTTCCACGGCTTTCGCTTCGATGGCGACGGGGCGTGCGTGAAGGTCCCGTGCAATGGGCCCGACGCCCAGCGCCCTCGACACTTGGCCACGCGCAGCTTCGTGCTGCGCGAGGAGCACGGCTTGGTGTGGCTATGGTGGGGCGAGGCGAGGGCCGAGTACCCGCCGGTGCCGTGGTTTCCCGAGCTCGAAGTCGGCTACGAGCACAGCGGGTTCACGGTCGATAGCGAGGTCAACTGGATGCGTAACGTGGAAAATCAGCTCGACTGGGCGCATCTGCCCTTCATCCACGGGACGACGATAGGCTCCGGCTTCAACCCCCAAATCAAGGTTCACTCGCGGGTCCAAGACGATCGGATCATCACCTGGGTCGACGACCCGCAAGGCGCTCGAGGCCAACCAACCGTCGCGACCACGTTCGCCTTCGCCAACATCTGGCATCTTCCGTTCGGTGGTCAGCGGATGAGTGGGTTCATCGCGTTCGCTCCCGTCGACGAGACCCACACCCGGATGTACTTTCGAACCTATACCCGGCGCCTGCTCGTGCCTGGCATCGCCAAAGCAGTCTGCACGGTCATGGACCTGTTCAACCGGGTGGTGGTTCGTCAAGACACGCGGGTAGTCGCCACGCAACCGCCAGGGGAGACCACGCAGGCCCACGATGAACGGCTGGTGCAGGCTGATCTCCCGATCGCCCAGTTTCGCAAGGAAGTCGCCCGGCGGTCCCTGCCACGCGCGACCCTTCGAGGTCCAAGCCGAGCGGCGGTGCCGAGCGACGGTACCGAACCATCGACCGAGCCATCGACCCAGCCATCGACCAAGCCATCGACCAAGCCATCGACCCAGCCCGAGATCTCCCCGGTCGATCCCCCCGTCTTGACCGGCTGAACCAATGACGAGGGGGTCGCCCGCGGGTCCAGCGATCCCGCGAGCGACCCCCTTCGATCAGCGTCGGGGCGGGGTGGGGTCTGGGGGGTGGGTACTTGGTGGGCGCCTCGGCGCCACCCGCCGGAGCCTTGGCGTCGCCCTCGGGCGGCTTGACGTCACCCGCTGGAGCCTTGGCGTCACCCGCCGGAGCCTTGGCGTCGCCCTCGGGCGGCTTGACGTCGCCGGCCGGGGCCTTGGCGTCGACCTCGGGCTTCTTGACCTCGGCCGCCGGGGCCTTCGCCGCGGGCTCGGCCTTCTTGCCCTTGTCGGCCTCGGCCTTCTTGCCCTTGTCCTCGGCGGCGTTCTTGGCCTCGGGCTTGTCGCAGCCGGTCAGGGACGCGGTGGTGGCCAGGCACAGGGAGATGAACAACGTGGAAATTCGGTTCGTCATGGTGGACCTCACTGGGTGGTGTCTTCACCATGCGCTGCCGCGCGGCCCGTGCCGTCATGGCCGCCCCACCGTTTCGTCATGAAAACGTCATGAATCGTCGTGTTGCATCAGCGCGACCATGACCGAGCGGCAATAGCGCGGCCCACCCGCAGCCGCCCAACGCCTCGATAGGGCCCATGGAGACCCGATCGCGGCGATCCCGGGGAGTTTGCGCACCTGGTGACATTCGAGTTCGGCCGCGGTGTTCAAGCAGCACGACGCGCCATGCTCCGCCCCGATCGACTGTCCTTCACCCTCCTCGCGGCCGGCCTGCTCATGCCCGCAATGGCCCACGCCCAGACCCAGCCCGCAGCCGCTCCCCCGGCGACGCCACCGGCTGTGACCTCCCCCGCGCCCGCGCCTACCCCCGCGCCCGAGACCGCCGCGACCACTCCCGCGCCCGCTGCAGCGGCGCCTGCTCCCGCTGCGCCTGCCCCGGCGCCCGAGGCCGCCGCGAGCCTTGACGCTTCGACCGACGCTCCGACCGAGCCCACCGAATCGGGCACGACCGAGCCCACCGAAGCCGCCGCATCGACGACGACCGAGACGACCTCGGAGGTCGTCGATGCGGCGGGCACCGAGGATCGCCCCGCGCCGGAGATCCCCGAGGCCGAGGCCGAAGCCGAAGCCGAAGCCGATCCCTACGAGCACGTCCCCTTCAACATCGGTCTGTTCCCGCCGCTGTCGATCAACGGAGCGCACCGCGGCCAGAAGGTCCGCAACACGATAAGCGTGGCGCTGGGCTGGAGCCGCGTCGACCGGCTCGAAGGGGCCGCCGCGGCCATGGGGCTGACCATCGTCGACGAGGACGCGCACGGGGTCACCTGGGGGATGCTCGGCAACCTCACGCATGGTGAGCACCGGGGTGTCCAAGCCACCAGCGGCTTCAACCACGCCCACCAGCTGCGGGGTGCTCAGCTCGGCCTGCTCAACCACACCCACGAGGCCCGCGGTGCTCAGTTCGGCCTGCTCAACCTCAGCCGCGGACGCCTGCGCGGCGTGCAGTTCGGGCTCGTCAACTACGCCGAAGAAGCCGACGCCTCGTTCGCGCTGATCCCCGTGACCAAGAAGGGCGGCGTTCGGGCTGAGGTTTGGAGCAGTGACACCGCAGCGATCACCGCGGGCATCCGCCTGCCTGCCAACTACACCTACGCCTTCTTCGCCGGCGGAGTGCACCCCATCGCTCGCGCCTCGAGCTCCGAGGCCACCGAGCAAGACCGCTCGCGCCGCGGGACCGCGCTGATGGCCGGCATGGGCTTTGGCGGTCACCTCCCGGTCAACGACGAGGTCGCGCTCGAGGCCGACGCGTCGGCCTGGATCGTCAGCGAAGGCCTGCGTGGTGCGCCGCCGGTCGCCAGCTTGGCCAAGGTCCGAGCCATGGTGGCCTGGCAGCTGCGACCCCGGATCGCGGTTTGGGGCGGGCCCACCCTCAACGTGATGGTCGACGAGGTCGACCGCGAGGTCAGCCGACCCGGCTATGGCTGGATCACCGGCAGTCACCAGACCGAGGATGTCCGGATCCGCTGGTGGCCCGGCTTCGCGGCGGGGCTGCGGTTCTAGATGCCCGCGCCGTGCGAGCTCATCGGGCGCTGAGACGACGCACAACACCGAGCGCCTTGCCCACGTGCTGGCGGGCGCGCAGCTGCGAGTCGAACACGTGGCGGATCACGCCCTGCCGATCGATCACAAAGGACACTCGCCCGGGGACTAGCCCCAGCGTGCGACCAACCCCGTACTTGTTGCGCAGCGCTCCGTCGGGATCGCTGAGCAACGAGAAGGGCAGCCGGTGGTGCTCGGCAAAGCGCCGATGAGACTCCAGGCTGTCGGGGCTGACGCCGACGACCATTGCTCCCTCGTCGACAAAGCTCTCGTACTCATCCCGGAAGCCGCAGGCCTCCATGGTGCAGCCGTAGGTCTCATCGGCGGGGTAGAAGTAGAGCACCATCACCTTCGGTCGCTCACCCGCCCCCACCTCGATGGTCTGACCGTCGTGGGCAGGCAAACGAAAGGCAGGTGCTCGATCACCAACGCGAGGTCGCACGACCAGGGGCGTAGCAGAATCCCCGACGATGGCCAACGCGGCGCGTTCTCGCGATTGGCCTCAGGCTTTATCCTACACCTAGGGGCAAGGTCCTAAAGAGCACCGTGACCACCCGGGCCGACCATCGGGTCTACCGCGATCGGCCCAAAGTATCACCCTCGATCCACCATGGGTGGCAGTGGGAAGCCACCCCGGTTGTAGGTTCGCACGCTACGCTA
Source organism: Myxococcota bacterium (assembly GCA_039194325.1). Classification (GTDB taxonomy): domain Bacteria; phylum Myxococcota_A; class Polyangia; order Nannocystales; family Nannocystaceae; genus Paraliomyxa. Next base: position 40,801 of record JBCCWC010000028.1, read on the forward strand.
AAACCGGTGTCTCGACACGATCGTCCGCGCGGTCGTCCGCTCGCCGATGGTGAGCGACGACGGGTGGAGCCATCGCTGGGTACGGGTGTCTGTGCCGACCCCCCCACGCGGCTGCTACGGGAGGCGACGATGCCCGCGTTTGCCGAGCTGCGCAACATCGTCACCGGTCTGACCTCGTATCTGGCCGCGGCCCGCATCATCGCGATCGACCTGGATCGACCGCTGATGCTGCTGGAGCAGCTGGCCTGTGGTGAGCGACCGCTCGCTCACCTCTTCGACGCTCCTTCGCTGGTCGAGGATGCTCGTAGCGGGCGCGAGGATCTCCACGATCTGGTGGGCAGCCTGGCCTCGACGGTCTCGCGTATGCAGCGGGCCCTGACGAGCCTGGAGCACAGCCTCGACGCAGTGGGCGAGGAGCGCTGTCCGCTGGCCGAGACTCTCGAGATCGCGTCGACCATCGCCGACCATGCCACCCGGAGCGCCGGCGGCGTCACCTGGCCGGTGATCCCCGAGCGGCTCTACCTCGACGCGCCGCGCTTCGCCGTCTCACTGACGATCGCCCTGCTGCTTCGCGTGCTCGCCGAGCACGTCCGCGGGTACCGCAGCGGGATCGAGGCCTCCGTTGGCGTGTCGCGGGACGAGATCGAGCTGGTGTTCTTCGTCGAAGGAGCCCCGCGCGAGGTCTACCGCACGACGGTGAGTACGGTAGGGCCGTCGGTCCAGGACTCGGCGCTGCTTCGACTCGTCGACTCCGACGATGGCGTCCGAGCACTGTGGGCGCGGGCACCCGATGCGTGAGATCCGATGCGTGAGACCCGACGCGTGGGTCCTCCCTCCGATCCCCCCTACGTGCAGTCGCCACACGAGCGAGCCCAGTGAGCGATGAGAACGAGCGCTCAGATCAGGGATCGCGCAGATACTCGGCGATCGGTCGATCGCGCTGGGGTCCCAAGCTCAGCTCCGATCGCAGCGTGATCCAGTCCTCGGCCCAGCCCGCCTGCGGCCCGAGGATCAGCTCGGGGTCGATGTCGGCCTTATCGCGGAAGTTGAGCGGGCAGCACCGCACCTGCTGCGGCCGGTCGGGGTGCCACAGCGGGATCCCGTACTTGCGGCAGATCCGGGGCCGGTGGTCATAGAGTCGACAACGCCCCTCGGCATCGAGCACGGGGCACGGGTCGCGCTGCTGGGGGCGCCACGCCCGGGCCCGCGCCACGATCTCCGCCCGGCTCGGCGGATCGAGCTGCGCCAGCCCCTCGCGCAGCAGTGCCCCTTCGACCTCGGACACGGCGAAGGTCTGGTGGCAGCAATCGCTACAGCCCGGCCGGCACTGGATCTGCGCCGCGTAGCGCTGGGATACCGGACGCACCCCCTGGTCGATGAGCCGCAGGTGTCGGCGTAGGCGCTCGCGACGGCTCGCCGCCTCGTCGCTCACGGCAGGTGCACGCTGGGCTCGAGCTGCCAGACCGCCTCGTACTCCTCGGCCTCGACGGCGGCCACGATCTCGGCCGCCACCGCGGGCATGTCCTCCACCGGCCGCGGCCCTCCTTGGTAGTAGAAGCGCTCGCCATCGCGATCCGACTCGAACCAGGCGTCGAGATCGTCGACGCACAAGATGTGCCCCTGCCGCCAGCGCGCGAGGATGTTCTGCACGCTGATCTCGTCGCTGAAGCTCTGTTGGAGGTGCCCGATCCGGCGGGCCTCGTCGCTGATCTCGTCGAGACGATTGGCCACGACCAACGGAAGATCACCCGAGGCCGCCAGCGACTCGAGGTCGTAGCGGTTGCCCCAGTGCCGGCCGTTGATGAACACATAGGGAGGGACCATGACTCCGGTGAGCTTGGCGAGCTGCCGGGCGGTCTGGGGCTCGCGGCGTAGATCGTTGTGTCGTACCTCGGCCTCCACCTTCTCGAGGATCGTCTCGATCGCCGCCACGTCCTCTTGCTCGTCGGGCGTGGCGTAGATCACCACCAGGCGGTCCTCGGGCTTGAGCCCGCGCTCGGCCTTGGTCTTGACCCTCTCGAGCACCGCGCGGGGGTCCTCGCGCAGCGGCCCGATCTGCGACGATTGCTCGGGGACCTCCGTCTTGACCTCGGACGGCGGGGCGCTGCTGCTCTGGACGGGCTCGTTGCCGACCGCCTCCACCTCGGCCGTGATCGTCTGGCTGGGCTTGGCGTCGGGATCGGGCGCAGACTTCTTGGCGCGCTCGAGAACGGTGTCGCGCTGGGACTGGGCCGCGTCGGCCGTGGTGGCGGATGCCTCGTCGGTGGCTTCTGGGGCCTTGCGCTCGGGCGTCGCATCGGCCCGGGTTCTGGCTTCCTCTCGCGCCTTGGCCTCGGCCTCGGCCTTGGCCTGCTCCGACTCGTCGGCGACGTAGTTGATGACCTCGGCCAGCGGGGCCGGGGCGTGGGCCGCCACGCTGCGCCCGAGCTTGCGTCCCGCCTCTAGTACATCCTCGGGCAGGTGCTCCTCGGCGACACGCTTGGCTCGATCGAGAAGGTCCTTCCACATGGCCGTCGCTCCTTGCCGGGCACGGGTGAAGCCCGAGCGCGGGGAGCATAGCAGCGCGACCGAGGCACCCACGGCCCGTGCCCGGGGATCCACCCCGGCTCCCCGCTCGCTGGCTCGTTCGCCCGGCGACCGGGGCGCTTGCGCTGTCTCACTCGCCGGCGCCACCCGGGTTGACCCCTGGCCTCGGCCCCAAGGCGATGGCATGGTCGCCACCGCCATGGCGGCCGACGACAAGACCATGTTCGAGATCTACCGGGAGAGCGACTACAACCGCGCCTTCCACAGCATCTTCTACACCGACCTCGAGGAGCATGCCCGCGAGCGGGAGATCGCCAAGGCGGCCGCCGGACAGACGGTCTTCTCCGGGTTCGTCGCCGATGAACGCAAGGAGGCGGCCCGCGAGGAGATCGAGCGGATCGTCGACGAGCTCAACGACATGGACGAAGACGAGGCGGGGATGCCCAAAGCGCAGATCGAGCAGCGGCTGGCGGCGTACCTTGTGGCGGGGCCGGGGGCGGCGACGCACTAGTGCGTCGGGCCTCGGGCCGACGTTGGGCGTAGCGCCAGCCTACCGTGGGGCCTGAGCTGCGGATTACCGTGGGGCCTGAGCTGCGGCCTACCGTGGGGCCTGAGCTGCGGCCGGACGTGTGCGGGGCCCGTTCAAGAAGCGACCGAGCCAGCGGTAGCGCACCAGCTTGTCGTAGATGAACAGCAAGATCACGGTGGTGACCACGCAATTGATCGCCACTATGACGAGCGGAGGGACTGGCCATGATTGCATGACCATTTGCAGGGCGAACATCAGCGGTAGGTGAGCGAGGTAGATCCAGTAGGACGCGTCCGAGGTGTAGCGCATGGCATTGCGCTCTCGGCCCAGGTACCGCCGAAACAGACCCATCGAGCCGAAGATCATCAGCCAGGCGTAGGTTACCTGCAGGACGCAGTAGAGCACCCAGTCGTCCCGCTCGGGCGTGCTGTCGAGCCATAGCCCCAGCGGGAGGACGAGCAGCACACCGAGCGGCAAGGCCAGACGCCATTCCTGGCTGATCCGGCCTTCGGGATCATCGTAGGTGTAGTAGAGCGCGCCGAAGCCGAAGAAGATCGCGTAGTAGCCCATCACGACGTTGGGGACGACGATCAGCCCTCCTGGGGGACCGGGGCCGAAACCAGCCATGAACAGCTGCGGCAAGAGCGTCAGCGGGATGAGCCACAGGTAGCGCGCCGGGGACAGGACCAACCAGGCGGGAGGCCGGGGGCAAGACACTCGCTCGAGGATCCAGGCCACGACGACGAATCCGGCGACGAACCAGCACAGGTACCACAGAAACCACAGGTGCATGGTGGGGATCGCCGCAATGGAATCGGCCAGGCTGGGCTCACTGTCGGCGGCTTCGGGATCGTGCAGCCGCAGTAGCCGAGCCGACTCGGCCCGGCCCTCGCTCACCGCCTGCGGGTCCTGCTCGACCCCATACATGGAGGAGAGCATGCTGACCCAGTCCTCGGCTTTCGGGCCCGCCATCGCCAGCGCCGTCATGCCGCGGCTCATGGCATTGGCGTCCGCCCCACGGGCGAGCAGCAGCGCAACAACCCGCGGCCGGCCCATGAGCGCGGCCGCATGAAGTGCGGTAAAGCCCCCGTCCCCCTGGGCGTGCAGGTCGACGCCTTGGTCCAGCAACCAAGTGGCCGCCTCCACGTGGCCCCCGGTGGCCGCCCACACCAGCGGTCGACTCACCATGAACGGGTCGGGCTCGTCGATGTTCGCCCCGGCAGCCCGGTGCGCCTTCATGGCCTCGACATCACCTCGGGCGGCCGCCGTCCAGATGTCCGTCTGTGCCGGTCGAGCCGCCGCGACCTTGGCCCCCCGCTCGCCGCCCACGAACATCGCCCCCAAGGTGAGCGGCAAGACGGTCACCATCCCGAGGGCGAAGGGCAAGAAGATCCTGCGGAATCGGTGGCGCACGAGCGCACCGAGCCCCCGCTTGCGCCACAGCATGGCGGTGAAGAACCCGCTGACCATGAAGAACAGGGGCATCCGAAAGCCGTGGATGACGTCGACTATCAGCATCACCCACTCGGACTGGCCCAGATCCGCCGTGGGGGACGGGACCACCAGCATGGCGAAGGCGGCGTGGATTACGATGCCCAGGAGCATCGCGATCGCTCGAAGGGCGTCGAGGTCGTGGCGGCGGGCCGATGGGGCGGGGCGGGAATTCGGGTTCGGCATGGGGTGTCGGGGCAAGCGGGTGGGAGTGGCCGGCTTGGCTACTTGAACAGCCCGCGCAAGAAGAACGCCATCAGCTCGTCGGCGAGCGTGGTGGGATCGCGGAACGACTCGCGCGGGCCCACGGGCAGCTCGCCCGCGTCGGCCATCAGCATGCGGGACAAGGTCTCGCGCAGGCCGCCCAGGGACGCGGCGGCCACGATGTGGATGTCACAGGCGCGCAGCAGGCCCAGCGACTGGCCCACGCGCAGCGCGTCCTCGACCATCTGCAAGACCTGCTCGAAGAAGAGGTTGACCTTGGTCCCCGACTCCTCGTCAAAACCCACCGGGTGACGCAGGATGATCGAGGCGACCTCTTGCTGCGCGAGCACCGTGGTCACCACCCGGCGGAAGTTGGCGTGGAGCTGATCGAGAGGCTCCGGCGCCCCGTGAGCCAGCGAGATCCGCTTGACCTGGGTCCGCAACGCCTGGAGGAACTCGGCGACCAGCTCGCCAAACAGCTCCTGCTTGCTGGCGAAGTAGAGGTAGAAGGTGCCACGCGCGATCCGAGCCTCGTCGATGATGTCGTGCACCGACGCCTGGTGATAGCCCTTGTCCCGAAAGACCCGCGTGGCCGCCGCGAGGATCGCCTGACGACGCTTGACCCGACGACGCTCCGCCCGAGCGGCGCGACCGTCGGGGTTGGCGCTGGGCTGGGCGGGATCGTCGTTGCCCGCGGGGGTCGCGGGATCGGTGACGGGGGGGTCGGGGTCTTGGGTGGAGGAGGGCACGGGGGGGTTGCGCGGAGGGTTGCGGGTTGCGGGACGATTGGGTCGGGTCGGGGTACTATAACTGGAACCCACACTGGTCGTCGACCGGTCGTCCGGAATCACGTCGCTTAGGCGATGGAACGATTCCTGAAAGGAGCAATGGCGATCTACCTCGGGCGGAAACACCTCCTGTTTATATGCCCAACCAAAGAGGCAAGGCCACCCGGCCATCCGGCCTGCGCCCGGTCACATTGTGCGTCAATCCCTCGGTGCGTATTCGTGGGCTCGGGGATGCGTGAGAACTGACGTTAGGAGACATCTGCACGTCGCACGTGATCACGCTTCTCGCTCTCCGACATCAACCTATATTCTATCTATCCTCATGGTGGGTATCCGCATGCGACCCATGACATTCTACCGCCACCAATTCCGTAGCCTATGAGGTACACGCCACCGTCCCTACGTTGCTTCGCAGCGTCCAACTCGGGCCTTGAGTATTCCGAAGATTTCCTACACCCATATGGCCCAATCGCCCCTTGGAAGCCAGGTAGCAGTCGCAACATACAATTACGTTAGACTAAGAGTGCCGGTGCGATGATTAATCGCACCTTTGTCACTTTTAGGACAAGCTTCACTAAGACGCCTGCCTGAAAAATTACACATCTAAGCCTGAAACATCGAACGCACGAAACCACTCCCTCATACGACAACAACACGACTCTCTTAACCTACAATGTCTGACATCTCGCACGGACCGGAGCTTTCCCCCACGGTTCCGATCGAACCAGACAGCAAGGTTCCCACCGAGGATGTCGAATCAACACCACCGTTGAACGACCTCAGCGGCGAGCTACTCGATGGGCGCTACGCCCTCGGCGAAATCCTCGGGGCAGGAGGCATGGGCGCCGTGTTCGAAGCATGGGATCTCTTGCTGGATCGATCTGTCGCCGTCAAAGTCATACGCTCTGCATATGCAGAACACGAAGACTACGTAAAACGTTTCATGAGAGAAGCACAGGCCGCATCGAAAGTCCAACATCGAAACGTCGTCGTAAATCTAGACTATGGCGAGACGACAGATGGACTGGTATACTCGGTAATGGAGCGCCTTGTCGGCCAGGATCTCAAGCAACTTCTCAAACAAAGCCCAAACGAACGCTTGCCATGGTCACGAGCATGTGAACTACTGATTCAGATCGCCAGCGGACTCAAGGCAGCCCACGACCAAGGAGTGATCCATCGCGACATCAAGCCGGCCAATTGCTTCGTGACCACGGAAGATGGCCAGCCCGTGGTCAAGCTGGTTGACTTTGGAATCGCAAAGCTCGACAAGTCGTCCGAAGTAGAGCAAATCACCCAGACTTCACAGGTACTCGGTACCCCGAGCTACATCGCACCAGAACTGGTACGCAGCAAGGTAAGAGCCAGTCCCAGATCCGATGTATATTCAATGGGGGTCTTGGCATACCGCATGCTCACCGGCAGCCTACCATTCATTGGCGAGACCCCTTTCGAGGTGATGTATCGAGCCTGCACCGAATCGGTGCCCAGACCGCGCAAGCAGGCGCCGGAGCTTCCGAGCGATGTCGAAGAGTTGGTGCTGGCGATGCTCGCCAAGAAGCCGGAGCATCGGCCAGCCGACATGGCCGTGGTTCGACAAAGGCTCCAGGTGCTCGCGCAGTGCACTGGAACTCGCCAAAGAAGCAGAATGCTGCCGGTTATAGCGGGAGTCCTGTTGGCAACCACAATCATATTTGCGGGCTGGCCCGCGGCAGACCGCACCAACGAACCAACCGATGCCCGCCACGCAGACCTCGACAAAACGATCGAGAACGTGGCGAGTGCATGCGCAAGCCAGACATCGAGCGGGACCACCAACCCACCAAGTGAGTGCAGAGGACCAACGGCCACAGTCGATGCCGCCACGACCATCATAAGAGAAGCAACGCCGCTAGAGTATACGTCTGCCAGAACAGACTCAGTCCGATCATCAAAGGAAGCCACCGAAAATCATCCGCTACAAGATCTCAAACGCTCACAAGAACGGCAGGCAAGTCGGAAAAATCACACGAACCGCAAAGACATTCCACCCGATTCGATTCTTCGGAACAAGCTTGCACGAAAGATCAAGACGAGATGCGGTGACCTCATGAAAGGGCGCCGCATAACGGTCTTCTTCACCTTGACCACCAGTGGTAGAATCGAGGACCCCACGGCAATGCCCAAAGACACCTCTGGAAGATGCGCAATAGAACAACTCCAAGATATGCGTTTTCGATCGCGACGAAAGAAAGCGATAGTGCGAATAACCTCAGGTTAACCAATGGACGAATACATTTCAACCATTCCCAGAGCACTCGGAGCATATCGCAGCAACACTTCTTTTTGAAATCACCTTGTAATTTCTCTCGCTCAGAGAACGGGCACTTGACAATGCCCAAGAGGAAATCCCCAACAGATCAGGAACAACGCAGGCTATGACACAAAATCAGGTTCATATCATGAAGAGCAAGAAACGCAAAACGATTCGTGATAGTTTCGACACCCTCGAATCGTAGAGGTAACGCATCAAGCCAGGAATCTCACCCAATGCATTCTGACAGCACAGCGACTGCACCGAACTTTGGCAAAGCGACACATACCAGAGCGATATTTCTGGCCTTATGCCTAATATTCGTAGGATGCCTGGACAACGGCCCAAAGTTGCCATCATGGCTGTTCGATACTGCATCAACAACAGACACAGTGCAAGATACATGGTCGACAACATACACAATACCGAGCATCAGCACGGCGTCAACCGCCAACGCAGATCCAGCCACCAACACAGACAACACCGCAGACACGACAACTCCGACCAATGCAGAATCCACCACCAGTGAGACACAACGTTGTGGAAACGACATATTGGACCAAGGCGAAGACTGTGATCAAACCCAATTCCCAAGTGACATGACGTGCAAGAACCTGAACTTACCAGAAGGAAGACTAGACTGTACCGAAGACTGCAAAATCGACACTTCTGCATGTGCCCCTGCCAGCATGGTCCTCATTGCGGAAGGAGTGTTCGAGATGGGCTCAAATGACTCAGAGGACGAGAAACCGATTCGGCATATCTTTGTCGAAACCTTCTTGCTCGATGAAACGGAGGTAACGGTGGCGGAGTACCGAGATTGTGTAACCAACGGAAGGTGCAGTGCTCCGGGCACAGGAACATACTGCAACTGGGATGAAGCAGATCGCGAGCACCACCCAATAAACTGCGTAGACTGGAAGCAAGCGAGTCTATACTGTAGCGCAGCAGGGGGCCGACTGCCTACAGAAGCAGAGTGGGAGAAAGCCGCCAGAGGAACTGATGCGAGAACATATCCATGGGGTGACAGACCGGAGCCGAGCTGCGACCACGTGGTGATGGACGACTACGCATCTGGTGGTCTTGAATGTGGAATGGAGTCGACGATGGAGGTCGGGAGTAAAACTCAGGGAGTTTCACCATATGGAGCCCAGGACATGGCGGGCAATGTATGGGAATGGGTGGCGGACTGGTACGACGACTACGACCCACGTGATGTATACGACCCAACAGGCCCTACGAACGGCAAACGTCGTATACTTCGAGGAGGCTCGTGGCTCTTTGGCCTCTCGACCTACTTCCGCGGATCGTACCGCTTTGGAATCTCCCCTTCTGCCAACAATTTCTTCGTGGGATTCAGGTGCGCGAGGACACTGCTCGCTATAGAGTAGTTCCACCAGCGAACCCGATTCAACGTCCTCGGGTTTGGTCTATTATGCGGCATCGGAACTCCGACCACGAGCTTTCCTTGAGACCAATCATCATGCTACGTCCAGATTCGTAGGTCTCCATCCAGTTCCCCGAACCACCATCAGCCACCCACTTCATATCACCCATATACCGAGCCAGCCCGAACCCCGCAGCCAGCATTCCCCCGACCAAAGCAATCGTAACCCAACGCTTGCGCCGGGGCGCAAGCACCCGACGCAGTTCCACGAGTAGTGCATCCATCGATGGCCATCGGTCCTCCGGATCGGCCGCCAGCCCCCGCAGCAGCGCCCTGCGCAGCCTTCGAGGCACACTGGTCCTCGCAATTGGCACCCGAACCACGCCACCACGCATCGCGATCACCAACCCGGCGAGCGACTCCCCCTCGTAGGGCCGTTCGCCGTAGAGTGCCTCGTAGAGCGCGGCACAGAAGCTGAATTGATCACTGCGCGCATCGGCCTCCCCCCCCTGCATCTGCTCGAGTGGCATGTAAGCCGGCGTCCCCAACACCGTCCCCGTCTGCGTGAGCGAAAGACTGAGCACCAGGTCGGGCTCGGCCCCCATCACGTTGGTGGTCTGCTCTTCGAGACCCAACCGGTCGACCTTCCGCGCCAGGCCGAAGTCGAGCACACGCACGCGCCCGCTCTCGTCGATGATAGCGTTGCTTGGCTTGAAGTCGCGGTGCACCAAGCCGCGCGCATGAGCGGCCGCCAGACCCGCCCCGACCTGCAAGAAGACCTCGACACACTCCTTCCAGCCTCGTCGCTCTTGCTGCTGCATCCACTCGTGCAATGTCCGGCCCGGCACGAGCTCCATGACCACGAAGTTCTGCCCATCTACCTCATCGACCTCGTAGACATGAACCACGTTGGGGTGCGAGAGCTTGGCCAGCGCCTGCGCCTCACGCACCAACCGCTTGGCGTACTGTTGCTCCACCCCGCGACGCAGCACCTTGATCGCGACGCGACGATCGAGCTTTCGATCGAAGGCCTTGAGCACCGTGCCCATCGCCCCACGCCCCAGCGTGCCCAAGACGACGTACCGTCCCAAGCGCTGGCCGTGACTCACGGTGTCGAATAGCGCGTCGAAGATACGATTGAACTCGACGACGTCAAGAGCCTCGTACATCGGCAGCGCGAATCCACCTTCAGATTCGAACGGGTCTACCCATAAAGAGACTCCCGCATTGTCATCCCGGTCTCCCCCTCTGGACACGAGATATCGGTCACTTGATTGGTCGATGGCTACATTCATAATCGAAGTTCCCAGCACATCCAACGTTCGACAGACATCCATCCCTCCCCATGCAATTCCTGGGACATCTTGTCATCCAAGTGTTCCTGGTGACTTGTGTTGTGGCTCTCAATGATTGACCCGTTCGCCCGTGGCTAGTGTCGCCGTCCACGACTTGCGCTCCACCATCCCAACACCTCCCGGGGAAATCGCATCAATCCATGGCAACGACCCAAACGGGCAAGCGCCGCAGGGGAAAACCACACGGTACTCAATCGACCGCAAGAGCCGTCACGAGGCTAGAACAGATGGCGCCCGACCAACGTCCAATACCGCCACCGAGATCACAACGGAGTTCAGCGCTCGACAACACCGGCGTGAAGCCGGCCGCGACCATAACCTTGGCTACAGATCACGCGGTCTAGGCGACAGGTCAACTAGAGGGTCGTTTGGGTCACCGCGGAAAAAAACCGATATCTTGCGGATAGTTGGAATAAACGACGAGAGGAGGTTCGTCGTACCCAATCAACCCCCGATACAATCACTTCATTCTGCGATGCCTGCGAATCCTCCGAGCCCAACCGTATCGCCCACGGCCCCCACCGATCTGGACAGCCAAGCGCCCGAGCATGGCACCGAGTCGACCGCTGACTACGCTGAGCGGAACCCTGCTCAACCAGAGGTTACCAGTAAATCCAAGAGCACCACGCGTACCCGAGCGACCAAGAAACCTACACGCCCACTGTCCGATGAAATCATCAAGAAGAAACTGAGATGGAAGATCAAGGCCAATTGCCGCGCCCTCATCAAAGGGAAAGAAGCAACCGTACTCTTTACCGTAGCCGAAGAAAACGGGAAGGTCAATAAGCCAACTTCTATGCCAAAGAGCGCCGACGGATAATGTGCAACACGGCGAGTTCGAAGCACGCCAATCCCACTAAGAGCCGAGAGCAAAGCCCTCAGAGTCATCGTGGATTAACCGATGCAGCACATTGCTGAACATGAATGGAGACAATCGCAGCTCGCGATAAACGTTCTAATGATAATGGCAATGACCCTGGCACGACCCATACATTCACCTGCCGCACTCATGGGCAGTCGGACAGGGTCGTCTGCTCCCGCAGAAGAATCCAACGACCGACCCACAGAAGAAGACACGCCAGAGTCCGCCAAACTGGCTCGACGCTATGCAACCAGCTTCGACACGCGAACCAAAGAGGAACAGATCGGCCTGGAGGGCGAGTATGAGATCAACCTCGCGATCGATCAGTACAAGATCGCGCAGAATCTCAGGCCCGGGGATCTCATATATTTAGAAGAGGAGATTACGCTACTCGAGCGATTCGCACACCTGCGTGCCGAGGCTCAGCACGAGGGCAAGGGCGAAGGCATGCCCCCGGCGCTAGCCCACGAACTCGCCCGAGCCCATTCGGACCTCAATAGACGCCGCCGCATTCATGAGGAGGCAGCGCAAGCAGCCCAGGCAGTAATACCAAAGGAGACCGTTCGATTGGCTGAAGAAACGGTAAAGGCGGAGTCGCAAGTAGACGCCGAATCCGAGCCAGTCGAGCCCGAGCCAGTCGAGCCCGAACCAGGCGAGGCTCAACCAGTGCCGCCTGAGCCTCAGAGGCGGAACATGGCTATCCTGAGCAGCGGAATCGTATTGTTCGTTGGTGGAGCCTCACTTGTCGGGGTGGGTGCATGGAACAGACGGACTGTTGATCAGCGTAGCGGTGAGAAACTCGGGACCGTCGATGCTGCACCCGGAGGCACTGACGATATGCGGACCGAATTCATCGGCGAGATCATGGATTGGCGGCAGCAATGGCGCGGCATAGGGACCGGACAGGTGGTGGGCGGGGCCCTACTATCAGTCGCAGGCGTTTGCCTGACAACATGGAGTGCGATTCGAACGAGACGCGCAAGAAGGTCAATAAAGGGCTCGATGTCGGCAGGTCCGAGCTCGTTGCGCCGCGGGATTGGACTCCAGATCGTGGGTAAATTTTGACATGCACCGAATACGCATGATTGTAGCTCGCAGTGCCAACGCGGTGTTCACTCGAATGATACTCCTGACCGTATGCCTGATGCTGAGCCGGTGCGTGAGCGAAGGGCCCGCGCTTCCACAATGGCTGTTCGAGGCCGGATCGACGACCGTTGCGGAGGCCAAGACCGCCATCGGCTCCACGATCGCCATCGGCTCCACGACCGCCACCATGACCAACTGCAGAAATGGTCGATTAGACCAAGGAGAAGATTGTGATGGGATTGAATTTCTCAACGACGCAACGTGCAAAGACCTACAATTCCCAAACGGCTCGTTGGGTTGCACCAAAGATTGTGAGTTCGATTATTCCAAATGCGCCCCAACGGGGATGGTTCTCGTGAAAGGAGGAACGTTCGAGATAGGGTCGAATGAGTACTCCATCGAGCAGCCGGTTCGGCAGGCACACGTCGACACTTTCTTGCTCGACAAAATAGAAGTAACAGTAACGGAATACTTCGAATGCGTGGGCAATGGTGGATGCCTTGAGCCAGACGTGGGAGAATCCTGCAACTGGAACAAAGAAGGACGTGAGCACCACCCGATTAAATGTGTCACTTGGTTTCAAGCGAACACATTCTGCATTTGGTCGGAGGGTAGGCTACCGACAGAGGCAAAGTGGGAGAAGGCGGCACGGGGTACAGATGCGCGAACATACCCGTGGGGCGATATTCCGGAGCCAAACTGCGACAACGCGGCGATGTACGATGCTCCTGCTGGCGGTTCTGGATGCGGGAATTACTCGACGATGGAGGTAGGAAGCAAGCCCCAAGGAGACTCTCCGTACAGAGCACAGGATATGGCAGGTAATGTATGGGAGTGGGTGGCGGACTGGTACGGCTCCTACGATGCCAGGGAAAGTAACAATCCTACAGGCCCAGTCGATGGAGAATTGCGTGTTTTACGCGGAGGCTCATGAGGCAACGTCAACCCGCTCAGCTTGCGCAGGGTACCGCAGCACCAAAATCCCCACCAACAGTGATTTCAGCGTGGGATTCAGATGCGCGAGGACACCGCCCGATGCACCATAGTGACACCGGCGCACCGAGACTTAGCATAACTATTGATCCTCAATCATCGAACAACGCGGTTGAACATCAGATCGTAGGGAGATTTCGAGATGCGACGAAGGTGCACAGTTACGGTTTGCAGCTCCAACGTAGCGCTCACCCAAATAGGGTTTCTGAGTGTATGCCTGATGTCGATCGGGTGTTTGAACGAAGGGCCCGCGGTGCCACCGTGGCTGTTCGAGACAGGATCGATGACCTCCCTGGAGTCTACGACTACCCTGGAGCCCACGACTACCATGGAGTCCACGACTACCATGGAGTCCACGACTACCATGGAGTCCACGACCACCCTCATGACCAATTGTGGGAATGGCCAATTAGATCTCGGAGAAGATTGTGACGGGATGAAATTTCTCAACGATGTAACATGCGAGAATCTTAATTTTCCGGCAGGATCACTAGGCTGCACCCAAGACTGCCGATTCGATTACTCCGGATGTGCCCCAGCGGGGATGATCCTTATAGAAGGAGGAACATTCGAGATGGGGTCGAAGAGTTTTCTGGACACACAGCCAACTCGGCAGATACATGTCGATACTTTCTTATTAGACATGACGGAGGTAACAGTGGCAGATTATTTGAACTGCGTAAACATGAATGAATGCACAACACCCAGCGTAGAAGAGTACTGCAACTGGGCAGAATCTGGGCGTGAGAACCACCCAGTCAATTGCATAACTTGGGAACAGGCAGACAACTACTGTATATGGTCTGAAGGCAGGCTCCCAACAGAGGCAGAATGGGAGAAGGCCGCGCGTGGATCGGATGCGCAACAGTACCCATGGGGCAACACCCCCGACCCGACTTGCGACTACGCAGTGATGAACGATGTCGCAGCCGGCGGTCTAGGTTGCGGGATGGAGTCAACAATGGAGGTAGGAAGTAAGCCTCAAGGAGTCTCACCGTATGAAGCACTGGACATGGCAGGTAATGTGTGGGAATGGGTGGCGGATTGGTATGGCCCGTATGATGTGGAAGGAACTAGCAATCCTATAGGCCCAACAGTCGGCGTACGGCGCGTACGGCGCGGAGGTGCGTGGGGCAGTGACAGTCCAGACGAACTGCGTGCGACCTTCCGCAGTAGCGGCAACCCGATCAGCAGCAGCAGTAGTGGTGTGGGATTCAGATGTGCGAGGACACCGCCCGCAGGGCGATAGTCGTACCAATGAACCGAGACTTAGCGTAATCCTTGGTCTTTGAACCCATGATCCTCGTCCGTATGCCTGCACCCAAAGACACCCCGGGTTCTCGGCACCGCCCCAACAACAGAGGTCTAGAGGAAGGTCCTATGGCCGGTCCGATCGCAACATGACGAAGCTGTGCACCGCGGACACTTCTTCCATCGCCCGGGCTCGACCTCGCCGTCGAGCTCGATGCTATCGACCCCCCGATCACCACCCTATGCACGGACCCCTGAGCCCGCACCCTGCTGCTGCTCGCTCCCGCGGTCGATCACCCGCCCCTCTTCATCCACATACCGCGCCAGCCCGAACCCGGCCGCCAGCAAGCTCCCGACAACCGCGAGCGCCAGCCACCGCTTATATCCCGGCACCAACACGCGACGCAGATCGTCGAGCAGCGCCTCCATCGACGGCCATCGGTCCTCCGGCTCTGCCGCCAGCCCCCGCAGCAACACCCGACGCAGTCGGCGAGGCACACGAGCCCCCGCGGCGGGCCGCCGAACCATGCCATTGCGCATGGAGATCACCAGCCCCGCCAGCGAGTCGCCTTCGTAGGGCCGCTCGCCGTAAAGGGCCTCGTAGAGCGCGGCACAAAAGCTGAACTGATCACTACGCGCGTCGGCCTCTCGCCCCTGCATCTGCTCGAGCGGCATATACGCGGGCGTCCCCAGCACGGTGCCCGTACGCGTCAGCGACAGGTCGAGCCCCGGATCGGCTTGGGCCCCCAGCACGTTGGTGGTCTGCTCCTCAAAACCCAGCCGGTCGACCTGCCGGGCAAGCCCAAAGTCGAGCACGCGCGCGCGCCCGTCCTCGTCGATGATCGCGTTGCTGGGCTTGAAGTCGCGGTGCACCAGCCCCCGCGCATGGGCGGCGGCCAGCCCCGCCCCAACCTGCAAGAAGACCTCGACGCACTCCTTCCAGCTGCGCCGCTTCTGCGGCTGCGGTGGCGACCGCATCCACTCGCGCAGCGTCTGGCCGGGCACCAGCTCCATCACGACGAACATCTGCCCCTCGACCTCGTCGACCTCGTACACGTGGACCACGTTGGGGTGCGAGAGCTTGGCCATCGCCTGCGCCTCTCGCAGCAGCCGCTTGGCATGACGCCCATCCGTGCCGCGGTGCAGCACCTTGATGGCGATCCGCCGGTCGAGCTTTCGATCGAAGGCCTTGAGCACGGTGCCCATGGCCCCGCGCCCCAGCGTGCCCAGGATGACGTATCGCCCGAGCTGCTCGAACTGCTCAGAGGTTGCAAACAACGCGTCGAAGACCCGATTGCGCTCGATCACGTCGACCACGGGAAGCTCCGGAAACACGAATCCCTCCCCGGACTCCCCCCAGATCGACGACGTCGACGCCATCGCGGTGCGCTCCTCGCACACCCTGGGGCCGGGCCCGCGATCATCATCCTGGTTGTCCTGATACTTGATAGCCGCGCCCATATCGAAATCCGTTCGATGTCAAGAACGATTCACAGACCGTATCCACCTCATCTGCAAAGCCCGGGACATACCGTCATCCAAGTATTCTTGATGACTTATGGTTCAAGATGAAACAGCCTACCGATCGTCTCTGGCTAGCCCCCTAGGCAGCTGGCAAGTGCCGTTTACCGGCAGAGCACCGAGTTAATCGCGTCGTGACAAAAAACGGCCCCACGGGTCCTGAACCCGCTCTCCACCCGTCGCCGTAACAATCCGTCGCACCGGGACGAATCGGCCAATGCCGCCCGCTCCCCGCAATCCCCCCGCCGGCCCGCCCTAATCGGACCGGCCGGCGGCTCACGCGCGCCCTCCCCCGAATTCTCGACCGTCCACCCACCAAACCCACACCCAACCCACCCCACCCCCCTCAACTCAGCACCATGCGCACGCTCCAACAACACCTCGCGTCCATATCGGACTACGCGGCCAAGAACATCCCTCAAGAACTGCGCGACGTGATGCACAAGCGCACCGAGGACCTCAGCGCCACCGGCCAAGCACAAAAAGCGACCACCGTCGGCGACACGGCCCCGAGCTTCGAGCTACCCGACTCCACGGGCACGTTGGTGCGCTCGCAAGATCTGCTCGCCAAGGGCCCGCTAGTCCTGACCTTCTTCCGTGGCCACTGGTGACCCTACTGCAATGCAGAGCTGGATGCTCTCAAGCGCGTCGCCAACGAGATCCGTGGCACCGGAGCCGAACTCTACGCCATCAGCCCACAGACCCAGGAAAAGAGCGCGGAGATGCTGGCCGCCAAGAAGCTCGGCTTCGAGATCCTCCGCGACGAGGGTAACGCGGTAGCAAAAGCCTTCGGCCTACGCCACGTGCTGCCTCCGGATCTCATCGAGGTCTATGGGAAGCTCGGCATCGACCTGCCCACCTCGAACGGCGAGGACAGCCAGTCGCTGCCGATGCCAGCGCGCTACGTGATCGACCGCGAGGGCCGGGTAGTGGCCGCCGACGTCCACGCCGACTACACCAAGCGTCCGGAAGCAGAGGCATCGCTAGACGCGCTCCGCTCGATCGGCGCGTCGTAGGCATGACCGGCACGCACGGCCCTCACCCCACCACCAAGCCCACACGCTGGCATCGGCTCGGCATCGGTGGTGTCCTACGGGCCGTGCGAGCCACTACCTATACCCCGCTGCTGGTCGTGTTCCTGTCCGCCTGTGCCAACCGCCCCGGCGGCACGGAGACCGGTCCGGCAGACGAGGACGGGAGCTCCCGACCACCGTCGAGCACCGCCACGAGCGACGCCACGAGCGACGCCACGAGCAACGCCACGAGCAACGATGGTCAACCAGCTCCAGCCACCGACTCTGCCGACTCGACCGACTCCAGCACCCCCGCTCCCGCCACGTCCGCCGCCGACTCCGAGGGCCCCGCGAACGCGGTGGCCGACGTGCTGACGGTGGAGGCCAGCGGCTCCCCGGGCGACTACACCTTCGCGGTCACCCTCCGCAGCCCCGACACCGGCTGCGATCGCTACGCCGACTGGTGGGAGGTGGTCACCGCCGACGGCTCGCTGCTCTACCGGCGGATCCTCGCCCACAGCCACGTCGACGAGCAGCCCTTCACTCGCAACGGCGGCCCGATCCCCGCCGAGGCCGACACCGAGCTGTGGGTCCGCGCCCATATGCACGGCAACGACACCCCTGAGGGCTACGGAGGCCAAGTCCTCCGGGGAAGCGTACAAGCCGGCTTCACGCCCGACGACGCCGAAGGCCTCGCGCCCCTCCACGAGGTCGACCCCCTACCCGACCGCTGCGCGTTCTAGACCGCTCAAACCAGCCCCGGCAGCGGCCCCTTGCAGTGCTCGGGCGTACCGAAGGTCTCGATCTCCACCCCCATCGCGTTGGCGACCGAAACGAAGACGTCGGCCATCGAGTGCTCCATCTCCGGAAACGCCAAGTAGCGCCCGGTCTCGAAGTACCCCGCCCCCCCCAGCAGCACGATCGCATGGGAGTCCTGCCCCCCGTGGTGCTTGCCGCCGCAGGTGTTGACGTACATGATGAGCGTCTGGTCGGCCATCGTGCCGTCGCCCTCGGGCACCTGCGCCAAGCGCTGGCGCATGTCGGCGAGCTGCGAGAGCACGAAGGCGTCGATCTGCTCGATGATGTCCAGATCACCGTCGTGGTGCAGGTTGTGGTGCCCCTTGGTGTCCCCGAGCCAGCCGTAGCGATTATGAGGCCCCTCCATGCCGAGGATCGAGATATGCGCGACATGGGTCAGCCCGCACATCAGCGCGTTGAACACCACCTCGCCGTGGGCCTGCACCACCGCGGGGTCGAGGTTGGCCCGATCGAGATCGTCGGACGGCGGCTGGTTGTCCTCGCACGAAGCCTGCACCGCGTAGAGGCTGCTCAGCCGATCTTCGAGCGAAAATAGCGAGTCCTGGAACTGCTCGAGCTTGGCCCGCTCCGGGCCCGCGAGCGCCCCCTCAAGCCGCGCCGCGTCGCCGCGAATGTGGTCGAGCAGGCTCTGGTCGCGGGAGAGCTTGTCGGCGGCCAATAGCCCCCCCGGATCCGTCAGCTCGCCAAAGTAGGCGCTATAGGCCTGCACGGGCGAGCCATACGCGGGGAAGGGCTGGTCGAGCCCGTCGGCGCTGACGCACAGCACCTTGCCCGGACCTTCCTCGATCCCCACGGCGATCGAAGAAAAGGGATCGGACGAGCCCACTTCGCTGGCGATCAACCGATCGATCGAGATCCCCCCCGGAGGCCCACGCTTCTCGCCCGACTGATCGGGCGAGGGCTGCATGCTCAGGGTGGCCCACTGGTTGCCGTGCAGGGCGCGGTCGTGCGGGTTGTAGAACTGCTCGAGCACGACCAGCGCGTCCTTGTGGGGCTCGAGCGGGGCGTAGACGGGCCCCAGGTCGACCGAGCCCAGCGAGAAGCTGGTGGGGCCGCCGCCTTCCACTGCCGAGTAGTGCTGCCGCCGAAAGCCGTTGCCATTGGTGACCACGACCAGCCGCTTGGGCAGCGGCAGCTCGGCCCGGGCCTCGCGAACGAGGCTGCGCGCCAGCGGGGCCAGCATCGCGGCCCCAGCCCCCAGGCCGAGCCCACGCATGATGTCTCTACGCCGAATGAAGTGCATGATGGTTTCCTCCCGGCTACTGCCCGCCGTGGCGCAGAACGAAGCGATCGCTGGTGACGATGTCGCTGACCAGATCGAGCACGTGAGCGTCGTGCTCGACAAAGCGCTGCTGGGCCGCTTCCACCGCGCAAGCGTCGGCCTCCTCCACCGCGTGCCCCACCACGTAGCGGTAGACCGCGTCCACGAGGCAGTCGTGCGCCCGGGGATCCTCGGCGATGAGGCCCATCATCTCCACCGCATCGACGAACGCACCACTCTTCCCCGGGTCGAGCTCGCCGCTGGCATCGATCGGCTTGCCGTTGTCTTGCTGACGATAGCGGCCCACCAGGTCGTAGTGCTCGAACGCCAACCCCGGCGGATCGATCAGATCGTGGCAGGCCGCGCACGTCGGATCTTCGCGGTGGATCGCGAGCTGCTCGCGCTTGGTGAGTTCTTCGTCGGGCGGAGGCGGAACCGCGTCGACCTCGGGGGGCGGCGCCGGGACCGGCTGGCACATGAGCACCTCGCGAACGAACCGACCACGGGCAACCGGATCGGTGGTGTTCTCGCGGGCGAGCTCCGCCATCATCCCCGCCTGGGTCATGATCCCCGCCCGCTCGTCCGCCGGCAGATCGACCCGCTGCGCCTCGCCCCCTGCGTCGGGCGCCGGCACCCCGTAGATCCCCGCCAGCGCCGCGTCGATGATCGTGTACGAGGCCGTCAGCACCGTGGGCCAGCGACCATCGTCTTGCCACAGCACGTGCTCGAGAAACGCCCGGTTCTCGGCCGCAAAGGCGTCGGCCAGCGCGGCGTCGAAGTCAGCCGCCGCCTCCGGATCCTTGGCCACCTGATCGAGCTGGTCGCTGTGCAGGTGCTCCTGGAGTAGCTTGATGATCCCGCGGCTCGTGTCCGATGATGCCAGCAACCGGTCGACCTGCTGCCTGAACCCCTCGGGCTGGTCGAGCTGGCCCGCGTCGGCGGCCGCGAGCAGCTCGTCGTCAGGCGGACCGTCGAGCAAGAGGTACGACAGCGCCGAAGCGCGCTCGTGGGCGGTCAGCGCGAAGACGTCGTTCTGCTCGGTGGGCGTGCCCAGCTCGGTGCGATAAAGGAACTGTGGCGACATGAACACCGCCCGCACGACCTGGTAGAGCGCCGAGTCGGGACCACGCGCCGCATCCTCGGCCTGGTAGAGCGCCAGCAGATCGTCGAGCTCGTCGGCGGTGGGCGGCCGCCGAAAGCCCTTGGTGGCAAAGTCCTCCACGAACGAGGCGACGCAGGCCGCATCACGCCCGTCACCCAGGCACGGGTGCACCGAGCTCGGGTCGACCATCACCTCGTCGGCCAGCCCGTTGGCGAAGCGCAGCAGATCGAACACATGAGGCTCGGTCATCGCCAAGCCGGTCGCGTCGTTGGAGAACCCGGTCGACGCGGGCAGCGTGGCCGCCAGTGACAGCCCCGCGTCGGAGATCTCGGGGACCATCGTGGTCACCGTGCGGGCGATCTGCGCCGGCGTCAGCTTCCAGATCCGACGCGCGGGCAAGACACAGCCATCGGCGTCGGTGGGCGGCGGCTCCATATCGTCACCGCCGCTCCCGCCCGAGCCCGCCCCAGAGGCCCCAGAATCCTCATCCGGGCCAGGCCCAGCATCACGCTCGGAGAGGCCCGAGTAACAACCCACCAGCAGCGCCAGACCCGAAGCCAGCAACCCTCGCCCGGCGCGAACCCTGCCCCCCTTACGATCTCGAATTCGTCCCAAGACGCGCTCCACCCCTATGGCCCCTCGGCAGTCAACCTAGCAGACGCTCGATGCACAGCTTGGTTGCATCACCCCACGATTGCCCGACCTACAAACAAAGATCGTAGGTCGGGGTACTCGATGCACAAGCAACCAAAGCAGCGGGATCCAAAGGGGGTCACGGGCCCACGTGCGTGGCTCGTAGCCCCCGCATCGCTGACCAAAGTCGCGCCAATCCAACCCAACGTGCTTTCGGTGAGTGCTACCACCGACATGACCACGAGCCGAAGGATACGATCTCCTTCATCCGCACGCGAATACCTTCGTCGAGTATCGACCCTGGCGGTATGGGTCGTTCACCTTCGCCGAACGCCGCAGGATCCGCGAGCTGCCGATCGACAGAGCAAACGCGACGAAGAGCGCACATCACCAGGTCGTGTTCACGACGAGTCAGCCAGACGTTCGAGCGCCTCCACATCCGCGGCATCCTTGAGGCGTCCCGTGGCGCGCTTGTTCTGGATCAACGCATCTCGACCGATCACGCGCACCTCGAGACCATCGAAATTCCGCACCACGCTGCCCGCCCACGCCTCGTCGAACTCCACCCCTCGCACGCTAGTGATCAAGTCGACTGCGAAGGGCCGCCGCCCAAAACGAAAGCCGGTGGGAGGGTTTCCTTCGATCTTCGCAAGATCGTCGACCGATAGCCCAGGCGGCATTCCAAACGCATCCATCGCTACCATGACCCGCTCCGCATTATCTGGTGACGCACGAACCCATACATCGAGATCTTGCGTGGCTCGCACGTAGCCATGAGCCATGACGGCGTAGCCACCAACGAGCATGTACTCGACCTCCGCCTCGGCCAGACAGACGAATAGATCCGCAAAATCAGGGGGCAACCGCGGCGTGGTCAACCGATCCGCTCCAGCGGCCATTGCTGCCGCTCATGTTTGGGTGTGGGCCCTTCTGGATAGGGCACGCCCGCCAATGCAAACCCGATCCTCCGGAGGCGCTCTAGCTCCTCGAGACGTTCGTCGAGACGATCCGAGGGTCGTAGCGGCGAGTCTGAGAGCACGTCCAACGACCAGGTTTCACGACGCCTTCGGGCCCGGATCCTGCGCGCCTGCGCCTCATCCACCATGGATTCATGATATCACGCCCGCGTACTCCAGCTTGCCCCATCGACACCGGCCGCAGGTCGTGTCCACGGGTCGCTCCTGCACACCAAGAGCAACCTCGCGGGCACATCCGAATACAGCGCCCCGGGTACGGCGCCACCGTCCGCTCCCTTTGACCCTACGTTCGCCCCGTGCCACGGTCGAGCGGTGAAGCTACGCGTCATCGGAGCCGGGTTCGGTCGCACGGGCACACTGAGCCTCAAGCACGCGCTCGAGCGGCTGCTCGGCGGCCGCTGCTACCACATGAAGGAGGTGTTCGGCAGCCGGGGCCACTCGGAGTTCTGGGCCCGCCGGGGCCGCGGCGAAGCGGTCGACTACGACACTGTGCTGCGCGACTACACGGCGACCGTCGACTGGCCCACCACCCGGTACTACGCCGAGCTCGCGGAGCTCAACCCCGAGGCCAAGGTGGTGCTCACCGTGCGCGATCCGGGCCGCTGGTATGAGAGCGCGCGCGAGACGATCTACGAGATCAGCACCGGGATGAGGCAAGTACCCCTCCGCTGGCTGGCCCAGTGTCACCCGCAGATGCGACCGATGCACTCGATGACTCACGACGTGATCTGGGGCAAGCGCGGACACTTCGACGGGCGCTTCGAGGACCGCGCCCATGCGATCGCGGTGTACGAGGCCCACAACGAAGAGGTCCAGCGCACGATCCCCGCCGAGCGCCTGCTGGTCTACGAGGTCAAGCAAGGCTGGGGCCCGCTGTGCGAGTTCCTTGGAGTTCCCGTGCCCTCCGAGCCGATGCCCCACGTCAACGATCGCGCCGAGATGATGAAGCGGCTCCGCATGATGAAAGGGTTCGCGTGGTTGACGGCCCCGCTGACTTACCCGCTCAGCCGCGTGCTCGGCTGAGGTATTCATGCCGAGGCCGGCCCGGGATGCGCGACGGCTGTCGCGCCCGGCCTCGGTCTTGTGCGAGGGGCACCCAGGAGGGGCTATCTATGCCGCGCCCGCCCCCGCTCCCTCACGCGGCCTGGGCCACGACCCAGCCGGGCGCGTCGCCCAGGCCGATCATCTGCTCCCGCATCATCAGCTTGGCTCGGTGCAGCTGGGTCTTGACGGTGCCCAGGGGCACGTCGAGCGCCGTGGCGATGTCGCGATAGGGCACGTGCCGCATGAAGTGCATGATGATCACCTCGCGGTAGCGCTCGGGCAGCCCCTCCACCAGCACCGCCAGATCGCGCCGCAGATCGGAGCGACGAACGCTCAGCTCGTCTTCGGGCGCCGGCGCGGTCAGCTCGAACTCCTCGGGCAGCGCGGCCGGCTGACGCACGCGGTTGCGATGATTGAGGTACACGAAGTACGCGATCCGGTGGATCCAGGTGGTAAAGCGAGCACGGCCCTCGAAGCCCGACAAACCCCGATAGGCCCGCAAGAAGGTCTCCTGGGTCAGATCGTCGCACAGGGTGCGGTTGCCTCGGGTCAGGCGCAACAGCAACGCTCGGATCTTGCCCTGATGGCGTCGGACCAGCTCCCCGAAGGCCTCGGGAGCGTCGCCGGTGGACGCCCGCTCGGTGAGCTCGGCGTCGGTCGCCCCTCGAAGATCGTCCTGCTTGATTGCCGTCGTCGCCATCGTTCGTGGCTGTACCCGGCCACCGAGGATCGATTGCGAAGTTCTCTCGGAAAAATTCAAGAAACCCAGCACGGGCCCCCAACGGTGATGATGGCACCGGTGATGATGGCGCCGATCCCGTGGTACGATGGGTCTGTCTCCAGGATCGAAAAGATGAAGATGTTTGCTCCGTTACGTACCCGGCAGCTATTTGGGGCCTTGGTGGCCCTGTGTATGGCCTGTGGCGACAAGGAGTCCATGTCGGACGCCCTGGCCAAGTCGGACCAGAAGGCCGAGGCGGACAAGAAGGCCAAGGAAGCCGAGCGCAAGAAGGCCGCGGAGCAGGCCAAGAAGGCCAAGGAGGGCGTGGTCGAGCACCCGTGGTCCTTCGACGGGGTCAAGGCCAACCTCAAGATCGGCACCAAGCTCGCGTGGGAAATGACGGGCACGGACAAGAAGGGCAAGCCGATAAGCGACACGCTCCACGGGGAGATCCACGGTCACGACGATCTCGACGTCAAGATCATGGAGTACAAGGAGAGCCAAAAGAAGATCCCCGCGGTGATGCAGCCCCAAGGGCACCCATGGGCCAAGCTCAGCCCGTTCTTTCACGTGGACCGCAGCGAAACGAAGCTGCTGCGCAAGGAATCGGTGCAGGTCCCGGCGGGAACCTTCGACTGCGTGGTCGCGGAGATCACCGGGTTCTTCGGCAATCACCTGACCGTGTGGATGGTCGCGGATCAGCCGGGGATCTACGCGAAGGTCGTGCAGCACCCGAACACCAAGAACGACGACGTGAAGGCCGAGCAGCCCACCGACGTGACGTACGCGCTGGTGTCGATCGAGCGGGAGAGCCCGGCCAAGTAGCTCGCGGGTCGCTCGTCGCCCGCTCGTGACCGGTCACGAGCGCGTGGCCCCAGTGCACGGGCCACTCGGGCTCAGGAGCCCTGAGGATCGGCGGCGCAACGAAAGCCGATCCCGTGGCTGTGCGCCTTGGGATCCGAGGGAAAACGCAGGGCCGGCTCGGCGAACATGGCAAAGGCGCTGTTGAATGCGCCACCGCGGATCACCTTGCCCTCACGAGGCTTCAGCCCTTCGGGGTGGTCGTCGTAGAGCTCGAAGTCGGAGGCGGTCCACTCGAAGACGTTGCCCACGATGTCGCGCAAGCCGTGCTGGGTGGTGCCCTGGGGAAAACTTCCTACCGGAGCGGTGCCGAACCAACCGTCGTCGGCGTCGGAGAGCATGCCCTCGGGGGGCAGCCCAGCGTCCTTACGCCAGGCCACGCACTCGGCGTTGCACAGGTTGCCGTGCTCGGCCGTGGGTGGATCATCTCCCCAGGGGAACACCCGACCGTCGGAGCCCCGCGCGGCAAACTCCCACTCAGCCTCGGTGGGCAGGCGCTGGCCTCGGAACTCGCAATAGTCGCGGGCCTGAGCCCAGGTCACGCAGTTGATGGGGTGTGCGCCGCGGTCCCGGCTTCGCTCGTTGCACAGCACGCTGAGCGCCTTGCGGGCCTTGATCCACGCTTTGTCGTCGGTGCGGCCCTGCGGATACCACGAGTCCTTGTACGCCCGGCGACACTCCCCCTTGGTGGAGCACTCGCGAAACTGGTCGACGGTGACCTCGTCGACGCCGATGCAATAGTTGCCCAGCCGCACCTTGTGGCTGGGGCGCGCGGTCTGGAGGGCACCGGTCTTGTC
The DNA here is from genome assembly GCA_039194325.1 of Myxococcota bacterium. Lineage (GTDB taxonomy): Bacteria > Myxococcota_A > Polyangia > Nannocystales > Nannocystaceae > Paraliomyxa. The sequence continues at coordinate 66,315 of JBCCWC010000028.1, forward strand.
GTCGTCGGAGCCCATGAAGAACGACCCTCCGGCCACCAGCACCATGCCCTCGGGACACCGGGGCGCCGCGACCGTGGGCGTTGGCTCGGTCGGCTCGGTCGGGGAATCGGGGACCGTAGGCGAGGCCGCAGGCGCGGCGGGAGCCGCCTCGACGGGCGCGGTCGATGGAGACGCGTCGTCACGAAGCAACCACCACGCGCCTCCGCCCAGCACCGCCAAGCCAAGCACGGCGGCCACGACCGCGAGCACAGTAGCCCGACCGCCGGCGCCCTGGTTGATGGTCAGGGTCGCGTTGTCGACCGCCGTACTGGTGGGCGCCGAGGGATGGGTGGCCGGGGTCCCCCATGAAGGCATGGACGGATTGGACGGATTGGACGGATTGGACGGCATCCCCGCGAGCGCCGGATGCGAAGGGTTGGAGGCCATACCCGCCAGCGCCGAATACGAGGGGTTGGAGACCATACCCCCTAGCGCCGGATGCGACGAGGTCGAGGCCATCCCCCCCAGCGCCGGATGAGAGATCGGACCCGCAGGGATCGCCGCGATGGCGGCGGCAAGCTGCTCGGCGGAGGGCCAGCGATCCTCGGGCTCCTTGGCCAGGGCCCGCGCGATGATCGCGTCGATCCCGACGGGCAAGGGCACGGGGGCGACGTGGCTGGCCACCGGCGCCGGGAGGCTCAGGTGCTTGGCCAAGATCTCCACCGGCGACTTGGCGGTGAAGGGCAGCTGCCCGGTCACCATCTGAAAGAGCATCACCCCCACGGCGTAGAGATCGGTGCGAGGATCGACCTCTTCTCCCCGCGCTTGCTCGGGAGACATGTACTCGGCCGTCCCCATGATGGTGCCCGCCTGGGTCAGCCGCTCCCCCTGCTGGGGCCGGGAGATCCGGGCGATCCCGAAGTCGAGCACCTTGATGAAATTGGGGTCACCGTTCTTGGTGAAGCGCAGGCAGTTGGCCGGCTTGATGTCGCGATGGACGATCCCCAGCCCGTGGGCGGCATGCAGGGCGCTGAGCAGCTGGAGCACGATGTGCTGCACCCGCCCCCAGGGCATGGGCCCCTCGCGCCGCAAGGTGGCCGCCAGATCCTCGCCCTCGAGGTACTCCATCACGAAGTACGCGCAGCCCTGGGGGGACTGCCCGAAGTCGGTGATGTCCACGACGTTGTCGTGGCGGATCCGGGAGGCGGCCTTGGCTTCCTCGAGGAAGCGCTCGTTGAGGCTGGGATCGTGGCGATGCTCGTAGGCGAGCACCTTGATGGCCACTTGCTTCTCGATGGTCCGGTGGATCCCCTGGTAGACCTCGCCCATGCCGCCCACGCCGAGCAAGCGCTGTAGGGCGTAGCGATCGAGGCCCGTGGCGAGCAACGATTGCACGTGCTCGCCCGTCGCGGGCTGCGGGGGCGACGGTGCGCCCGGGTCGAGGGAGGTGCCAGACCCCATGCGCGTGGGCTACTTGCCGAGCTTTCGGCTGTACTTGGCCACCGCCACGATCTCCTCGGGAGTCAACTTGCTCTTGAAGGCTTTCATCTTGGTGCCGGACTTGCCGTTGGTGATGATGTTGACCACCTTCGCCTGCGACCACTTGCCCTTCCAGCCCGACTTGGTCCAGTCGGAGATCTCGTACTTCTTGCCGAGCTTGGTGTCGCCGTTGCCGTTGACCGCGTGGCAGCTCTTGCACTTCTTGAGGTAGATGCCCTTGGCGTCGATCTTGGGCCCGGCCGGCTCGGCCTTCTTGGCCGTACCCGACTTCTTGCTCGCCCCGGCCTTCTTGCCGCTGTCGGCTTTCTTGCCCGCGTCCTTGCCCTCCTCGGCAGCCTTGCCCTCCTCGGCGGCCTTGTCCTCCTCGGCGGCCTTGCCCTCCTCGGCGGCCGCTTCGGTTCCACCGTCGGCCTTGGCCTCGCCACCGTCGGCGGCCGCTTCGGCTCCGCCATCGGCCGCAGCTGCGCCATCCGCGGCGGCCGCATCGGCTGCGGCCTTGGCCTCCGCGGCCTTGGCCTCTGCGGCCTTGGCCTCCGCGGCCTTGGCCTCCGCGGCCTTGGCCTCCGCAGCCTTGAGATCTGCGGCCTTGGCCTCCGCAGCCTTGGCCTCGGTCTTCTTGGTGTCCTTGCTGCCCTTGTCCCCGTCACAGGCGGTGACCAGGGCGCTGCCGAGCAGTACAGAGAGGATTCCAGTGAGGATCGGTCGCACGTGCACGTGAGTCTCCTTGCGGCGCACAGACGCTACACGACTCCTTCGCTCCAGACCAAGCACGTGCGAAAAACGGATCGCGGTCTGACCACGAGGTTTGCATCACACGCCAGTCATGATCGTGAGGCGGAGCCTTGTTCAGCGGCCCACGAGTCGGTTAGCGTGCCCGACAACCCGATTCGCGCGGATCCCGGCATGTCGAACACCGCCACCAAGCCCAGCGCCCTGGCCCCTCGCTCGGTGGCCTTGGCGCCGATCCCCGAGGAGCTTGAGCTGCAGCCCATGGAGGGATTGGCCCGATGGCTAGGGCAGACCCTGCACCGGATGGTCTTCCGGTTCGTGAGCATGATCGAGCAGCCGCGGCACACCATGGAAGGCCCGCTGTCTCCCGTGGAGGGCTACTTCCGCCGCGACCGCCACCGGCACCCCAAGGTGGACCCGCAGGCCTATGCGCTGCGGGTGACCGGGGTGGCCACTCCGCGGACGTTCAGCCTGGAGCAGCTTCGTGCCCTGCCCCAACAAGAGCGGGTGCTGGTGATGGAGTGCGCCGGCAATGGCAACCACCTGATGGGCTCGGCCGGCCTGGTCGGTCAGGCGCGCTGGTCGGGACCCTCGCTGGCCTCCGTGCTCGAGGCGTGCGGCGGGCCCGGCCCGGCGACCCACTTCGCGTTCCACGGGCTCGACCCGGTACCGCTGGTCCGCCGCGGCTATCACTACGGGCTGTCGCTGCCGGAGCTCGCCCGCGCCAAGGCATTGCTTGCCCTGGAGATGAACGGCGAGCCCCTGCCCCGACCGCGCGGGTTTCCGGTGCGCCTGGTGGTGCCGGGGATCTACTCGATGTCACACGTCAAGTGGCTGGGGCAGATCGAGGGCAAGACCTCGCCGCACATGGGGATCCACAACCGCTGGGTGTTCACCAACAAGGAGCGCCGGGGCGACAAGTGGGTGCGGGTACAAGCGCGGTGGATCGGGCTCAAATCGATGATCACCCGCTGCCGACGCACCGACGGCGGATGGCAGCTCACCGGCTGGGCCTGGGGGGGCGACGAAGGGATCGACCGGGTGGAGATCACGACCGACGGGGGCAAGACCTGGCGGGCAGCGCAGGTCCATGCGCCGCAGGAGTATTTTGGCGACTCGATGCCCACCGAGCACTTCGAACGAGCATGGTCGGTGTTCGACTTTCACTGGCGCGACCCGGCGCCGGGGCGATACATGCTGGCCAGCCGCGCGTTCGCCGAGGGCGGGCACGCGCAGGCGATGGAGGAAGACCCCGACGTCAAGGGGCACTTCAATCAGACCCGCGTGAAGTGGCGGCGCGTGGACGTGCCGGAGTGAGCGAGCGGCTCATCCGCGAAGCTCTTCGAGGGTGTCGCGGCGGTGCACAGGCAGACAGCCGGCAGAATCAAGCTGCTCCCAGATCCGACGGGCACGAGCGAGACGGGTGGCCGCCTCGTCGTTGCGTTCGAGCTCAGTCAACAAATCGCTGAGCCGTAGCTCGGAGATCGCGACGTCATCTTGATATTCGACAGATCCGGGGTCGAGAGCAGCAAGATGCTCAGCGATACCGAGATCTTGCTCGAGATAGCCCAGCGCTCCAATGAGATTACCCTGCGCTCTCTGCACTTGAGCGAGATTATGATACGAGACTGAGAGATCTCGCTGGTAATCCACACGATCCGGCTCCCCCTTCGCGAGTTTCTCCATGATGGACAATGACTGCTCGTAATATTCGTGCGTTCTACTTCCGCCCCTCAATGCCAACGCAAAATCTCCCAGCCGCCCGTACGAAATCGACAGATCCCGTTGATAGTCAGTTCGGCCCGGCTCTTCCCGAGTCAGCTTCCGAATGATCGTCAATGCCCTATGATGGAATTCGTACGCGTTTTCGACCTGTCCCAGCATCGCCACTAGAACCCCTAAGTTGCCGTAGCAAGCCGAGAGATCTCGCTGATAGTCCACGCGCGCGGGCTCCAACTCCGCCAATTCCTGAATAAGAAACAGCCACTCTTCATACAACCCGAGAGCCTTGTCCGCCTGCCCCAAAGCAACGGCCAGCTCCCCTAGCTTGGCATACGAGACTGATAAATTTCGCCGATAATCGGCACGATCGGGCTCTACCTTCGCCACTTCTTCTGTGATCACGAGTCTCCGTTCGTAGCACTCACGCGCCTCTTCGAACTGCCCCGAGCCCATTGCTGCACTTCCGATCCGCTCACATGCGATCGACAGATCCCGCTGACACTCCATCTTACTCGGCCTGACCTGCACCAGTTTCTCTGCGATGACCAGCATCTTCAGATGAAACCCATGCGCTCGCTCTCCATCTCCCAGCGACCGATATATACCCCCCAACCGGTCATAAGAAACCAGTAAACCGCGTTGATAGTCCAGATGATCCGGCTCTGCTCTCGCCAGTCCCTCTACGACAGTCAACGAGCGCTCAAAGAGCTCACGAGCCCGTATTCCACCACCAAAAGCCCGATACAAATCCCCGAGCATATTGTACAAGATCGACAAGAGCAGCTGCAGATCGGAATCAAGTTGTTGTTCCGCCAACTCTTGACATAGCTCCACCGCCTCCTCAAAGCACTCTCGGGCCGTGGCTCCATTACCCAGAGGAAAAGACGTACGACCTTGCCAACCGAGAGCCACGGCCAAAGACTGTCGCTCTTCAGCCCGTCGTGCTCGCTCGACCCAGAGTTCGGCTATACGCAACGCCTCCCGGGTCTCGCCATGCTCGTAGAGCCACTCCACGACTCCTTCTGGATGATCGTCCTCCCCGTGTTCGAAGCGAATCCGGCCAAGCTCCGCTGCCACACCCAGCAACCCGGCAGATTTGGCGGCCTCCACCATATGAAGACTGGGCGTCCTTTCCCCTAGGCACCTTGAGCTTCGAACGAGCCTAGCATTCACCGGCCCGTCGTCTTCGTTGTCTACCCACGGCGCGCTCCCCTCGGACCAAACCACCACACGGGCCACCCCATCGGGTACTGCCCCCTCTCGCAACTGCATTCGCACCTGCTGCACATCCTCGTCTCCGACCCGCGCCCGAAGCACATGGCTCGGACCATCCCCCACGACGACCCGCGCTGGCTCCCAGCCTTGTGGCTCGCTCGGCGCCCACTCTGGATGTTCGACCGCCCAGTCGATCCTCTCGGGCTCAAGATCGACCCACCCCGCCATCAACGCAGCATGCGCCCACCCAGCTTCGGCCAACCTCTGCGTCGCAAGCTCCCAGTCCTCCTGCCGAGCATGAAGCCGCCACATCCCCGCCAGTTCCAGCTCAGCACCCCGAGCTACCCAGGCCCCTTCTCGCCCCACCCGAGCCAACGCCATCCGCACCCGCCACGGATCCACCGCGCGCTCGATCCCCTCGACCACCGGCAACCCCGGCTGCTCCAATTGCCGCAACATCTGCCGAAACGACATCTGCGCCCGCAACTCGACCACCCCCTCGGACCACCCCTGCTCCCCGAGCAACGCGTCCAGCCGCTCCCGCTCATCTCCCCAGACGAAAGGCACCCCGTGCTCCAGTGCCGCGCTCACCCCGTCAACGGTGAACTCCGGCCATCCCCGCGGCGGCACCTCGTCCGACCGCGAGACCCAGTCGACCAGATCCACGCCCCGGCGCACGAGCGGCTCCAATGTCGCCTCGTCCACCCACAAGACCGCCCTGAGGCGCTTTTCGGCGAACATCGGCCGCGCAAGGTTGAGCCCATCGATATCCTGCTCACGTAATCGCAACAGCACACGACACCCGTCGGGCACCGAGTCCAACTCTGCCGCGCTCAGACACACCCGCAGAGGATCGCCGTCCCTGCTCCACGGGGGCACCGGCGAGAGCGCTCGCACCACCGATCCGAGCTGGGTCGTCACCGCCTCGCGCAGCAGCACCAAGACCCCCTGGTGCGACCGGGCCAGCAGTCGCGCTATGACGCCGAGCGGCTCCCAGGCCGGAGTACGACCAGGGTCAGCAGAGGATGCGGGTAATACCATGGCGTTTCGTTGGGATACGGCAGCAACCGCTGCTCTCGGAGCAGCTCTCGGGCCATGGGCCCATCGGGCAGCTGATGCTCGGGATCTTCCATGACCTGCTCGAGCAGCGCGATCTCTCCCTTGGTGATCCTCGACTCTTTCAGGCCCCGGGAATTGCGAAGCACCTCCAATACGATCTCGTCCGAGATCGCCTCGGCCCGAGCTTCCCATGCCTCACCCGCAGCAAAGACGATCATCCGTACGAACTCACGGACCAACCCCCCCGAGTAGTAGGCGAGCTTGTCGATCACCGCGGCCGGAATGGGATCATCGCACGGCACTGTGCCGCCCTGATCGGCGAGACGAGCGGTAATGTAGACAAGCCGCTTGGCGACGAGCTGGTGAAAGAACTCGATGTCGGGCCCAATCGATGAAGGATCCTCCCGCCTGAGCACCGGGACGTTGCAAAGCTCGTAGCTCGCAAAAGCCACCGCATGATGGGCCGCCCCGTCGAACACCGCCGTGGGTACGGTAAAGACCTCGTCACACGAAAGCTCCCCCAGCAGCGACGAATGGACGAACAAAACCTCCAAACGCCCGGGATCTCTCACTCGATCGATCCCATCGACAACCAGCACCAGACGCTTGCCGTACTCCCCCTGGAGCTTCAAGATTAGCGCGTTGACCGCATGTAGAACATCACGCACCTCGCTGTCCTGATCGGAGCGACGCCGTCCATCACCGAGCCCCAGCCGCCACGTCCAGCGCGTCGCATCGCTCGCGACATCCAGCACCTTCAACCCGGCGCCCATCGCCGTCCCCGCGGCCCCCGCGCCGAGCGCCGCGGTCACTGGACCACCGGTCACCGCTCCGACGACTCCCCCCGCCGCGACCGCGAGGCCACGGGCCAGCTTCATCACGTCGATCTCCGCCGCGTCGCCCCCGTCCTCGGACTCGCGCAGCTTGGCCAGCGCAGCCTCCAGCACCTTGGGCTCATCACCCCACGAGTGCCCGAACCGCTGCTCGCCCGCCCGAATGATCGCGAGCCCCAAAAGGCCCACCAGCTCCCACGGCTCGACCCGGTCCAGCGCGCTCACATCACGAACCCGGCCCTGAAAGTGCGCCCACAGATCGACAAACACGACCATGCGATGCTGCGCCAGGTTGCTCGAAAGATGGATCAACGACGAGGTCTTCCCGTTGCCCACACTCCCGGCCACCAGATACTTCTGATCGTCGAAGGGCCGCCGCAGGAGCTTCTCGAGACGACCCATCTCGTCGTATTCGGGCTTGCGCTCGGCAAACAACGCCGGATCGCGCACGGGCTGCTTGGGATCGAAGACCTCCCCGACCACCTCCCAAAAGCGCTGCACGGGGTCACTGCCGCTCATCAGCGCTCAGCATACCTCAGGACTCGGGCGGAGACTCACGAGCAGGCCTCACCCCCCATAGCCCCCATGACCCACAGCCCCTACCACAGCACCTTGAGCAGCTTCTTGCACTCGCGGCCCAGCGCGGCGAATAGCTCGGGATCGACCCAGCGATCGGGCAGCGGCGCGCGACGCCCCGCGAGATCGGGAACCGCCCGCGGCATTGCGATCTGCAGCGGAAACACGTCACGCCGCGACCAGCCCTGAGCGCGGATCTCCAGGGTCCGCAGCGGCATCCAACCCCGCGGATCGTCGCCCCAGGTCAGCCACTGGGGAGGCACGACCTCGCGCTCGTCGTCGGCCACCCCGGGCCACAGCAGCAGGGCCGGCCGAGCCGTCCCCTCGTTGAGGCGCACCATAGCCGGCAGCAACACCGCATCGCCAGGCATCACGTCGTCGGCCTTGGCGCGCTGAATGGGACGCTCGAGCAGGACGCCCGAGGCGCGGGTAACCCACAGCGAAGGCGATCCCGCCAGCACGTCGTCGACCTTGACCGAGGACACCGGCGACCCGCTCACCTTGGTGCGGGTGGCCACGAAATTGGGCACCTTGGAGACCTCGGGCTCGGGCTCGACCTCCTCGACCAGTTCCCGGCGCCCCCGTGACAGCGGCTCCCACGACAGCGCCCCCGGATCTTCTCGCCACAGGCGACCGAGCTGATCGTCGGCGTGCGGGCCCGCGAGCACGAGCTGACCGTCGGACGCCACCGCCAGACAGGTGGCCCGACGACGTAGCCGGCACTGCTCGGCCTCGGGCTGCTCGGCCTCCTCGGCTTCCTTGGGCCCATCCTTGGCCCCCCGCTTGGCCGAACCCTTGGCGTCCTTGTTGGGCGCAGGTTTGGGCGGTGCGATCAAGAATCGATGCAACACCCCCGCGGGCCGCAGCACGTAGATCCACTGGCCACCTCCCGCGACCGACAGCGGCAGCGACCGGTCGCGCGACTCGAGGTGAAACTCGCCCACCAAGCGCAGCCCACGATTGGTCCAGGCCACCGCCCCATCACGAGCCGCGAGCACACAGGCCCCGTTAATAGTGCGACCCAGGGCGACGATCGCCTCGGCGGGCACCGAAGCGGGGCTGGTGTGGCGAAGCTTGAGCTTGGTGTAACCCGAGGGATGGTCGGGATCGATCACCCACGCGTGGGACTCGCCGCCCGACCACACGGCTCGACCATCGGGAGTGGGCAGCAGACCGAACACGGCGTGCTCGGACACCTTGCGCCGATGGATGCTCTGCTCCTTGCCCACGTCCCACAGCACCTCGCCGTGCGAGCCCACCCCGCACAGCTGCCGCGGGCGGATGAGACACACTCGGTCGACGAAGCCCCCGAGCTTGGAGCCCACCTTGGTCGCGGCGGTGCCAAACAACGCGCTGCGGTGGAGGTGCTGCCCTCCCAACCACAGGACCCCTTCGTCACCCTCGAACACGCTGGGCCGAGCGCTCTTGAGGGGGATCGTGCGCTCCACCTCGAGAGTCGACGCGCTCACGATCCACACCTCGTAGGGCAGGGTCACCAAAAGACGCTTGCCGTCGCGGCTGAAGACCAGCTCTAGCGGCCGATCGTCGAGGGTGACCACCGCCCCCGCGGCGCGACCGGCCACCGTCCGCCGTGCGCCCGCCACGGTACGACGAGAACCCTTGGGGCGCACCCGATGCGTCATACAACCACGATTCTACCAGAGTAGGCCAGCCTATCGGGCCCGCGCCGCTTCGATCACCGCCGGGTCGCGAGCCCACGCACTAACCCGAGCCTGGTGTCCCTAGACTGGCCGGCTCATGACCCGGCTTCCATCGCGGTCGCTCCTCGGCGTCGGCAACCCGCACGATCAGCGCCAATAGGGCCCGAACGTCCTGCAGAGCCCCGGTGAACGGCCATCGCTCGTCGAACTCGTCGCCCACCGTGTGATACCGCCGCGCCCGCCGACGCGCGAGAGCCTCCCCCGCCGCGAGCCCTCCCTGTTCCAGCGCGGGACCCCCATGGACGTCGAGGGCGGGTACCCCCACCCGGGCGAAGCTGAAGTGATCCGAGCGGAAGTAGGCACCAGCCTCGGGGTGAGGCTCGCCCACCAGGGTGCGCCCCTGCTCGGCGGCGACCTCGGCGAGCTCGTCCTCCAGGGTAGAGCGACCGGGACCCGTGACCGACAGCGTGGTCGTGCGCCCCTCGACGTTCATGCTGTCGAGGTTGATCGCCGCGACGATCGAGGCCCGCGGCACCAACGGGCGCTCGGCGAAATAGCGGCTCCCCAGCAGGCCCTGCTCCTCGGCGGTGGTCGCCAGCAGCAGCACGCTGCGCCCCGGACCTCGCCCCTGCTGCACACGAGCCTGCAGCCCCGCCGCCAGGCCCAGCAAGCCCGCCACACCACTGGCGTTATCGATCGCTCCGTTGAAGATCGCATCTTGTCCCGGCGGGGCGTGGGGATCGATCCCCAGGTGATCCCAGTGGGCGGTGACCACCACGACCTCGTCGGGGCGCGTGCGACCGGGGATCCGGCCCACGATGTTGACGTCGGAGAACGTCGTCTCGGTAGTCGTCACGGTAGCCACGAGATCCGCACCGATGGGGAACGGTCGGAAGTCGGGCGCCAGAGCCAGGGCGTGCCAGCCCGGGAGATCTCGGCCGCTCGACGCGGCCAGCCACTTTGCGAGATCGCGATGGACCCAGCCCTCCAAGATCAGCTCGGAGGCCACTGGGGGGACCCGCCGGGGCGGCGCCTCGTCCCCCGGAGTGCGTAGACCGAAGCGCTCGCCCGACCAGCTGTTGCGGACCACGGTCCAGTCGTACGAGGCCAGCTTGGTCTCGTGGACGAGCAAACACCCGGCCGCTCCCGCCTCCCGGGCTCGCTCGAACTTGTAGGTCCAGCGCCCGTAGTAGGTCAGCGCCGGACCATCGAAGCGGCCGTCGTCCACCGGAGGATCGCCGACCAGCACGACGGCGACCTTGTCGCGGAGATCAACGTCGGCGTAGTCGTCCCAATCGTATTCGGGAGCGGTGATCCCGTATCCCACGAATACCAAGGGAGCATCGAGCGACGTGCTGCCCGCGGGGCCCATGGACGTGACAACGACCTCCTCGTCCGGCACGAGCGGCCGCGACTCACCATCGCCGAAGCGAAGGATCAACGAGGTAGGGCCGACGTCGACCTCGACCGACCGCATCGGCACGGTCTGCGTCCATCCTCCCGCTTCGCCTGCCGGCTCCACGCCCATGGCTTCCATCTGGGCCTGGATATACGAGACCGCACGTCGAGCACCGGGAGTGCCGGGACGTCGACCGTCCATGGTGTCGGCGGCGAGCGCCGCAGTGTGCTGACGCAGCAACGCCTCATCCAGCGGCGAGAGGGCGAGGCTCGGCGTGCGCGCGTCGTCGGACGGTGACTCGACCGACGCGTGGGGTCTCGTACGATCCACCCGCTCGGGCTCTTGCGAGCAGGCCACTGTCGCCAAAACGGCCAACGCGACCAAGCTCCTGCGAATGGCCATAACTCGCACCCTAGCTCCATCTGCATCAAAGCGTCTCGGGCGAAGTCACGCCGCAAACACCCAAGAAACGCTCCTTGGGCGGGGATTTCGGACTATACTGAGCTGCACCGTGAACGAGCCCCAACCGAGCGCCGACTACGCCAACCCTCGGTTCACCTACGGAGACTACCTCCTGTGGGCCGACGGTGAACGATGGGAGCTCATCGACGGCGAGGCATACTGCATGGCCCCCGCCCCTACGGTGCACCACCAGCGACTGGTCGGCAATGTGTTCGCCCAACTGCACGCCCAGCTTCAAGGTGCCCGCTGCGAAGCGTTCATCGCTCCCTTCGATGTTCGCCTCCCTCACGCCGACGAGCCCGACGAACAGATCACCAACGTCGTGCAGCCCGATCTCATGATCGTCTGCGACCCGAGCAAGATCGATGATCGCGGCTGTCGCGGAGCACCCGACTTCGTCGTGGAAGTCCTCTCTCCCTCGACCATGGCTCGCGATCGGTTCAACAAGCGCGATCTCTACGAGCGCCACGACGTCCGCGAGTACTGGCTGATTCACCCCACCGAGCGCGTCGTCACCATCCACCGACGCACCGAGGATGGTCGCTTCGGGCCGCCGATCGTGCAAAGCGCCGAAGGACGACTGGCCCTCACCTCGGTCCCCGACGTCCACGTCGACTGGGCCCAGGCCTTTGCCCGCGCCGTTCCTCCGGGCTGACCTCCGGGTTGGCGGAGCGCCCGCCGCTCGACCGGCCCTTCGGGGGTCCCTCGGGTGATGGCTTGGCGCTCCGCTCCCGGACGATGCCGCCGGTGAGCGACCCGTGCTCGCGCACGACGTGGACGACCATGCCCGTGGACGCACCGCCCTGTGATCGCCCGAGTCACGACACTGGACTCGCGCAAACACCGCTATCCACGCCCGGGTCGCGAGTCGGCCCGGGCACGAATTGCCCTGCGATCGCCCGAGTCACGACACCGGAGCCGCGCCTGTCGAGGTCCCACTGCGCGAATTACCGGACTGCCCGGGCATGAAGCGAGCGAGGGTGGCCGATCGGCGGCGTCGATCACGACGAAAACGAGCCCGTCGGGCCGGATGCTACGCGCTGCTGAGCGGCTGCACCTGGCGACTCGGCCGCCAGGTGACCACCGATCCTGCTGCCGTTGCGCGGCCGAGGCGTCGTCACGGCGTCAGGGCGTACACCACGCCCAACCCGTCCCCGTTGACGTAGAGCGATCGACGACGGCGTCGATGCCTTTGTAGGGGACGAACTCTCGCTCACGGCAGCGACCGCCGAGCACCAGGTACCCCTCCCCGGTCAGCTCGGTCATGCATCGTCGCGGCTCGACCACTGGTCATGCTCGCTCGCTGGGCGTCGATCCGGCGAACCAGGGCGGTGGCGCCCCAGGTCTCGTAAAAGCCACGGGCGCCCTCGAGGGCGCCCTGTTGCAGGAGCACGTGACCACGGCGTTCGGCCTGACGAGCGAGTCGCTCGGCGGCCAGGCCCGCCAGCCACACCATGCCGCTCTTGTCCGCCGCCTCGACCGCGCGCTCGTAGTGCGTGGTCGCCCGATCGAAGCGACCGAGCAGGCACGCATACTCGGCCTCGACGATGTCGAGGATGGGAGCGTAGTTCTCGGGAACATCGGCGGCCCAGCCCCGCAGGATGCGTCGGTAGCGACGCAGTCGACGACGCTCGTGGGGAGGAGTCGAGGGCAGGCACTCGGCGGTAGCGATGGAGACGGCCAGGGCGAAGTGCGTGATGAGGTAGGTCTGCGACAGCATTCGCCGGATCTTGCGCCCGACGGCCGCATAAATGGAGAGTACTCGACAGTAGTCGCCACAGTAGGTCATGGCCATCATCTCGCGGACGGCTCCGTAGTACTGCACCAAGCCTGCGGACATGTCTTCATACTTGGGGAGGTCACGCTCCGCTGCGCCGTGGATGAGCACCTCACAGTAGCCAACCATAGAGTCTGTCGCCTGAGCAAAGTCGGATGGTTCGCGGATCTTGGACTCCTGCCTCCAGCGCTCGCGGATCTTCACGATCTCCGGGAGGGGATGATGCCCCGCGTCCATCAGGGTGGCGAGCGTGAGCCAGGCCGTAAACTCGGCCAGCCATCGATCTCCTAGCTCGACGGAGCGGCGGCGCAGTTGCTTGAGCGTCGCCGCGGCTTGGCGCAGTGGTCTCGCGCGGGGAAACAGGAGGAACTGGGCGTCGACTTGAACGAGAACCAGGTCTCTGCCCCCGACCACGCGCTGCTCGGCCACTGCCATACACGCGTCATACAGCCGGGTAGCTCGCGCAACATCGAATTTCGCGACGATCAATATGCCGAAGCCCGCCAACGCCAAGAGGGTCCGGTCGTGGTAGCCATACCTGACGGTCATGGCGGCGGCGCGGCTCATGATCCACAGACCCAGGTTCGGCTCGGTCGTGAACGCAGCCCCCGCGAGGTTGAGCATGACGTGCATGGCCGCACCCGCACGCTCGCTGGAGACCGTGGGCATGGCCAAGAGCGCCGCGCGGTCGAGTCGACGGATCGCCCACCAGCCCCGGATAATGGCAACGAAAGCACGCACGACCGAGGGGGACCTCGGGATACGTACGCCGGGCCTCTCGAGCCCGGCGGTGCTGCGCTGCCTTGCATCTTCGTGGCGTCCTCGCCCGATCAAGCCTTCGACCTGCAAGCTCAGAATGCGACCGTAGTCGGTGTCTGAAAGCGACCAACGTAGCAGTGTGTCCGTGCGTTCGAGCCACCGCTCGTCATCGTTGTAGTGGCTGGTTTCGGCTTGGCCGAATATCACATCCACGCAGAGCCGGTGATGCTCGCCCCCCGTCCGGGCACGGGTGATCCAGGGCTCGATGAGCCGCGCGGCGACGTCGAAGTAGCGCGATGCCGGTACCCAGGCGGCCGTGTCGCGAGCTCGGGCGCCGGCTCGGCGGTTGAGCTCGGGCAGCCGCAGGCGGCGCTCGTCTCCCAGGGTCGTACAGTCTGCATCGACGAGGCCGGCGTCGAGCTGATCGACCGCACGAAACAGCCGATCGCCTTCGCCGCCGCGCGCCAATGCCAGCAAGTATTCGCCCAGCGCGGTGTGCAAGTCGGCCCGCGCTCCCGGCTCGAGCGAGGCGAGCATCACCTCGCGAACGCGATCGTGCGCGGTCTCTACCCGGGCATCGTCGCGGCCGTCGAGGCTGCTGCCGACGATGAGCCCTTGTTCGTGCAGTCGCTGGAGCGTCGTCGCGTCGGCCGGTGGCGCCAGCGCCAGCGCCAGCGCCTCTGGCAGCGGGCCGCCGGCCACGGCGATCACCGCCAACAACCGATGGGCGACCGAGTCGAGCTGGACGAGACGTCGCTCGACGAGCTGCTCGAGCTGTTCGATGCTCTCGCTGCTGTCGTGCGAGCCGAGCACCAGCTGGGCGATGAACAAGGGGCTCCCCCTCGCCCGCAGGGCGATGCTGTCGGCCCACAGCGAAGCGCGACCGGGTTCGGACGGGAGCCGGGTCTGTGTAGCCAGCAGCATGACCAACGTGCGCGCGTCGTCCGGAGACAGCGGACCCAGCTCGATCACGTGAGCCACCGAAGGACCGACGACCGCGCTGGCCGCGATCGCTCGCAGGGCCTCGGGATCGCCGAGGTCATCGCGCAGTACCAACAGCAGCAGCAGGTTCGGGGGCTGCGGCCCGTCGAGCAGCGCCTCCAGCAATCGCACGCTGTCCAGGTCGGACCACTGCGCGTCGTCGATCGCCAACGCCAGGGGACCACGCGGGGCAAGCCCGCCGATCACCTCGCGCAGGGCGGCCCAGGCCACCCCACGCAGCTCACCCGGCTCGAGGTGCTCGGGCTTGGCATCGGGCCACAGCTCGTCGAGCACTGGAAACATGCAGGCCAGGGCCGCGACGGAGCGTGGACGCAGCTCGGCTCGCTCGGCCTCGGGGAGGCGACGCAAGTGCAACGCGAGGGCGTCGACGAGGGCGTCGATGCCCTTGTAGGGGATGGACTCTTGCTCGCGGCAGCGGCCGCTGATCACCAGACAACCCTCATCGCGGAGATCGGCCATGTGTCGCCGCAGCAGCGCTGACTTGCCCTGGCCGCTCGGCCCGCGCAGGTGCACGACTCTCGGCCCGCTGCCTCCATCGAGCGCCGCCCGGACCGCGCGCAATTGCTCGAGCTCCGCCTCGCGACCGACCAGCGACGTCGCGTGACGGCGTCCGCCGCGGTCTTTGACGTGTTCGAGACTCGCGAGTACTTCGGCCACGCTGGTCCGCCGTTCGGGTCTACGCCGGAGCATGGATCCGCACAGCTCGCGCCAGCGCGGCGGAAGGGGGGCCAGCGCCGCGTCGACATCGAGACGGAGCAGTTTCTCGGCGAGGACCTCCGACGCCGCCCCCTCGATCGGCAGGCGCCCGGTCAGGCACTCGTAGAGCATCACGCCCACCGCGTAGAGATCTGCGGTCGGACCAGCGGGTAGACCGACCGCCTGCTCGGGCGCCATGTAGGACGGCGTGCCGAGGATCTGCCCGTCGTTGGTCAGCGCCCGCTGTTTGCCGTCGACCGCCGAGAGCAGCCCAAAGTCGAGGATCACCACCCGACCCGCGGAGGTCACCAGAACGTTGGAAGGTTTGAGATCGCGATGCACGTAGCCGTGGTGGTGGATCTCGGCGACACCCCGGACGAGTTGTGCGAGTGCGCCCTCGAGCCGACCGCGTGCGGGCAGATCGCCCGGTTCGGCCCCACGCCGCACCCAGTCGACAAAGGGCGTAGCGTCCCCGAGCAATTCCATGGTGAAGAAGCTGTGGCCGTCCGCCGTGCCGAGCGCGTAGAGCTCGACGAGATTGGGGTGCCGCACGTCGGCGAGGGCGCGGAACTCGTTCTTGAAGCGCAGCAGGTTGGTGCTGGAGACGCGCTGGAGGGTCTTGAGGGCGACCCGCAGGTCGTGGTTACCCCGCCGAGCGACGAACACCTCGCCCATGCCTCCCACCCCGAGCCGACGCTCGAGCACGTAGTCACCGAGCCGAGGGGGTGGCTGGCCGGGGTCGGCCGTGAGGCGCTTTTTTGGTCTCGGGTGGAGGAGATCGGGGGCCGATCGAGTCGGCTCCCAGGGCTCGACCAACGGATTGTCCCCAGCCATGTGCCCATGGTTGCACAGGTCCCGGCCCCGAGTTCGAGTCGCTCCCGGCGCCGGCGCGGTCCATGCAACAAGCGCGTGATCCACCGCAGAGGAGCGCGAGCGAGCCCGCGGACGTGGCTGGACTTCCGCGTGACGCTGGCCATCACGGAGCAGCGGCAGCGGTCGTCGCACGCTCTGCGTGGGCGCTCGTCAGCTGGGCGTCGATCCGGCGAACCAGGGCGGCGGCCCCCCACGTCTCGTAGAAACCGCGAGCACGCCCGAGGGCCGCCTCGTGGAGGATCGCGTGACCGCGCCGCTCGGCCTGACGAGCAAGGCGCTCGGCGGCCAGGCCCGCCAGCCACACCATGCCGCACTCGTCCGCGGCCTCGAGCGCGCGCTCGTAGAGCGTGGTCGCCTGATCGAAGTGACCGCTGAGGCCGGCATGCTCGGCCTCGGCGATGTCGAGCATAGGGGCGTAGTTTTCGGGAACGTTGGTGGCCCAGCGACGGAGGAGGCGTTGGTAACGATGCAGTCGGCGATGTATGCGGCGACGCTGTCGGGCGGGCGCCGCCGACAAACACTCCGCGTTGGCGATCGAGCCGGACAGGGCGACGAGCGTAACAAAGTAGTGGGGTGACCCCCGCATTACCTTGCGCTCGATGGCCTCACAGACCGAGAGGACGCCACCGTAGTCGCCAAGGTAGGTCATGACCATCATCGCGCGGGCGGCTTTGTAGTTACGTACGTCCGGGACCTTGTCGTCATAGTCCATAAAGACACGCTCGGCCGGGCCATGAATGAGCACCTCACAGCATCGGACCGAATAGTCCATCACCTGCGCATAGCCGAATATGTCGCGATTCTCGGACTCTCGTTTCCAGCTCTCGCTGATCTCCATAATCTCTGGAAGAGGATGATGTCCGGCGTCCATCATGGCCGCGAGCGCGTGCCAGGACACGAACTCGGCCAGCCGTCGATCTCCGAGCTCGACGGAGCGGCGGCGCAATCGCTCGAGCGTCGCCGCGACCTGGCGCAGCGGTCGTACATGAGGAAAGAGGACCATGTGAGCGACGGATTGAGCGCTCACCATCGGGATCGCTCCGACCACGCGCTGCTCCCCCGCTGCTACACATGCGTCGTAGAATCGGATTGCGCGAGCAATGTCGAACATCGCGATGATGAACATCCCGAAGACCGCCAACGCCGGAAGGGTGCGGTCGTGGTAGCCATGCCTCACGGTCATGACCGCGTGGTGACTCATGAGCCACATGCTCAGGTTTGCGTCGACATTGAACACCGCCGGCATTATTTCGAACGCGATGTCCATAGCCGCACGCGTACGCGCACGCTCGGGAGGAACGACGGGCATGGCCAGCAACGCGTCACGATCGATCCGACGGATCGCCCACCAACCCCATAGGGCGGTAAAGAAGACTCGCACCAAAGAGGGTGCTCTCGGCACACGCACCCCAAGCCTCTCGAGCGCCGCGATGCCGCGCCGCGACGCCTCGAGATAGCGCCCTTGCAGGTTCAAGGCCCGCGCCTGCAAGTTCAGAACCCGACCGTAGTCCGTGTCCGACAGCGACCAGCGGAGCAGCTCGTCCGTGCGGTCGAGCCACCCCTCGTCCTCGTTCATGCAGCGGGATTCGGCCTCACCAAACATCACATCCACGCAGAACTGATGGTGGTCGCCCCCCGCCCGAGCACCGGTGATCCAGGGCTCGATGAGCCGCGCGGCGACGTCGAAGTAGCGCGCGGCCGGTCCCCAGGCGGCCGAATCTCGGGCTCGTATGCCGGCCTGACGATTGAGCTCGGCCAACTTCAGACGGCGCTCGTCATCGAGCCGGACATGCCCGTCATCGCCGAGCCCAGCGTCGAGCTGATCGACCGCACGAAACAGCCCATCGCCCTTGCTACGACGCGCGAGCAACTCCTCGCCCAGCGCAGTGTGCAAGCCAGCGCGCACCGCCGGCTCGAGCGAGGCGAGCATCACCTCGCGAACACGATCGTGTGCCGTCTCGATCCGAGCGTCGTCGCTGCCGTCGAGGCTGCTCCCGACGATGAGCCCCTGCTCGCGCAAGCGCTGGAGCGTGGCGGTGTCGGCCGGTGATGTCAGCGCCAGCGCCAGCGCCTCCGATAGCGGGCCACCCGCCACAGCGATCACCGCCAGCAGTCGATGGGCCGCCGGGTCGAGCTGGGCCAGTCGTCGCTCGACGAGTCGGTCGAGCTCCTCGACGCTCTGGGGGTCATCCTGCGCGCCAAATACCAGCTGGGTGATGAAAAACGGGCTTCCCTTCGCCCGCAGGGCAATGCTGTCGGCCCACAGCGCGGCGCGATCGGGTTCGCGCGGCAGCCGGGCCTCCCCGGCCAGCAGCGTGACGAGCGCTCGCGCGTCGTCCTCGGGCAGCGGGCCTAGCTCGAGCACCCGCGCCACCGATGGCCCGAGGACCGGGCTGGCCGCGATCGCCCGCAGCGCCTCAAGCTCGCCGAGATCGTCACGCAGCACCAGCACCAACAGCAGGGCCGCAGGCCGTGACGCGTCGAGTAACGACTCGAGCAACCGCACGCTGTCGAGATCGGACCACTGCGCATCGTCGATCGCCAGCGCCAAGGGACCACGCTGGGCGAGCCCGCCGATCACCTCGCGCAGGGCGGCCCAGGCCACGCCACGCAGCTCGCCCGGCTCGAGTCGATCGGGCGTGGCATCGGGCCACAGCTCGTCGAGAACGGGAAACATACGGACCAGCGCCGCGACCGAGCGCGGGCGCAGCGAAGTCCGCTCGACCTCGGGCTGGCGACGCAGGTGCAGCGCCAAGGCATCGATGATGGCGTCGACGCCCTTGTAGGGGATCGACTCTTGCTCGCGGCAGCGCCCGCTGAGCACCAAGCAACCCTCGCCGCTCAGCTCGGCCACGAATCGCCGCAGCAGCACTGACTTCCCCTGGCCGCTCGATCCGCGCAGGTGCACGACCTTCGGCTCGTCGCCTCCGTCGAGGTTCGCCTGGGCCGCCCACAATTGCTGCAGTTCCGCTTCGCGACCGACGAAGGGCGCCGCGCGACGACGACGTCCGTCGCGGCCTCGCGGGTGGTCGAGGCCGGTGACGAGATCGGCGATGCCCGGCCGCAACTCGGGCTTGCGCCGCAGCATGGATCCGCATAACTCCCGCCAGCGCGGCGGGATGTTGGCCAGTGCCGCGTCGGTATCGAGGCTGAGCAGCTTCTCGGCGAGGATCTCGATCGCCGCCCCCTCGATGGGCAAGCGCCCCGTCAGACACTCGTAGAGCATCACCCCGACCGCATAGACGTCGGCGGGAGGACCGACGGGTAGGCTCGCGGCTTGCTCGGGCGCCATGTAGGACGGCGTCCCGAGGATCTGACCGTCGCGCGTCAGGGCGTGCTCGTTGCCGTCCACCGCCGAGATCAGCCCAAAGTCGAGGATCACCACTCGACGCGCAGCGGTCACCAGCACGTTGGAGGGCTTGAGATCGCGGTGCACATAGCCGTGGTCGTGGATCTCGGCGATGCCCTGGCACAGCTGTACGAGCGCCACCTCGAGCCGACCGAGCTCTGGAAACGCGCCCGGCGAGACCCCGCGCCGAACCCAACCGACGAAGGGCTCGGCATCCTCCAGCAACTCCATGGTGTAGAAGCTGCGCCCTTCCTCCTCACCAAGGGCGTAGAGCTCGACGAGGTTGGGGTGCCGAACGTCGGCGAGGGCGCGAAACTCGTTCTTGAAGCGCAACCGGTTGGTGCTGGAGGCACGCTGGAGGGTCTTCAGAGCGACCCGTTGGTCGCCCTGCCGAGCGACGAACACCTCACCCATGCCTCCCGCCCCGAGGGGGCGCTCAAGCTCGTAGTCACCGAGCCGCACGGGTCGCTGGCCGGACCCGGCCACGACGCGCTCTTGTGGCCTCGGACGGACGATGCCGGGGGCAGAGCGCGTCGGCCCCTGGGGCTCGGCATTCGGGGCCGAGAGGGTCGATCCTTGGGGCCCGAGCGGAGGGTTGTCCCCAGACACGCGCGCATGGTGACACAGGCCCAGTCCGCAAGTTCGGGTCGATCCCGGCGCCCGCGCGAGCTATGCAACAAGGAGCGTGCACCACCACGTAGGAACGCGAGCGAGCCCCGCCGCCTTGGTCAACCCCCTCCGCATGACCCGGGCCATCAAGAAGCAGCGGCAGCGGTCGTCGCAAGATCTGCGCAGGTGCTCGTCAGCCGGGCGTCGATCCGGCGGACCAGGGCGGTGGCCCCCCAGGCCTCGTAAAAGCCGCGAGCCCGCTCGAGGGCGGCCTGGCGGGTAATCGTGTGATCTTGACGCTCGGCCTGACGAGCAAGACGCTCGGCGGCCAGGCCGGCCAGCCATACCATGCCGCTTTGGGCGGCGGCCTCGAGTGCGCGCTCGTAGTGGGTGGCCGCGTGGTCGAAGCGACCGATGAGACCAGCATGCTCGGCCTGCACGACATCGAGCATGGGGGCATAGCTGTCCGGAACGTCGGCGGTCCAGCTTCGCAGGATCCGCCGGTAGCGACGCAGTCGCCAACGCATGCGACGACGCTGACGGGCAGGCGCCGAGGGCAGGCACTCGGCGGTAGCGATCGAACCAAACAGGGCGAAGAGCGCGGTGAGGTGGCTCCCCGACAGCGTTTGCAGAGCCATGCGCTCGGCGTCTACACAGACCCGAAGAACGCGAGGGTAGTCGCCAAAGAGGACCATGGCCATCATCTCGCGGATCACTCCGTATCCACCGACCACACCTCCGACCATGTCTTTATAGTCAGCGAGGCTACGCTCCGCCGGGCCATGGATGAGCACCTCGCAGCAGCGGATCGTAGCGTCCGTCGCCTGAGCGTGGCCAGATCGTTCACGGATCTTGGACTCTTGCCCCCAGCGCTCGCCGAGCTTCACGATCTCCGGGAGAGGGTGACACCCCGCGTCCATCATGGCGCAGAGCACCAGCCAGGCCACGAACTCGGCCCATCGTCGATCCCCGAGCTCGACGGCGCGGCGATGCAGTTGCTCGAGCTTCGCCACGGACTGGCGCAGCGGCCTCGTGCGAGAAAACAACGAGAGCTGGGCGAGAGATTGAATGCTCACCAGCTCTCTGGCCCCGACCGTACGATGCTCGGCCACCGCCATACACGCGTCGTACAACCGGATGGCTCGGGCCATGTTGAAGGTCCGAATGATGATGAGCCCGAAGCCCGCGATCGTCACGAGGGTGTGGTCGTGGTAGCCGTGCCTTATGGTCATGACCGTATAGCGACTGATGAGCCACAGACCCAGGTTGAGCTCGGTGCCGACGGCAGCCGCTGATACGTGGACCATGACTTGCATGACCGCACGCATACGCTCGCTGGCCACCTCTGGCATGCCGAGCAACGCGGCGCGGTCGAGCCGACGACTCACCCACCAGCCCCGAAAGGCAGCCCACAAGACTCGCAGCACATGGGGCGACCTCGGGACACGCACGCCGAACTTCTCGAGCCCGGCAATGCCGCGCTCGGTCGCCTCCACGTGCCGCCCCCGCAGGGTCAAGCCGATGACTTGCAAGCTCAGAATACGACCGTAGTCCGCGTCCGAGAGCGACCAGCGCAGCAATTCGTCCGCACGGGCGATCCACCGATCGTCCTCGTTCATGCAGCAGGACTCGGCCTCACCGAACATCACATCCACGCAGAGTCGATGATGCTCGCCTCCCGTTCGGGCGCGGACGATCCACGGCTCGATGAGTCGCACGGCGACGCCGAAGTAGCGCAATGCCGGCACCCAGGCGGCTGCTCCGAGGGCTCGTGCGCCTGCTCGGTGGTTGAGCTCGGCCAGCTGCCGGCGCCGCTGGTCGTCGAGCTGGGCATGATCTGCATCGACGAGCCCCGCGTCGAGGTGGTCGACCGCACGAAACAGTCGGTCGCCCTGGCCATGGCGTGCGAGCAATCCCTCGCCCAGCACGGTGTGCAAGGCGGCTCGCGCCGTCGGCTCGAGCGAGGCGAGCATCACCTCGCGCACGCGATCGTGCGCCGTCTCGACCCGGGCGTTGCCGCTGCCGTCGAGGCTGCTCCCCACCACGAGCCCCTGCTCATGCAGGTGCTGGAGCGTCGTGGCGTGGGCCTGGGGCGTGAGCGTGAGCGCCAGCGTCTTGGATAGAGGACCGCCGGCCACGGCGATCAGCGCCAGCAACCGATGAGCGGCGGGGTCGAGCCGCGCGAGTCGTCGCTCGACGAGGCGGTCGAGCTGCTCGACGCTCTGATCGCTGTCTTGCGAGCCGAGGACCAGCTGAGCGATGAACAAGGGGCTGCCCTTGGCTCGCAGCACGATACTGTCGACCCACAGCGCGGCGCGGCCGGGATCGGGCGGGGGCTGGACCTCCTCGGTCTGCTCGGCGAGCAGCGTGGCGAGCATGCGCGCGTCGTCTTCGAGCAGCGGGCCCAGCTCGAGCACCCACGCGACCGGCGGACCGAGGACGGGGCTGGTCGCGATCGCCCGCAGGGCCTCGAGCGGGCCGAGGTCATCCCGAAGCACAAGCACCAACAAGAGGGACGGAGGCTGCGGCCCGTCGAGCAACGCCCCGAGCAATTGCACGCTGTCGAGGTCGGACCACTGCGCGTCATCGATCGTCAGCGCCAGCGGGCCACGCTCGGCGAGTCCACCGAGCACCTCGCGCAGGGCGGCCCAGGCCACTCCGCGCAATTCGTTGGGCTCGAGGTGCTCGGGCGTGGGATCGGGCCATAGCTCGTCGAGCACGGGAAACATACGGGCCAGCGCCGCAACGGAGCGCGGGCGTAGCGAAGCCCGCTCGGCCTCGGGCAAGCGACGCAGGTGAAGCGCCATGGCGTCGACGATGGCATCGATGCCCTTGTAGGGGACGAACTCTCGCTCGCGGCAGCGCCCGCTGAGCACCAGGCACCCCTCGTGACTGAGCTCGGCCATGGATCGCCGTAGCAGCACGGACTTGCCCTGGCCGCTGGGCCCGCGCAGGTGCACGACCCTCGGCCCGTCGCGTTCATCGAGCGCGGCCCGGGCTGCCCGCAGTTGCTCGAGCTCCGCCTCGCGACCAACGAAGGGCGCCACGCGACGACGTCCGTCGCCGCCTACGACATGCTCGAGACCCGCGAGCACCTCGGCCACGCGGGGCCGCCGTTCGGGCCGACGCCGGAGCATGGAGCCGCACAGCTCCCGCCAGCGCGGCGCAATGGCGGCCAACGCAACGTCAGTGTCCACGATGTGAGCATCGAGGTCGAGCAGCTTGTCGGCGAGAACCTCCGACGCCGCCCCCTCGATGGGCAGGTGTCCAGTCAGGCACTCGTAGAGCATCACCCCCACCGCGTAGAGGTCAGCGGGCGGACCGGCGGGCAGACCCACCGCCTGCTCGGGCGCCATATACAAGGGGGTGCCGAGGATCTGCCCGTCAACGGTCAGCGCTCGCTCTTTGCCGTCGGCCACCGAGATCAGCCCGAAGTCGAGGATCACCACTCGGCCCGCGGCGGTGACCAGCACATTCGAAGGCTTGAGATCGCGGTGCACGTAGCCGTGGTGGTGGATCTCGGCAAGGCCAAGGGCGAGTTGCCCGAGCGCCTCCTCGAGCCGACCGAGGTCCGGAGGTTCGCCGGGTGCAGCCTCGCGCCGCACCCAATCGACGAAGGGCTCGGCGTGCTCGAGCAACTCCATGGTGAAGAAGCTGTGCCCATCCGCCGTACCGAGCGCGTAGAGCTCGACCAAGTTGGGGTGCCGAACGTCGGCAAGAGCCCGAAACTCGTTCTTGAAACGCAGCAGGTTGGTGCTGGAGACGCGCTGGAGGGTCTTGAGGGCGACCCGCGGCTCGTGGTCACCCTGCCGAGCAACGAACACCTCGCCCATGCCCCCCGCCCCGAGCTGACGCTCGAGCACGTAGTCGCCGAGCCGAGTGGGTCGCGGGACTAGACCCGCCACGAGGCGCTCTTTTGGCGCAGTTTGGACGAGATCAGGGGTCGATCGAATCGGACCCCAGAGCTCGACCCGCGGGTTGTCCCCAGCCACGCGCCTCATGGTTACACAAGTCCAGCGCTCGATCTCGTTCCGGAGGCGGTCGAGGCGCCGCGGTCGCCGGGGTCGGCACGGAGCGAGCTCGCAGACGTGGCCAGACCCCTGCGCGATGGTGGCCATCACGAAGCAGTGGAAGCGGTCATCACGATCTCAGAGCGATTGCTCGTGCGCTGAGCGTCGATCCGGCGAACCAGGGCGGCGGCCCCCCAGGTCTCGTAGAAGCCGCGAGCACGCCCGAGGGCAGCCTCGTGGAGGATCGCGTGACCGCGCCGCTCGGCCTGACGAGCGAGGCGCTCAGCGGCCAGACCCGCCAGCCACACCATGCCGCTTTGGGCAGCCGCCTCGAGCGCGCGCTCGTAGTGGGTGGCCGCCCGATCGAAGCAACCGATCAGGCAGGCATGCTCGGCCTCGACGATGTCGAGCATCGGGGCATAGTTTTCCGGGACGTCGGTCGCCCAGCCACGGAGAATGCGTCGGTAGCGACGCATTCGGCGGCGCATCCGACGGCGAATCCGGCGGCGCATCCGACTGGACGCCGAAGACAAGCACTCGGCGATGGCGATGGAGCCGGACAGGCCGATGAGCGTAACGAAGTAGCTCTGCGACAATGCTCGCTGAACCCCACGCTCAAGGTCAGCACACAAGGTCAGCACACGAGCATAGTCGCCAAAGTAGGTCACGGCCACCACCTCGCGAGCGGCAACATAGATCCCGATCACATCGGGCATGCCCTCATAGTCGGGGAGGCCACGCTCCGCCAAGCCATGAATGAGCATCTCACAGCAGAGGATCGTAGAGTCCGTCGCCAGCGTGAGGTCGGATATCTCACCGATCTTGGACTCTTGCCTCCAGCGTTCGCCGATCTTCACAACCTCGGGAAGAGGATGACACCCCGCGTCCACCATGGCGCAGAGCGCCAAAAGCGCCACGAACTCGGCCACTCGTCGATCTCCGAATTCTACGGAGCGATAGTACAGTCGCTCGAGCGTCACCGCGGTCTGGCGCAGCGGTCTGACGCGGGAAAACAAGAAGGGCTCGGCAACAGACTGAAGGCTGACCAGATCTTTTGCCGCGACCACACGTCGCTCAGCCACTTTCATACACGCGTCATAGAGCCGCAGTGCTCGTGCTGTGTCGAGTGGCGCGATGACGATGATCCCAAAGCCCGCGAGCGCCCGCAATGTGTGCTCGTGGTAGCCGTGCCTCACGGTCATGACCATGTGGCGACCGAGGAGCCACAAGCCCAGGTTTGGCTGAATGTTGAACGCACAGACCGATACGCTGACCATGATATGCATGGCCACCCGCGTACGCTCGCTGGAGACCATGGGCATGGCCAGCAATGCGGCAAGATCGAGCCGACGACTCACCCACCAGCCCTGGAGGGACGCCAAGAAGACACGCACGATGGAGGGCGACTTCGGGACATGTACGCCGAGCCTCTCGAGCCCGACAATGCCGCGCTGCGTCGCTTCTGCGTGGCGTCCCCTCAGGTTCAAGCTCTCGATCTGCAGCCTCAAGATACGACCGTAGTCCGTGTCCGAGAGCGACCAGCGCAGCAATTGGTCCGTGCGGACGAGCCACTGCTCGTCCTCGTTCATGCAGCGGGCTTCGGCCTCGCCGAGCATCACATCCACACATAGACGATGATGTTCACCCCCCGTCCGGGCACGGGCGACCCAGGGCTCGATGAGCCCCGCAGCCACGCCAAAGTAGCGCGATGCCGGTACCCATGCGGCCGCCCCGATGGCCCGCGTACCCGCTCGGCGGTTGAGCTCGGCCAGCCGTCGGCGGCGCTCGTCATCGAGCCGGGCACCGTCTTCATCGACGAGCCCGGCGTCGAGCTGGTCGACCGCACGAAACAGCCCATCGCCTTGTGCGTGGTGAGCGAGCAGCTTCTCGCCCAGCGCGGTGTGCAAGCCGGCTCGCTCCAACGGCTCGAGTGAGGCGAGCATCACCTCACGCACGCGATCGTGCGCCGTCTCGACCCGGGCGTCGCCGCTGCCGTCGAGGCTGCTCCCGACGACGAGCCCCTGCTCATGCAGGCGCTGGAGCGTCGCGGCGTCCGCCGCTGGCGCCAGCGCCAGCGCCAGCGCCTCCGACAGCGGACCGCCCGCCACGGCGATCACCGCCAATAGCCGATGGGCCGCCGCATCGAGCCGGTCGAGTCGTCGCTCAACGAGACGGTCGAGCTCCTCGACACTCTGGTCGCCGTCCTGTGAGCCAAGGACCAGCTGCGCGATGAAGAAGGGGCTCCCCTTCGCCCGCAGCACGATGCTGTCCGCCCAAAGCGCGGCCCGGCTGGGTTCGGGCGACCTGCGGACCTCCTCGACCTCTCCAGCCAGCAGCGTGACTAGCGTGCGCGCGTCGTCTTCGGGCAACGGACCCAGCTCGAGCACATGCGCGACCGCAGGTCCGACGACTGCACTGGCTGCGATCGCCCGCAGCACCTCGAGCTCACCGAGGTCGTCGCGCAGCACCAACAACAGCACGAGGGCCGGGGGCTGCGACCCGTCGAGCAGCGCCTCGAGCAATCGCATGCTGTCGAGATCGGACCACTGAGCGTCGTCGATCGCCAGCGCCAGGGGACCACGCTGCGCGAGCCCGCCGAGCACCTCGCGCAGGGCGACCCAGGCCACGCCACGCAGCTCGCCCGGCTCGAGGTACTCGGGCCTGGCGTCGGGCCATAGCTCATCGAGCACCGGAAACATACGGGCCAACGCCGCGACCGAGCGCGGACGTAGCTCGGCCCGTTCGGCCTCGGGCAGGCGACGAAGATGAAGCGCCAGGGCGTCGACGATGGCATCGACACCCTTGTAGGGGACGAGCTCTTGCTCGCGGCAGCGGCCGCCGAGCACCAGATACCCCTCACCGCGAAGCTCGGCCATGCATCGCCGCAGCAGCACCGACTTGCCCTGACCGCTCGGCCCGCGAAGGTGCACGACCCTCGGCCCGTCGCCTCCCTCGAGCACCGCCCAAGCCGCCCGCAGTTGCTGAAGCTCCGCCTCGCGACCGACAAAAGGCGTCGCGCGACGACGCCCGCCGCGATCTTTGGCACACCGGAGATCCGCGAGCACCTCGGCCACGCTGGGCCGCCCCTCGGGCCGGCGCCGAAGCATTGACCCACAAAGGTCCCGCCAACGCGGCACAATGGGAGCCAACGCGACGTCAGCATCGAGGGTCTGCAGCTTCCCAGCGAGCACCTCCAGCGCCGCCCCCTCGAACGGCAGGCGCCCCGTCAGGCACTCGTAGAGCA
>JBCCWC010000029.1:0-92566 GCA_039194325.1 Myxococcota bacterium
CGGTGGTGGGCTTTGCCTTGGCCGACGTGGTCCAGCAGCGACTGCACATGGAGCTGCACACCTGGCTGGCCGCGGGGATCGCCGGGTTCTTGGTGCACGTGATCTTCCACCACGATCACGATCACGCCGGTCCCCGCCGGGCGTGGGTGAGCACCCTCGACGTGGCCTGTGCGGCCATCGGCGTCGCGCTGCCGCTGCTGGCCGCCGCGCAAGGGGGTGACCATGGAGAGGCAGTGCGCGCCGCGGTGGGCGAGGCCTTCCTCGAGCTGCTCGTGGAGACCGCCCCGATGCTGCTGCTGGGCCTGGCCCTGGGTGCGGTACTCCAGATGGTCGGCTCCCGGATCCCATCGCGCTACTACACCAGCGGCGGAAGCATCACCCAGGCGCTGCGGGGGATCGCCGTGGGGGCCCCGCTGCCGCTGTGCGCCTGCGGGGTGCTGCCGATCGCCGAGTCGCTGCGCAAGCGCGGAGCCGGCCCGGCCCTGGTGATGGCGTTCTTGATCTGCACCCCCGAGCTAGGCCCCGAGACCCTAACGTTGAGCGTGCGGTTCTTGGGCTGGCCCTTCGCGGTGCTACGCCTGGTTGCCGCGGTGGTCTTGGCCCTGGTGGTGGCGGTGGCCTTCGCCCGGCTGGTCGACACCCTGCCCCGCTCGTCCCCTGCACCGGATCCCGGCGAGACGCTGTTGTCGGGCGCCGCCGCCCACGGCCGCACCCTGGCCCGGGGCTACGGCTACTTCGACGAGCTGGTGCTGCACACCGCCCCGTGGACCTTCGTGGGTCTGTTGGCCGCGGCCTTCGTGCAGGCGGTGCTCGTCGAGGACTCGCTGGCTGGGCTCGCCGACTCGGGCCTCGACGTGCTGGTGGTGGCCGCGATCGCCATGCCCAGCTACGTCTGTGCTGCGTCGGCCACCCCGCTGGCTGCGGTGCTGGTGCTCAAGGGCGTCTCGCCCGGCGCGGTGTTGGTGGGCCTTCTGCTCGGGCCCGCCACCAACCTGGCCACAATCGGCGTGCTGCGGCGTGGCTACGGGAGCCGGGCCGTCCTGCTCGGGGTGGGGATCACCCTGCTGGTGAGCATCACGATGGCCTACATGGTCAACCTCGTGGGGGTCCCCGTCTACGTACCCGAGCAGCTGCACCAGGAGCACGGCCACGGCGTCGTGAGCGTGGGGGCAGCGGCGGTGTTGGGGCTGGTACTGCTGGTCCAGCTGTGGCGCTGGGGCTTGCGGCCGTGGCTGGAGATCCTCGAAGGCAGCCACGATCACGGGGACCACGACCACGGGGGTCACGGTCACCACCACCACCACCATCATCACCACCACCACCACGGGCATGGTGAACATCACCACGATGATGATGGCCATCACCACCACGGCGATGACCATCACCATCACGACGATGATGGCCATCACCACGGCCACGACCACCATCATCACTAGCGCGAAGCGGCCCCTCCGCTTCGCACCCGGTCTCGCAGCGAGCGAGCTCGATGTCCGGTGCCTACGGGGCCGAGACCAGCTCGACCGGGCCGTGGTCGTCGCAGTGGCCGTCGTGCGGGTGGTGCAGGTGGCCATCGACCAGGTAGTCGATATGATCGCCGTGCGGTACCGCCTCGTGGCCGCAGCCGGGCCCGTGCACGTGCGTGGTGTCGTGCCCCGAGCACCGGTGCCGGGGAGTGCACACGTCCGGGTTGGTGTCGGTCACCTCCAGGCGGTGCTCGTCGACGTGGCCATCGTGCGGGTGGTGCAGGTGGCCATCGTGCAGGTAGTCGACGTGGTCACGGTGGCGGATCGCCGTGTGCCCGCAGGACGGGCCGTGGATGTGATCATGCGGTTCGTGTCGGTTGCAGTCGCCCATGCGGGTATCCGTTCGTTCTTGCCGTTCGTGCTTGCCGTTCGTTCTTGGCAGCGAGGGTCAGTCGACCGAGTGATGGCCCACGTGGTCGAGCGCGTTACGGATAAGCTCGATCACGTGGGCATCAGCCAGCGAGTAGTAGATGTGGCGTCCTTCACGGCGGCGCTCGACCAGGCCCTCCGATCGCAGCAGCCGCAACCGATGCGAGACGGTGGAGACCTGCTCCCCCGACGCCTCCGCGAGCTCGCTGACGCAGGCCTCGTGCGCCATCAGCATCTCCAATGTGCGCAATCGCGCTTCGTCGCCCAGCGCC
Source organism: Myxococcota bacterium (assembly GCA_039194325.1). Taxonomy (GTDB): domain Bacteria; phylum Myxococcota_A; class Polyangia; order Nannocystales; family Nannocystaceae; genus Paraliomyxa. The sequence goes on from JBCCWC010000029.1 coordinate 2,165, forward strand.
TTGAACAGCCGCACCGCCCGTTCGATGGAACGGTCGGAATACCGAGGGTGAGGCACCCTGACGTGCTCGTCCGGGTCGCACTCTAGCTGATCGTCGTCTGGATTCGACATTTGAAGAGGTGTTCAATCGTTGAGAAGGACAATAACCGACCCAAGGGTGGCCTGCAAGGGTTGTTGGGCGACATCCATCACGAGCGCATCATACGCGCCCCTTTCCATCCTAGCGCTTGGGGCCGGGGTCGACCAGACCCGCGACTCCTTGTCGGGTGCTACCGTGCGTGCTCGATGGTGCTGTACCCGATGGCGCGCTCGGTCATCCTCTCGCTGGGTGGTGCGCTCGTCGCCATGGTGCTCGGGCCGGGCTGCGACTCGTCGGCTCAAAGCGAGTGCCATCGTCAGCAACTCGAGCGCTCGGGTTGCTGCCCCACCTGCGACGCCGAGTGCCGGGCTGCGATCACGGTCGCGTGCGCCGGGGTCCACGACGAGCCCCTGGTCGACGCGGAGGTGGGGACCAGCGATGACGGGGGCGAGCCCGACGACACGCCGAGCGATCCTCCCATGCCCCCTACGGCTCAGCCCGCCGAACAGCCCGCCGATCGGTAGGTCGGGCGGTTCATCGAGTCCTCCCCATGCGCAACCCGGCGTCACCGGGCTACTGCACGGTCAGATCGAAGTCGACGGCCGCATCGGCATCGCCCGGCAGCTGCGTGCCCATGGCGAGCTGCTCGGCCAACCCGGCGACCTTCTGCGGCTCTCCGTTGAGCTCGGGCAGGTGCTGCAGTCGCACCGAGAACGTGCCAGTGCCGGCCATCGCCGCGGTGATCATGTTGGTCAGGCCCACCGGCAGGTCGTCCCCCTCGGCGTTGCCGCCGTAGCGGCTCTCCATGTCGGCGTAGGCGTGCATGACCAGCGCCGACGAGGCATCGCCGCCGGCCGGGCCGCTGACAGCGGTACCGGTGATGAAGACCTGGTGCTCCTCGGCCTCCTCTTCGATCTCGGCGGTGATGTCCTCGGGCGTGCTCTCCAGATCGTTGGTGAAGGTGATGCTCAGATCGTAGGTGGTGCCGCTTTGCAGGGTGATCGGATCGGACGAGCCCGACATTCCGCCGTCGCCGTCGGGATCGGAGAACGCAGCCACGACGGCATCGCCTCCCCCCTGCGGGGTGAAGGTCAGCGTGACGGTGGTGATGATCTCCGACTCGTTCTCGTGATCGTGGTCGTGCTCGTCGTCGTGGTCGTGCTCGTCATCGTGACCCATCTCGCCTTCGTCGTCGGAGCAACCGCCGACGGCGAGAACGCCGAGCAGACCAAGCGTGGAGAACAGGGAGGAAAACGTGCGAGTACTGGGCATATCGACCACTCCGGGGAAACGGGCAAGGTGTAATTCAATTGCAGCTGCACGACAAATGCACGGTTGCTCAAATGAGCAATAATAAACTCATTGAGCCCGCCGCTCGGCGGGCGGTTCGGCGGCGCGGTCGCTTGGCGGGCGGCTCGGCGGCGCGGCCGCTTGACGGATGGCTCGGCGGGCGGCTCGGCGGGCGGCTCGGCAGGCGGACCAGCGGCTCAGCGACGGTCGTGCTGACCCGGAGCCTCGATGGAGAAATCCAGGCTCAGCCGCAGCCGCACATCCCAGCCCGGATCGTCCGCGAAGTACCGCAGCAAGCTGACGTACCGTCGGTAGCGAACATTGGTGAGGTTGTGGCCCTCGACCCCCACCGACAAGATCTGGTCGCCCAGCACCAGCTTCACCCCAGCGGTAGCCCCTAAAAGGAAGTAGGACGATGGCGGAGGGGCAAAATCGGCATCCTCGTCGTAGCGACGCTGGCGGTCCACGAACGTCCCGTTCACTCCTACGTACCCGTCACGGAACCGCCAGATCTCGGGCCAGTGGTAGGTCACTCCGAGACGATAGCGGCCAGGCGGCACGAACGTCAGGTAGCTCGGACCGGACACGTCGAGGGCGCGCACCGCCGACAGCTGCCCCTCGAAGGACACGGGCCATCGTGGCGGACTCGCCACGAACGAGTGCTCGCCCCCATAGAACACCGCATCGACTGGCCGGAACCGAAACACGGGGAACGCCCCTCGGATGGTCTGATTGAGCCCGCCCGGTGCGTCCGTAGGCTCGGGCGCGAAGTAGATGTATTCGTCGACGTAGTTGGAGTACAGCGAGGTCTCGGTCGCCAACCACTGGTTGGATGTATCGACCGTGAACGATGATCCCCATGTCCGCTCGACCGACAACGAAGGGTCACCAACCGCCACCGCGGGAAACGATGGAGCGATGCCGTTGATGAGCTGCTCGTCCACATTGGGGAGGCGTGCTGCCGAGGCGAGGTCCAGCCGCAGCTCGAGCCCCTCCTCGATCCGCGCCAGCACCCCGTAGGATCCGGAGACGGTATTGAATGCGTAGCGGCACTGTGCTCCACCCGTCGACCTCTCCACGCAATCGTCGGGATCGACACGACCGGTCCCCACCTGGCTGCCATAGTCGTTCTCGTCCAGGGTCGGCGCACGCACCAGGCCGTCATAGCGGATCCCCCACTGCATCTCGAAGTGCTCGGTGGTGACCCGCTCGAGGGCGAACACCCCACCCGACCACTGGTCGTAGCTGGGGATGAGGTTGCGCTCGGATTGGAATTCGTTGACCTGATTGGCCACCGCCCCTCCCACCGTGCCCTCGAGCCAAAGGCCATCGGCGAGCGCGACCGGAGCATGCTCGAAGGTCAGGTCGCCGGCGTGGGTCTGGAGATCGAACTGCAGCTGGGGCCCCTGCACGCCCTGACGCACCGTGTCGAACTCCTGGCGGTGATTGTCCTGAAACGCATAGGTCGCGGTGAGCTCACCGGCCTGCCCCACACTCGCCCGGATGCGGGCCAGCACCAGGTCGTGCGTGGCCCGCTGGAACGCCCGCTCGATCCGATACTCGGCGCTGTAGTCGTCGGATCCGACCGGACGCGCTTGTGACAACCCCTGCTCGAAATCCTGAGCCGTGCTCACGCGCAGGCACGAGCACAGGCCCGCCTTGGCAAAGTGCCGGCGATACGAAAGACGCCCCTCGAACCAGTCGCCAACGTAGCCCAGCGTACCGCCAGCGTTCCATATGAGCGCGCCGGTGTTGTCCAGAGGGTAGTCGGGCGACATCAGACCCCCCTGACGCGAGACATTGCCCTCGGCCCGCCAGGCGAACCCCGGCAAGCGGCGATGTGCGCCATCGACCCGCGCGGCGGCAACGCCCCGGCGCCCGTTGGACCCCCCCACGAGGTGAGCCTGACCCACCACCCCGGGCTCACGAGGTAAAGGAGGCGGCTCGACCAGCACCACCCCTCCAACCGCATCGGGGCCATAGCGGATCGATCCAGCGCCCTTGAGCACCGTGATACTGCCGGCCGAGAATGGATCGATCTCCGGTGCATGATCGATCCCCCACCGCTGCCCCTCGTGCCGCACACCATCATTGAGGAACAGAACCCGACGTCCGTACTGACCACGGATCACCGGCTTGCCGAGCCCCCCCGCCGACGAACGAAGCACGGTGACCCCGGAGATCGACGCGAGCACGTCGGCCAGCTGCTTGCCCCGCGTGCGCGCCAGCGCCTCGCCCGTGAGGGTGGTGCTCGCCCGCGTCTGGGTGGTCGGCGCCTGGGCGACCTGCACCAGCACATGATCGTCGTGCTCGAGCTCGCGGGGTAGCGCACGCACGTCGACCCAGGCGCGGCCATCCACCGTCACCTCGTACTCCATCGTGTCGTACTCCACCGCATCGTATTCGACCGGCTCGATGGTCAGCACGTGGTCGCCCGGGCAGATCCCGCGCAGCTCGAAGTGCCCGGTGTCGTCCGTCTCCATGCTCGCGTCGCCCAAGCGCACCGGTGCCCCGACCACCGGCTCACCGCTGGCGTCGTCGACCACCCGCCCCTCGACGACATCAGTGCAGGCGCCGCGATCGGGCGCGGCGAGTACGGAAAATGCAATCGCGAGGAACGAGGCGCTCATCGGTACGGCTGTGCACCGCTCTATCGAGCAAACGTAGGTGCATGTAAATACAATTGAATTGCATTTATAAACAACCCCCACCCCACCGCCGAGCGCCGCAGATCGTCGTCACCTACGCGTGTGCGGCCCCGGATCCCCCGCTCGCACGACGAGGGAGCCGCCACGCCAGGTCGTGCGGATGAGCCCCCTCGATGCGCTTGCGCTCGAGCGAGGCCCCCATGCGGGAGCGACGACGAGGCCCCATGACCGCGACCGTTTCGGGCGGCTACTCGCACTCGTCGCACACGCCCTGGACCTGGATCTGCACGGCTCGCGTGCGCACCGAGTGGGGCACCGTCTTGCCCCGGGGCAGCTTGAGCACCAACCCCGGCATACAGGTCACCTCGCCGCACGAGGTGCACAGGAAGTGGGCATGATCGTGGGCCGAGCTATGGGTCCCCTCGCCATCCACCGCCTCGAAGCGCCAGACGTGATCGCCCACGTCGGTACGGCGGACGAAGCCCGCCTCGGCCAGCGTGATCAGGTTGCGAAAGATCGTGGCGGGATCCCACCCTCGGCCGTCGAGGCGCGCGACGACCTCGGAGTGGCTCAGCGGCGCGACACAGTCCCGAAGCACCGCAAGCACGGCGACCCGGGCCGGTGTAGCCCGCAGCCCAGCCTTACGCAACGAGCCACGCAAGACTTCCTGCTGCTGCTTGGCGCTCGCCATCGTCGATCGGCCTCGCGGTCAGTCTTGCACCTTCATGCTCCGGTGTCACCCGCTCGATTCGACCCCTAGCAATCGCGCCACCCACACGCGTTGACGCCCCCCTGCGCGCCCCGACGCAACCAGGGTCGCACGCCCAGCCCAACGTTCGCGCAAAGCCGCACCCAACCCGGCCGCGCTCATCGGGCACGAGGGACTACGCCGTCGCCCCGGTGTCGCCTCCGGCCGGCGCCACCGCCGTCAGCGGCTCGCGGCACAAGTGGCCCAACTGCTCGCGACGATCGAGCCACCCCTCCTGCACCACCCGCACGCGCTCCATCAGCGCAGGCACGTCGTCCATCGTCAGCCCCGCCGTCTCGATCTGCGGCGCCACGTAAGCCTCGAGCCGGGACGGACGCATGGTGACCGACCCCTTGGGGAGCAGCCGATACATCCCGCGCACGGCCACCGGCACGATCGGCAGGCCCGCTTCGATCGCCGCCCGAAACACCCCCGATCGAAACGGGCGGAGCTTGCCATCGATGGTGCGATGCGCCTCGGGAAAGGTCAGCACGGAGATCCCCCGGGATGCCCGCTCGCGAAAGGCGGCCGCGACCGCGGCGTAGCGGCCCTCACCCCGAGGCACCGGGATCGCATTGCTCATACGCAGCAACCAGCCGTAGCCCGGCAACCGCAGGTGGGCCTTGTTCTCCAACCCGCACATGGGCACGGGGATCGATCCACAGCCCGCACAGGCATCGAGCATGCTCACGTGGTTTTGCATGAACACCGACACGCGCGTGCGGTCGTAGTGCGGGTCGTGGAACACCCGCAGCGGGGAGAACAACATGCGCAGCGGCCAGCTCACCGCCGGCTGGAAGAACCGGGCCTGGAACCGTTCGAAAGGTATGAACAGGGTCACCGGCAGCATCACCCCGGCGATCAATCCCATCCACCCCATCGTCGCCACCCAGCCAACGGCCGACCACGGCGCCCACAAGAGTTCCCCGGTGAGGTTTCGATCCGGCGCCATGCCCCGCGGAGTCTGCCGCATCGAACCGGCCCGCAGGGATCGATCCGACGTGAGCCCACGACGGTAGGCCCGCCGGGGGGCGGGCACCGACCCAAAACGCTGCACTCTGCACGCGATCTCACGATAAAGTCACATGGTTTCAGGAGGTTCGCGGGGAAGCTCGCCGTCGGGGGACCCCGCACGAACATCGGTATGGCGGTGGATTGCGCTCGGCGATCGCCAGACCAGCGGATCGGATCCTGCGCTCGACAACCCGAGATCTTGGCCGGGCCGCCCGCCTGCCCCGATCGATCGTCACGTGGCCGGGTACCCCCCGCACGCACGACGACTCCGGTGTGAGAGCCCCGGCACGAGCGCTCGGGGCCCTCGATCCACCCGGCCCCGCCCACATCCCGCGCCCACATTCGCCCCTCGGGTTCGATCCATGGCCAGCGGGGCGGTGCGTATCGCGTCTTGAGGGACTTGGTATAGTGCGGGCCGCCTACCGTGGCTCCCTCCGACCCTCTCGAGCGCACCACCCTGCGCCCCATCCCCTCCAACCTGCCTGTGAGTGGGAGTTATCGCCTGCTCATCATCAATGAGCAGGAGCACCGCACGCTGCGGCTGCCACCCGAGGGCGAGGTGAGCATCGGTCGTTCCGAGGCCGCCGACGTGCAAGTGGCCGACCCGCTGATGTCCCGGGTCCACGCGGTGGTGCGGGTGGGCGAGGGCCTGTCGGTGCGCGACCGCGGCAGCTCCAACGGCACCGCCGTACGCGGCGCGAGGATCGACACCGACACCGACGTACCGCTCGCCGTTGGCGACACGATCGAGGTGGGCTCGACCGTGCTCATCGTGCAGCCCACCTTTGGGCGCACCGAAGAGGTCGACACCCCCACGCTGCGCACCCCCGCCTCGGTGCCCGCCTCGGTGCCCGCCAGCCCTAGCGAGCCCAAAGCCGCCGCGGCCCCCCCCAAAGGTGATGCGATGGCCCGGGTCCAGGCCCTGGCCGAGCGCATCGCCCGCAGCCAGATCAACGTGCTGCTGCTCGGGGAGACCGGGGTGGGCAAGGAGGTCATGGCGCGCAAGATCCACCGGCTCTCGCCGCGCCAGGCCGGCCCCTTCGTAGGAATCAACTGCGCCGCGGTGAGCGACTCGCTGTTCGAAAGCGAGCTGTTCGGCTACGAAAAGGGCGCCTTCACCGGGGCCAACCAAGCCAAGCCGGGGCTCATCGAGACCGCCCACCGGGGCACGGTGTTCCTCGATGAGGTGGGGGAGATGCCACTATCGACCCAGGCCAAGCTGCTGCGCGTGCTCGAGACTCGACAGGTCATGCGGGTGGGCGGGCTACGCCCCCGCGACGTCGACGTGCGCTTCGTCGCCGCAACCAACCAGAATCTCACCCACGACGTGCAGACCGGGCGCTTTCGCGAGGATCTGTACTATCGGCTCAACGGGATCTCCCTGGTGATCCCGCCGCTGCGCGAGCGCACCGCCGAACTGTCGCCGCTGGCCCAACACTTCATCGCCGAGGCGGCCAAAGACGCCGGCTTTGGCAACGATACGCCCCGGCTGTCGGTCGAGGCCGAGCAGTGGATGCGGCAGTACGAGTGGCCCGGGAACATCCGGGAGCTGCGTAATGCGATCAATCGCGCCGTGATCCTGGCGACAGGGGGGCTGATCGAGCCGGGGCACCTTCAGCCACAGAGCTACCAGCCACGGACGGGACGCGGCTCGGGGCGACCTGCGACGGCGACCACTGCGTCCCCCGCCATGCCTGGGAGCCATCCCGGCGTCGGAAACCCCGGCATCAGCCCCTCGGACGAAGATCGCCCTCCACCCGGGCTGTCGGCGACCGACCTGGCCGAGCGGCAGCGGATCGTGGACGCGCTGGCCGCCTGCGGCGGCAATCAGACGCGGGCGGCCAAGATGCTGGGGATCGCCCGGCGCACGCTGACCAGCCGGCTGGACAAGCTCGGGCTGCCGCGACCGCGCAAGGGGCGTTGAGCCTCTGTGCCCCAGCTGCCAACCCATCGGACGCCCTCCGGAGTCCGCCGGAGTCCGCCAAAGTCCGCCAGAGTCCGCCAGAGTCCGCCGGGCCTCACCGAGCGTCGCGCGCCGGCGACCTTGACACTCGCCACGAATCTACCTACTATTAGGTAGATTCGTGGACACGAAGACCGAACTCCGAGAGATTGCCGAGCGACTGGTGCGCGCCAGCGGGTTCAATGCGATGAGCTTCGCCGATCTGGCCAAGAAGGTCGGAATCCGGACGGCGAGCGTCCACTACCACTACCCCACCAAGGTGGATCTGGGCCTGGATCTCATCGAGCGCTACCACGAGGTCTTCTTTCGCGCGCTGCACGAGCAAACAGCCGACATCGCCTCGGCCAAGAAGCGGCTTCAGGTCTACGGCTCGCTGTTCGAGCACAACCTCGAAAAAGACGGAGGCCTGTGCTTGTGCGGGGTGCTCGCGACCGAGCTACCGAGCCTCGACGCGAGCCTACGTACGCAGGTGCAGGGCTTTTTCCGGGCCAACGTCCAGTGGCTGCAAAAAGAGCTGCGTCGTGGCAAGGAGCGGGGAGAGTTCGCGCTGCCACGCCCCGCGTCGCAGGTGGCGATCTCGCTGTTCTCCGCGCTCGAGGGGGCTATGATCGTGGCCCGCACGCTCGACAACACCAAGCACGTCCGCGACACGCTCGCGTTCCACTTGGCCGCCCTCGCGGTATGAGCCATCGCTCCTGATGGCACTTCGGCTTTGAGGCCGCTTCGGCCTCAAAGGCCGTCCGAGGCGCAGCGCGATTTACGCGCGCGACAAGGAGCACACTGTGATCGCTACGTCTTGAAGGGCAACGCCATCCCTCTTGCTGTAAGAGTCAGCAGAGGATGTTGTAGCGCTCGCAAGTCACTGTCGATGATGTAAAAGAGAATTGCACCTTGTGCTTCGAGCTCGAAGTCGAGGTCATTGTGCCTGATCGCATGCTCGACATGGCTCGCATCGGCTGACTGAATTACAGACTGGGCTGTATCCTGGATAACACTCGTCAAGATCTGAGCTTGCGATGATTCTCCCGCACCTAACCGAGCCATGCGCTGCTCGGCTTGCGCGATCATCTGCCATAAGAGCCCCGGCAAACCTCCACTCGCGTACGCAAGATTCAAGAGATGGCCTTCAGAAATAGCCGTACTCAAGCTCAAGTCTGGTTGCTGCTCCACATCAAGATGCACCATTCGAACCATGGCTTCTACTCCCGGGTGATGAGGCATGCCATCAGGGTCCACGACCTGCACCGGAGGGATATAGAGAGATTGAACCCCAGCGATTGGCTTCTCGAGCACGCTCCGGCTAGGCCCGAGCACCAACCCCGTCATAGCCTTACTACGAAGAGCGCTGGGAGCAATGTCAAAGAAAGTCCTATCGGCAACGATCGTGTCGAGTCGCCGAGCCTCGAGCCAGCGCTCGAGCTCTAGCATTGTTGGCATCGAGGTCGTCCGGCCAGGACGCTCGAGCCACGACGCAGACATATATGATATCTTGCCGCCGCGGACTCTAATTTGCTTCTCCAGATAGTTGGCTAATCGAGTCAAGCCCACGGCAGGAGGCCCGGCCATGACGAGCACCCCTTTTTTTTCGAACCACTGCTCGAAAGATCTACGAAGCTCGACATTTCGATACTCATCGAGATCACCGAGTGAGACCGCCATGAGATCAATCGACTGAGAGGCAAAATGGGCCTGCCTCGGAGACTTGCGGCCACGCGTGGTTGTGCGAGAGGTAGAGAGCGGGAGAGTGCGAAGAGCGGGGTCTTGCTCTGAGATCCAGAGAGTATTGAACATACTCTGCTTTCGAGGTCGTGAGTCGAGAACGAACGGACCATCAGCCCAGCGCGCAAGATCCGGCAATTCCATGCCTAGCCACGACCAAGTCTCGGTTCCCATCACCAGAATGACCGGCACAGAAAGCCCGCGCAAGCGCGTCCTGCCAAAGCTACTTGAGCGGAGAAAAGACTCCTGCTCAATCAGCGGTATCTCTTCGAGCCCATGGAGAATGAGCGTGCGCGGAGTATCTTCGACCACACCAGCGGCCTCCCAGAGACTGTCGAACCCCTTGACATTGACCGCATGCGTCGAGATCCCTTGCTCCTTCAAGTAGCGGCGCAGTCCTGGTATAGCACGAAGTAACGGCACCCGAGGCGGCACGAGGACCGCAATGAGGCGAGAACCATGCCCCTGCTGGATGAGGGCTGCAATACGATCGTATATCTCTTTCACTGGCTTCGTCCCGCCGCAACTCGCCAGCGCAGCAACAACGGCAGTACGAGCGGGTGAATCTCGAACTCTGATGGAGAGTCTGGATATTCGAGAACGCACCGGCTATGTAGCAGAGCAGGATCTTCGACATGCGTAGACAGACCCTCCTTTTCAATCCTGTCGAGCTCCCGATAGTGTTCATCTCTCAACATATTCAGATAGCCAGAAGCGATCTCTTTGAGCTCAGCCTCGACGTGGTCGAGCTCGATTCGTGACGAATCGTCGGTCAACGCACGAAGTGTCGCCCTGAACATTCCATCGATTACTTGAGAGACGAGACCTCCGCTGGACATGATGAGCCTATCGACCGCGCTTGAATCCACAAGCTCGGGTACGATTCGTCGATAAATTATTCTTCGGAGCGTGTTGTACTCTCCCCCGTCGCCATCGTCCTGACGAACGGGACGGTCTAGAGTTGCCCGACACTCCACGAAATGACCAGTCACCTCCGCTTGATATCTGGCCTCGAGTCGAAGGGCACTAGGGGCAGTAAAGAGCAGGTGACAATCAAGATCGCCAAAGCCAACATCGTGACGTCCCACCGCGTCACCGATATCATAGTGAAGGATCATCAACGGTTCACTCAAAGCAGAATCGTTGGCGATTTGCTGGATGAGCCAGGTCAAATCAGTCGACTTGCCGCAGCCCGCTGGCCCCATGTACAGAGCATGTAGGCATCGCTCAGTACTGACCATCATGCGCAGTTGAGTCAACACCCTCCGCAGCGTGTGATTATTCGAACGCGGCTCATAGAATAGCTTGAGCTCTTCGGCGGTCATCGGCTCTTCGTTTCGCCAGTCGAACCGAGCAAGGGCTCCGTCAAGAGTTTGCGCCGCGCCAGGATAATGGCCCATCACATAGAGTATAGCCCGACGACCTTGAGTGCGGCGTTCACATTGCGCACGTTGCGCACGTTGCAGCGCTGTGCGGTTGCATGAGCTCGTTTGACTCACAGGACCGGCGGATTTTGCGCCAGGTCAGCAGTCCTGCGCGTAGCCCGCACTGTTCTGACTCATGTCGTGTCGAGCCTTGTCTGACGATCGAAGATACGAACGATCTGCGTCGCCGTCCTCGGTACTTTGCAGATCCGCATGCACTTTTGAAACCAGTATCGGAGTGAACCGCTGCGCGACTCGGCCTACGAGCAAGTACGGGCGACGTCCAACGACATTGTGGGCATCGGATCCGAACCTACCACGGGCTCCCAAACCTGCGGGAACGGTCCTACGGGACAGTCCAGGCAATTCGACATCCAGCGGCGGTTGATCCGGCAAGTGCGTCGATCGACGCCAGCGCTACGGACCCAAGGGCGACTCATCATCCAGGGCGATCCCCTCGAGGGGCTCTCGAGCCTGCCGCCACGCCGCGGGCATGGTCGAGGCCGGCGCGCTCAAGGCCACCACGCCGCCCACGATGGCGCAGGTAGTGTCGCGATCGCCCAGCGCCTCCACCGTCGTCCACATCGCGTCCTCGTAGCTGCGAAGGTGCCGCGCGATGCACCAGATGCACAGCGGCACCGTGTCTTGGCTGCTGGTCTCGCTGCCGTTGCCCAGCCGCATCGCCGCGTTCTCCAGCCGAGCCGAGCGCTCGGTGTTGCGGGCCTTGTCGATCCCGTCGCGCGTCCAGCCGGCGGGCGTGCGCGCCAGCACCTCGTCGAGCAACCGAGCCTCGGCGACATCGGCCGGCTCGTCTCGCGTCTGCCAGGCCACCGCGGCCGCCACCGCCACCGCCACCGCGCCCGCCTGCCCCTCGGGGTGCGCATGGGTCACCGTGGCCGAGCGCTTTGCCGCCTCGACCACCGCGTCGAGATCCTCGGCGAAGTACGCCCCCACCGGAGCCACTCGCATGGCGCCACCATTGCCGAACGATCCCTCGCCCCGAAACAGGGCACGCGAGGCCTCTTGCCAGGGCACGCCGCCGGCGATCGTCTCGAACAGGCGATGGGCCCCGCCGCCGTAGCCCCGCCAGGGCTCCCGCCGATAGCGCTGCAACAGCCGGCTCACCAGCGCATCCTCGTCGATGTCGCCGTGCTCCCGCAGGGTCTGCACGATCTCCAGCGCCATCGCGGTGTCGTCGGTCCACCGCCACGGCCCCGGATCGGTGATCGCCCGCTCCAGCAGCCACGGCCCGATCACGTCGCCCGGCGCGAAGAACCGCTCACCAAATGCATCGCCGACCGACAGGCCCTCGAGCGAGCGCTCCGCTCGCTCGATCCGTAACTCGTGCTGAGGATCTCGCTCCACGCCAGGTTGGATCCTTTCACACGGTCGGCCCGGGCGCAAAACGAGCGCGGCCAACCCACGGCGCGAGCGCGTGTGCGTGGGATTTACGCAGTCTTGCGAGCCCAGGCCCCGAACACGACGTCGCCGATGAACGGCCTGTCCGCCCGCTGTAGTTCCTCGGTCAGGCGCTGTGGCAGCGTCTCGACGTCGACGTCCTCGCTCTTGATGACTCCGGCGGCCACCATCCTGGGCACCATCAACTTCACGATCTGCGCCGTGATGTGCTGACGGCTCGCGGTCTGTACGACCGCCTCTGCGCGAAGGCCCTCGATCTCGAACCCGGCCGCCTCGAGCAACCCGGGCAGCTCGAGCCCCATGGTGGTCGTGGCGCCTTCGCGCTCGACCGCGGTCCAGACCCAGCGATAGACCCGCTCGTGCAGCGGATGGCTCCCTTTTGGCGCGGGCACCATCGTCGTGTCGATCTCCTCGAACACCACAAGACCGTCGGGGCGTAGGCGGCGGGACAGCGCACGCATCGCCGCCACCCGGTCGGGCTGGTACATCAGCACGCGTCGACCCACGATGGCGTCGTAGGCTCCTTCGTCGTCCGAGGCCGTCGAGGCCAGATCGCCTTCGACGAACTCGACGTTGGTAAGGCCGAGCTCTGCGGTCCTCGCACGTGCAATCGACAGCGCCTCTTGGCTCCGATCGAGGCCGATCACCCGACCGCTGGCGCCAACCCGTCGGGCGAGCATGAGGGTCACATCAGCCCGGCCACATCCGACATCCAGCACGCGCATGCTCGGCTCGATGCCCGCATCATCGAGCAGCCTCTCGGTGATCGGTGCCACCCGGTCCACGGGGGGCGGGAGATCTACACGCTCGTCCATGGACGGCTTTCTACCGCCCACCTCGTAGCGCCGGTAGGGCGAGGTTTTCGGTCGAATCGGCGATCCTTTCGGTCACGCACCCCCCCGAACTACTCGCCGACGTTCGCTTCGAGTTCGCTGAGGCCCGGTGGCTCGACCGCGCCGAGCAACGACGGGCTCGACCGTAGACGGCGCGGATCTCGGACAGCGGATCTCGGACAAAGGGTCAGAGCCGGTCGTTGACCTGCCCGAAGATCCACTCGAACAGACCAGATTGCTCGCCCCACGCGACCTGGGGGGTCTGGAAGTGGGCCTGGTCGCAGGCACCCGCCGTATCGAAGGTCTGCCGCGTGAAATTCATCCGGGCCCCGCCGTGAGTCTCGGTGATGAGCTCGTACATAGTCTCGGTGCCCACCACCGTGTTGTAGCAATCGATCTCGTGATGGAAGGCCCAGATCGGCGTATCGACGAGGTCCGCCGCGGTGGAGTGATCAGCAAACCCAGCCATCGGAACCGCCGCCGCCCAGCGATCGGGCATGCGCCCCAGCAGATCCCACGTACCCAGACCTCCCATCGAGTGACCGGTGAGGTAGATCCGCGCCGGATCGACAACGGGAGCCTGCCCGTCGATCACCAGCGATCCCTGCTCCAGACGCTCGATGACATCGAGCACCGGCTGGGTGTTGACCGAGACCTCGGGGCCCGCCACCAAGGTCCCCGCCTCGTTGGAGAGATCGGTGTGTGTCCCCCACTCGTGGATGAAGCCGTCGATCTCCTGAGTTTGCCGCATCTGGGGCACCAGCACGATCGACACGAAGCGCGAGCGCTGCTCGGGTGCCTGCGTCAGTGACCGTGAGCCGCCGAGCAAGGGAGCGTCGAGCGGCAGCCCGTCGTTGTCCGTGCCCCGATACACATGCCACCCGTGGTGCAAGAACACGACCAAGGGATAGGGCACCGCGGGATCGAACCCGTCGGGGAGCAGCACGATGAACGCGAATTCGATGATCTCGGCGCCCCCCGCGACCACCAAGTGCCCCTGATCTTCGCCCATCTGGACGACCGAGACGTCTTCGCCAGAGATCACCACCACCCCGTCGGCATCGAGGAAGTCCCCCGCGTCGTTGCGATGCAGGTAGTCGCCCGACTCGGTCCGCCACAGCCGATGGATCGTGTGCTCGGCCGGCTGCTCGAGCGTTCCTGCGCGGGTCAGCTCGAAGGACTCCTCGACGGACTCGAGCGGCGCCCCGCTGCCGTCGGCCGACGCAAACGCCTCCACTTGCAGCACGTGAGCACCCACGGACAGCTCGAGCGACTCAGCCTCGCCGCCCGCCCCCTCGCTCAGACGAAACGGTGGCACGACGTCGAGCACCGGGGGCTGGCCGTCGAGCACGAAACGCACGCTGGCCACCGGGTCGGGCACCTGGGCCTGCAGGGTGTAGGCCGCAGGCACCTGTACCGTCGACAGCGACGCGGGCAGCACGTCCCAGCGCGGATCGGCGACGTCCATCGTGACATTGAATAGCCGCAGCGCGACCGCAGCCGAAGCACCGTCTCCGGTCGAGTCGTCGACCGCCGACGTGGTGCTCGCGTCGGGCGGCCCCTCGCCGCTCGAGTCGAGGCTACCGCTCGGTGCCCCCGTAGACCCAGGACCCGACGGATCACCGGATAATCCAGACGAGCCATTGCCGTCGAATTCGCTCAATCCGTCGGAACACCCCCCCAACGCCCCGACCAACGCGGTCATGAGCGCAACGCTTCGTTTGGCTGAAGATCCCACCGTGGGTTAAAGTCGATCATCCGACCGACTTGTCACTAGCGGATTGCCGCTCGATCGTATCCGCGCTCGCGGTACTATGGATTACGATGCAAGCATAGAACCCGACGGTCGTAACCGCGTGAGCGCGTAGATATCGCGCTGGATCCCGGCGATCACCGCGGGGGACACTGCACCGGCCGCCATGCACCGCTCACTCGTCGTCCGCTCGCCGGTCCTTTCGCTCGCCCTCTCGCTCGCCCTCGCCGGCTGTTCCTCGTCGGGCTCGGAGACCCCAAAACCGAGCCCCGCGGCCGCCGCCTCGCCGAGCCCTGCGGCGGCCAATGTCGCGACGCCCGAGGCCGACGCTCCTGCGAAGGAGGACACGAAGGCGGCGACCGCAGAGCCCGCAGACGCCAAGGCGACCGCGCCCGAACCCACCGAGCCGCCCGACAAAGCCGCCGCGGCGCCGAAGTCCGCGGGGCTGCTGCACATCGTGGCCGAGCGGGTCGGCCCGATCGAGCTGGCGCAGTGGGGCGACGAAGCGATCCTGTCCCTGGAGGGCGAGCCGCTCGCGCTGGTCGACGGCGTGCCGACGCGTCGAACGAAGGGCGGGAGCGGCCTCCCGCCACGCGACTGGCTCAGCATGGAAAGCCCACGCTTTACGTTCGGCGGCGACCCCCAAACGCCCGGCGGCGCGTGGATCACCTCGACGCAGCACTTCGATCGCTCGGCGTCGGTCTATACGGTCTACGAGCGCGTGGCGCAGGGATGGCGCGCCCTCGATCTGCACAAGGGCCCGCTGGCGGCCTACTACTCCTCCTATGTCGAGCACGAGGGGGCCCTGCTGGGCCTGAGGGCCTGGGCCAGCGATCCGCAGCAAGACGTCTTCGAATGGGACGACCAAAGCCCCCGGGCCAAGAAGTACCGCAAGGCGGTCGAGCGGGCGCTGACCCGGGCCAAGCCCGCCTGGGTCCACTTGGCCGGGGCGAAGGTCGAGAGTCCGAAGATCCCCAAAGGGGTCTACCCGCGGTATGCGGTCGCGACCGACGACCGAGCCCTGCATGCGCTCGCGCGCGTCGAGCACGAGGACGAGAGCCGGCTCGTCATGCTGGTGTGGCCCCAGGGCTCGACCGAGGCGACAACGGTCGAGCTGCCCGGAGCGCTCGACGAGTCCTCTGAGCCCACCCTGGCCACCAGCGGATCGTGGGCGCTGCTGTGGGGCCTCGCGCGAGACGAGCAGGGCGAGCAACAGAGCTACCTGGCCGTGGGGCGCGGCACCACCTGGGAGCAGGTCGAGGTGAAGCCGCCCGATCACTCCGACGATGGGCCCAAGACCATCGTCGGAGCGGCAAAGACCCCCAAGGGAGAGCTATGGATCGCGAAGAACGATCCATGGGGCTCGGAAGGTCACGGGCCATTGATCTGGCGCAAGCCCGTCGACAAGCCCTGGCAGGAGGTCCCCTACCCCGAGACGGACGCCGTGCCGACCAGCCGCGCCAAGCGATGGGTCCATCGCTCGTTGGAGCATGGCGGACTGTGGGCCCAGGTCGAGCCAAAGGCGGTGGACCTGCGTTCCTCCGCACACCCCACGGGGCTTGTGTGGGGGGCCGGTGCGGTGTGGATCGTGCTCGACGTGGGCGAGGCCTACGTCGGTGAGGACATCCATTTCGAGCGTACATTGCTGCTGACCACCAAGGCCGCAGACCACACGGTGATCGAGCTGCCCTCGGCCTCGAAGATCGAGATCGAGCGGCACAACGAGCGGGCAAAGACGCGGAAGGTCGGCGATAGTGGCTGCGACCAGCCGTCGCTGCTGCTCGGGTCGGTCCCCAAGCAAGAGCAAGACACCATCGCCGATAAAGTCCTCTCCATCGAGTCCGTGGGCCCGATCCACCAGGTCTACGTGGGCACGCTCGACGGCACGGAGGTGCTGGCGGCAGCGACCGGCGTCGACGCCGAAGACGCCCCCGCAATGCACAAGGCGGTGGCCAAGACCACGGGTCGCCCGGTCCAGATCGACTGCCGGATCCCCGCCCTCGTCCGCATGGTCATGGCAAAGGAACGGTGATGCGCGACCGGTCGCGGGTCTTCGGCCTCGGCCTGGCCTGGATGGCGCTCGGGATCGCCTGCGAAGACTCGGTCCGGCGGGCACCGACAACCCCATGGCGATCGAGCGGGCCGAGATCGAGCCGGCACGACGACATGCGGGCGCCCACAGCCACGGCAACGCATGTGAGGCGTCCATCGGGACGGGGTGAACTCGCCGCCACGGTGGTGTCGGACCACTGGCTCACCGGTCCGGCCCGCCGCACCGTCGTGCGCGATCCTGCGGCTCGTCTGGTGGCCGAGCGCGAGTGCCAGCGCTGCCATGCCGAGGTGACCCACGAGTGGTCGCGCTCGCAGCACGCCGGCTCCTGGTCCGATCCCGCCTTCCAGCGGGCATTCGCGGCCGAGCCCCGGGCATTCTGCCAGCGCTGCCATGCCCCCGAAGAGGATCCAGCGGCCGCTCCCGGCGAGGTCTCGCAAGAAGCAGCCGCGCTCGGGGTGGGCTGTGTCACCTGCCACGTCGCGCCAGGCTCAGACGAGGTCTGGGCCGCGTCCCGGACGAACGCCGATGGAACTGCCGATGGTTCTGCCGATGGTTCTGCCGATGGAACTACCGATGGATCTGCACCGCACCCGATCGTCCGTGGCCTCGGGTTCGCCGGGCCGCAGGTCTGCGCCGCCTGCCACGAGTTCGGATTTCCCGACAACGCCCTGCGGGATCGTCCGCTGGCCATGCAGTCGACCCTCACCGAGCACCGCCGCTCCGCGGCGTCCGGCCGGTCCTGCGCCGAGTGCCACATGCCCCAACAAGGCCGCCGCCGCAGCCACGCCTTCGCGGGGGCCTACGATCGATCCATGCTCGCCCAGTCGCTGGAGATCGAGGCCCGCCGCCCGTCCCCCACGAAGGTGGCGATCCAGCTGGCGCCGGGACGCGTGGGCCATGCGGTGCCCACCGGCGATCTGCTGCGCCGCCTGATGGTCGAGGTCGTCATCGACGATCCCAATGGCCCGCACCGGGCGCCCGCCTTCGTGTCGCGGCGCTACTTCGGCCGCCGCTTCGGCCCCGTCCGGCAAGCCCATGGGATCACCCTACGCGGCGAGCTGGCCGACGAGCGCGTGGGCGGGGGCGACGGCGACGGCGTCCGCCTGGCTCGGTTCACCGTACCGAGCCGCTTGCGGGAACAGCCGGTGCGCTGGCGCGTGGTGCATCAACGCGTCGCCCAGTCGAGCCTCGACCCGCGCAAGGCCCCGGTCGACGGGGAGCTGACGGTGACCGATGGAGTGCTCCGCCCGAGCATGGGTAGTGCGGACGTGAACTCACGCAACGGGCTCCCTGCTCCGTGACCGATCGATGACAATCGCATGACCGTCCCGTGCTTCCTCGGCGCACCGTTGCGCGTTGACTGGATACCACCGTCGTCCTGGACCACCGCCATGCCCTCGCTGCCCCGCCGTCTTCGCCCGTCGCCCTCCCTGGCCCTGACCACACTCGCCGCGCTGGCCCTTTCGGCGTGCTCGGGCGCCAAGGAGTCCCCTCCGGTGACCGAATCCGCCGATCGGGCCCCAGCCGGCGCGGTCGAACAAAAGCGCGACGAGAAGGTGGCGGAGGGCGAAGCCCCGGCCAAGGACGCAAGGGCCGGGGGAGCGGCGGCCCCATCGGCCGCCCCCGCCGAAAAGGCGGCGCGCGGCGTGGATACCGAGAAGCGAGCCGAGGAGGGCCTGCCCCCCCGCGTGGTGGACGAGCCCGCCCCGGCCCCGCCCGAAGACGCCAAGCCCGAACCGGCCGACGGCAAGCAAGCACAAAAGCCGAAAGAGGATCCTGCCGAGGCCACCAGGATCGCCCGGCGCTACTTCACCCACTACGGGGTCAACCCCACCATCGACACCCGCGAGAACCCCGTGTCCACCTTTGGGATCGACGTCGACACGGCGTCGTACGTGATGGCCCGCACCTATCTCGAGCGCAGCGAGCTACCCCCCGAGGACGCGATCCGGGTCGAAGAGGTGGTCAACTACTTCGACTATCACTACGAGCCCCCGACCGAGGGCGACTTCAGCCTGCACGCCGAGGTCGTCCCCTCGCCGCAACGCAAGGGCTATCACCTGCTGCACCTGGGGCTCAAGGGCAAGGAAGTGGCCGCGGCCGCGCGCCCGGCCGCCAACCTGGTGTTCGTGATCGACGTGTCGGGCTCGATGGGCAACGAGGGGCGCCTGAACCTGGTCAAGAGCTCGCTGCGCCAGCTGGTCTCCCAGCTGCGCGCCTCGGATCGGGTGGGGATCGTGGCCTACGGCAGCAGCGCCCGCGAGCTCCTGCCTCCGACGGCAGGCTCGGATCACCGGACGATCCTCGCCGCGATCGACACGCTGCGCACCGAGGGCTCCACCAACGTAGAAGCGGGGCTGACCCTGGGCTACGAGCTGGTCTCGCGCCAGGCCCTGGGCGCGGGGATCAACCGGGTGGTGCTGTGCTCGGACGGGGTGGCCAACACCGGCGCGACCACGGCCGAGGCGATCCTGCGGCGGGTCGCCGAGCACGCGCAGCGGGGGATCACGCTCACCACGGTCGGGGTGGGCATGGGGGACTACAATGACACCCTCATGGAGCGCCTGGCCAACCAGGGCAACGGCAACTACGCCTACGTCGACGATGCCACCGAGGCTCGCCGGGTGTTCGTGGACCACCTGACGGGCACGCTCCAGGTGATCGCCAAGGACGTCAAGCTGCAGCTGCAGCTCGATCCGAAGGCGGTCGCGCGCTACCGCCTGCTGGGCTACGAGAACCGCGGCCTGTCCCGCTCGGACTTCGACGACGACCGCAAGGACGCGGGCGAGCTGGGGGCCGGACACACGGTGACCGCCCTCTATGAGATCCGCCTGCAGCCCGGAGAGCACGAGCAGCTGGGCACCCTACGCGTGCGCTACAAGACCCCGCGCGCTTCGTCGTCCACCAAGATCGAGCGCAAGCTGCCGGGCACCCTGGTGCGGGCGGCCTGGGGCGACGCGGCCCCCCCCACCCAGCTGTCGGTGGTCGCGGCCGCCTACGCCGAGAAGCTGCGCGGCTCGTACTGGGTGCGCAACCTGACGTGGTCCCAGGTGCAGGGCCTGTACGACGAGATCGACGCGGAGCTGGAGGCTCAGCCCGAGGTCCGCGAGCTCGGGCGGCTCATCGACGCTGCCGCCCGGCTCGACCAGCGCGGCGACAAGTTCGAGGCCGATCTGCCGGTGGCTCGGATGGATTTCGACCGCGTGCCCGTGCTGCGATAGCCCGTAGCCGCAAGCCCCCCAAGCCCCCCCGAACCGATGATGCTCCCCTCGATGCGCCGCCTGCTCCCCCTCGCCATCGCGCTGGGCGTGGGCCTGTGCGCACTGCTTTGGGGGCTGGCCGCGCTCGAGTCGATCGTGATCGACGAGCGACACCAAGCCCGGGACGGGATCGCCAGCCAAGAAGCGGCGCTGGCCGAGTACGCCCGGCGCACGCTGGAGCTCCGACTGCAGGCCGAGCTCCACGACCGGCAAGAAGCCTTCGAGGCGGCGATCGCCGATCCCATGGCCCCCGCGGACGGCCTGTTGTTGGTCGAGAGCGGGCAGCAGCGGCTGCCACGAAGAGCCCAGGCCACTCCCAGCGACGCGACCCCGGGCCAAGACCTCTACCGGCAATTGCGACGGCGCACGACGCCTCCGAGCCTGGAGACGGGCTCTCCCCCCCGACAGCGGGTGGAGCTCTACTTCGAGCTGCGGGACGCGCTCGACCGTGACATTCGCGAGGAGATCGAAGAGGCAACATGGGCGCTGCTGCGCCACCGCACCATGTTCGTGCTCGACTCGGCGTTCGACGTGCCCTTGATGGTCGCGCTGCTCGACGACTTCGTAGAGCACAGCCACCCCGCCCCCGAGCTGATGTCGGCGCTGCTGCGCGAGGGCTACGGCCGCAAGCCCGGCGCGCCGCTCGATGCCCTGCAGCGGCTGCTGCTGCGCCGGCGCGACCGCTTCTCGACGACGGACTTCCGGTTCCTCGCCGAGCGGATCGTGGCGCTGTCACGACAGGCCCAGGTCCCGATGGACGACTTCGAGGCCGCGATCGACAAGCCACCCGCGGCCGTGGTCCCGCGCCCCACCTGGGTGCGCGAGCCGCTGATCCTCGACGGAGGTCGCTGGTACATGGCCCCGCACTCCCCCTCGCAACTGCGCGGGGTGGCGGTCGACGTCTACGGCCACGTGGATGCCCTCCAAGACGAGATGCGCAGCCGCGGCCTGCTCGAGCCCGAAGACCGCCTGAGCCTGCCCCCCCTATCGGGCGCGGCCGCGCTGTCGACCTTGCCCTTCGAGGTCGAGGCCCCCCGCCTGGCCCGCGCCCGCAAGGAGGCCGAGGCCCGCTTTTGGCTCAAGACCGCCTTCGTGGGCGGCTGCGCGGGGCTGGCCCTTTCGATCGTGGTGCTGGCCCTGCTGCTCCAGCGCCGACGCCACCGCTTCGTCGAGCTCAAGAGCGACTTCGTCGCCACCGTGTCCCACGAGCTTCGCACCCCGCTGGCCTCGATCCGCCTGATGGCCGAGACGCTGGAGCGACGCACCCAAGGCATGGCCGCGGCCCGCGACTACCCCCGCCGGATCGTACGAGACATCGACGAGCTGGCGTTCTTGGTGGAGAACATCCTGTCGTTCAACCGCCTGGACAAGGGGCGCTGGCAGCCGCGGCGCAGCGACGTGGCGCTGGTGCCTCTAGTGGAAGAGGTCGTCGAGGATCTGCCCCAGTATGGGTTTTCCCAGGTCGAAGTCGCCATGGATGGCCTCGACGATCGGGTGCTGCACGGCGATCGCGAGCTGCTCAAGCTGCTGCTGCGCAACCTGGTCAAGAACGCGTGCACCTACAACGAGCGGCTCCCGATCCGCCTGACGCTGCGGGGTCGAGACGAAGGGGAGAGCTTCGTGGTGAGGATCACCGACAACGGGGTCGGGATCCCCGCGGCCGCACAGGGACGGATCTTCGAGGACTTCTTTCGGGTGACCGGCACCCGAGCCCGCGGCAGCGGACTGGGCCTGAGCATCTGTCGCAAGACGATGGAGGCTCATGGGGGCCGGATCCGGATCGCGTCCTCGGGTCCCGAAGGCACGTCGTTCGCGCTGGAGTTTCCCGCCACGATGGTTCGACCCGAGCCTGCCGCCGAGGGCTGAGGTCTGGATGCTGCGGTAGGGTTGGGGGGCCATGCGGATCGCTGCGGCGCTCGCGGGAGCTCTGACCGTGCCGGCCCCCGCAAACGCCCCCGCGATCACTCCCTCGCCGGGTGCTCCGCGGGTGGAGCTGCACTGGATCGCGGCCCCTGGGTGCCCCTCGTCCCGCGCGGTGACCAAGCAACTGCACGCCCTGCTGGGAGCAACGGCACAACCAACGGACACGGCCCGCGCGGTGGGCCGGCTGCGGAAATCGCTCGGTACCTACCGGCTCCACCTGGAGATCGAGTCGGCCGGCCGACGGGAGATCCGACAACTCCAGGCCGTCGACTGCACCCTGCTCGCTCGCGCCGGCGTGCTGGTGATCGCGGTGACGGTCGACGCCCTAAAGACCGAGGCGAACACGACCAGACGCCCCGCCTCCCCCGCGCCCAACGACGTCGCGGGGCCACCCGTCCCGACCCCGCCGCGGCCCGAACCTCGCGCGATCACGCCACCGCCCGAGCCTCCTCCCGAGCCTCCTCCCGACGGGCCCGCACACGCACCGAGCCCACACGCCCCACGGGTGCCCGCCGACGACACCGCCGCTGTGGTCGATCGCCCGGAGCCAGCGTCTGGGTCGTCGTCCGCCACCTCCACGCCAAACTCCGCCCGCCCCTGGGCGCACGGCGTGACCGTGGGCGTTGGTGCCGGGGGAGCCACGGGCATGGTCCCTGGCCTCACCGCCGGACTCGAAGGACGGCTCGAATGGCGGATCGGCCCCGTGCTCCTCACCGCGGCGGGGTACCACTGGCTGGCCCGCCCCCGGCGACTCGAGCCCGAGGTCGGGATCGAGTCCGCACTATCGGGAGGCCACCTGGGCGCAGGCGTGGTGCTCGGGTCGGCGAGGCTCGAGGTGCCGCTGTCGGCCGGGGTCGAGCTGGCGGCGATGCACGGTCGGGGCGTGGGCGCGCAGGTTCAGCCCAACGAGGCCCGCGACCTATGGGTCGGGCTGGCGATCGGCACGGCACTTCGGGGCTGGCTGTCCCCGCGCTTCGCGCTTTATGCGCATCTCACGGGAACCCTCTCGATCCGACGTCCGGCGATGCAGCTATCGTTCGACGGGGAGGCTCGGGAGACCTTCCGCCTGCCCCCGGTCGGGGCTCGGCTCGTCGTCGGGCCACTTTTTCGGATCTTCTAAGGGAACGCGCCCACAAGCGGTGCAAGGGCTTTACGATGTCGGCACGTCATCCCTCCGAGGGCCCGACCGAGCTCGAAGCGATCTACCGTCGACACTACGGTCTGGTCCGCTGGGTGCTGCGAGCCTGCGGGATCCCCGAGCGTACTCTGGATGACCGCACCCATGACGTGTTCGTGGCCCTGTGTCGGCGGCTCCCCGATCGCGACCCCGAGCTCCCGGTCCGCACGTGGGTGACGGGGGTGGCCCGCAACGTCGCCTTCTCGCATCGCCGCGCCACGGCCCGCCGTCATCGCCGCGCCACGCAGCTGCACCCGCCGCCGGACCAGCCGCCCGGACCCGACGAGGTGCTCGAGCGCCGCGAAGCCTGGCAAGCCCTCGCCCGCTTCCTCGATGGCCTGGGACCCGAGCAACGCGAGGTCTTCGTGATGGTGGAGGTGGCGGGGATGCGGGTCAGCGAGCTGGCCGCCTCCACGGGCGCACCGGCCAACACGCTGCACTCGCGACTCAAGGTGGCACGAACTCGCTTCCGCGAGCACTTTGCCGACGCGAGCGATCGCGGGAGCCACCTGATACAGCAAGCTCGCCGACAAGGGCAGGCAAGCGACGGGCAGCAACGCCGCACGTGGGCGGCGGTGGTGGCCTCAGTCCAGGGCGCCGACGCGGTGCCGCTGACCCTGGCGAGCACCGACGCGGTCGCCAAGTCGACGGGGCTGGGGGCCACGCTCGTCGCACTCGGGGCGGCCACGGCCACGTTGGGCCTGGTGGCGGTGGCGACGGTGCGTCCCTTCGATCCCGCGCCGGCTCCGTCCGAGCCACCGGGCCACGCCTCCCGGGGGACCGATCGACCCGGCCCCGCTGGCACCCCGCCTTCGATCCCGCCTTCGATCCTGGCACCACCGTCCGCGAGCGAGCCTGTCGATCCCGAGCATCCCGCGGAGATCCAGGCCGTGGGCTCTGCCCGCGAACGTCCCCCGTCGCGCCAACGGTCGCGCGCGCGCACCTCGACGCCCACAATGGCCCCTTCACCAGCACCAGCCCCTACACCGAAGAGGATCGACGACGATCTCGTCGGATCCGTGCAGGCTCTCGAACGTGCCCGTCGTGCACTGCGGGCCGGTCGCGCCTCACAGGCCCTTGCCATCGTCGATGCGCTCGGTGCCCACGTCGGCATGCTGGACCGCGAGCGTCGGCGGTTAGAGCTCGAGGCGGCCTGCGCCACCGGCAACACCGCACGGGCCCGCGATGCCGCCCACGCGCTCGCGCGGCTCGGGGTCACCGTCGACCTTTCCGATCCCTGTGCTCCGATCCCCGCGAAAACGCCGGCGACCGACCGATAAACCGGGGTCACCCGTCGCCACGCCGAACATGCGTCGGTGGACTCAAGCCGTGAGCCCCCGACAGCCTCGGCGCCTCGGCGCATCCATCAAGGTACGATCATAGCGCACACTCTCGCAGCTCGAGGGGGGGGACAAAGGGCAGCAGTCCCCGCAGTCCCCGTGATCGCTACATGTAGGAGCAAGTCGACTTTACTTTAGCAATATTGGCAAGATCATCATATCTCGACGTCGACGCTCTACTCCAACGAAGACAGCCATTCATCTTCTTCCGCAGACTTTTTTACCCTTCGAAAATCGACCGCGCGATGATCGTAAGCGAGCCGGTCACCGTAGCCGCCAGCGGCGACGGCGGCAATGTAGGCAGCGACCGGCGGAACATCACGCAGGTCTAGCGCCGAACCGACTCGGCCGTGGCCTACGCGCCAAGCCGGTGTACCGGCGCATCGAACCGGGCCGGGCCACGATCGCTGCAGTCATGGGGTTTGACGCGGAAAACGGGCATGTCTACGCTGGGTCCAATGTCGCTCGAAGTTCATGCCCCAGTCTCCGGAGAGCTGTCCTCGCTCGATGATGCTCCCGATCCCATCTACTCGATGGGAGCCGTAGGATGGGGCGTTGCCCTCGATCCTCCCCGCGAACCCATGCAGGTGCTCGCCCCCATTGATGGCAAGATCGAGCGCATCGAGCCCCACGTGTTCTCCGTCGGTCAAGAGCTCGGCGCGGTGATGGTCCAGCTCGGTATCAAGACCGAAGAGCTCTCGGGCGAGGAATACACGGTGCACAAAGCGGTGGGTGATGACGTGCGCAAAGGGGACGCGATCGTGTCGTGGGACCCGGCGCAGATCGAGGCGCGAGGGCTGGTACCGCTGGTCCTGGTGGTCGCGATCGGCAGCGACCAGAACTCGCTCACCGACCTGAAGCGATCGGGGCGCGTCGAAGTAGGAGACCTGGTATTCACGAGCTCCTGAGCGGCCGCGACCACGTGCACGACATCGTACGGTCTCCCTGGTCACTGGACCGAGCCTCTCGCCTTCCCGGTGCTCGACGACGGCGTGCTGGGGGCTCTGGCGCCCTTTGCCTAGGCGCAGCCCACCGATTGTGCGATCACCTCGGGGTCCCATGAGCAGCCCTGACTCCCTCGTGCTCGTCGTGGAGGACGACGAGAACCTCCGCATCACCCTGGCCGACAACCTGGAGGACGAGGGATATCGCGTGCGAGCGGTCGACGGCGGGCGCGCGGCCCTCGAGGCGATCGAGCACGAGCACCCCGACGTGGTGGTGCTCGACATCATGCTGCCCGACCTCGACGGCTATGCGGTGTGCCGGGCGCTGCGCCAGCGAGACTGCACGGCCAAGGTCCTCATGCTGACCGCGCGCACCCTGGAGGACGACGTGGTCCAGGGCTTCGACGCCGGAGCCGACGACTACCTGGCCAAGCCCTACCGACTGCGCGAGCTGCTGGCCCGGGTCCGCGCCCTGCTACGCCGCGGAAGACCGGCGACCACCCCGTCGACCCCCACAGCCGCCCGCCTGCCCGGCCTGACGATCGACCGCGAGGCCCGAACGGTCAGCCGCGCCGGAGCATCGATCGATCTGACCCGCACCGAGTTCGATCTGCTGGTGTTCTTGGTGGACCACCCCGGCAAGGCCCTGTCCCGCGAGCGGATCCTCGAGCAGGTCTGGGGCACCGACGTGGTGGTCGATCCGCGAACGGTGGACAACTTCATCTCGAGCCTCAAGCGCAAGCTAGGGTGGACCAAGGGCTGCGGCTATGCGTTCCGGGCCGTACGAGGGGTGGGGTACCGCCTCGAGCTCGACCCGGCCCAACAATGACTGTGCGCTGGGAAGGTGCGCTGGGAAGGTGCGCTGGGAAGGTGCGCTGGCCATCTTCCGCACCCGGAGCACTCGGACCCGGCGGCGCGGCCGCCCGATCGCGGTGTCCCAAACGATGCCGGTAACCGATGCCATCGCGATAACGTATGACGTCAGAATACGGCCCCCTCGCGAAGGCCTCGTCGGCGTGCTTGGGGGATGGCATCATGAGCAAACCGTCACGGTCGCGGGGACGCGCGCGGGCGGAATAACCCGGGGAACGAAGGACAACGGTCATGGATCTCAAGTCGATCACGCGTACGCTGGCGCTTTTGGGAGGCGGCCTGAGCCTCACCGCTTGCGCAGCCAAGAGCCAAGACGCGCAGGAGGTGACGCCGCCGGCGTCCGACGGAGCCGCTTCCGCCGCCGAAGGCAGCTGCGGAGGCGAGGCTGGCTGTGGCAGCAAGTCCGAGGCGTCGTGCGGCGCCAACGGTGAAGGAGCGTGTGGTTCGAGCAGCCAGAGCGCCGAAGCGGATGCCGAGGCCACCGCCTCCGACGCGGCGGCCGCCGAGGCCCCCACCGCCGAGCCCGAGCCCGAGGCGATCGCGGAGGCCCCGGCCGAGCCCGAGCCCGCCGCCGAGGCCAAGCCGGCCAAGAAGAAGAAGGCCAAGAAGAGGAAGGCCACTGCCAAGAAGAAGACCAAGAAGGGGGCCGAAGCCGCCTGCGGCGAAGGCACCTGCGCCTGAGCGACGCGCACGGCCCAACCTGACGGCTCGATGTCCTCGCGGCGAGCGGCGAGGACCTCGGGCCGTTGGTGCGTTCGAGGGCGCAGGGTGACCGCGGATGGTGTGAATGCGCGCAGCAGGGAAGCGGGTGGAGCGGTGCGTAAGCGCGCGGTCAAAGGGTCCGGAGGGGTACGGGAGCGCTGACCAGGGGTACGGGAGACCGAAGTGGTCTGAAGATGACGAGTCGATGGAGTCGGGAGAGCGACGACTAGAGACACTAGTCCGGCTCGCGCCACTGCGCCCCGCTGGCGGTGAGCTGCTGGCGGGACTCGGCCTGGCCGGCCACCCCACCGATCGCAGCGGTCGCCCCGGCCAGCACCCGCACTCGATAGCCCTGGCTCAAGAGCCCCCGGACCGCCGCGTCCACGCAGTAGCCCCCGGTGCAGTAGCCAACGACGTCGAAGCGAACCAACGACGCGCCACCCAGCCGCTCGACCAGCCGCTCGATCACGGGGGCCGCGACCGGGTTGGAAAATAGCGAGTAGACCTCTTTTTCGAAATAGAGCCCCACCCCAGCCAGCGCCTCGGCGGCCAGCGCCTCGGCGTCGAGCGTCCGCGAGCCTTCGCCTTGGATCCGCTCGCCCACCAGGTTGGCCACCATAGGCTCGGCCCGCTGCATGGGCAAAAAGCGCGTGCGGGCCGGACAGCCGTGAAACACCCGCAGCCAGCCGGGCGTGCCCTTGACGCAGTGGGGCGGGAAGGGCCCGCCGTTGGCCTCGAACTCCCAGGCGTCGTAGGCGTGCGAGTCTACCGAGCCCACGATCGGATCGCCGGCCGCCTCCGCCTCGGTCAGCGCGGCCTCGATGGCCGCGCGCACCCCCGGCTCGGCCGGCACATAGAGCGCCCCCTTGGGCAGGGCGAAATCCACCTGGGAATCGACGTCGACGAGGATCCGGCGCATAGATCTACTCGCCAGGCGTGAGCCGCTCCTCCAGCGCCCGAGTGGCCGGGCTCAGCGTGACCCGACGCTGCTCGGGGGCAATCGCGAGCGCCCGTGACAGATCCAGCACGTTGCAGATCCGCAATTGCTCGAGCGCCTCGGGGTTGCCGCTGAGGCCCACGTAGTTGTCGGGGACCTCCTCGCCGGCCTGACCGATGATGCCCAGCGGACCGTCGCCCCGCAGCCGTCGCCACACCACGGGGCGACCGGGCACGCTGCGCTTCCCCGAGCCGGCGGCGTTGCCGAACTTCATGCGAGGCTCCCCGGCGGTCTCGCTGAGCTTGTAGACCGCGCTGACCCGATCGCGCGTCAGCGGGTTGGTCATGGGCCGCCCCACCAAGAAACCACCGAACCCGTAGACCTGACGCTCGGCGGGCCAGCCGGTGAACTCGCGCAAGCGCTCGAAGTGGAGGGTGGCCTCGTCGTCGAGCCCGTCCTCGAGCACATGGGCGGGCTCGAGCTTGGCCTCGCGCAACAGCTCGCTAGCGTGCAGGTACTGGATGTACTTGTTGCCCGAGTCGTAGCGGATCGAGCAGGCATGCGGCCGTTCGCGCATCACGCCGACCGCGGCCTTGATCCCCGCGCCCATGGTGTCGAAGGTGTCCAACAAATAGCTGGGCGCGCTGACCCGCATGTCTCGCATGGCCCGAAACGCGGGCAGATCCGCCCCCCAGCGCTGCACGTGCTCGTGCCCCATGGTGCCCACCGGCGTCATGCCCAGCGCTCGGGCCAACGAGACGTTGCTGGTCCGCTCGATCCCCTCGGCCTGGCAGGCCTCCAAGGCGATCCGATGCTGCTCCATGCAGACCGCCGAGCGCATGCCCACCTCGAAGATCCGCGAGGGCTCCCCGCCCGCGGCCTCGACCAGCGCACGGGCCCGGGCCCGCACCTGCTCGCGATAGTGGTCGTCCTCGCGGGTGATCTGCACATCGGCGCCCACCCGCTGGGCCACCGACTCGATGATCTGGGCATGCTCGTCGCACGTGGCCGCGAGCATCGAGGGCATCAGCGTGTCGGGCTGCTTGAGCACGGTGGCCAGCTGGATCGGGTAGTTGAGCCACAGCAGCATGGGCTCCAGCCACGAGACCAAGAAGCTGGGCCCGGTGACGGTGAGGATCGGCTCTCGCTCGTAGACCCAGCTGCCCTCGGGCACGGCCTCGATCTGAAGCGCAGTGCCTTGCCCAAGCGCCGCCTCCATCGCGTCGGTGAGCCCGTAGCCGTGCTCGCGCGCAAAGGCCAGATCTTCGGGAGTGGGCGACAGCCCCTCCGCCATGGCCCGCAGATCCGCGGCCAGATCGGAGGGCACGTAGTGAAAGCCCCCGAAGCGAAACGAGAAGTAGAAGGTCTCGCGGCGCATCGGGAACCCCGCCTGGGCCATCGAGAACTTGTAGGCATCGGTGGCGAGCACACTACGGCCGGTCATCGCGTACGCCGACGGTATCACGAGCCGAGGTCCGCTCGGACGCGCCGGGGCGTCTATGGCCAACCCGGGCAAGAACCACCGCGGTCGGGCTATGGGGTCGGTGGGGTCTCGGACGCCGGAGCGCCCGCCGGAGCGCCCGCCAGAGCGCCGGTGGACCCATCGGGCTCGGGCTCGGGCGCGGGCACGGGTGGCGGCCATCCGAGCGCGACGAAGACCGCCCTGGCGCGCTTCACCTTGTCGATGAACCCGGCAACCCCCTCGGGGAAGGGGTGCCCCTGGTCGACCCAGGCGCGCACGCGAGCGGGACCCCGCACGTACGACGCCAGCGCCAGGGTCTCGTCGCCGTCGAACTTCTTCAGCAGGCGCGACAGATAATAGGTGCCCGCGTGCACGTTGAACGCAGCATCGTAGACCTTGGTGGGGCGTTTGAGCGCACGCCCCAGCGACTTGGCCGTCTTGGGCATCAGCTGCATCAGGCCCCGAGCCCCGCTGCGATTTCGAGCCTTGCGGTCGAATTTGCTCTCGACCCAGATCACGCCGTTGACCAGGTGCGGATCGACGCCGTGGGCCGCAGCCGCTTCCGCGACATGGGGCTGCACGGCCAGGATCCGAGGCTCCCACTTGGCGGGCCAGAGCTTGACGACCGGCGCGGGGGACTCGGGCCCCGCCTCTACGATCTCGGGCTCCGGCTCCGGCTCCGGCTCCGGCTCCGGCTCCGGCTCCGGCTCCGGCTCCGGCTCCGGTGTCGATGCTAGCCCCGATGGGGACGGCGTCACCGCCTGCGGCGGCTGAGACCCCGGATCGCCCCGCGATCCACAGGCGCACAGCCCAACGATGACCGCGAGGATCCGACGACGCACGATCGTTCGTTTAGCAAACCCTCCGGTGTCTCGCCCAGCCCCATCCTCCTCGCCCACGCCCTACGCAGGACGCTCCACCCCAACGCTCACCGGGCCGACCCGGCCCCCCGCCCTCGGGCCAGCGCATCGGGCACCTGGTAGCGCTCGATGCAGCCCTCTTGATGAAGCTCGATCGATCCTCGCTCGGTATCGATGCTCACCCACATCGTCCGCCCCTGGCTGCACGTCCCGGTGTTGACCATCACACCCGCCGCCAGCGGGGTGATCGAGGGACAGTGGGTGTGACCCATCACCACGATCGATGCGTCGTGTTGGTGCACGAGCCGCGCGGCCCCCCGCGCATAGGGGCCGTGCGGCCCTCGAAACCGCCGGTCTTTGAGCGCCACATCGCGCGCCTCGAGCCACCGCGCCACCGGGCGCAGCCCGACCGCCCGCAACCGCCCCGTGGCCCAGGTGCCTAGCTCCGCGAGCCATGGCGTCCGAACCGCGATCGGATCGAACTGGTGGCCGTGGATCAACACGGTCGCGAAGCGACCAGGCTGCCGCACGTACTCCGGACAGCCCCGGGCCTCACCAGCGATGAGATCGTGATTGCCGTGCACATGGACGTAGGGCGGGCGTTCGAACCGGGCGCTGAGCGTGGGTACTCGGCGGCGAGCCTGGTCGAGCAGGCGGGTGGCCGCGGCCGCGGTCGGGACGAGCGCATGATCGGTCTGGTAGATGTCGCCCAGCAGCACCACCTGATCGTGGGCGGCCTCGAGCCGGTCGAGCCAACGCCCAAAGCGCACCGGATCGTGCATGAACCCGTCGGTGCGCCGACGGGCCCCGATGTGGAAGTCGGACAGCGCTGCGATCCGCACGAGGGTGACCCGAGGCCGAGCATACCGCCCCAAACCTCCCGCCGTGCCCTCCCGCCGTGCCCTCCCGCCGAACCCTCCCGCCGAACTCGGTTGAATCCGCGCTCTTGGCGGTCTTGGGCCTCACGCCGATCCCCGCAAAAAGCCGTCGACCCCAAGGAGCGCTCGGGCAATCTTCCGATCGCAGGGAGGCGAATCGAGGATGCGGACCATCACCATGATCATCACCGCCGGACTCGTACTCACGGGCCCCGGGATTGCATCGGCGAGCCCTGAAGGGCCGATCCAGGAGACACACGCGCTCGACGGACACGACCACCACCGGCGTCCGGCTCCTTACGACGATCCGACCCTGGCCGTGCCACCGAGCCAGGGCGGAGCCGCCGACTACCCCCTGGCGGTGGGTCTTTCCCCCGCGCACCCTTCCAACTACACGCCCGGGGGGCTCTCCAGCCCGCAGTACGTGGTGATCCACACCATGCAGGGCTACTACGCAGGCTCGATCTCGTGGTTCCAAAACCCGTCGGCCAACGTGTCGGCCCACTACTGCATGCGCGCCGAGGACGGCGAGATCACCCAGACCGTCCGCGACCAAGACCGGGCCTGGCACGTGGGCGGCAGCAACCCGGTGGCGCTGGGGATCGAGCACGAGGGCTTCATCGACGAGCCCGGCTGGTACACCTGGGTGACCTACGTGGAGTCGGCCCGCCTGGCCCGCTGGCTGTGCGACACCTACGAGATCCCGATCGATCGCGACCACATCGTGGGGCACGTGGAGCTGCCCAACCAAACCCACACCGATCCAGGCCCGCTGTGGGACTGGGATCTATACATGGCGCTCATCGAGGACGTGGTCCCGCAGGGCCGGGTCGAAGGCGTGGTGGTCGACCGCAGCCGCGCCTGCAACGTGACGGTGGCCGAGGACACCTGGCTCAAGACCACACCCGAGCCCTCAGAGGATCTGAGCGACGAGCAGCGCTGCTGGGTCACGGCCGGCACCGAGCTCGCGGTGGTCTACGAGTACGATCCGCTCCAGGGGCACCGACGGCTGGTGCTCGACGACGACGACCCCTGCGCATCGGCGCTCGGGGGGCCGGCCTTCGCCTTCGACGCCCACTTGTCGGGCGCCTGCGCGCCGGATCACGCGACGGTCGCCGGCGCCCAGATCCGCCTGGACGGGGCAGTCACGGTCGATAGCGACGACGCGGGAGGGTTTTCGTTCGATGACGTGGCGGTGGGCGCCCACACGCTCGAGGTGAGCGGCGCGCAGCTCGCCGCCGACTCGGTGCCGGTGGAGGTCGCAGTCTACCCGGGGACCCGGGTGGTGCTGGTGACCGATCCGCTCGCCGAGCCCCCGGACCCGGGGCAGGACGACGGAGGCGCAGACTCGACCGGCGGATCGCCAGGCGACGGCGGCCACTCGGGAGATCGCCCCGCAGACGACGATCTACCCGCGGGCACGGGCGACACCGACCCGGAGGCGCCGGGCGAGCAGGCCCTCCCGCCCGGCTTTGGCGAGCGTGAAGGGGGCTGCACATGCCGCAGCACCGGCGGCGGGGGTGCTCCGGCCCTGCTGCTGCTGCTGCTGGGGCTGCCCCTGCGGCGACGACGATTGCGACGATAGGCCGGTGCTGCGACCGACCAGCGTCGACCCGCCGCCAACACTCCCTGCGCGCGGGCCAGCGCCCCGATGGGCAGCGCCGACCGGCGTGGCTTGCTACGCTCAAGGGCGTCGTGGAGCTCATCATCTTGCCCTTTTGCGTGCCCCTGCTGCTGCTGGGCTTCGTGATCGACGCCATGGAGGACCACCGTCGACGCCGGCAGGCGCAGGCCCAGCGCGTCCGCGACGAGCAAGCCTGGCAACAGACCTGGTTTCGACTCAACGGGCGGCCGAGCTCGTCGACCACCCTGCCCGAAGCGACCACAGGATCACAGCCGTTGCCGCCGCAACGTTGAGCGAGTCGACCCCGGGGCTCAAGGGGATCGTCACCGCATCGTCGGCCCGGGCGCGCAGCGGCGCCGACAGGCCCGCCCCTTCGTTGCCCACCATCACGATCGTTCGCGAGGCCGGGCGATAGTCGAAAAGTGGCACCGCACCCGGCTGCACCACCGCCGCCATGGCGCGCGCCGAGGGACCCAGCGCCCGTCGCACCCGATCGACCGCGACCGGCAGATCCTCGCAGCCCACCACCGGCAACGACAGCGACAGCCCCATCGCGGCCCGGATCGCCCGGCGCGACCAGGGATCGGCCCCACGCCCGTGCAGCACCAAGGCCACGCCGAAGGCCCGCGCGTTGCGGATCACCGCCCCGAGGTTGGCCGGATCGGCCAGGCCCTCGGCCACGAGCACACGGATCGGCTCGAGCGGCGGCTCCTTGACGATCCCCGCGACGATCCCCGCGACGATCGTCTCGAGCGGCGGCCCGGTGGGCCGGGGCATCACCGCCAAGCAGCCCCGATGAAAATCGAAGCCCACCACCGCGCGCACCAGCGCCGCCTCTGCCTCGTAGACCGGCAGGGCGGCGGGGATCGCCTCGCCCAGGCGAGCGCGATGGGCTGGGGTCAGCAGCAGCGCCTGCACGGGATGCTCGCTGGCCAGGGCCCGCGCGACGGCGATCTCGCCCTCGACCACCACCCCGTCCCCACGATTCCCCCTTCGCTCCCCTCCCCGAACCTCTCCCCGAACCCCTCCCCGAACCCGGTAGGGCAGCTGAGCGAAGGGCCGTAGCCGCGGATCATCAGGATCATCGATCCGATGAACCGGCATCGGTCTTCACCCGCGCCTCGAAGCCGGCCACCGCGTCCTGGATCTGACCGCAGACGTCGTCGCGGGCCGCCTTGGCCGCGACCTTGATCGCATTGGCGATCGCCGGCGCCCGGCTACAGCCATGGGCTTTGATGATCGGCGCGGCAAAGCCCAGCAATGGCGCGCCCCCATACTCGCTATAGTCGGTCAGATCCTTGAGCCGACGCAGACCGCTCGACAGCAGCATCAACCCCATCCGCCACGACAGCTTGCGCTTGAACGCCCACTGGCCCATGCTCTTGAACACGTCGTTGACGCCCTCGGCCATCTTGAGGGCCACATTGCCCACGTAGCCTTCACAGACGATCACGTCGGCCGCCCCGGTGGGGATCCCGTGGCCCTCGACATTGCCCACGAAGTTGAGCAGCCCGTCGTCCTGCATCAGGCGATGGGCGGCCTGCAGGACCTTGTCGCCCTTGGTCGCCTCGGTCCCCATGTTGAGCAGGCCCACCGTGGGGCGCGACACCTTGGAGATCCGGCTGGCGTAGGCGTGCCCCATATAGGCAAAGAAGAGCAGATCGGTGGAGCGCACCCGCACCGTGGCCCCCACGTCGAGCATCAGGGCGAAGCGATCCGGATTGTCGCGCCGCGGCTTGGTCGGATAGACCGCCGCCAAGGCGGAGCGCTCGACCCCGGGGATCATCGGCACCTCGCGGGCGGCGGCCAACACCAGGGCCCCGGTGGATCCGGCGGACACCAGGGCATCCGCCTCGCGGGCGGCCACCAGCCGCGCGCCGACCAGGATCGACGCGTCGGGCTTGGCCTCGAGCGCGGCCCGGGGTTTTTCGTCCTGCTCGATCACCTCCGAGGCGGGCACCAGATCGATCTGCTGGGGATCATGCTCCACCTGCTCGAGCTGGGCCCGCAGTCGCGAGGGCTCGCCGACCAGCGCCACGCGAATGTCGGTGGTTCGAGAGACGAGCCCCGCCGCGGCGATGGGCTCGCGCGGCGCATGGTCCCCACCCATGGCGTCCACCGCAATGCGAAGGGCTCGGCCGCTCACGAGCGGTGATGGTAGCAGCCTGGTCACGACCGGTACGCTGGAGCTCAGCTCCCGACGCTCAGCGTGGAAACCGCGGTCCGATCTCCGCTACCCTGACCATCATGGTGTGGGGACGATCCGGACTTCGATACGGACTTCGATACGGACTGATGGTGGGGTGGAGCCTCTCGCTGGGCTGTGGGCCCGCAAGTCCGATACCGCTGGACACGGATACGGAGACCGACACCGACACCGGCACCGGCACCGGCACCACCGGGGATGGTGACCCGACCAACCCGACCAACCCGACCAACCCGACCAACCCGACGGCGCCCCCGCCCACCACGGTCGCCAACGGCTCCAACTCGGGCACCGCCGACGACACCGCGGCCGACACCACCGACACCGAGGACTGCCCTGTGGGCGCCGAGGGCTGCCTGTGTGACGTGGGAGCCTCGTGCGACGAGAACCTCATGTGCAACAACGAGGGGATCTGCGAGGCCCCGCCCGAGTGCCGGCCCCTGGACCCCGAGCCCCACGACGACGAGGGCAGCGCCTACGAGGTCGACCCCTTGGAGTGCGACGGCACCATGGATCTGGGGCTGAGCCAGACCCTGTGGGCCCCCGAGACCGACTGGTACACCTTTACCGGCAACGACGGGATCTTGTGCAACGAGCAGCCCGCCGCGATTGTGATGGCGCTCGGCATCGCCACCGAGGTGTGCGTATACATCGAGTGCGTGCAGGGCAACACGATCGGGGTGATGTGCGGCGTGGGATCCAGCGACACCTCGGCCGAAGGTCGCGCGGGGTGCTGCGGCGAGGACGAGGCGCAGATCAGCGACTACAACTGCATTGGGGGACTGAGCGGCAAGGACGCCAACGTGTGGATCTCGGTGAGCTCCGAAGAGCGGGCATGCGCCGATTATGCGCTGTCCTATACGTTCTAACACGTGCTCGCGCTCTCCAGCCGCGGCCACCGGCCGCGTACGCGACCGGTGGTGGGCGGGGACGCGCTCGGGCTTTGCCCCCCTTCGCCGGCGGACCGCTCACTCCGACTCGTCGTCTGACCGCAGCCGCCCCAGGCGCCCGCGCTGTAGCTCGCTTTGCAGCTCGCGCCACCGCTGCCGCACCTGCTCGCCGTGCTCCTCGAACATCCGCCGCAGCTCCACCACCTGCTCGGCGACCATCCGAAACCACTCGAACATCGGCCCGAGCAGCGGTGCCGCCCGCTCGGGGGGCTCGTCGGCGAGCACCGGCGGCAGCCGAAACTCGGCGGTGACCACCGGGCCGTCGCTTCGAAACTCCACCCGCGGGGACACGCCCCGCAGCAGTTCCTCCATGCCGCGGTTGATCGCCAGGAAGTCGCACCGGAACACCTCGATATCCCGCTCGGTCGCGGCCGCGATCAGCCGCAAGAGCAGCCGCCGCCCCAGGCCTTGCCCCTGAACGTCGTCGAGCACCGCGAGCGCGGGCTCGGCCACATGGGGCTCGTCGGGCAACCGCACGAAGCGACCGATCCCCAGCCCTTCGACCTCCTGGTCGTCGTCGCCCAGCCGCACCACCCCCAGCGCGAAGTGATCCTCGCCGTCGACCTCGGTCAGGTAGCGCAGCTCGGCGTCGGTCAGCCGCTCCTTGTCGGTGAAGAACCGCAGGTAGCGCGACTGCGGAGACAGCCGCCGCAGACCGGCGGCGAGCTGGTCCTTGTCGTCGGACCGGATCGGACGCAGGCGCACGCGGGTCCCGTCGGGAAGCGACAGCGACTCGACGTAGTCGGATCCGAAGAACCGAGCAGGGCCAGACCCTGGGGGTGGAGGTTGGGGGTCGTGCGACACCGGCCCGGATCGTAGTGCGACCGCGGCCCGATGCCAGCGCACCACCACGTACCCCAACCGAGGGTCGGTCCCAGCATCGGTCCCAGCGTCGGTCCCAGCGTCAGTCCGGTCATCAAGCCGGATCGGGCCTGTTACCATGGCGTCATGGCGCCGCGCATCCAGCTCACCGCCGCCCAGCAGCGCGTCCTGGCCCAGCGACACCGACAGCGACTGCAGCAATGTGAGCCCTGGTCACCGGCCATGCGGTGGAAGCCGGAGCTCAACATCCAGGGATCCACGTACAAGGTGCTGGAGCTGTGGCCGGGGCTGGCCGCGTCCGATGCCCCGGTCGACCAGCTGGGCCCCGGCCAGTACGTCGACTCCCCTTCGGGCCGCTTTCGCTACTGCGTCCGACTCCACCGCGCCGGACAGACCCTGCTGACGTGGTGGGGACCCCAGGTGGGCACGGTGCTCTTCGACTCCGACGTGATCATCCCCGCGCTCTATCAAGCGCGAGGCCCAGACGACCCGGGGACGGGCCCCTGGTGTGAGACTCCCTGGATGTCACTCACGCCCGCGGAGCTTCTGACCCTGCGGCCCGGCACCCGCCTGGCCCGGGGCCGCACGGTCGTGGCCGGCCTCGGGCTGGGCCACCAGCTCATCGAGGTCAGCCGTCGCCTGTCGGTCAAGCGGCTCGTCCTCGTGGAGCTCGACCAAGAGTTGGTGGACTGGATCATGCCGCAGCTCGAGCCCCACCTGCGTAAGCGGGTGGAGATCCATGTAGGTGACGCCTACGAGATCATCCCCACCCTGCGCGCCGATGTGGCCCTCATCGACATCTTTCCGGGCTATGGGGATGGTCACCAACGGGTCGCGAAGCTCGCGGCACAAAGCCCCAAGATCAAAAAATTCTGGGGCTGGGGCACGTCGGAGATGACCGGTCACGCTCAGCCCGACCGCTAGAGCGGACCGGCGGTTCCCTATTGGCGCCGAGAATTCGCGCGTGGGCCCGATCGGTGAGCCAGCTCGCGGGACCGTCGCTGACCCTGCCCCAAGGCCGGCCGCGGGGCATCTAGCCCCCATGGGCCCAAATGAGATACGGTTAACCGGTGACCGAAGGCACCTGGCCGTGGGCGGAACAACCACGGGGGACCTTCGACGAAGCCGCCTTCGGGCGGAGCAACGAGCAGAGAGATTGTCCAAGAAACTCTTCGTAGGTGGGCTTGCCTGGGCCACAGATGAGGCAAGCCTGAGGGCGGCATTCGAGGAATATGGCCCCGTAGCGGAAGCCAAGGTCATCCTCGATCGAGACACGGGACGGTCACGCGGCTTCGGCTTCGTGACCTTCCAAGAGCAGGCCGATGCGGAAAAAGCGATGACCGAGCTCGACGGTAAGGAGCTCGACGGACGCCGCATCCGCGTCAACGAAGCCCAGGCCCGTCAGGGCGGGGGCGGTGGTGGTCGAGGCCGTGGCGGCGGCGGTGGCTTTGGCGGCGGCGGTGGCGGTCGAGGCTTCGACGACCGCGGTGGCGGTCGAGGCTTCGACGATCGCGGCGGCGGTCGGGGATTCGACGATCGCGGCGGCGGTCGGGGCTTCGACGATCGCGGCGGCGGTCGGGGCTTCGACGATCGACGAGGCGGTCGTGGTGGTCGGGGCGGTCGAGGCCGCGGCGGCTACTGACGCCTCGCTCACTCCTCCCCGAACAAACCGACCTGGTGGGGTCGGCGTCGCTCGCCGACCCAGCGGGGTAGGCTCCCCACGTCGGTTCGCACCGACAGTTGCTCGAAGAACCGGCGCGCCAACCGGGGCGCGAAGAAGTCGTTGGGGACATGCATGAACACGTAGGGCTCGCGTCCCTGGTCGAGCCAGGCGACGACCTGGTCGCACCAGGTCGCGAGCCGCTCGTCGTTGGCCGGTAGCGCGGGGTTGGCCACGTAGCGCAGCACGGGCCTCCCGGCGGTGGCCACAGCGGGCGCGGGAAGTCGGGGCTTGCGTTGGTGGGCCTCGACCAGCGCGGGCTCGTCCCCCACCGCCTCGTGCACTCCCCGGGTATCGAGGATCACGCGGTCGATCCCGAGCTCCCCGAGCATCGCGTCGAGCTCGGTCGCCGCCGTCCCCGAGAAGAACCCGGGATGACGCACCTCGACCGCATAGCCCGCATCGGGTGGCAAGGTCACCAAGAAGTCCTCGAGCGCGGGCAATCGCTCGGGGCCGAAGCGCGGGGGTAGCTGCACCAGCACCGGACCCAGCCGAGGACCGAGCGGCGCGAGCACATGCATGAAGGTCTCGGTCTGCCGCCGAGCGTTCACCAGCAGGCGATCGTGGGTCACCGTGCGGGGCAGCTTGAAGCAGAACCGAAAGTCGGGCCTGGTCTGCTCCACCCAGCGAGCGACGGTCGAGGCCGGAGGGATCGCATAGAAGGTCGTGTTGCCCTCCACCGCGTTGAAGATCCGCGCATAGGCGGCGAGGCGCTTCCCGGCGGGCGTTCCCGGTGCAAAAAGCTCACCGGTCCAGTCGGCGCGATTCCAGATCGGCAAGCCCAGGAAGATCCGCTCGATCACGGGGCCGACGCTAGCAGCCGCCGAACGAGCTCGCCCGACGGACGCCGAGCGGATGACCAGGACGACCGACACGGACACCGCCACACATCGAGCAAGAGACTCGCTGAGTCACGACGGTCCGCGAGACGCTGGGATCCGCGAGCCCCTGGGTTTGCAGTACGATCGGGCCATGTCCATCTCCCCGAAGACCCAGTGGACCCTCGTTGCCGCCGGGCTGGTGGCCCACGCCGACCACGTACTCGCGGGAGAAGAGTGCGATCGGCTGATGAGCCTGGTCGAACGGGAGGTGGATGGCGACGAGTACGCCCAGTGGATGACGGCGATCGGTGATCCCGAGAAGCTCGAGGCCATCTTGGGGGATCTGGTGACTCCCCCGGCCGAGAGCCACCGTGAGATCCTCGAGGAGGCGTGGCTGATGGCGGTGGTGGACGGTGAGCGCGCCGACGAGGAGTTGGAGGTGCTGCGACGGATCGCCACCCGCTTGGGAGTGGAGGCCGAGCAGCTCGACACCTGGCGCGAGGCGTGGACCGCCGCGCAGCACGGCTACGCCGAGGTCGCCGTGGCCACCCTGGTGTGGGTTTTGGGCACAGATGGGTCGCTCGGGCCCGACGCGCAGCCCGTGCTCGACCAGCTCGTGCATGACCTGCCCACCACGCACGAACACCGGGCGACACTGACGAAGACGGATAGGCCCGCGCAGTCGGCGGCCGATGTCGAGCAACAGATCCGCAACCTGGGCACGCCCCAGCGCCGGGATCTGGGTCGACGCCTCACCGAGCTCATGGCCGGCGCCGATCGCACTAACGACGCCGAGACCCGCTGGAAGGCCCTGGCCGACGCGCTGGAGCTGTCGGCCGAGTCGGCCCCCGAGTGAGCCTCAGGTGGTGCTGCCCCACCCCTCCCACTGACACACGTCACCGCCGCCGGTGCCTCCGCCGGTGCCGCCGCCGGTGCCACCCCAGCCGCCCGAGCTGCTGCCCCAAAAGCCCGTGCTGCTGCCCCAACCACCGCCGCCGGTGCCACCCCAGCCGCCCGAGCTACTGCCCCAGCCGCCGGTGCCACCCCAGCCGCCCGAGCTGCTGCCCCAGCCACCCGTGCCACCCCAGCCCGAGTCGCTGCTGCCCCAGCCTCCGGTACCGACCCAGCCCGAGTCGCTGCCGCCCCAGGTGCCCCAGCCGCCGGTGCTACCCCAGGTGCCCCAGCCGCCGGTGCTGCCCCAGCCACCCGTGCTGCCCCAGCCGCCGGTGCTGCCCCCCGGATCGGGGTAGGGCACGCACATGCCGTTGTGACAGTACTCGTCGAAGTTGCAGGTGCTCCAGTCCACACACTCGTAGATCATGCCCGCGTTGATCCGCAGCTGGAACGGGCCCTCCTCGAGCCCCTTGCCGTCGACGACGATGGTGATCGTCTGCCCGGCGGCGAGATTGATGAACAGGGCCGACTGCGGCGCGAAGGCGTCGTCGTTGCACTCGAGCTCGGGGCCGTTGCCGCAGGGCCCCGCGAGCACATAGAGGCCGGTGTCGAAGGCCGAGCCCTGGGTATCGATCGTGTAGATCCCCGCCGCCGGGGCCGTCCACGAAAACGCGGCATCGGAGGCACATTGCAGCACGCAGCTGGGCGCATAGTCGTTGCTCTGGGCGACGGTGTCGCCCACCTGCAACAGCGGCACCGTGTCGCCCAGATCGATCACCTCGGGGCAGACCTCCATGTCCGGACCGGTCGAGCCCGTCGAGCCCGTCGGACCTTCTGTGGTCCCGTCCGTCTCACTCGGGTCGGTCGTCGTCCCGCTGTCGGTCCCGGTCGTTCCAGTATCGACGTTTGCGGTTCCCGAGCCTGTGTCGGCCGAGGTCGGGCTGGGGTCCATCGTGCCTCCGGTGCCCCCCGTGCCTCCCGTGCCCGGGGGTTGCCCGGTGGTGGGACCGGCTCCGGTCTCCGAAGTGGTCGACCCGCCGGCCGAATCTCCTTGCGACCCCGGTGTACACGCCAAGGGGACCAGCAGCAGCGAGGTGGCCACGATCGACCGCGACCGTGGTCGACCGCCGAGACTAGTGAAGGAAGACGAAGTGCAAAATAAGGGAGTCACGTTCCTATCATGCAGTCGATGCTCCGAGGTTTCCTCCTAAAAATCGCACCGACGATCGAATTCGGACCCTTAATGGGGGGATGAACGAGCGGGATGCATCTACCGGCCGTAAGGACACTCGGCCCAGGGGCCGGTCTCACGCCGATTCGGCGTCGAGTTTCAGCACCCGACGGATCGCGTCGTTGAGCATCTGGGGCCGGATCGGCTTGACGATCAGCGACTCGGCCCCCATCGCGTGCAGCAACTTCCACTCGTTGGCGCCCCCGACCCCGGTCACCACGATCACGGGGACCGAAGCGGTCGAGTTGTTGCCTCGCAGCGCGGCGGTGAACTCGATCCCGTTGAGCTGCGGCATGCTCAGATCGGTCACCACCAGGTCGGGCCGGCGCATCCCGATGATCGCCAGGGCCGAGCGGGGATCGGGCACGCCCACGACCTCGGCGTGCTCGACCGCTACCCGGGCCACGTTCTCCGCGAGGGTCAGCGACACGTGGTCGTCATCGACCACGACGATGAACGGGGTGTTGCGAGCGTCCGAGCGTTCGAAAGCTTTGCGCAGCCGCGCGTGGAGCTGGTCGACCCGGGGCCGCCGCCCGGGTTCGACGCGCAGGGCCTGAAGGATCGGCGCGTCGAAGTCTGGGCACAGATCCGTCCGAAGCTCGCTGGGCGGAGTGACGTCGGCGGCGAAGGGCCGGACCAGCGCGTCACCGGTGCGCTCCCAGGGGCTCTGACCGGTCAGCAGCCAGTAGGCGATCACCCCCAGCGAGTACACGTCGAGCTTGGGCGCCATCTGAGCATCCACCCCGTCGCGGCGGATCAGCTCCGGCGCCTCGAAGCCCAGCACCCGGGTGGGATCGTGGATGTCCTGGAGCGTCCCCATGTGCGGGTGCAGGGCCAGGTCGACCAGGGTCACCTCGCGCGTCTCGGACACGAGGACGGTGGAGGGCTTGACGTTGCCGTGGATGATCCCTGCCTGGTGCATCGCGCTGAGGCCGGCGCAGATCTGGTCGAGGATCTCCATGGCCGTGTCGATCGCCAGCGGCTCGCCGCACTGCCGAACCCATAGATCCAGGCGCATCCCGTCCTCGCAGGGCATCACCAGGTAGGGCAGGCTGTCCCAGCCGCCCGCGTCGTGCACCGTGACGACGTTGGGATGGTGCAGGTTGGCCATGATCTCCGCCGCGCGTACAAAGGTGGCACGCAGCGAGGGATCGGTCGCGATCCGGGCGTGGAGCTGCTTGATGACGACTTCGCGCTTGAGCCGAGCATCATGGACACGAAAGACCTGGCCCAGCTCCCCTTGGCTGATCCGCTCGACCAGTCGATATCGCTCGTCCAGGACTGCGCCGGGATCCAACCCATTGCGAGGTAGACCGACCGGCTCACGCACACTGACTCTCTGCATCGCTACCATCTGAGTGATCGTTGTACTCCCGACCCAAACCCCGAGGAAATCGCCTTTCGGTCCAAGATTCGAACAAGATTCGAACAAGATTCGAAGATTGCCGTGCGCATCGCCGGTGCGAAATCGATGCGACAACGCTCGTACGCGGCCGGCCGTGCGTCCGGCAAACAAACGAAGCGAAACCTCGTTGTCAACCGCAACGCGGTCGACGACGAGCTTCACCGGGAAGGATTCGGGTCAAAACTCCACACTCTCGGGCACTGGCACCAAAGGTCCGGCGCATCGTGCCACTGGTTCATTCGACGAACATTGAGCGACGTTGGTACCAA
Source organism: Myxococcota bacterium (assembly GCA_039194325.1). Lineage (GTDB taxonomy): Bacteria > Myxococcota_A > Polyangia > Nannocystales > Nannocystaceae > Paraliomyxa. The sequence goes on from JBCCWC010000029.1 coordinate 45,405, forward strand.
CGTTGGGCCCGGACCTCACGAGGGCCTTTACGTGTCGCTCCGCGCCCCCGGGAACACCTCGTAGTAGCGCTCGATCGCCTCCTCGGTCCCACATAGGTGCACCCGATCGCCGGGCTGCGGCACGAAGTCCTCGGAGACGTCGACGATGATCTCGTCGTCCCGCTCCACCGCGACCACCGAGCACCCCGTCTTGGCACCCACGCTCGACTCGGAGAGCTTGCTGCCCAAAAGCCCCGCCGGGGCCACGCCGACGAGCTTGAGCCGCGCCTCCAACGAGATCCACTCGTCGCCGAGCAGCTTGTGGGCCAAGATCTCACCGGCGACTTCACCCAACGATAGTGCAAAGTCGGCCCCGGCTCGGTGGAAGCGCTCGACGTGATCGACCCCCGCCACCCGGGCGATGATCGGCAGCTCGGGGGCCAGATCGCGGGCGACCGCGGTGGTGAACAGGTTGGTGCTGTCGTCCCCCACGGCCAAGATAGCGGCCCGTGCCCGCTGCAGGCCCGCCTCGCGGAGCACGGCGGGATCGAGGGCGTCGCCCACCACGTCGACCCCCTCGCGGGGGGTGCGGTCGATGACCACAGTGGTCTCTCCCGCATCGCGCAAGAACTCGACCACCTTGCGCCCCACCTCGCCGAAGCCGGCGACCACGAAGGGGCCCTCGGCAGAGATCGGCTTGGCCTGCTCACCCAGCCGAGCCAGGGCGTCCTCGCTCCCCACCGCAACGAGGATCGCGCCGGGCTCGAGCACGGTGGATCCCGGCACCTGGGCGTTGAACTCACCCCCGCGCCACTGGCCAATGATCGTGGCCCCGGTGACACGACGAATGTCGGCGCGGGCGATCGTCTCTCCCGCCAGCGCGCTGCCGTGCGCCACCCGGAGCTCGCCTATTTGCAGCTGGCCCCCCAGGTGCTGGATTCCGGTCAGCCGCGAGGCCACGCGGCCGTGGGCCAGGCCGGCCAGCGCGGCGGCCTGCACGTGCAGCGGGGTGTACACCGCGGTCGCGCCCTGCAGCATCATGGGGCGACGGTGGAGCGGCTCGTCGACCAGGGCGATGAGCTCACCGGCAAACCCCAGCTGCCGCGCCACCAGCACCAGGGTCCCGTTGGAGGGGTCGCTGCCGTTGGCGATGATCGCCCGAGCCCGGGTCAGCAGCTTGGGATCGAAGTCATCGTCCTCGATCATGCCGTAGACCACCTGGTGCCCGCGGTCGCGCAGGCGCCGGGCGAGCGCCTCGTCTTCTTCGAAGACCACCACCTTCACCTTGGCCCGCGACAGCTCGCCGAGCAGCGACTTGACCGCCGCGCTCCAGCGGTAGACCAGCACGTAGTCTTCGTAGTCGGGGGCGCGCCGGGCCAGGCGACCTTCGAAACGCTGCTCGAAGTAGGGCATGACAAACAGCGGGAACACCAAGAAGGCCAGCGACATCCCCAAGAACTGCACCATCACCACCAAGGCGATCATCAGGGGGTGGTCCCAGTGGGACTCCCCCCCATAGCCGGTGGAGGTGAGGGTCTCGGCCGCCCACATGAACGAGGTTGCAAAGTCGCGGGGCGCCCCCTCGAGGTGCCGCATGCCGAGCATGTAGATCGTGGCGAGCAGCACGAGCACACCGGGCAGGGCGCCCAGCATCACCAGCACGCGACGCAAGGAGGTGGCCATGGGTCCGCCAGTGTAGACCCCCCACGCCTCGGGGCCGAGCCATTGCCGGGCCGAGCCACGGCGGGGCCCGACCCGCCTCGGGGCCCGACCCGCCTCGGGGCCCCGCTCGCCGCGGGACCCCACTCGCCGCGGAGCGGGGATCCCGGGTCAGCGCGCCCAGCTGGTGAGCAGGGCGGCAACGATGCCCATCAGCGACTCGCCGGCGATGAGACCGGCGGCCACGGGGATCACCCACTCGACCATCGCTTCGGGTCGCCGACGAGCCACCGCCCACGCGACCAGGCCTCCTAACAGGAACGACAAGGCACTGCTGGCCGGTAATACGAACGCCAGGCCGATCCCGGTGGCGCTGGGCAGGGCGGGCCGCCACGCGGGGCGGTAGCGCTCGAGGCCGGCCAGGCCCAGGGCCATCACGGCCGCGATCGCGCTAGCCCACCGGGCCGAGGGCGGCACGGCCGACAACCCCTGCCCCGTCAGCGTGCTCACCGAGGCCCAGATCCGAGCGGCGGGCGCGGGCCAGCCCCCAGCCTCGAGCGCCGCCGCGTCGGGGAGCAGCACCAGGCGAAACACGGGGACGATGACCGCGACCCCCACCAGCACCCCAGCCAGCTGGGCCAGGAACTGCCGGCGCGGGTGGGCGCCCAGCTGGTGACCGCTCTTGAGATCGGTGAGCAGATCGGCCGCGCTGGCGGCCGCTCCCGCGGTCACGCTGGCGCTCATCAGGCCCGGCGCCACCTGCCCAGGCATGGTCAGCCCGCCCGCCAGCTGGGCCACCTTGCCCAGCGGTCCGATCGGGGTGATATCGGTCTGCCCGGTGACACGAGCCGCCACCACGGTCAGGATCACGGCCAGGGCCACGGCGAGCACCGCGGCTCCCCAGGAGACGTCGAACAAGCCCACCTGGAGCACGACGCAGGCGGATCCGACGACGAGCAGGCCCACCGCGACCCCGCGGGGTGGTACCTCGATGTCGGCGAGGGGATCGTCGGTGGGCGGGCGAGTGCCCGTGCCCGTCCGGCTCGGCGCTCGGCTCCTCCAAAGGCTCCCCCAAAGACCCCCCCAAAGGCTCCTCCAAAGTTGGAGCAGTACGCGACGCCATCGACCCTCGAGTCCGAGCACCCCCGCGACGGTCATCAGCGTGACCCCCGGCCACACGCTCCAGGCGACCACGTCCAGATAGCCGGGCGAGGCCACCACCCCCGCGTGCACCAGGCGAGGCGCCAGCAGCCCGAAGCACACCAGCGCCCCCAGCCCAATGCTCCAGGCCACCCGCCAGCCCACCAGCACTCCGGCCGCAGGGACCAGGACCGAGATCTCCAACGCCCAGCCGTAGGCCGCCAGGCTGCCCAGCACGGGGACCGCCTGCTGCATGGCCGGCGTGGGCACGGCGGTGGGCAGGGTCGACCAGCCGAGAACCGACAGCTGCGGCAACACCGACGTCAGCAGCTTCAGCCCCAGGCCGACCGCCAAGGCAACGACCAGCGCGCGCGCACGGGTGGCGGCGGGGGTCGAGTGCGGCGAGGAGGCGTCCTCGGAGCGATCCCGGTAGAGGCTACGCAGGGTCTGGGCCGCCGCCGCCCCCGACGGGAAGGGCAGCTGCTCCGCATCGATCAGCACGCGCCGCAAAGGGACCGCGATGAGCAACCCCAGCAGGCTGATCGACAGCACCCAGGCCATCAGTGACCACAGCGGCAGCGGCTCGCCGGTGACCAGCAGCACCGCCGTCATCGCGGCGGCCAGGGTGGTCCCCGTGGAGTAGCCCGCGGCCGAGGCGGTCGACGCCATGGCGTTGGCCTCCAGGATCGAGGGCGTGGTGCGCCAAAGACCCAGCCGCCCCAGGCCCTGCCACACCGCCCAGCCCAAGATCGTGGCCGTGAGCACCACGCCCATGCTCCAGCCGACCTTCAGGCCCACGTAGAGATTGGACAGGCCGGTCACCGCCCCGAGGCCGGCCCCGGTGAGCACGGCCCGGACCGTCAGCTGGGGGATCCTCTCGCCCCGGTAGACCCGCTCTCGCCACGCCCGCTCGATCGCCTCGGCGGTGTGGGTCGTCAGGGTGGGCAGCGGCTCCGCCCCGTCTGGCTCGGGCACGCCCGATCATACTCGCCCGACCAGGATCGGCGACCAGGATCGGCGACCAGGATCGGCGACCAGGATCGGCGACCAGGATCGGCGACCAGGATCGGCGACCAGGATCGGCGACCAGGATCGGCGGCCAGGATCGGCGACATCGATCGCGACGGGGGCAACCTCGGCTACCCTGGGCGCCGATCGCATGGATCGAGCGAGACCATATGCGATCCCCCATGTACGATCCCACGAGTCTGTCGCTCGCCATGGACGACGTCCTCGCAGTCCTCGGCCGCTCCGTACTGTTCCAGAGCGTGGGCGCGCGAGCCCGGCGCTCGGTGGCCGAGCGCGTCGTCGTCCGCTCGTTCGGCCGGGGGGAGCGGATCATCGAGCAGGGAGAGCCCGGGAATACGCTCTACCTCATCGTCGAGGGCAGCGTGCGGGTCACCGTCACCCCCGACACCGTCACTCCTGACACCGGCTCCCCCCAGATCCCCGTGGCTCGCCTGACGCGCGGCCACCACTTCGGCGAGCAGGCCCTCTTATCCGACCGTCCTGCGCCCCGCACCGCGACCGTCCAGGCCCTCGAGGATTGCCGGCTGCTCGAGGTGCCCGCCGCGGCCTTCCGCGAGATCCTGGAATTCGACGAGGGTCTGCGCGCGCTCCTCGAGCGCAAGGGACGGGCCTACCTGCTCAACCGGCTACGCACACAGACCCGGGCCCTGCAAGCGGCGGAGTACCAGCTGTCGCGCCTGGGTCGGGACCTACGCTACTTCTCGGACCGCCAGGTCGTCTTTCGCCAGGGCCAGCCCGCCGACGGCGCCTACCTGCTGACCTCCGGGACGATGAGGATCAAGTTCCTGGACTCCCAGCGGCGCGTCCACTCGATGGTCGACCTGGTCGCCCCACGGCTGTTCGGCGAGCGGGGGCTCCTCCGGTCGGCCCCGCGGAGCGGGACCGCGGTCGCGGTCGGTTCGTCGGAGACGATCTTCATCCCCGCCCGGGAGCTACGGCGGCTCCACGAGTCTTCCGCCGCGCTGCGCGAGCTTTGTCGCGCACTCGAGAACATCTACGACATCCCTGGGATCGGCCGGGTCACCCATTGCCGCGGCGAATTCCTGGACATGCCGGCCCACTGCCTGCTCATCGAGCACCACGAGGGCCACGAGCTGATAAGCTACAAGGTCATCGACAGCGACGTCTACTCGATCACCGCCACCTCCCTGGGCGCCCCCCAAGTGCTCCGCTACGAGGCCGGGGAGCGGGTCCGCGAGCTCACCCTCGAGGCCGGGCGACTTTGTGGGTTTACCAGCTACGGGCACTGGTCCGACAGCCAGGAGCTCATCGCCGCCGTCATCGCGCGCGTGCCCGTCACCGAAGACGACCAAGCGGCGTTCGTCCGCGACGGCCGGCTGCCTCGGGTGCAGTCGCTGCTGCCCGGCGCCGCTCCGGGGCTCTTGTGCCGCTGCATGCAGGTCGGTGCCGCGTCGATCGCTGCCCTCGTCGCGTCGGGCGTGGCGGATCTGGCCGGGATCATGAGCCGGTGCGGGGCCGGTACGATCTGCGGCGGCTGCCGACCGCACATCGCCCAGATCCTCGGGCACCAAGCCTGGACCGCCCATCGCCTGGCGCCGCCGGTCCGGCACACCGAGCAGATCTGGTCGTTTCGCTTCACCCCGGTCGACAGCGCGATCGAGCCGTTCTCGCCAGGCCAGCACGTCGTGGTGCGGGCCCGGATCGCGGGGCAGTGGATCGAGCGCTCGTATACGTTGACCTCGACGCCGGCCGACCCATACTACGAGATCACCGTCAAACGTGAGCCCCAGGGGCTGCTGTCCCGCTGGTTGTTCGAACACGCCGCCCGCCGACCCACGCTCCAGCTGTCCGCCCCGCAGGGCGAGTTCGTCATCGATCCCACCGCCGGCGGCTCGATCCTCTTCTTTGCTGGGGGGATCGGCATCACCCCGGCGCTCGGTCTGCTCCGACACCTTTGCCTCGAAGGCGAGGCGGCGGCCCTGCCCGTGCCGTTGCTGCTCGACTACTCGGCCCGCCGACCGCAGGATCTCATCGCGCAGGATCTGCTCGAGCACGCCCGCCGATCGCTGCCCCGATTTCGCTGCCGCCAGCGGGCGACCAGCATCGACGGCCGCCTGAGCGAGTCGGCACTTGTCGGGCTGCTGCATGAGTACGACGATCCCCAGGTCTACATCTGCGGCCCGCCCGCGTTCGAGACCAGCCTCCGCGCGATGCTGCGGGCCGGCGGGATCGCCCCCGAGGCGATCCACGTGGAGGCTTTCACCTCGGTCGCCGCGGCGGCGACCCCGAAGGCCTCCCATGAACGCAGGCGACGATGAAACCGGTACCCAGCGTCCGCATATCCGCCCTACGTCTGCTCCGCGAAGCGGCCAACCCGATCCGACTGCGGACCGAGCTCTTTTCGACCTACGGAGAGATCGTCCGGGTCAAGCTCGGTCGACGCGAGTTGATCTACACGTCGCACCCCGAGCACCTCGAGCAGATCCTGGGCGAGCAGGAGCCTCGCTTCATGCGACGGGCCGCGCTGCTGACCGAGAGCCTCGCGGAGATCGGCGGGCGCAACGTCAGCGTGTTCATCAGCAACGACCTACAGCGGTGGATCCACGACCGCCGCACCGCCCTGATGTCCTTCGACGACAAGAGCCACTTTCGCTCGTATGCCGAGACGATCGCGGCCCGTACCGCCACCCACCTCGATAGCTGGTCCCGGCGATTCCGCGATCATAGCGAGATCGACATCGAGACGGAGATCAACACCATGGTCGTCGACATGGTGCTCAACACCTTGTTCTCCAACATGGGCGTGGAATCCCCGGAGATCCGGGATCTGATCGCACAAGCCTCCCACGCGATCACCGAGCGGATCCGGGCCGTCAACCCTCTGCCCTGGCGGCTACCCACCGCCACCCGAGCCCGCTACCGCAAGACCCTCGGCCGCGCGCAGGCGGTGACCCAAGCGATCGTGGAGCGGCGCCTCGACCACGGGCAGGACTACGACGATCTGCTCGGCAACTTCCTTTATCACACGCGCTACCCCGGCGGACCCGATCGCGCTCGACTGGTCGAGGACGTCACCTACCACGTCAACAGCCTGATCGGCGTCGGGTTCTTCACCACCGCGACCCTGGTGCACTGGTCGCTGGTGATGCTGTCGCGGTTCCCCGAGCTCGAGCGCCAGCTCGCCGCCGAGATCGAGCAGGCCCTCGGCGATCGCCCCCCCCGCTACGAGGATCTGCCGCGGATGCCCTTCATCCAGGCGTTCCTCAAGGAGGTGCTGCGGCTCTACCCCAGCACGCTCAACATCAACCGCCAGTCCGCCGAGGCCGGCGAGGTCGCGGGGTACTGGATCCCTAAGCACGCGGACATCATCGGGAGCATCTACCACGTGCATCGCCACCGGGACTTTTGGTCCAACCCCGAGGGCTTCGACCCCCAGCGCTTCGTCGATCGGCCGCTGGGGCAGGACCACCACTACGCCTACGTGCCCTTCGGGGGCGGCAAGCGGGCCTGCATCGGCCGCTCCTTTGCATTGATGGAGGCTACGATCATGGTGGCGATGATCGTGCAGCGAGCCCGCCTGAGCATGCTGCCCCACACCACGATCGGCCAGACCTTCCCCACCATTATCACCATGCGACCCGACGTGACCACCATGCGGATCCACTTCAAGCACTGACCGACGCGTCTCGACGCGGACGGCTAGCTCGATGCCCCTGGCGTTGGCACTTGGTCGTGCGGAGTTGACTTCGTCCCGCGCCGAAGGTAGAAGCGATAGGAGTAGAGGTCGAGCTCTGCGTTGCCTTGGTCTTGCTCGTATTTCTCCAGCTCTTCACGACGGTCATCCGGCTTACCGTTGTCATTGAGCTTGAATAGTTTGAGCGTGATCTGGGCTCGCTCATAGCGACGTTCGCCGGGCTTCCCCAAAGGATGCAGCTCACCGGTGTCCCAGTCGATATAGAAGTAGTCGTCGAAATCGTACGCGGGCTCATCTGGCTTCAGCAGAAGCTCGTCGAATCGGTTATTGCGCTCCTGACAACAATAGCAGCACAAAAAGAGGTTATCCCAGCAATATGCGAGCCGTGGATGTGTGGTCTTTGGACAAAAATGATCGATCGTCTCTTTGATACGACGCCCCATGGGATAAGCATCGCAGTATGAGCAGTGGCGGCTCGTCATGTCTGACAGGAGCTTCGTCAGCTCGTGCTTGTCGTGCCCTCCCGATTGCCGCCACTCGAACCTCCTACCGGAGCGGCACCGTTCCTCCCACTCCTTGCCCCATTGCTCGGCATTCTCGAGCAGCCAGGCGGGCGCGTCTACCTTGTGTCGATCTATGAATTCCATACTCTATCCATGATCCCGGGCTTGCGACGGTCAAGATCGATGAGCTCCCGGCGCACGGTCCCCTCGACCTCTGGGCCCATTTCGACCAGGCGCACTACGAGAGCTCGCAGCTCTTCTTCTTCCTCGCCATCGCCGCGGTCTTCGTTGTTGAGGATCGCAAGCTTGATCGACCGGAATTGACTGAGCTCTTTCTCTATATCGACGCTGAACCTAGAGCGCACGCCGAATAGCTCCCTCAGGATCGCACCATGACTCAACGCGGAGTGCGAGTCGTACACGCTCGAGCAGATTGTCGCCCCCTCACCTGAGGTACTCATGATGATGATATCACGCAGATCGAGCGCCTGGGCAACGAGCGGGCTGTGCGTCGTGGCGATGAATTGAATATTCGGGAAGAGCTCGCGGAGGGTCCCGAGGATCAATCGCTGCCAGCTGGGGTGCAGGTGCAGATCGATCTCGTCCAGCAGCACGATCGCCGCGGCGCGGCGCGCTTGGCCGAGATCGACACCATGGAGCGATAGCCGCATGAGCAGGTCGATGATCCAGACGAATGTGGACTTGAATCCCTCGGAGAGGGCTTCAAGAGGTAAGCTCGACCAAGGGTCTGCAGGAGACGAGAACCGATAGCCCTCCTCCGAGCTATAGGTGTCCAAGGTGATCTGGGGGCCATCGCCCGCGTTTGCAAAAAGCGCGTTGACCAACGGCTGGATCGACTCGAAATGGTCCGCGAGGTATTGATGATCCTCCCTGAGCTTAGGATTCTTCATGTAGCGGTTGTCGCCAAACAGAGACGCTACGGGCTCGATGGCCGGTGAGGAATTGCCAGGCTCGTCTTGGGTAAGGTGGCGATTGATGCCGTACCCCAGGACCAGGACCGCGTCTCTAATCCGACCGAGTTGTCCTAGATCCCCTTCGTAGCAGATGACATCCTCGTGGTCGATCGAGTACCGAAGCTCTATTGCCTCGCCTTCATAGACCAGTTCGAGCGTGAATCTTCCGACGTCGGCATCTGCTCGGACGACGTTTCGCCAAGCATTGTTGCTCGGGATGTACTCGATGCCACGTAAGGCGATCGCCAGCAGTTGTAAGACGGTCGACTTGCCCTTCGAGTTGGGACCGAGCAGTAGCGATGTTGGTTCGTGGCGATTGAATTCAAGCCTGGCGTAGGAGAAACACTTGATGTGGTCGATCACCAGTGAAGTCACGGTATAGCTGGGGAGCTTCCTCTCGCGCTTGGGGAGTCTCTGGAGAAAGTCACGAAACGCGTAGTGGTCGAGCGACACGTCGGGAAATTCGAGATACTTCATCGCCTCCGCCTTGCGTGCGGCGATCAGATAGGGGCGGTTGAGTTGCCATCGATCGATGGTGGCCCGTGCGCGTTGCTGGTCAGCGGAGGGGGCGCTCGGATTCGGCCTGAGCTCAGCGCGCTCGGGGTCGATGGAGAAGTAGCGATCGAAACCGTAGCCGGGCTCGTCAGGACGCAGTGTATCGGTGTCCAAAGGACCCCCCTGCGCAGCATTGCAGCGAGAGCACACAATGTAGAGATTGTCCCAACTGTTAGCCTGTTCGGGCTGACTGGACTTCGGGAAAAAGTGGGTGATGTAGGCTTGGCGACCAAGCAAAAAGTCATCACAAAACGAGCAGTGATGGTTGGTCCAGGGACTCAAAGCCTGGAGGAGAACCCGCCGGTCGAAGCCACGATCGCCATTGAGAGAGGCAGGGCGCGGCGGGCGCTGTTCGAGTTTGTGCATGAGCCCCATCGACCATAGGACAGCACCGAAGGAACGTCCAAGAGTGAGCCCAGTGCTTCAACCCAGGGGCAATCACTCGCGACATCTGCACGCTTGTTCAGATCTATACATGCTACGGCGAGGGCTCGATCGCCCGCCGGATCGCGCCCCCCAGCAGCCCCGCGGCCACGTCGCGAACACGCGGCGGTGCCAGCTTCGGCTCGCGCACCGATCCGGTGACCCGCACTGGCAGCGTGGTGGTGGTGCGGGCGATCGTCGCGTAGGTGCCCCCGCCAAAGCGCTCCACGAAGGGCATCAGATCCACCAAGAGATCGAGCTGCCCCCGCACCGACACCCGCCCGGTCACGCGCAGGGACAGCGAGCCCAGCGCGAGCACCGTGGGCGTCACCCAGCCCTCGGCTACGCTCAGCTCGACCCGGGCCTCGTCGAGCAAAAAGGGCCCGGGCTCGCGACCGGCGAGGGTCGCGAGCTCAAGCACGGTCGTGTCGGCAGGCACGACCACATCACGCAGCCCCAGCGCGGCGGTCCCGTGCAGACTCGGCGCGATCGATTCCCAGTGCAGCCCGCGGCCCCCCAGCGCCACCGTGGCGTCGAGCCGACCGGTGGTGGGCTCGCCCGGCGCCCCGGTGACCCGCACCACCGCAGGGATCGCGATCGCAGCTAGATCCCGCAAGGGACCGTCGAGCGCGGCATTGCGCAGGGTCAGCGCGACGCTCCAGTCACGCTCGTCGGGCCCGTCAGGCCCACCGGCCTCGCCCGCTACGGCCCTCCCCAGCACACCATGCCCCTCGAGGATCCCCTCGGCGCCGACTCGAGCGTGCAGGCGCGTGAGCTGGATCGTTGGGCCGTGCAGGCGCATCTGCACCATGATCTCGCGCAGCCCCACCCCACCGAGCTCCAGGGCGCTGGCGGTCAGGGTGGCCACCGCCTCCCGCTCCGATCGCTCCGTGCCCGCTCGATCGCCAAGGTGGCCACGCAGCGCGACGTCGTGCATCTGGATCGCCTCGGCGCGATCGAGGTCGACCCACCGCAAGAGCACCTCGGACAGCTCGAGATCCAGCGCCAGCGCAAGCGGCTCGGCGGGCGGACGCTCGGCGGCATCCGGGCCTTCCTTGGGCCGCCGCCCCAGTCCGTGGACGCTCGTGTGACCTCCTCGCTCGAGCACCGTCAGGGTCACCCCCTCGGCCCGGCCAAGCCCGACCACGCGCCGATCCAGCAGATCGCCGAGCGCCACCTCCAGCCGAACCCGCTCGGCCCGAAGCAGCGGTCCCTCATCGGGAGCATCGAGGGCCAGGTCTTCGGGCTGCGCCACCGTGACCCCCCGCAGCTCGAGCACCGAAGCATCGGCGGCGACCTCCAGCGCTTCGATCGTCACCTCACGCCCCAGCGCCTCACTGAGGATCGCCTCCACCCGCTGCCGCGAGGCATCGCTGCCCAGCCAACGGGGCAACAGCACAATCGCGGCGGCGACCACCACGACCAGGACCAACGAGCCCCAAAGCACGATCCGACGCACTACACCCTCCGCGTGGGCCTCGCGTTCGCGGGCCGAAACATCTGCTCGCAGAACGCGTCGACGATGACGACGAGATGACTGGCCTGGCCGTAGAAGCGAGCAAAGCGACGGGGCTCGCCGGGATCTCGCACGATCCGGATCCCCAGGCAGTCTTCGGCCTCGAACACACACTGCAGGGCCTCACACTCGGCCCGGTTCTGCTCCATCGTGCGCTGGTCGGCGCCGCGTCGATCCCCGCGACGAGCCCGTGCCTCGGCCTCGAGGGACTGGTCGACCGCGCTCATCAGCAGCCAACGGGCGCTGCACAGGGCCGTGTGTGCGCGACGACGCAGCCGAGCCCGCCGCTCGTCCGAGGGATCTTCACCGACCCGCCGGTAGGGAGACTCGGGGACCGGCACCTCGGCCCGGCGCGGCTGCAGGTGATCGAGCGAGGCTACCGCGGGCACCCCGGGGTCCTCGCCATCGAGCGCCTCCCGATCGCGCTCGACCAGCGCGGTCAGCCAGGCGTCCCGGCGCGCGACCAGCCAGTATCCGGTCACGGTACCGAACACGACCAGCACCAGCACCAGCACCAGCAGACTCACGGCGGACCCTGTACTGCCCTGGAGCACGGATCATTCCGCGGACCCCCGAAAGCGGCGCGGGCCCGGGATCCGGCGAAGCGGCCTCACGCCTGGTGACAGGCGTAGTACTCGACCCCGATGTCCCGAAATCGCGGCTCGTTGCGCTCGCCCACCCGGGCCACCTCGAAGCGAGCAGGCGCCACCTCCGGGAGCTGTGGGTCGGCGCCGTCGTGCAGCGCCTCGTACTGGTGCCGCTCGAGGTCGACCGCGCCCGCCAGCGCCTGGCGAAAGCCGAGCTTGGCCGCCGCCGGCTGCCAGTGACCGACCACCCGCAGCTCCATGGCCTCGGCCGCGTCCCCGCTGCCATAGCCCAGGGCCAACAAGCGTTGCCCGGCCCAGTCGAGCTCGCGGGCATGGGCGTCCTCGAACGCAGCGCCCAGCCAGCCGGGGAGCGAGGCCGCATAGAGATTGCCCAGATCCTGGACGATCTCGTCACCCAGGGACATGTGTCGCTCGACCCAAGCGGCAAAGCGAGCGCTCTTTCGAAAGGCTCGCGCCGCGCCCAGCGCCTCGGCCAGAGGATCGGCGTCGAGCCCCTCGCGCTGCACCACCGACCAAAGGTCGGGGGTCGCGGTGACCTGAGCGCGAACCCGATCGGGATCGAGGCCCGCCGACTCGCACAAGTCGTCGAGCTCGCCGCGGGCCTCGTCGCGCGCCCAGCTCCAGATCTGCGCGGCCGCCAGCGCCTGCTGGGGCATCTGCTGATACGGCCGGTGACAGATCACCGCGGCCACTCGCTGCAACAACTCGTCGTACCCCTCGCCCGTCCGCCCGAGCATGTGACCCAGCGCCTGCATGGTGGCGTCGATGTAGCAACGGGTGGAGTACGGACCATTGAACACGGGAAAGTCGTGAGGACGCTGAGTGTCGCGGGCGTAGTCGGCGATGAAGTGACGCGCGAAGGGCTTGCGAAAGTCGACGCCCCGGTAGGCCGACGAGCTGCCCGCGCGAGACAGATCGAGCTCGAACAGATCCGGTCGAGTATCGAGCAGCATCGCGACCGCGCCGGCCCCCTGGGTCTGCTCGCCCGTGCTCCCTCGCTCGTACTCTGCGATGTCGCTGGTGACGACGATCGCTCGGCGTCCCCGGCCGTCGGTCGCCAGATAGCGAGCCGCGGCCTTGAGGCCGTACACCCCGCCCAGGCACGCGTGCTTGAACTCCGGCACCTCACAGCAGCGAGACAGCGGCGCCTGGCCCCGAGCCCCGAGGGCTTGGTCGACCATGCCCCGCACGATCACCGCCCCCGCGGCGTTGTCGGTGCTCGACTCGGTGCCCAGCGCGAGCATCCCCACGTCGGCGGGATCGACGTCGTAGCGATCGATGAGATCGAGGACCGCGTCGGCGGCCATCGTGTAGGCGTTTTGGCGCGGGCCACAGACCCGAAAGCTTCGACCGACGACGGCCTCGACTTTCTTCGCGGGGTTGCCCGTCCACTCGCACCACTGGGCGAGAGGAACGCGATAGGGGGGAACGACCAGCGACAAACCGCTGACTCCGGGAACCACGGATTCGGACATGATCAATGCGCTCGACGAGGGTGACTTCGGGTCACCGCTGAATCAATGATCCGCGACACTACGTGCTCGCCCACACGCTCGCAAGGATCCGCTGGACCGATCACCTATCGGCCCCATCGGGCGGATCATGACAGCGAGCATCACGGAACTTTGAAGGCCATGGGTAGCATAGGTCGGCGCAGCGTGGGTAGCCAATGCTCGAAATGGGACCATAGCCGCCGCGCACGCGACCTTACGTGGGTTTCCTTACCGGTTCGCTTGCCGGTTCGCGTGCCGGTTCGCGTGCCGGTTCGCGTGCCGCTTTTGTCGCCCTACGCGGCTTGATGTGAAGAGCCTTGCCGAGGCGCGCCTTCATACGACGAGGATGACGAGTCGACCCATGGCACCAAAGAGCACCGGAGAGTCTCGCCATGGGTTCACGGCCAATGCCCGGCGGGACAGGACCGCACGAGACGACGACGACCTCAACGCGGCCGGCGTCCCCCACCACGCTCGTCGTCACGGACTCGCGGAGGCGGAGGCGGAGGCGGAGGCGGGAGCGGGTCGGCGGGAGCGACGGGATCGGTGGGATCGGGCCGTGCACGCAGACGAGCGAGGATCCGTCGCCACGCGCCGCTGACCACCGCCGGCAAGACCACCGAGGGGGCCAACAGGCCACGGGGATCGTGTCGGCGGGTGAGCACGGCGGCAAAGCGATCGTTGTAGCGGCGATCGGTCAAGATCCAACGCAATAACGTCTTGGCGGCCAACGCCGGAGGGGTGCCGTAGATCTCCCGCTCGACCCGATCCATCGTGGCCTCGAACATCGGTCGCAGCGCGGCGTGGGAGGCCTCGGCATAGCGGCCCAACGCATCGTCCCAGTCACGTCCGGCGTGCCAGTCCACCAGCGACTCGCCGAGCAACCGCGAGCTCAGCAGGGCATCATAGATCCCCTGGGCATCGATCGAGTCCTTGTGGTGGAGCGCGTCACCCACCAGAACCCAGCCCGGGCCATGGGCCTGTCGAAACAGGTTGCCCATGCGCTTGAGCCCGGAGATCCGGGAGACTCGGCGCGCCGGCGACAAACGCCGCCACACCGCGGGGCAGGCCCGCAAGAGCGCGTCGTAGATCTGCGCCGGGCGACCCGGCTGCGCGGCGTGGAGCCGGGCCTGCGCCTGCACAACGACGATGGTCTGCTGATCGGCGGTGGGCATGAGCACGAAGCTCAGACCATCCCCCGAGGTGTGGATCTGAGCGATGGGTCGGCGCCCTTCATCGTAGGGCTCGACCCCTTCCCAGTGGGCATAGTAGACCGCCGTGTCGAGGTCTCGACGCTCATGGATCACCGAGGCCCGAGCTTTGCGAGCGACGAGATCGAAGCGACCCCCCGCCCCCACCACGCACCGTGCTCGCAACTTCACGGACCGCTCTCGCCCCGGCACACGGGCCACCACTCCGACCACGCGCCCCTGCTGCTCCAACAGATCGATGGCGGATGTCCGCTCGAGCGCAGTCACGCCGGCATGACGCTCGAGGTTGCGCCAAAGCGCATGATCGAGGCGTGCGCGATCGATCGTATAGAAGTAGGTTCGACCGGCGATCGGCTCGGGGAACCCAAAGAACGCTCGAAAGTGCGATCCGAACTCGAGCGCGATCGTCTCCAGCCGGGGCGTATCGGCCGCATAGTCCTGCTCTTGCAGGCCCAGCTCGTCGAGCATCGCGAGGGTATGGGGCAAGACGAACGGCGCCGAGACCGACGGTCGGCTGGGGAACGAGGAGCGGTCGAGCACCAGCACACCGAGCCCGGCCGCGCCCAACCGCGCGGCGAGGCTGGCGCCGGCGACTCGGCCCCCGACCACGATGACGTCGTACTCTCGGTCAACCAACAGCTTCCATCGAAGCGCCGCCGCTCATCGACGGCACCACGCCCGGGCGACGTCCCCCGATCTCATCGAGCCCCGATCGGCCGGGCCTGCGCGCTCACGGACACGGGTCGAACGCCTCGACCGACCCGGGGTTGTCGAGCTCCATCTTGATGAAGAAATACAAGTGATCATGAGCGCCGCCGAGGACGGGGGGCGCCTCGGGAGCATTGCCCGTGATCCGCATGTTGGAGTGATACGCGAGGCCCACGACCCACGCCTCCGCCGGGCAGTAGGGCAAGGATCGCTTGATCTCGAGCTTGCCCTCCTCGCTCGCGGTCACGACCGTCGGTCCCCCGAAGGCGGCCACCGTGTCGAAATCGGGCGGTTGCGGCCCATGGTTGCTCCAGAACGAATAGAGCCCATGGGGGACTAGATCTCGGGCTTTGATCTTGTAGCTATACTTGTCCTTGTCGTAGTCACACTTGATCTTCATCGTGCCGTCGGCGGCCAAGTACTGCCCGAGCGTATACCCCTCCACACGGTCGCTGCGCTGGGCGGACCAGGCATTGGGGGCATCGTCGATGAAGGGTACCGGAGCGACGTCGCCAGGATAGTTGATCGTGATCGGCACCTCGGCGAATGGCGTGTTGTGGATCACCGCCGGATCTAGGTATGCCGCGGGATTGATGAACGAGCTGATGAACCCCTCATTGGGGTGGGTGGCGATGATCGCATCGTCTGGGGAGTTGCAGTCGAACACCGTGGACTCGAAGGCCCCCGGGGCGAAGTGGCCGGTGGTCGCGCCGTTTTGGATGGCCGGGAAGAGACTGAACACGGCCTCGAGATCCGGATCGACCCACTGCCCCCGCACGGAGTTGGTCCCCGTGACCGCCATGCCCGGAATGGTGACCTTGAGCTTGTTGCCCTGGCCCCGAAAGCTCACCTCGGCGTCCACGGGATCCGCGTCGGCACCTTCGACCAAATCCGCGGCGGCATCGCCCGCGGCTCGATCGCACCCAAAGAGCAGCAGCGCCAGCGCTGGCACGAGCGTGTAGAACGACGACACAATGATCCGGTTCACGGAATTCCTCGTTGCTCGTTGTGACAGAGTGCTCCCAAGTGGCACACTCGACCACGAACGCTCGATCACGACCTCACACCGTGAAGATCGACGTTACGCGGCTCTAGCGCAGCAGGACGACGGGCAGCAGGACGACAGACAATTGAACACACATACGATGCGTTCACCCATCCCAACTGTGGTCATGGTAGATCAGCTACGCTAGACTCATACCCTGGGTGCTCGTCCTAAGAGTACGTACCCCCTCAATGCCCCAGGGCATTGCAGTATAGGCGCCCCCCGGACCTTGTCAACTCCCCATGGTCGTCGAAATCGAGCAGCGCGCGATATTGCACCCCTCTTACGAGCGACTGGACGAACGACTGGACGAGCGACTGACGATCTCGAACATACAGCGCCGCATCATCACTTGGACACTCTCGATCGCGCGCATCGGAGCGTGGCGACGGCTCCACGATATGCTGTTCTCGGCGCCACCGGGCTTCGGATTCCTGATGACCATTCGCCGCCACGAACTACTGTTCTGGGCACCACGCCGATGATCCAGATGATCCAAATGATCCAAATGATCCAAAGGCTATGGACCTTCCACGACGAACAAGGGTTTCCCTCACAGTCTCTCGTCCCGTTCTGGAGCTAGTATGGCAAGGTCCAACCAACGGCCGGTGCCCAACCGCAAGACCGCGCTCCACCCACCTCCGACGAAACGAGCCGAACAGCCGGAATTCGACCGAGGCGGAAGACACCATGGCCCGAACACTGCGCGAGCAATCTCCAGCGATGGACATCTACTGGGACGACGAGCTCTCGATGGCCTGGTGCGTACTGACGGCGCCTCATCACGGAGCCGCCGAGGCTCAGCAAAACGTGGAGGCCATCGGTCGCCTGCGGGACAGTCTGGGCAAGAAGAAGGTCCGCGTCATCATCGACATCCGCTCGGTAGAGACGATCACCCGGTCGGCACGCACCCTCTACGGTGGACCCTACACCTTCTCCATCCAGCGTGCGACGGTGCTGCTGACCGACTCGACGATCTCGCGCGTCGTGGCCAATTTCTTCATGGGGATCAACAAGCCAATGAGCCCGACTCGCATGTTCACCGAAGTCGAAGGGGCAGTCGCCTGGCTCGACGAGTTCCCCGATGAGTAACGAAACGGTCCATGCTCGGATCAACGAAATCTTGGCGATGCTGTGTGAACTAGCCATGGGAAACCTCGACGTCCGGCTGCCCCCTCCCACGGCACCGCCACCCGGAGCCGAGGACGTCTCGACGGCCATCGACGGGATCACCGTGGGCCTGAATATGTTCGCCGAGGAGCTCCAGGCGACGCTCATCCGCAAGGAGCAGTACGAGGCGATCCTCGCCGAGCTCGAGCAGACCCAGCTGCAGCTGCTCCACTCCGCCAAGCTAGCCTCCTTGGGAGAGCTCGCCGCCGGCGTGGCGCACGAGCTCAACCAGCCCCTGCAGATCATCGGCTTCGCGGCCGAAGAGCTGCGGGAGAGCCTGGAGGACCGCGGCCTGCGCACCCTGAGCCGGCCCCTCGACGTCATCGACAGCCAGATCCACCGGGGCGCCGGGGTGATAGGTCGCCTGCTGGCATTCAGCCGCCGCGACAGCGACTGTGCGCTGGCTCGCGCCGATCTCAACGAGGTGATCGAGGAAGCGGTGGCCATCTTGGGCGGACAGCTCGCGACCCAGGACATCGAGATCCGCACGGAGCTGACGCCCGGCCTGCCGCCGGTCGCCGGCCGAAGCAACGAGCTGCTCCAGGTGCTCACCAACCTGGTGATCAATGCTCGAGACGCGGTGAAGTCCCAGCCCGAACGGCGCATCGAGCTGCGCTCGGTGGCCGACGAGCGGTACGCGTGCCTCGAGGTCATCGACACGGGCACGGGGATCGCCGACGAGGATCGGCCCCGGGTCTTCGATCCATTCTTCACCACCAAGCCGATGGGCAAGGGCACGGGGCTGGGGCTGTCGATCAGCCACAGCATCGTCCGACGATATGGCGGCTCGATCGAGGCGCTGAGCGAAGGGAACCGGGGGACCCGCATGCGGGTCACGCTGCCGATCGCGGGGGACGATGACTGACGCGATCTCCCGAGTCCTGCTCGTGGACGACGAGCAGCTCATCGCCCAGTCCCTGGCCCGGCTCGCCCGCCGCAGCGGGCTGGCTCCCACCATGGCCTACGATGGCGCGAGCGCCTGGCGGCTGTTCGACGAAGCGCCCGACGCCTGGGCCCTGCTCATCACGGACATTCGAATGCCCGGCCTCGACGGAGTGTCGCTGGTGCAGCGCGTGCGAGCCCGCAACCGCACCGTGCCGGTGGTCCTCATCAGCGGCCATGGTCGACCAGCCCACGTGGAGTCGCTGGCCCCCGCGGTCTTCCTGGCCAAGCCCTTTACGCGCGTGCAGCTGCTCGCCGCGTTGCAATCGCTCGGGCTCGACATCTCCCCGACCCGATGAGTGACGCGCGAGGCGAGCCATGGGCCGCCCGATCGGCGAGGGCACCGTCAGGCGGGCGGCGGCGGGGTGACGAAGCACTCGATGGTGGTCACGATGCGGAAGTTGGACTCGTTGGTGTGGCGCTCGGCGTGAAAGATGTCCATCGGATAGGTCTGCCCGACCTCCAGACCCAGCGTGTCCATGTCCACCGACGCCTCGAGCGCCGGGTGGAGCCCGCCCAGATCAATAGCGAGCTGGTCGTCGACGAACATCCACAGATCGTCGTCTCCCCGGAAGGTGAAGACCTCGCCCCCCTCGTAGGTAAAGCTCGTGTGCACCTCGGTGGTGAAGTGGAAATTGTGCGGGTTTCCCTCGTTGCCAAAGCCCATGTCGTCGAGAGGAAAGAAGGCCGTGCTGTCGAAGGCGTACTCACCGTTGCCCTCGTCGGTCAGCATCAGATCGATCGGAAACGCCATGTTGGTCCCCGGCACGTCGTGGTACCACTGGGCAAAGGTGTCCGCGCTGGTGATCATGGGCGCCCCGGCGTAGCTCGGGTCGAGCTCGGGGGTGCGATCGGCACCGAGGGTCGGCAGCACCAGACCCACCGACGCGTTGGTCCCGCTATAGACCTCGAAGTCGGGGTGAGCGATCTGGAAGTCACGCATGATGGCCTCGAGTCCGTCGCACTCTTCGCTCGACGTGTCCCCGGCCATGAGATCGGGGAGCACGCCCACGTCGAGCACGGGCCCCCGGGTCTCGTCGGGCACTCCGTTGGTGTCGGCGCCCGTGGCCGACAGCCCCAGCGATACGACGCCCAGGCCGGTGGTGTCCGATCCATCGCCATCGCTACTGCCACCGCCACAGCCGAGCGAGGATCCGAGGCAGACCGCCGCGAGCACTCCCCGTGCGATCGCCCCCGATGGCACCCAATCGTGACATTTTCCCCGCATTTCCCCCCGATCGTCGAAGACCCGACCGCTCGAAAGCAAGGGGGGGATCTGCGCGAGCCCATGCGGGGATCCACGGGTACGTCGCAGGGTATTGTTCCCCCATGGACACCTCGACGCACCCTCTGCCGCCCCCGGGGATTGGGCCGTATGGTGGGGGGGTGAAGCGAGGTGTGGCATCCATGGGGGGATTGGCCCTGGCGGCGTGTACGGCGTGTAGTGTCCCCAGACAAGAAATCAGCACGGGATCGGACCCGGGCCTCGAGAGCCTGACCGCCAGCGGGACGATGGGCGGTCCGACCGGCGGCGGATCGAACCCGGGCAGCGGCGCCGTCGACACGACCGAAGGGGTGCGGTTCGACATCGGCGGTCCACAGACCGGCACGCTGCCGCCGGTGGGCGAGTGCGAGACCGAGCTCGACGCGATCGTACGCGACGTGTCGCAGAGCCACCCGGACTTCGAGTACGTCATCGCGGTCGATCCGGGCATCGTCGAGCCCATGCTCGGCGGCGACGGCAAGCCGGTCTACGCGGGCGGCACGGCGGGGACGACCACGAACGCGGCCAACTTCGACCAGTGGTACCGGGACGTGGGCGGGGTCAACATGAACATCCCGACCCAGATCGCGCTCACCGACGAGGGCGACGGCCGCTACACCTTCGACAGCGCGGCGTTCTTTCCGATCGACGACCAGGGGTTCGGCAACGAGGGCAACGCCCACAACTATCACTTCACCCTGGAGATGCACACCCAGTTCACCTACCAGGGGGGCGAGGTGTTCACGTTCCGGGGTGACGACGATCTGTTCACCTTCATCAACGGCCGCCTGGGCATCGACCTGGGCGGGGTCCATGGCCCGCTGGAGGGCACGATCGATCTCGACGCGATGGCCGACGAGCTGGGCATCGTCCCCGGCGGGGTCTACGATCTGGACTTCTTCTTCGCCGAGCGCCACACCACCCAGTCGAATTTCCGCATCGAGACCACGATCGGCTGCTTTTCGCCGCCGGGGTGAGCGAGCGAGCGAGGGGCTCGCCCCCGCCTGTTCTCCCGCCTATTCTCCCGCCTATGATCCCTCGGCCCGTGAGGCATAGGGCAGGTTGACCCGCACCCGCCCCGCGACCAGATCTTGCTGCACCCCCCGCCAAAACCCCGGCTCGAATAGCTCGGCATGCACGTCCATGAAGGCCTCGCGCAGCGGCGGCGGCCGACGGGGGGCCACGAAGGGCAGCCACTCCTCGGGGAAGACGTCGTTTTCGCGCACCGAGTAGTAGGGCTGAGCGGACATCTCGTCTTCCAGGCTGCGCGGCGGCGGGATCGCGCGAAAGTTGCAGTCGAGCAGCGGCCGGATCTCGTCGTAGTCGTAGAGCACCAGCCGCCCGAAGCGATTGACCCCAAAGTTCTTCCACAGCAGATCGCCGGCGAAGATGTTGTGAGCGGCGAGCTCCTTAATCGCGGTGCCGTAGTCCAGCAGCGCCCGCACGGCGTCGTCGAGCGACGCATCGGCGAGGTACAGATCCAGCGGGGTCATCTTCTCCTCGATGTAGGCGTGCTGGATCACCACCCGCGGTCCCTCCACCCACACCTGGCTGGGCGCCTTGTCCTGCAGCTCCTGCAGGCACGCGGGCTCGAAGCGGGCCCGGTCGAAGGCGAGGAACTCGAACTCTTGGGTGTCGGCCAGCCGACCCACCCGCTGCCCGCGAAAGACGTCGCGGTACGATTGCAGCACGCTTCCCCGCCCCACCCCGGCCTTCTCGGGCTCGTCGCGGATGATCTTGAACACGTTGCGGTAGGACGGCATGGTGAACACGGTCATCACCAGGCCGCGGATCCCCGGGGCGATGACGAGCGCGTCGTCGCTGTCGCGCAGGTGATCGACCAGCTCGCGGTAGATGAGGCTCTTGCCGTGGCGGTGGTGGGCGATGGCGATATAGAGCTCAGAGCGCGACAGCTTGGGCATCAGCGAGCCCAAGAAATCGACCAGGGTCGAGGGCTTGATCACGTCGACGAAGAGGTAGGAGCGGGTGGAGCTGAACACGGGCATCACCGCCGTCTCGGTCAGCAGCACGCCGTCGACCACCATGCCGTCGTGACGCGATTGCACGGGGATCACCAGCGGGGTGGCCTGCCGCCCACGCACGATCCGGGCCACCACGTAGCCCTCCTTGGGCCGAAAGAAGAGCGTCTTGACCACCTCGACGTAGTCGGGCCGCCCGCCGTCCACAAGCAGCGGACACTCGGCTTCGATCCTCGCCACCAGGTAGCTCAGGTCGCGGTGGAGATGGCGCCAGCGGATCGCGGGCCGCGGGTGCGAGAGGATCCGCCGCAAGAGGGCGTGCAGGTCGTCGTCCCACGCAAAGCGACGCAAGAGGCCCGGCGACAGGGTGTCGGCGTGGCGCCCCAGCGGGCCCTCGAGGAACTCGATCTGGGCGTTGACCCCGACGGTGTTGAAGATCTTGCGCGTAATCGCGTTGAAAAAGGTCTCGGCCACCTCCACGTCGACCCGCCCCGCCACCAGATCGGCGTAGTCGACGTGGGCTTGCTTCCAAAGCTCGAGGTCCCGCGGGCGGACGCGGGTCAGGTGGGTCAGCGAGTCGAGGGTGTCGCCGACGAAGCGCTGGTAGAGGTCGATGCGCGCCTGCTGCTGTTCTTGTAGGCGTAACCAGTCGCCGGCGTCGAAGAAGGTTCGCGCCGCTCGGGTCAGCCGCATGAACTCCGCATAGAACGTATCGAAGCCCTCACAGATTAGATGGGCGATCTGCTGCGCGGGCACGGGCGGAAGGGAGCATAGGGAACCGCGGTGGTGTAGCCAACCGGGGCGGCCATGGTACGCTCGTGGGCTGTGAGCGAGGAGGCGGCGCGCCCCGAAAGCCCGGTGCTGCCGCGGTGCCCCCACTGCGGCGAAGACCACCCGCCGCACCTGCTCAAGTGCCCCAACACCGACCTGGCCCTGCCGCTGGAGGGGCGGATCCTCCACGGCAAGTTCCGCTTCGTGCGGCAGCTGGGCAAGGGAGGCATGGCCGCGGTCTGGTCGGCGATCAACACCCTGGTGGACCGACGGGTGGCGATCAAGCTCATCCGCCCCGACGCGGGGCGTGACGAGGAGACGGTGGCTCGCTTCCGAGCCGAGGCCAAGGCCGCCGGTCGGATCGGCCACCGCAACGTGTGCGAGATCCTCGACTTTGGCCTCGGCCCGGTGGGTCCCTACATCGTGATGGAGCGGCTGCAAGGCCACAACCTGGGGGAGCTGATCCACCGGGAGCAGCGGCTGGATCCGGCGCTGGCGGTCACGATCGTCCGCCAGGCGCTGGCCGGGCTCGAGGCAGCGCACCGCGCCGGGATCATCCACCGCGATCTCAAGCCGGAGAACCTGTTCCTACACCAGCCCGAAGGCGGGCCACCGGTGGTCAAGATCATGGACTTCGGAGTCTCCAAGCTCACCGACGGCAGCAGCGAGGTGGTGACCGGGCACGGCGCGCTGCTGGGCACGCCCGAGTACATGTCGCCCGAGCAGTTCAAGGGAGCGGCCCGCTCCAGCGTACAGACCGACATCTGGGCCATGGGCGCGATCCTCTACAAGGCGCTGACCGGGCAGACCGCGTTCGGGGGGCCCAGCGTGGCGGGCACGCTGCTGATGGTCACCACCGAGGAGCCCACGCCGATCGTCGAGCTGGTCCGCGGCGTGCCCCCCGAGTTGGTGGAGATCGTCGAACGCTGCCTGCGCAAGGATCCGGCCGAGCGCTTCGAGAGCGCCGCGGTCATGGCCGAGGAGTTGGAGCCCTTCGATCTGGAGACACTCGACGGGCTCGCCCTGCCCACGTCCGACTCGGAGCCGGACGTACCGGCGGCCCCCACGGTCGACGTGACCCCGCGACGCTCCTCGGGCCCCTCCTCGCAGGCATCGGCGCACGGCGAGAGCAGCGAGTCACAGACCGATACCCTGTTGCCCACCACCCGGCGGCAGCTCGCGGGACCCGAGCGCCGCCCCTCGCGTCCCGACCGGCGCGCGTGGCTGCTGATCGGTGCGGTGACCGTGATCGGAGCCGGCCTGGTCTACATGCTGACCCGCGGACCACCCAGCCCGTCACCCGCGATGGTGACCGCCTCCACTACGCCCCCCCTCGACGCTCGGCCTCGCAACCTCGTCGATCTGGGCGCGACCGCACCCACGGCCACCGGGGGTGCCGCCACGAGCGAGCCCACCACCACCGCCGACACGGGCGAGCTCGTCGGAGCCACGTCGCGCTCGACACCGACCACTTCGATGGAAGGCACCGAGGCGAGCACGACCGGCGGTGGCTCGACCGGCGGTGGCTCGACCGGCGGCGACGACCCAAGCACCGGCGCACTGCTGCTGGTCGAAGACACGAGCACGACCGGCGACGCCGACGCCACCGGGAATGGCCAGGACAGCGCCGGCTCCAAGCGCGACTCGAAGCCCAGTCGGCGCCCCCCGGCCACGAGCAACGGCGGCTCTGCACCGGCGACCGAGCCTTCCGAGCCTCTCCCGACCCCGCCGGGCACGATCCGGGTCGAACGCTACCTGACGCCCAAGAAGCCCGGGCCGATGAGTACACACGCCGAGGCCCGCGCATACTGCAAAGGCCTGGCCCGGCAATCCTTCGCGGGCGTCTCCAGCTGGAAGTTGGCCAGTCCGATCGTGGCCCGCAAGCTGACCCACGCCGCACGACGGGGCAAGTACTGGACGGCGGCGCTGTGGCAGGGCAAAGCGATCGTGATCTCGTTGCCCTCGACCAAGCAGGACTCGCGCGCCTCCAAGAAAAGCGGCCCGCGAGCCCTGTGCGCAGCCAAGTGGCCCTGACGCCGACACCGCGCGACGGATCGACGGGGCACCGTCCAAGCGCTCGGCGAACCGGCCCATACCCGGACGGATTGGACTCAGCGTCGATCGATCGAGGAGCGACCCCACCAAAACCAACATGGCCAAGCGCGACTATTGAACGGCACATCCGCGACGTGACGGCGTCGAAACATCGTAGACGACGACGCAGCCCTCGTGCGAAAACGGACGTAGACCCATGCGTGCCCGATTTCGTAGCCCCATCGCCCCGCCGGCCCCCGTCCCGGCGGCAATGACCGTAATGATGATGACACTCGGGCTCACGCTCGCCGGGTGTGGCTCGGAAGAGCGCGGGAGCAACGACGTCTCAGGCGGCGGCCTCACCCTTCCCATGGACACCATGGGTGGGGGTCAAACGGACAGTACCGGCGGCGGCGATACGGAGGATTCCGGCCCGGTGGCCACCGGGGGTGGGACTTCTGCCGACTCCACCGCCGGTGTCGACGATGATGGCAACGACACGATCATTACCCTTTGGGATCTACCCCCCTTCCCCGACCTGGGTCTGCCGGGCAACGCCTGCCAGACCGATCCCATGGCCGACGAGGACGGGGACGGCTTTTCGGTGGTCGACGGCGACTGCAACGACTGCGACCCCAACGTCAACCCGGGCGCCATCGAGGTCGCGATCACCGAGCCCGACATGAACGGGATGATCCCCGAGCCGGCCGACGAGGATTGTGATGGCCTCATCGACAACGTCACACCGCCGTGCGACGCGGGGCTGGCCCTCGCCGATGTCGATCCCTATAGCGCCGCCGCGGCGATCGGCCTGTGCAAGACCTCGTCCGGCGCCGACGATTGGGGGCTCGTGAGCGCGCAGTACGTACGATCCAACGGCGCACCGGTCAACTCGTCGCTCCAGCACGGCTTGATGCAGAGCTTCGGCACCAACGTCCAGCCCCTCGAGGGCGACAGCTTGCTGGCGCTGTCTTCGGGCCGGGCCCGGGTGACCGGCGAGCCGTCCGATTGTCCCACCCACAACTGCACCGGCTCGGGCGGCAGCGCGCCTCCGGCCGGCTTCCCCCAAAACGTCCCCGGATGCCCCGTCGAGAACACGATCTACGACGACATCGCGCTCGAGGTCACCCTCAGAGTCCCCACCAACGCCACGGGGTACTCGTTCAGCTTCAGCTTCTACTCCTATGAGTACCCCGAGTGGGTATGCACCGAGTACAACGATCAGTTCATCGCGCTGGTCTCCCCTCCTCCACCCGGAGCGATCAACGGGAATATCTCGTTCGACGCGATGACCAACCCGGTCAGCGTCAACATTGCGTTCTTCGAGGTCTGTCAGGGCTGCCCGCTCGGTACGGCCGAGCTTCAGGACACCGGCTTCGACCAGCATAACAACGCCGGTGCCACCTCGTGGCTGACGACCACGGCACCGGTCGAACCCGACCAACAAGAGGTCACGATCCGCTTCGCGATCTGGGACACGGGAGATCCCAACTTCGACTCGACGTCGATCATCGACAACTTCCAGTGGATCGCCAACGGCGGCACGGTGATGGTGGGCACCAACCCCGCAGGCTAGAAAAGCCCGTCCTCCCCTCCTAGGTACCGGGTCCAGACCGAGGCCGGGCACGACGCAGTCGCGCATCCCGAGCCGGCCTCGGCATAGAAGACCGAGGCCGGGCGCGACATCGTCGCGCATTCCTAGCCAGCCTCGGCATGCACACCCCGAGGCCGGGGCGCGACCGCCGTCGCGCGTTCCCGGCCGGCCTCGGCCTGTAGAGCTCAGTCGCCCTGGCCGTCGTCCACCACCTGGGCGTCCGGATCCTTGGACTTGCCCGAGAGCGGGCGGACCTCGGTGGGCTCGTTGGCGATGATGTCGAACACGATCCGACGGTTGCGGGCGCGCGTCTGTTCGGCGTCCTGATCGGCCGAGGGATCGACCGGCTCGGTGTCGCCCTTGCCGTCGGTCTCGATCCGGCTCGCATCGACCCCGCCGTCGACCAGGTACTTCTTGACCGACTCCGCGCGGCGCTTGGACAGATCGAGGTTGACCGCCGGGTCGCCCACGTTGTCGGTGTGACCGACGATGAGCACGCGAACGCCCGAGAACTTCTGGAGCTTGGCGATGATGTCGTCGAGCACCGGCCGCGACTCGGGCCGGATCGTGTCCTTGCCAAAGTCGAACTCGATCCCCTCGAGCTCGCCCTTGAAGATGATGAGCTCGGGCGGCACCTCGTCGGGGCAGCCGTCCTCGTCGTCGACCCCGTTGTAGGTCTCGAGCTGGAAGGGGCAGTCGTCCTCGACGTCGAGGATCTTGTCGTTGTCGGAGTCCTTGAGCGGGCAGCCGTCGGGCTCGACCCCGGGCACCTCGGGGCAGGCATCGACCTTGTCGATGAAGCCGTCGCCGTCGGTATCGGGGCAGCCGGTGGGGCCCACCCCCGCGATGTCGGGGCACTCGTCGGCCTCGTTGAGGAAGCCATCGTTGTCGCGGTCGGGATCGACGGGCACCACCTTGGGCGGCGGCACGTACTTCTTGCGCCCCAGCACCAGGCTCAAGCCGGCGAGCACCTGCAGGTGCACGGTGCCGCTGTCCTCCTGCGCCCGGGTGGCGCTGACGATCTGCCGCACGTCGGCGCGCGCCACCAGCCGCTTGGTGACGTACATCTTGACCCCGCCGCCGTAGTGGAAGGCGGGATCGACGTCGTTGCCCAGGATCAGGATATTGCTGCGCACCCCCATCAGCCCGTAGCCGCCGAGCAAGAAGGGCACGATGCGAGTCATCGGCACCTGCACGATCACGTGACCGCGAAACCCGTAGACGAACGCGAAGTCGTTGGTGATCGTGCGCACCCGGGTGGGATTGGCGGAGAACTCCGCCTCGACGCCGAGCGGCTTGAGGGGAAAGAACGCGGCCCGCAGCCCCACGTCGGGGCCGAGGCGCCAGAGGGGATCTTGGGGTCGAGTGGCCGGGTCGTAGAGGTCGTGCTCGTCGGAGGGGCGCCAGATCCCGCCGAAGAGGCCGAGCTCGGCCAGGTTGCGCTCGGCCTCCCAGCGCCGGATCCACGGGCGCTGCTTGGCCTCGGCCCGCTCGCAGGCTTTGGGATCGACCTGGCAATCGATCTCGGCGGGCTCGCCCTCGCCCTCGCCCTCGCCCTTCTTGCCTCGACGCGAGCGCCGGCCCCGGCCCCGACGCCGTAGATCGGCATCGCTACCGCCGAGCGACAGCCCGCCCCCCGCCTGGCCCTCGGCCGGCGGCTTGGGAGCCGTGGGGGCCACGGGCGGACCGGGCTCGACCGGGGCCGCGTCGCTCGTGGGTGCATCGTCGCCGGCGGACTCACCGTCGCTTGGGGCCGTCGCTTCGCCCGCTGCTTGGGCCGACCCGGTGCCTTCGGTCGGCGCGGCTTCGCCGGCCACCGGCTCGGTCATCGATCCGGTCATCGATCCGGCCACCGGCTCGGCCACCGGCTCGACCATCGACACGGACGCCTGCTCCAGCGCATGCGTGGTCGAGGGCATGGCCGCCAGGCCCGGGAGCAGCCCTGCGGTGAAGGCAGCGACGGTGCGCTTCATAGGAGCATGATGTAGCGCAGGTTCGCACCGTAGGGTAGGGGCGAGCGCACCGCGATCTGGAGCGAGTCGCCGAAAGGAGCCTCCGGATCCCTGCCAAAACTGGCGAAATTCCCGGTCGGTGCGGCGTGGAGCCCCCCCCGGGTGCCTGCTAGACTGCATCGAAGGTGCAGTCGGCGGGCTCGACCCCCGACCGGCATCCATGACCCTTGGACCTACCACGAGGTATAGAGTGAAGACTGGAAAGCTTGTAGCAACGGTGATGGCCCTAGCCGGGCTGACGTTCGGCTGTGGCGACGACGACTCGACCCCGGGCGGAGCGGGCAGCAGCAGCGGAAGCAGCACGGGGGCTCCCACCACGGGCACCCCCACCACCACGGGGGTCGACTCGAGCACGGGGGTGGGTTCGGGCTCGGCCTCCGAGAGCGGCGAGTCCTCGTCTTCGACCGGTCCGGAGGTCGAGGTGACGGTGGAGGGCGAGGTGATCGACTTCGTGCTGTCCCAGTCGATCCCGGAGTCGGAGATCTCGATCTACGACGACCCCAGCATCACCGCCACGGCCGACGACATGGGCATGTTCAGCATCGGCACCTTCACCCCCAATACCGGGGCCCTGTTCGTGCTCGCCCCCTTGGAGACTCACTGGGGCGCGATCATTCCCGTCGACATCGGCAGCGAGCCCCTACAGCAAGACGTCGAGCTGACCCAGATCTCCACGAACATCGTGGACATGCAGATCATGGGGCTCGAGGGCCAAGATCCAGTGCCCGCTGAGCTCGAGCGGGCGATCGTCATCGTCCGGCTGCTCAACAACGCGGCGGTGATGGAGGGCGACGTCACCGTGGAGATGGACCCCGCTCCGGATCCCGGCACCTTCTACGCCCCCGACCCCGGCGGCGCGCCGATCCTCGACCAGAACCTCATCCAGTGGTCGGTGATCCCGGTGGTGGTGTACTTCAACGTCGACGACACCGATCCGGGGGACATCAGCATCACCGCCACTCACCCCACCCGCGAGTGCACGGTGCTCTACCCCGAGCTGCCGACGATCGGCGAGCACATGACGCTGTTCGACGTGCAGTGCCTGGCCCCGTAGGCCACGGGCTCGGGCGTTCGCGACCGGTCGGGGCTCGCCCTCGACCGGTCCGGCAACCGCGCTCCGGTCGCTCGGCGTATGCTCGGTCGACATGAAGTCAATAGGCATACGCGTAATCGGATTGAGTGTGGGACTCGGGGCGCTGGGCTGTTCGGGCTCGCCCCCTTCGACCTCGGGCGACTCCAGCACGGGCTCCGACCCCGACACCAGCGTCGGCGCGGGCCCGGGCCCCAGCGACAGCTCGGGTCCGCTGACCACCTCCGGCCCCAGCCTGGATGGCACCAGCTCGGGGTCCTCCAGCAGCACCGATAGCGCCAGCAGCACCGGCACCGACGGCTCGAGCACGGGCTCGGGGTCGGAGACGACCGACACCGGCGAGTCGTCCTCGTCGGGCGAGCCTCCCATGGGGGTCACGGTGAACGGCGAGGTCATCGATTTCGTCCTCAATGCCCCCATCAGCGGCGCCGAGATCTCGCTGTACGACGACGCCGCGGTCACCACCCTCGCCAATGGCAACGGCATGTTCAGCCTGGCCCCCGTTCCGGCCAACGCCCTCGCCCACTTCGCCGTGGCTCCGGGCGTGGACTACTGGGGCGCGCTCATCCCGATCGACGTCGGCCCCGCGCCGGTCCAGGCCGGGATCGAACTCACTCAGATCTCCCGGTCGATCGTAAGCCAGCAGCACATGGGCCTGGCTCCCCAGATGCCCGCCCCACTCGACGCCAGCCAGGGGCTCATCATCGTCCGGCTGCTCCAGAACACCGCGGTGCTGGAGGGCGACGTCACCATCGACATGAACCCGCCGCCGGCCCCCGACACGTACTACTCCCCCAACCCCGACGGCTTGCCGGTCCTCAACCAAAACCTCATCCAGTGGACGATCATCCCGGTGGTGATCTACTTCAACGTGGCCGACACCCTCCCCGGAGACATCACGATCACCGCGACCCACCCGGTGCGCATGTGCACGGTGGTCTACCCTCAGTTCCCCACCCTCGGCGAGCACATGACGCTGGTCGACGTGTCGTGCCCCCCCTGACCGAGACCGCGCATCGATGCGGCGCGGCCGACCGCTCGTCGATGCGACCGCAGACGGCTCGCATCGCCGCTCGTACTCGCCTCGAATCAGGCCCCGAATCAGGACCCGAATCAGGACTAGACGCACATGTCGGCGAGCCCCTGGCAATCGCCGCCAGGCTGCTCGTCGCGCATATTGGCCAGGATACAATCGAGGCAGGGGTTGTCCGGGCCGTTATCCCCGGTGCTGCTCGAGGTGCCCGTGGAGCTCGAGCTGGACTCGCCCCCGGTGCTGGTGGACTCGCCCCCCGACGAACTGCTGCTGGTGGTCTCAGTGGGGACCAGTATGTCGCACACCCCGAGATCGATGCACTTATTGGTGACGCACTCGGTCAGGCGAAACAGGTGCAGGGCCTCGGGAACCGTCAGGCCCTCCTCGCACTCGAGAAAGCAGGTCAGGTCGGGCTCGGGGAGCTCGGAGGCGAGCAGCTCGCCGGCGCAACCCCAGACGCAATCGATCGCATCCCGACACGTCATGTCCGGGGCCTCGGTGGTGCTGCTACTGCTGCTGGTGCTGCTGCTACTGCTTGTTCCAGGCAGAGGGCCGGTCGTGCTGGTGGTGGGGCTGAGGAAGACCGGCTTTTCGTCGGAATCGAAGCACGCCCCGAAGGGCATCCCCGCGAGCCCTAGCGCAAGAAAGATGGACCCCAGCCGTGGTGACCGTGCGTGAGCGCGCCGCCCCGAAGACATCCGCGCCAAGGTAGCAGCAAAACGCGGACGAGACGAACCCCGCCGACCGCCGCCCCGACCGCGCTCGGCGTTTGCTCCGGTCGGGATCGGGGGGCCAGTCCGGGGCCAGTCCGGGGCCAGCCCGGGACCAGTCCAGAGCCACAGCGAAGCGCACAACGGAGCCCGAGCCCATACGGTCCCGCGCTCGATAGGCCGGCGCGCTAGCGCAATTCGCGAGCGAACTTTCGAGCGACGCCCCAAACCTGGCTCCTGGAACTGGCTCCTGGACCCGACCCCCGAACCCGGCCTCTGGACCAGCCCCACCCGACCGGTGGGGGTGACGCCGCTTGTCACCGCCGCAGGGCCCAGACACAATGAGGGGTGAAGATCGACCCGCCGCCTCGCGCGGCCGGTCGGCTCGCCGCTTGGGATTTCACATCATGCCTTCGATTGACCGGACCCGTACCTCCTTGCGTAGCGCCCTCGTGGCCGCCAGCCTCCTGCCCTCCCTCGCGCTGGGATGCCGCGGCGACGACATCGCCCAAGACTGCGAGACGCGCGGCCAAGAGTTCTTCCGGCGCACCGAGCAGGAGGCCACTCCCCTGCTGACCCCCGTCCCCGAACAGGGGCCCTTCCCGGTGGCCTTGCAGCTGACCGAAGAGGGGGTCAACCGCCTGCTGGGCGGAGCGGTGCTCGACCAAGACGTGCCCTTCACCGGCAACGTCCCGCTGGGGCCGGCCCAGGCCAGCTTCGAGCCCGAGGGCGAGCCGGTCATCGAGTTCGCCGATCTGCCCGGATGCCGCAACTGCATCCTGTTCAGCCTGGACTTCGGCATCGATCTGGGCTCGGGCAACACCCCGATCTCCAGCGGGGTGGGCAACGTCAAGCTGTCGATCCCCATGCGCCTGGAGTCCGACGAGACGGCGGGCCTGAGCACGCTCATCGCCGACTACTCGCAGGCCAAGGTCGAGGATCTGTTCCTGGTGGTCTACGGGATCAACTCCGACGATCACGACACCCTCCGCGGCGTGCTCAAGATCCTGCTCACCGAGCAGATCCAGGAGGACTTCGGCCCCGTCGCGCTGCTCGAGATCGGCTCGTGGACGATCGGCAAGGACGAGGTCCGCCTGCTCGCCCGTGAGCTCATCGTCCGGCCCGAAGACGGCAAGCTCGTGCTCGGCATGCAGACCAACCTGCCCATGCCCGCCGAATCCGGCCTCGATCTGGCGGGGCCCCTGCCCGAAGGAACCCCCATGGCCGTCTCGATGGACACCGAGCTGTTCCTGACGATGAGCCACCGGATGTTCGACGAGGGAGAGATCGCCCGTCGCTACGACGAGGACGGCCAGCCCAACGCCAACGGGATCTACGGGGTCACCCTCAGCGAGCTGGCCGGCAACGATACCGGCAACGATCAGCTCGACTCGCTGTTCCGGGTGTGGCGGATCGCCGACGGCTACTGCGGCTTCGCCGAGGCCTCGATGCCTCTGGACATCACCATCAACAACACACGCACCGGGATCGACATCACCCCCGGCCAGGCCACGCTCATCGCCGGCGAGGGCAGCGGGGCCGCGGCCCTCGAGGAACAAGAGCTGGTCGAAGACAACCAGGATCTCATCGAGACCTTCCGCAACGACCTGGCCGCCGCGGTGGGCAACACGGTCAACTACGACTCGCTGGACCTCGAGGGCAGCACCATCATCTTCGCCGTCCAAGACGTGGCCGTGACCCCCGACGCCATCGACAGCTACCTCAACTTCGAGGTCTACGCCGATCCCGATAGCGGCGAGGACGAAGGCGAGTAGCGGGCGGAGCCTCCGCTCCCACGGGGACCGAGGGCGGTCCCCATCGATCGTCTCGTGGCCCACGCCCGCGCGGTCGACCGGGGCAAGCGAGACAAGGCGCAGACGCTGCCGGACGCGATCACCCCGCAGTGGACAGCACTGCGGAAGTGGCTGCGGAAGTGGCCGCGAAAACGCGAGCTCGACGACGTCGGCAAGGCGCTGCGGCGCGACGGCCTCCGCTCGTGATCCACTCGGGGCGCGCGACCAGCTGGCCCCCATTGTGGGTGAGCAGCCGGAAGCGTCCCAGCTGGGGCGAGCAACCGGCGTTGATCACCCGCAGCGGCCGGCCCTGCTCGGCGAACAGCTCGCACTCGGCCGGTACGTGGCGGTGACCGTGCAGCAGCAGATCCGCCCTCCCCCGCAGGCGCTCGAGCAGCAGTTGCCCCTGCGTCAGCTCCTCGGCGAAGGGCAGCCCGACCCACGTCGCCAGCCGCTCCAAGCTGGTCTCTGCGGGCAGCGGGAACGGGTGGTGGTGCATGGTCACCACCACCAGCTGGCCCGGGCGGGCCTCGTCGAGCGCTCGGTCTAGCTGCGCCAGATCATCCTGGTCGATCATCCCGTGGCCCGCGATGATCGTACGCCGGTTGTGTGGCGCGGTGGAGTCCAGTCGCACCAGCAACAGGCCCTCGTGGTGCGAGGTGATCACTCGCCGGTCGTCCATCAGCGAGCGCGCCACGTCGTCGTCCAGGCGATCGTGGTTGCCCGGCACCACCGATAGGGTGGTCACCTCCCGCAGGGGCGACCATCGGGCCCAGAAGCGCTCGATCTCCTCGGCGCGACCCCGGTTGGTGATGTCTCCGCTGATCACCACGTGATCGACCGCCCGGTGGTAGAGCGTCTCGACCAAGCGGGCGCTGGCATCCTCCAGGCTCGTCCGCAAACCGAAGTGAAGATCGGAGACATGGGCCAGGGTCAACGCCATACGTACGATGAGTTACCCCCCCGCGGTGACTGCTCGATCACGAGGATCACGGGCCGGTTACGTCCCGGTGAGAGTTCAGGCGGGCGCCGCGATTGTCACCGGCCCGTTGCCAATCGCAGGGATTGCTGACTCATTGCCGTGATCTAGTCCGTTCATGAACTCGATCGTCTGGGACGTCGGTGTGGCCGTGGTCGTGGCCCTGGCCGCGTTTTCACTGCTGGTCACCGTCGTCATCCACGTGTGCGTGCACCTCATCCTCGCCCGGAGCCGCAAAGAGCCGCATGCACACGCCCCCCCGATCTCGGTGCTCAAGCCGCTCAAGGGGGCCGACGAAGGGCTCTACGACAACCTGGCCTCTATCGCGGCCCAGGACTACCCGGGCCTCTACGAGATCATCCTGGGCGCGGCCGATCCCGACGATCCGGCGCTTTGGGTGGCCCAGCAGGTGCGCCGCGACTTCCCCAACGTCGACATTCGGATCATCCCCGGGCGCAAGGGTCCCGGGCTCAACCCGAAGGTGTCCAACCTCGACGCGCTCGGGGCCGTCGCGCGTCACCCCAACCTGCTCGTCTCCGACTCCAACGTGCGCGTGGGACCCACCTACCTGCGTCACACCGCCGCCGAGCTACGCAACCCCGCGGTGGGCCTGGTCTCCAACGTGCTGGTGGGCGTGGGTGAGCGCAGCTTCGGGGCCGCCCTCGAGAACCTCCACCTGAGCAGCTTCGTAGCCGGAGCGGTCTGCTGCGCCGATGCGCTGGTGCGCCACCCCTGCGTGATCGGCAAGTCCATGCTGATGCGCCGCGCCGCCCTCGACAAGATCGGCGGCTGGGCCTCGGTACAAGACGTGCTGGGCGAGGACTACCTGCTGGGCACCGCGCTTACGCGCGCCGGCTATCGCGTGGTGCTGTCCCCATACGTCATCACCACCGTCAACGCCTGCTGGTCGGTCTCGTCGTTCCTCAGCCGACACCTGCGCTGGAGCCAGATGCGGCGCCGGATCGCCCCGCTGGCCTACGTCTTCGAGCCGGTGCTCAGCCCCCTGCCCTGGCTGGCGCTGGTGATCCTGCTGGCCTCCGCCCACCACGGGTCGATGCTCGGCATGCGCTCCGCCGCGTGGATCCAGCTGGCGCTTTGTGGGATGGGCCTGAAGATCGGCACCGACGTGCTGGCCGTGTACCGGCTGCGAGGATCGGTGCCCCGCGGGCTCGCGCCGCTTTTGATCCCCGTCAAGGACGTGGTGGTGCTGGGGCTGTGGGTCGCCGCCTGGACCCTGCGCGGGGTCAACTGGCGAGGCAATCGCATGCGGATCGGCGCCGGGTCGGCGTTGGTTCCCGCCAGGCGATCGGGGCGCAGCATCGCCGGTGTGCTCTGGCGGGCCGCCTCGCGGGCGCGCAGCTGAGGGGTGATACAGGCACCAAGCTCGTCGAGGTTGGTAGCACAGACGACCACTCCGACGATGGTCGCTTCGCTTCCATTGCCAAGATCCTCCTGGTCTGCCGGCCCAAGTCGACGTTCAGGCTGCCTCCGATTTCGTCTCAAAGATATCACTTGACGAGTCCACATGCCTGTAAGGGCCGCGGATGAAACCGTCGTCGGCGCGGGTCCCAAGGGGGTAAATCTCGGTAGTCATGAGTCGACCCCATGCCCTACACTGGCGACTGCTTGAGCCATCCAGTCCCATCCTCTCAAGACCGCGCGATATCCGCATTTTTGTGCGATACAGGCAGTCACGCCCGAGCGACAGGAGTTCCTTCCACCACGAGAACCCATCAAGCTATTGAAAATATTCAACGAAAATGCTTTGTTCGCGTGGACGGTGATTGGGGTAGTCACTTTGCAGCCGCTACGAACAACGTTCGCTCCATATCTGGAACAAGCCGTCAAGTCCGATAGACCGCGGTGGAACTCTACTACACCCTGAGCATTTCCATCTACCGGAACGGAGAGGCGTACCAGGTCCAGATCTCGCATACGGATCCCAACAGCGACGCCCAGATAGCCCCAATGCGGGGCAGAGCGTTGTTCGACGAGACCGAGTTGCTCCGTGTGCAGGAGCTTCACGACGAATACGGCCAGATGCTGGCACGGCAGTTGTTCGCCGATGACGAGGTTCGACACCGCTTCATCCAGGTGGAGACCGCAGCCCAGTCCCAGGAAAGCTTCCTGCGCATCCTCGTATGCATTGATCCCTCGGCTCAGGAGCTGCAAGCCCTACGCTGGGAGTTGCTGTGCCACCCGCAGACAGGCGCCATCCTAAGCACTTCCGAGACCACGCTGACATCGCGCTTCATGATGAGCTCCGGAAACTGGCGCCCGGTGAAGCTCCGCACCCGCACCAAGCTCAAGGCCCTCATCGCGGTCTCCGCCCCCGAGCCCGAGCAGCTTCAGCACATGAAGTTAGCCCCTGTGGACTTCAATAAGGAGGTCGCCGGGGTCAAGCGAGCACTGAGCCAAGTCGAGCGCGACAGCCAGGGCCAAGCAGAGGTGCCCGAGCCAAGACCGATCGCTGTCCGCATGTTGGGCGGCCCGGGCTCCCCCTTCACAGTCGATCGCCTACTCGACGCGCTGCGAGACGGCGTAGATATCCTCTATCTAGTCAGCCACGGTATGTTCGGACGCAAAACCGGGACCCCCGCGCTCGTCCTTCAGGACGAAGAGGGTCACGCCACGACGGTCAAGGGCGAGAAACTCACCACTAGGGTCGCCGAGCTACAGCGACCACCGCAGCTGATGGTACTGGCTTCTTGCCAGAGCGCCGGCGACGGCGAGCAGGTGCAATCCAAGCATAGCACCACCGTACAGGCCACCCTGGCAGGGCGCCTAGCCGACGCGGGGGTCCCCGCCGTGATCGCAATGCAGGGCTACATCACGATGCACACTGTCGAGACGATGATGCCGGTGTTCTTTACCGAACTACTGCACGACGGGCAGATCGATCGCGCCCTCTCGGTGGCACGCGGAAAGGTTCGCAGCCACGACGACTGGTGGATGCCGGCCCTCTACAGCCGCCTGACCAGCGGGCGCCTGTGGTCCGTAGACGAGCACATCTCCCCCACCAACTCACTCGCGGCTCTTCTCAAAGCCGCATACGAACGCCGCGCGGAGTTGAAGATCGCTGGTAAGGACACGACCAAGGTCAACACGGAAATTCTTGAGCTACGCCGAAAGCAGCGTCACGGGCCCACGCTACATATCGGTGAGTTTATGGCGGACGGCCGCTTCCGGCTTATCAAGGTAATTGGTCGCGGTGGGTTCGCGAGAATATGGAAAGCCTACGACCAGAACACAGATCGTTTTGTCGCCATCAAGGTGCTGCACGGCCAATTTGTGGAAGACGCGAGTCGCAGAGAACGACTATTTCGTGGCGCCCGTAGGATGGCCACACTCCAGCACCCCAACGTCGTGCAAGTTTTGGTCCCGAATGGCGAGGAGCAGGGATTCTATTATTATGTAATGGAATACCTAGCAGGCGGGGATCTCCATCGGGCGATCATCGAAAAGCGGCTCGATGTCGATAAAGCCCTCG
The DNA here is from genome assembly GCA_039194325.1 of Myxococcota bacterium. Taxonomy (GTDB): domain Bacteria; phylum Myxococcota_A; class Polyangia; order Nannocystales; family Nannocystaceae; genus Paraliomyxa. Next base: position 82,764 of record JBCCWC010000029.1, read on the forward strand.
GCATCATTGAGGAAATCGCCGGAGCACTTGAGGCGGCCCACCAGCAGGGCCTCGTGCACCGTGATGTTAAGCCGCAGAATATCCTGCTACGAGAGGACGGGACGCCCGTACTGTCGGATTTTGACCTAGTCCAAGCCCAAGACACCACCGGAGGCACCCGAACTGGTGCGTTGGGAACCGTGCTCTACGCAGCACCGGAGCAGAACGAGGACGCCAGCCAAGTAGACCATCGAGCCGAAATTTATAGTCTGGGAATGACCGCAGTGTTCTGCGTATATGGGAAAAAGCTACCTAACAGGGCGATGTATCGCCTCGAGTCGTTTCTAGCCAGACTGAAATGCAATGATTACCTACGTACCGTATTGCAAAGGGCGGTAGCACTTGAGCCAGATGATCGGTTCGAAAGCATGGCGATCTTTCGGAGCGATATAGCCCAAGCACGACGAGCGCGACGTGCAGCCCTCAGTGTCTCGCTTCGTGTGCTGGTAGAGGAGGCCCGTGACGCTGTCGTACTGGCGCTCCGAGGCAACCGGGGATCCCGCGAGCACGCCCTCGAGCTCGTCGGCGAGATCCTCCAGCGCGACGCCCAAAACAGCGACGCGATCGCGCTGGCCCGCACCCTCGCCAGCCAGTCCGGCGACCCCGACCCGATCATCGAGCTTCTGGCCTCTGCCTTCGCCCGGGTAACCGACGGCGATCTTCGCTACGAGCTGGCCTTGTTCCTGGGCGAGTACGCCGCAACTCAGGAGATCGCCGTGCGCTACTACGAAGCCGCGGCCAAGGCCAAGCCAGACGGACGCCGCGCCCTGCGGGGCCTGGTCAACGGCTACCGCCAGATGGGCGACAACCGGCGGGCGGCCGAGGCCACCGAGCGCCTATTGTGGCTGTTCGATCCCTCCGAGCCCTCGACGATCGATCTACGCATGGGGCTCGCCAGCTTCATGTCCACCGATCCGCAGACCCTGCCCCGCGCCATCGAGCACGCGCGGTTGGTCCTACAGGCACGCAGCGACGATCCGCGGGCGATCCAGCTGATGGCCGAACTACTCACCCGCGCCGATCGTCGAGCCGAGGCCGCCCGGCTGCTCGACCGGCTCGCCGCTCGCGAGCGCAACCGCGAGCGCCTTCACGACATCTACCTGCGCAAGGCCAAGCTGCTCGCCGAGGTCCCCGGAGCCGAGACCACCGCCCTCCAGGCCGTCGAGCGCGCCGCGGCCATCAACCCCGGCAACCGCGAGACGATCTCGCTGCTGATGGATCAGCTCAACCGCACCAACCAGAGCGCCCGGGTGGCCAGCTACCTCCAGCCAATCCGTAGCGCCCTGGTCTCCAACGTGGGGCGCGGCGCGGTCTCTCTGCGGGATCTGGGCCTTTTGGCTACCGTCTCGCGCCGCGCCCAGCCCCAGCTGGCCCGCATGGCCTCGGCCCTGTTGCGGGCCATGGAGCCCGCGCCCACCGCCATCGCCTTGCCCGGCGTCACCAATACACCTACCAAAGTCGGAATCCGCCAGGTCCTCGACACCACACGGGTCCGGGTAGCACTCTACTCCGCCGGCGAGCCCCCGCTGCTGCACAGATTGTTGCAAACCCTCGATAGCATCGTAGGTATATTATTTGGTTTCACTACCGCAGAACTCATACTGCCACCTGGGGTCGACCTGGACCCACTGACTTCCTTCGCCCAGCGTTGCGCGGCATTCCTCGACTTGCCGACGCCCAAGATTCGCTCACTCACGTCGTCCGTGCCTATAGTCTACCTTAGCGACCCCTCGCCCACTTTGGGGATAGAGGCGTCCTTGTTGGCACCGGACAACCAGCTCGCAACCAGGGGTCTAATCGCCATCGCCATGGCCCGCGCGGCCTTCGATGCTCCGCGGGCGCGCGCTTTATCGTCCCAAGCCATGAATCTACTTCTCGCCGCTGCTTTCGATGCAGTCGAAGTGCTCAACCCCATGACCGCCAACCCCGACCCTAAACACCTCAAGCAGCTTGCCTCCCATCTGGGCAAAGCTCTCTCGCATAACCAGCGACACACCCTCGAGCGACAATGCCAGGGCTTGGCCAACCATGATTTCGATGCCATCGCCAGGGCGGTCCAGTCCACCGATCTGCACATGGCCGCGCTACTGTGTGAGGACCCGGGCCCAGTGCTTGCTAGCGCGTGCTTGCTCGATGGTGTCACCGGAGGCGGGCTCAAGCAGCGGGTCAGCCGCTCCGGTACCGCACGAGAGCTGCTCGCCCACATGCTGAGCGATGCATTCCTAACCGCTCAGATGATCGCCTCCGAGAATTGAACTCAGCATATGACCCAACCAGGAACCAGGAACAAAGTCTACTGCCATTGCATCCGGTGATGCGCTGTCTTCCCCATGATGACCTGTACTACGTGACTCAGTTCAGTGCCATCGTCGCAAGCACACTCGGTAGTTTTGGAAAGAACATGCCCCTTCACGCTCTCCAGGAGCGAGATCCCAAAGTCCGGAGATGAGGTGGTGAGGTCGGAGGGTGAAGCCGGGGCAGGTTGAGGCCCGGTGAGACCCGCGAGCGCTCGTAGGCAGGAGGCCGCGGCGAGCATCCATCGCCACACCGCCCGCCCGGAGGGCGGTCACCCCGAGCCCGGCCCCCCCCAGCGGCGCTGACCGCGACGGACATGCCGCGGTGGCCAGTCTGCGCATGTTTTTGGCCGCAACCGGCAATGCCGTGCCCCGGTGGCCTGCGTAGACCAAAGAGGCATGAGCGTGATGACCAAGACCGGGGCTCCAACGGGGGCCCGCGGGGCCCGGGCGCGGCGACCGATCATCCTCGCGACCATCCTCGCGATCACCGGCGTGGTCGCGACGGGCTGCACGGCACAGGACGACGAGCTTTTTCCGTTCCCGTCGCTGCAGCACGACCTCGACACGGTCGAACGGTGGGAGCCCATCCTACATAGCGACCGGTGGACGCTCTCGACGGCCGACCAGGATCCCCTGCCTCAGCATCGCCGTCGGGCCGAGGTCTTGTGCGGCACCCCGGACGTGCAGGTCGAGGGGGCCGCCTTCGAGATCAGCACGGCAGAGTGCAACTACGCCTCACTCACGCAGCCGGCGCTCCGCGGGGTCGAGGCGGGGGCTTGGCTCGAAGTGCCGATCTGGTGGCAGACCCTGCTGGCCGACGAGCCCGCCGAGGCTCACCTCGCCCTGCTCGTCGGGCCCGAGCTGGTCTGGGAGGAGGTGGTCGAGATCCCCGGCCCCGCGGATGTGCGTGACCTGCAAGTGCTCTCACCCCTGACCTTCGCGGCCGGGACCCCGATTACATTTCACGTCCACAATCACGGGACCAACACCTGGTTCATTGGAACCATGTACGGAGAAGCCGAGTCATGAAGTCGAGCCATTTTGCTGCTTGGGTGGTACTTGCAGCATGCAGCTGTGGTCATGAAGACGACGCCACGTCGGACGACGTGACGCCCGAAGCGCGGATCACCTACTACGACGACATCGCGCCGCTGCTCAACGAGCGCTGCGCCACCTGCCATACCGAAGGAGGGATCGCGCCCTTCTCGCTGACCGACCTCGAGGCCGCGCAGACCTGGGCGTCACCGTCCCTGATGGCGATCAGCGAGCGCCGCATGCCCCCCTGGGGGGCACGGGCCGACGGCGAGTGCGGGGAGTTCATCGGTGCGCAGTGGCTCACCGAGTCCGAGATCGAGACCTTCGCCGCCTGGGTCGACGGAGGGCTCGCCGCCGGGGAGCCGGGGCCGGCGCTCACGCCCGAGCCACCGCTGACCCTCGACGTGGCGGACACCGTGGAGATGTCCACCCCCCCCACAGTGCCCGAGCTCGGCGAGGACGTCGGCTACGACGAGTACTGGTGCTTTCGGCTCGACGCGGGGCTTGCCCAAGATCGGTTCCTCACCGGCTACGACATCCTCCCGGGCAATCCCTCGCTCGTGCACCACGTGGTCGTCATGCCGGTCGATCCGACCGTACCCTCGCTGCTCGAAGAGGCCAGCAACGGCGAGGTCATGGCGGCCCTCGACGCGCAGAGCCCCGATCGGCCGGGGTGGCCCTGCTGGTCGCTGGCCGGGCCCGGCGTCTATGTCGACTCCGTCCCCGTGTCGTGGGCCCCGGGCCAAGGAGCGGTCCACTATCCCGAAGGCACGGGGGTGCGGATCAATGCCGACAGCGACATCATCGTGCAGGTTCACTACAACGCCCCCGATCTATCGTTCGTGGGTCAGTCCGACGAGACGATCGTGGCCCTACAGCTCGAAGACCAAGTCGAGCGGGAGGGCATGTTCTTCGTCAACGACGAGCTGCTCAACAAGATGATGTCGGGGGCCCCCGAGACGATTCCCGGTGGTATGCCGTCGACCAGCTACCGCTGGGCGTTGACCAAGGACGAGATCGAACAGCGGCTGGTGCGGTTTGGCATCGCGCCGAGCGAGTCCGTGGAGATCCTGTCGATCTTCCCACACATGCACGAGTACGGCGTGAACATGCAGGCCGAGGTCAGCGGAACGGAGCGCTCCGAGTGCATCCTCGATGTGCCGCGGTGGGACTTCAACTGGCAGTTCGTCTACAACTATGCCCGCCCGGTGGTCGTCGAGGCCGGCGAACAGTTCGCCGTGACTTGTACCTGGGATACGTCCTCGACCACCCAAGACGTCAACCCGGGCTGGGGCACCGAGGAGGAGATGTGCTTCTTCGGGCTGTTCGTCGTGCCCAGCCAGTAGACCTGGCCGACGACAGGCGGGGACCGCCGGCGCCGCATTGGGCGGGGGATTGGGCGCCGCATTGGGCGGGAGATTGGGTTGGGGATTGGGCCTCAGCTCGACTCGAACACGCGCCCCTGCGCGGTCAGCTCGTGGCGATAGTCCGCCAGGCTCGTGCCCGCCCATCGGGGAAACGCGCGGTAGAACGCGGTCACGGTGCAAAAGCCCAGCACGTTGGCGATCTGGTCGGTCGACAGCGCCGGGTCTTCGAGCAAGCGTCGCGCCAGCTCGAAGCGCGACTGGTCGAGGAGCGCACGGAAGCTCGTGTCTTCTTCGAGCAATCGCCGGCGCAGGCTCCGAGCCGATACGCCCAAGACCGGGGCGACCTCGGTCACCGTGGTGATGCCGTCGGGAATGCCGCCGAGCAACACCCTGCGGACCCGATCCGACCAGTTCTTGGGCTCGACGCGTCGCTGCTGATCGGCGACGTCCTTGAGGATCGCCAAGAGCCCCGGCCGCGAGCCGGGCAGGGAGCGGCGGGCGGTGATGGGGTCCAGCGCGATCTCGGGGGTACTCGCCGAAAACCCCACCCGAGGACCGAGGATCTCGCGGTAGATCGCGGGGTCGCCCACCGGAGCGTGGCCCACGTCGACACGGAGGTCGGGGTGCGGTCGACCGGCGATCGCTCGACAGATCAGCACGAAGCTCCCGATGATGAAGTCGACCTTGTGGCGCCAGGCCCGGATCCCGGGCAAGTGCACGTGATAGCGAATCACCAGCTCGATCGGGCTACGCTGGATCTCCCAGTGGCCGGCGTCGACCTTCAAGACGGTGTTGTAGTGCACGACTTGAAGACAGGCTTCCTCGACGGTCGCCGAGTACTGCGCGAGGTAGCCGAGCAAGCCAAACAAGCTGGCGCTGGCCATCTGTGCGACGTAGAGGCCGAACGGCTCGGCGGGAAGGGCCTTTGCGGCGATCTCCCACGCTTGGATCATCTGCGCCTTGGAGATCGCGAGCGTGTCGTCGTTGCGCCAGCCGGAGGGCAGATTGTCGTCAAAGGCCTCGGGCAGGTGTCCGAGTCGCCGCTCGAGGGTGGTGGCCAACAATCGCACGAAGCGGGGGCGGATGATTCCGTATTCTTTGTCGAGCATCACGAGGGCACCTCGTTGGTTAATCTATCCCCTGCGGGCATCGATTACCAGTCTCGAAGGAGGGTAGAAAGCCTCGCATATACACTCGTTGGCGACGGCCAAACATGTCGCTGGCGCTGCGGTTTCGCGCGACGATGAAAGCCCCGGTCGACACCCACCCATGCGAATCGAGACGTCACCGACTCACGTGCCGCAATGCTCGGCATTGATGAAGGTCGGCGCCGTTGCATATAGTGTTACGGTTCCCGATGAGTTTTCGATCCACCCGGACCCACAGCCGTGCAGTGGCGAGCACGACCACGCCCGGAGTCTGGGGGCCACTCCCGGATTTCGGGGTGAGCTCGGCGGGTGCGGCCGGGGGCGGGGCGAGCTCCAAAATGCGGTTTTCACGCATACCCTTAAAAGCCAAAAACCTTTTTAAAACATAGCGATACAACTTCCACTTGCCAACCCCTCCCAAGCGCGCTAAGCAGTGCTTAGTTCATACTAAGCACTGCTTAGTTCATGATCCAGGATGCTCATCCAACATCCCGATCTCGCAAACACCGCCCGACCGCACACACCACAAACGCACCATGCCGACACGACTCCCCACCGTGCCTCAACGCGATACCCAAGCCGATGTCCCACCAACGAATGAACAACATCCCCCGAGCACCGAGTCATGACAACCAGACTTACTTCGCGCGAATGGGGATCTGGCTGGCAACACTGGCCCTGCCATTCATCCCGACGAACGCTCTTGCCCAAGCACCCCAAGAGCCCCCTTCCTGCCCGCCCACCGACGACAAAGCCTGCAAACGCGCATACCGGGATCGCCTGAACAACGGCGTGGAATTCAACCTGATCTGGCCGATCGTCCCCAAGATCATTCAAGTCAAGTACAACCGAGTGCTCTTTTCCCCCGCCAATGGGCTGAAAGGAGAGTTCGTGACGAGCGCGAACGTTCGCCCCTGGACGTTCGTCGAGGGCGAAGGAGACAAGCTGATGGTCGCGCCGTCCGTGGGCTATCGGCAGTACTGGTGGAGAGGCATCAACAGCGAACTGGCCATCTACCCCGAGTTCGTCTGGCTTCGAAACAATGTGGTCGACGGCCAGAGCTACTGGGACTTCAACCTCATCCCAGAGTTCTACTCGGGCTACAAGGGCTACTTCGGCGCGACCCAGATGTTCTACAATCTGCAGGTCGGACTCGGGATCATTGCCTACCGCGCGAATCCCTGGCCCAAGACCGTGGAGGACGACATCTTCTTCAATGGTAACGCGACCATCGGGATCTCCTTCTAACCGAGGGTCGATAGGGTCGATAGGGTCGATAGGGTCGATAGGGTCGATAGGGTCGAAGGGTCCACTCGAGCTTGTCACGAAGTTTGTCGAAAACCGCCAACCGGTCGTTGGCAGAGGCCAGGTCGACCCGTTTTTGCGACCACCCACGATCCATCCCTCCTGACCCCGCCATCGCCACCGCGCTCACACTCACAGCGCCCGACCCGGCCCCCACCGTTTCCCTGAGTGCTCCACCACGGGATCCCAGACCCCGGAGAAGGCGCATGGCGCATGCACGCGCGTTCACTCTCGTGCACTCGCCCCAACTCAAAAAAGCCCCAGATTCCCGCCGCTCGAGCCGCACGACGCCGTGGACTCCCAAATTCGGGGAAATGATTACACCCTCCAACGACGCCCTCTTCGCGCTTCGGCACGGGCGCACTTGCGACGTTCGGACGACATGAGGGTTTCACTTCGGGCACGACAACACCGCGAGCGCCGGGTTCGCGCGGTTCGACTTCGGCGCAGACTTCGGCGCAGACTCCGCCACTCTTGCCAAGACCTCGGGCGTCCTCATCACGAACACTCGTGATCCACCCGCGGCGGTTCTAGCGGCGATTCTAGATGTAGATCTTGGGTGCTGTGCACCCCAACGACCCCGGCGGACTGCGGAACCCGGTGCTGGCCATCATTGCATGGGTCGCCACGCCATGTGTCTGCGCTCGATTACTGAGCGTTTGCTCACTATTCGGCGCAGTGCGCCGCAGCTCTCGCGCGGCCGGGCCAGTCACCTGCTCACCATGAACCTGCGTGGGTGAGTCAGGTGCGGCAAATTGTTCACCCGCTTCGATCACCTCGGGTGCCCAGCCGTCACCGCTGAGTAAACCGGGACAGTCACAGGTGATCAGTGCAGTCGGTCTTTGATATCCTCAGGGCCTTGCCAGTGCTCGGGAGGTCTCGAACGCCTTGCAGCAACCTTCACACCGCGGCACGAGGCCGAAACCTCGTGCGGGTTGTGCAACGCTGGGGTATACCCGCGCCCGACTTCGCATCCATACTTCACTCCGTATCCATGTCCTCGGAGACCGTCCATGCATATCTGCATCGTGTGCTGGCACGCAGCACCATCACCTCTCCCGAGATGCCCACGATGTGGAGAACTGCACGCCCGATCCAAGTGGCCCAAGCTTCCGTGGTCTCTGCCCGGCCACAAGCACCTCACCCTTCAGGCCTATCATAACGCCGGAGGTCAGGGCGTCGTATACCGCGCCATCGACTCGATACAAAACAAAGAAGTCGCCGTAAAGCTGCTCGCGAGGAACCTGCCCCCCGAAGAATACGAAGATGAAATCGATCGGTTTGCGCGAGAGAAAGCGGCGATGGATTTCATCTCCCACGCAGCATCTCTGCCGATGTTCGTGGACGTCTATGACTTCCATCGAGGGAGCCAAGAGCCGGAGCTCGACCGGGCGCCCGCCTTCTTGGAGATGGAATTCATCCCGTGGCCCACCCTCGGAGAGGTCATTCGAGACAAGGGCAAGCTCCCGATGAACACGGTGTTCCGCGTGGCACTCGAGCTGACCCAAGCGCTGCGGATCATGTCGCGCCGGATCATTCACAATGACATCAAGCCGCACAACCTCTTCGTCAACCTCAAGAACAACAACGTAGAGCTGAAGGTCACGGACTTTGGGATATGGGTGCCCGATGACGACAAGGTCGTCACGCAAGTCGGCGCCGGCCCGGCAATCGCGGGAACGATCGCATATATGAGCCCCGAGCAATCTTCGGGCGATCGATGGGACTCCAGGTCCGACACATACGCGGCTTGCTGTGTAATATGGCAATGCTGCACGGGCAGCCGGCCGTTCCCGCACATCACCGCGCGTCTTTCGATAACCGAGCAGCTGCGAGAGCGCCGGCGAGTGACTCAAGAGTTCCCCTCTCGACCAGAGTCGATACCACCTGAACTCTACGAAGTTCTACGCAAGGGTCTCCGGTACGAGCCTCGGGATCGCCATGAGAACGCCAACGAGTTTCGCTCGCACCTGCAAGACGCTTATCGCAGATGGAGAATGCGAATGGACGACGAACGCAAGGCATACCTCGCAAAACTGGAGGGCTTCGCGGCCGCAATCGCAACTCAACGCCAGAAATTGTCCGCCTATTATCTAGCGTATGTAGAGCTTCGTGGTTTCAGCACGGACATCGAAGAGGTGCTCAGCACGTATCGAGACGATCCGCCGACGACGAAATTCGACCGTGAAGATGCGAAGACGCGTAGCCTCGACGATGAAGCGACGAGAAGATACGAGCCTGAAGAGGATCCTCTCGATCTAGCGAGAATCGAGGCAGCGCTGGATAATTCCAGAAAATTATTGACGTTCGAGGGAGGAGATGACGTCGCCGGACAAGAAGGACCCACCGTCGATCTCCGCGCACCAACGAACGATGTCAAGAGCGGCGACGCCAAGACGATTGATATCAAGACCATCGGTGCCCACGCCAGCGGTGCCCACGCCAGTGGTCCCCACGCCGTTGGTGTCCACGCAAGCGGTGCCCACGCCAGCGGTCCCCACACCATCGGCGTTCACGCAAGCGGTGCCCACGCCAGCGGTCCCCACACCATCGGCGTCCACGCAAGCGGTGCCCACGCCAGCGGTCCCCACACCATCGGCGTCCACGCAAGC
>JBCCWC010000030.1:0-92348 GCA_039194325.1 Myxococcota bacterium
AAGAAGTACTCCAAGAAGAAGAAGACCGCCAAGAAGAAGGTCGACAAGAAGAAGGTCGCCAAGAAGAATGTCGCCAAGAAGAAGGTCGCCAAGAAGAAGACCGCCAAGAAGAAGAAGAAGACCGCCTCCACATCCCAACCGACGTCGGACTTCGCGGGCTTTCCCACCGATCTCTTCCAGTTCCTCGTCGAGCTCGGCCTCAACAACGAACGCGAGTGGTTCGAGCCCCGCAAGCAGCGCTACGAAGACTCGGTCCGCACCCCGGCCTTGGCCTTCATTCGCGCGGTCGGCTCGCGACTTCCCGAGATCTCCTCCCACTTCGTGGCCATCGACAAGAAGGTAGGCGGCTCGCTGATGCGCCCCTACCGAGATGTCCGCTTCTCGAAGGACAAAACCCCCTACAAGACCAACGTGGGGATCCAGTTCCGCCACAAGACGGGCAAGGACGTCCACGCACCCGGGCTCTATGTCCACCTCGAGCCCGGCGACATCTTCATCGGGGTGGGCCTGTGGCGCCCCGAGCCAGCGGCGCTGGCCGAGATCCGCCGACGGATCACCGAGGACCCGGACACATGGCAACAGATCCGCGACGAGCCGAGCTTCGGCGAGCTCTTCGCGCTGCAGGGAGAGTCGCTCAAGCGCTCCCCCCGAGGAGTCGACCCCGAGCATCCGCACATCGAAGACCTCAAGCGCAAGGATCACATTGCGGTAGCCACGCTCAGCTCATCGGCGGTGACCGGCCCCGGAGCGGTGGACGAGGTCATGCGATGCTTCGAGGCATCCCGCGACTACCTGCACTTCTTGTGCGAGGCGGTCGGCGTCACGTTCTAGTCGGGAAAGCCCCTCTGCCGCGCACCCTGCCCTCGCCGGTCTGGCCTGCGATGTCTCCTCCTCCCGATCCCCCACCGGTCGACGCGGTGGCCGAGCGTATCGGTCGCCTCTATGGCCACGACGAGCTGAGCGATCCCGCCGGCGTGGTGCACGTGGCCGCGGTCGGTCGCGAACCCGACGGCGGGCTGGTGGTCCTCAAGATCAACCAGTCGACCCCCCGTAGCCACCACGATCGCTTCGCCCTCGACCTGGCCCGAGCCCGCGCCGACGTCATCGTGACCACGGGGGCGATCCTCCGGGAAGAACCGGGTCTGCGCTACGAACTGGCCAGCGATCGCGCCGATGCGCTGTACACCTGGCGCATGGATCAGCTGGGCCGCCCCCGGCCACCGCTGGTGGTGGTGCTCACCGGCCGCGAGGACATCGACCTGGATCACCCCTGCCTCCACGGGTGGGCCCAGCCCTGGATCTTCACCAACGTCGACGCGGCCCGGTCGCTGCACGGTCGCCTGCCCCGGCACGTGGGCCTGGCCGGGGTGCCCTCCCCCGATCTGGCGACCCTCATCGACTGGGCCCGCCGCCGCTTCGACGCACGCAGCATCACGATCGAGGCGGGCCCGTCCACGACGCGCCCGCTGTACGAAGAAGGCAGCCAAGCCAACCTGGTCGACGAGCTGATGCTCTCGGTGTTCGAGGGCAAGATCCCCTCGGCCGCCCGCGGCGGCCCCTTCGCCTCCGACGCCGATCTGACGCGCAACTTCGCCCAGCGCCACGAAGGCGAGCCCATCGAGGAAGACAGCGGCCCATGGCGCTTTGTTCGCCTACTTCGAACAGCCTGAGGGTGGTTGGGTGGCGTGGGGGCCACCCGCCGGGAACAAGCGCGGGGGGTGACACGTCATGGCCTGCGGTGGCGCACCGCGGGCGAGCGAGCGCTAGGGCCCTGGCGCTGGTGGTCATGACGACAGCGGCCTGCAGCGCAAACGAACCCGCGGCGCCACCGGTCGTCGAGCAGGCGTCGAGACCAAAGAGCCGTTCGGGCACCCCCCCGAGCAACGAGCCCCAGCGGACCACCGAGCCCACGGCCGACCCCGCCACGACCGCTCCCACCGAGCCCGGGGTGGCGCGCACGGGCCGGAGCCTCGCCCAGCGGATCGCGCCGCTGATCGTCCTTCCCGAGCCGATCGCGGAGGGTTTCGAGCCCACGGGCAATGCCGCGTGCGACCGGTACCTGCGCAACTACCTGCGATGCATCGAGCAGACGATGGCCCCGGCGAGCATCGAGACCGTCCGTGAGAGCCTACACCGCTCGATGCAACAATGGAGCGAGCTCCGCCAGGGCCCAGGCGGGAGCGACGCTCTGCGGCCGATCTGCGAAGCAGTGCAAAAAGCGGGGCGCTCGGTGGTCGAGTCGCTGGGCTGCAAGTGGGAGTGAGACCCCGGTCAAGGCACGGTACACTGCGCCCCATGACGGGCTCGTACGACGATCCCCGCCAGGTACGCCGCCGCGGCATCCTGCTGGTGCTGGTGGTGCTGCTGGCCCTGCTCGGCGTTGCCGATGGCGCGTACCTCTCGCTGGTCCACATCGACTATGAGCTGGGCAAGCCCTCGGATCTGGCCAAGGTCTGCAGCAGCCTGGCCCCGCAGGGCTGCTCGGTCACCGTGGGCCGCTTCGGCTCGCTGATGGGGATCCCGGTGAGCCTCATCGGCCTGGGCGGCGCGGCGGCTACGGCCGCGGTGGGGGTGTGGGCCTGGATCCGTCGCGCCGAGTCCCACGACCCCTGGCGCAGCACGCTGCTGGGCCTGGTCGGACTGAGCGTGTTGGCGTCGGTACTCATGGCGATCCTGTCCACACTCGAGGGCTCATACTGCCCCTTTTGCGTGGCGTGGTACGGGATCAACGCGGGGCTGGGGGTCACCGCGTGGCTGGCCCGCGGCGAACACCAAGACACGTCCCCCACCCGCATCGCCCGCGATGCCCTCGGCCCCCCGGGGGCGGTGGCATTGCTCGCGTTCGGCGTGAGCCTCTCGCTGGGCTACTGGGCCTACGGCGACCGACGCTCCGCGCTGCTGGCCGAGCGAGAGATGGCCCTCGACGCGATCGTGGCCCGCAAGCTCCAGGAGCCCACGATTCCGATCGATGTCCGGGGCATGCCCAGCAAAGGCCCCGAGGACGCCACCCTGACCATCGTGGAGGTGGCCGACTTCGAGTGCCCGTTTTGTCGTCGCCTGTGGAAGAGCGTGCACGACTACACCGAGCACGCCACGCCCTCGGTCCGGGTCGCCTTCGTGCACTATCCGCTGGACGACAAGTGCAACGGCGGGGTCGACGGGGTCCATCCGCTGGCCTGCAAGGCGGCCGAGGCAGCCGAGTGCGCCCGCAAGCAGGGCAAGTTCTTCGAATACGGCGATCTGCTCTTCGAGCACCAACCGGCGCTCGAGCGCGACGACCTCATCGACTACGCCGCGCAGCTGTCGCTGGACGAGGCCGCCTTCATCCGCTGCCTCGACAACCGCGAGGGCCTGCTCGAGGTTCGCCGCAGCATCGCCCGAGCGATCTTGATGAACGTGGACGCCACCCCCACCTTCTTCGTCAACGGGTATAAATTCCGCGGCGCCCTGCCCAACTCCTGGATGCCCGTGGTCCTCGACAAGATGGCCCGGGCCGCCCAATCATCGACCTCCCCCGCCCCAGCCAAGGCCACACCATGATCGTCGTCACCAACCGGATCCCCATCGCCCAAGGCCACGAGGCCGACTTCGAGGACCGCTTCCGCCGGCGCGTGCACCTGGTGGATCAATCCCCCGGCTTCGTGCGTCACGAGGTCCACCGCCCCAAGCCCATGAAGATGGACCGCGAGCGCGGCGGCTGGGTCCCCGATCCTGACAAGGAGACCTACTACGAGGTCAAGACCTGGTGGCGCACCTTCGAGGACTTCGTGGCCTGGACCCGCAGCGAGTCCTTCCGCGAGGCCCACCGGGACCGACCACCCAAGGAGATGTTCGCGGGGCCCAACGTGCTGGAGATCCACGAGGTCTTCATCGGGGCGGACGAGCCGGCCAGCGCCGACTGATCGGGCCCGAACGCGCTCGAAGCAGGCGCGGAACCGCCCGGTGACCCACGGGTCGATCGTCGTAGTGATCGCCGGAGTTCCGATGGACACTACCCAGGCGTGCTTACCTTTCGCGAGATCTTCACGAACTTTCGCAGACCCGCGACGGCCTTGCTCGTCGCCACCACGCTGGGACAGGGTTGCTCGGCCGAGGCCGAGTCGGGGCCGTCGGTCGACGAGTTGGCCGAGCACCTCGCCGAGGTACAGTGCGCGCGACGGTCGAGCTTGAACTGCGAGCAGGAGCCCTGGGCCGATCCGACCACCTGCGTCGCGGAGCAAGCGACGACGCTGCGCGACCTGTACGCCCAGGCCGAGGCACGGGGACGGATCTACGACCCGTCGTGCGCCGAGTCTCTGGTCAGCGTGGACGGGACACTCGACCTCCTCGAGTGTCATACGTTGTGTCAGATCTTCCACGGCACCAAGGCCGAGGGTGAGGCGTGCGAGCACGAGGGGCCGGGAACCGACTGCACCGGCTCGCTCGCGTGTGTGGACGGGGTGTGCCGCTCCACGAGCGAGTCGTTTGTCGACGAAGGTGAAGCATGCAGCACAGCCATCGGGGAGCCGCTTTGTGGCTTCGGCCTGCTGTGCGACCGCAACGACTCTGGGACATGCCAGCCGGGACCCGCCGAGGGCGAGCCCTGCGTCAAGGACATTGCAGGTGATCCTACCCATTGTGGTCTCGGCTTTTTCTGCGAGTTCGAGCAGGGTACGTGCCAGCGGCAGATCGAGCTGGGACAACCGTGCCCGACCGGAGCCTATAGCAACGCGGCTTCTTGCAAGAGCTTCAACTGCGAAGAGGGGGTGTGCGCTCCATCCCCTCTGGAGTGCATGGCACCGTCGAACTCCCTCATCGGATGCAAGTAGCGCGGTTGCAAGTAGCGCGGATGCAAGTCACGCGGATGCAAGTCACGCAAAACCTCGTGCTCCTCCGCCCGGTCGAGGTCTATACCTCCCGAGCCCGGGACGAGACCACCGGCTCGGTCGCCCCCTTCGCCGCTCCCTCGGCCGCGCTGTCGTCGGCGATCGAGCCCGCCGCTTCGTCGGCCTCGGTCGACTCGCGCTCGGCGCTCACCTTGGCGGCCAGCGGCCGAAGCACCCGCAGCAGGGCCCGACGCCGCACCGGCTTGGTGAGGTAGTCGTCCATGCCCGCCTCGAGGCAGCGCTGCCGATCGGTGGGCATGGCGTGCGCGGTCACGGCGACGATCGGCAGGTGCCTGGACGTCCCGGCCTCGCGCCGCCGGATCTCCTTGGTGGCCTCGAGGCCGTCCATCTGCTCCATCTGCACGTCCATCAGGACCAGGTCGTAGATGCTCGCCTCCACCCGCTCGACCGCCTCCCGCCCGTTGGTGGCGACATCGACGGTACACCCCAACGCGGTGAGCATCCGCAGCGCCACCTTTTGGTTGGTCACGTTGTCCTCGACCACCAGCACCCGTAGCCCGAGCGAGGCCTCCGGTGCCGCCTCGGACCACTCCTGGCTTATCGATCGCGGCCCGTAGGGCTGCACCACATCCTGGCCGCGCGTCTGCCAGGCCACCATCAGCGCGCTCATCAGCGCCGACTGATGCACCGGCTTGGTCAAGTAGGCCGCACATCCGGCGGCTCGCATCTGCTGGCTCGTGCTCCGATCGGAGACCGCGCTGAGCATGATGAGGACCGTGTCGCGGATCGCCGAGTCGGCCTTGATCGCCTGCGCCAGCTCGAGCCCGCCCATCTGGGGCATGTGGCAATCGAGGACCGCGAGCTGGTAAGGAAGCCCTCGCGCGGCGGCCTCTTTGAGCTCGCGCAGCGCCCGAGAGCCGGAGGCACGCGCCTGGACCCGTAGGTCCCAATCGACGAGCCGCTCGTGGAGCGCTTCGCGGCTGATCCGATGATCGTCGACGACCAACACCCGCAAGCCGCGTAGCTCGTCCGGCACGCTGTGGGACTCCATGGGCTCGACCGGTCGCAGCGGGAGCTTGAACCAAAACGTCGATCCCCGACCCTCCTGGCTGTCCATCCCCAGCACGCCGTCCATCAGCCGCACGAGATCGCGGACGATCGCCAGCCCCAACCCGGTCCCCTCGAACTTCCTCGTGGTCGACATGTCGACCTGCTGGAAATCCTCGAAGATCTTGTCGTGCTGCGTCACCGGCACCCCCACCCCCGTGTCCCGCACCGAACACCGAAACCAGGATCGTCCGTCGGAGCGCCGGGTCTGCTCGATGGTCACGAGCACATGGCCGTCCTCGGTGAACTTGAGCGCGTTGCTGACCAGGTTGAGCAGGATCTGACGGATCCGCCCCCGGTCCCCCTGCACCAAGGTGGGCGTCCCCGGGACGTAGCGCGAGACGAGCTCGATGCCCTTGTCGTCGCCGAGCACGGCGACCTGATCGAGCACGTCCTCGACCAGCGCGCACAGGTCGAACTGCGCGGTCTCCAGCTCCATCTGCCCTGCCTCGATCTTGGAGAAATCGAGGATGTCATTGAGCAGATCGAGCAGTGCGACCCCCGAGGCGTGCGCAGTCTCGGCGTAGCCCCGCTGGTCACGCGCAAGGCGGGTCTCCAGCAGGATCCCCAGCATGCCCAAAACCCCGTTCATGGGGGTACGGATCTCGTGGCTCATGTTGGCCAAGAACCGGCTCTTGGCCTCGGCCGCCGCCTCGGCTCGATCACGGGCCTCGGCCAGATCGTCCAGGGCCCGCTCCCGCGAGAGCTCGCAGACATGGCCGACGCCCGTCAGCCCGATCGTGGCCAGCGCACGCACGAGCATCCACTCTTCAGTCTGCGGCGCGCTGGAGCGTACCGTCCACAGCGCAGCGATCAGCACGCTCATCCCGCACCACACCCATGCACCACGGCCCCCGACGATGAGCATCATCATGCAGGGAAAAGTGAGCAGGGCGACGGTGGGGCCAGAGAGCGGCTCGGCGTGGGCGAGCACCACCACCACCACGCTGCCGTAGACGGTGGCCGAAAACAGGTGGCCGACCCATACCGCACGGATCGTCGTCGACCGGGTCACGACGAGCAGCGACAGCGAAGCCACGACCAGCGACGCCCCCCAGCCCCCCTGGACCCATCGCGCGTTGGCAAAGTGATCGATGATCGTGATCGACACCAGGATCGCCACGAGCAACAAGAAGGTCACCAGCGTTCGAAGGCGCCGCAGCTCGTCCGAGTCGGCGCCCAGCGATCGCGGCGATATGAAGCGCTCGGTGATCCACAGGAACGCGGACGCGAGACGCTGCGCCCCTGTCTTGTCGCTGACGACCTGCCCCACGGCCCCCCGGTCGAGCTAGGGTACCCCACGCCGCTTCAGGCCAGGACGGGTCAGGAGGTTCTGCTGGGGGGCCGTGCTCGTCGGGCGACCGCAGCCTGCGAGGTTGACGCGACTACTGCCGAGGCTCAGACGCCGGCCCCGCTTCGAGCTCTCGCAGCACCCCGCGCCCCATCATGCTCATCCAGTGGGCGATCGTGGCCACCAGTTCTTCGATCTGGTAGCGCTTGTACTCGCGCGCACGGTGCCAGCAGGCCACGAGCGACCCGACGATGAGGACGACCCACAGCACCGAGCGGGCGATCGACCCGGCGGAGGCCTCGACGCTGGCCACGATCGGAAACAGCCACATCAACACCGCGATGGCCATGCCGTCGTAGCTGGCCGAGAGGACCCAGTAACGCTTGAGTAGGGCGAACGACTCCTGCAGCTCCTCGTAGCTGCGCACATGGGCCCAAAGCCGGGTGTAGAGCGCAGAGAGCCCCGAGCCGGGTGCACACGCGTCGCCGGACGTCGGCGGGCGATAGCCAAACAGCGTGGCAAAGCTGGTCGGGTGGGTGTCGACCGGACCGTCCTCGGGAACGAGCCCATGGTCGATCAGGGCCTGGCGCAGCAGCACGTCTTGCGAGGTGCGACGCTGGACCGGATCGCCGCGACGCGCGGCTCGGTAGCGCTCCCACCACCCCTGCACCCTCGACCGCAGCGGCCGTCCGACGGCAAAGCACACCAGGCCCAGGACGTACGAGGCCACCACCAGGCCGAAGACGGAGATCCCGGTGTGCTTGGCGACCAGGGCCTCGACCCGAGGCTCGAAGTACACCAGCAGGGCCGCCGTCGCCACCGCCCCCGAGATGAAGAACGAGAGATCGAAGATGTCGAGGATCTCAACGACCTTCTCGGCGATCTTGGAGACGGTCCGGGATGCGGAGTAGCTCTCCGGCATGGTCGGACCGTCATAGCACGGGCGACGCGCCGTCGGCGGGTGCTTCGTCACCGCCACCGCCACCGCCACCACCACCGCCGCCGGTGTCGGACGCACCCGGTTGTTCGGCCGACGCCTCCTCATCCAACCGGTCGTTCTCCAGCACGTGGATACAGCGTCCCTTGACCTGGTTTTTGCGGATCACGATGTTGATGATGATGAGCGGGATCACGATCCGCTTGGTCTGCGACCGCGGCATCAGCAGGGCGTCGCACTCGGGATCGCGATCGACCGCGTCGTAGTACGCGTTCTCGGCCCCCTCGGCGGCGCCGGTCTGCGAGCCCATGGGGATCGTCAGGAAGAACACCTGGGTGGACTTGTCCTGGCCCATCGAGGTCCCGATCACCTCGTACTCGTCGCGCTGCAAGGTGGCGACGTCGCGCCCCTGGTCGTTGATCTGGACGCTGTTGCTGACGTTGTTGGTGTTCCGGTTGCGGCGAAACAGCCCGCAGCCCATGGAGGGCAGGCTCAGCGCCAGGGCGAGGGGGACGGCGATCCAGCGGAGACTCGACATGGTCACCCGTGCCTAGTCGAGATCGCCGGGGCCCGCAAGTGACCACCACCGCGCCCGGGTCCGCTCACACAACGCCACCAGGTTGGTGTGCTCCCGGGCCGCTCGCTGCAGCGGCCCGTCGAACGGCGGCCAAAGAGCGCTGGCCACGAAGGCGAATACGGTGGCGTCGAGGCTGCTGGGCCGGCCCAGCATGTGCTCGCCATCACCCAAGAGCTGCGCGAGCGCGCCGAGGTCCTGCCGTGCGCGGGTGACGATCTGCTCGGTCGGCATGCGACCAAAGCCCTGGCCGTCGAACGCCCGCCGCACGGCTCGCCGCAGCAGGCCGGGCACGAACCCGCGCAGCGGAGCCGGCAGCCAGCCGAAGTAGGCCTGGCGCGTCGCCGGCCAGTGCTCGGACACAAACCAGCGATCCCAGACGATCGCCCAGTAGAAGTGATCCTCGAGCATCCGGGTGACGGCGATGGCGATCGCCTGCTGCCGGGGATCGAGCCCTTCGTCTAGCGTCAGACCTCGCTCTTCGCGCAGCGTCGCCATGATCACCCCCGAGTCGCCGACGATCCGACCGTCGGGATGCTCGATGTAGGGGATCTTGCGGTTGGCCGAGCGCGGCCGACCTCGCAGCACGCGGATCTCGAAGGGCACCCCGTTCATGCGGAGCCAGGCTTCGAGCTTGATGCTGAACGGGCTGGTGCTGGGCAGGCCCCAGCACCCGCCCGTCTGCCACAGGAAGATCGGCGCGGGCTCGGTCATCGGGCCCGACCGTAGCAGCCCGACCCATCGGCCGGCTCCTGGTACGCTCCGCCTGCGCTCGCCCGGCGCCCTCGCCCTTCGTCTCGCCCTTCGTCTCGCCCTTCGTGATGGCGCCTCCTGACCCCTCCCTGGGACCCTTCGGACGCCTGGCCCATGCGGTGCTGGAGCACCGCCGGTGGACGCTCGTGCTGGTGGGGCTGGCCCTGGCCCTGAGCCTGGCCTCGGCGCTGCGCCTGCGGCTGGACTTCTCGTCCACGGCGTTCTACGGCGGCGACGATCCGGTGGCCGCGTCGCTGGAGCGCTTTTTAGCGCGCTGGGGATCGGACGACGCCACGCTCCACGTGCTGGCCGAGGCGGACTCGCCCGGGGTGCTCGACGTGGAGCCCCTGGCCGCCCTGGCCGCCCTGCGGCAGGCGCTGGCGCACACGCCGGGCGTGGTGGAGGTGATCGATCTCGACACGGTCACCCCCTCGCTGGGCCCGGGCGACGTCCCCCTGGTCACGAGCTTCGAGACCGCGGGCGCCAAGACCCACGACGCCCTGCGGGGGGTGATGCTCGCCTCCCCCGTGGTGCCGCGGTTGCTTTCGAAGGACGGCCGTCGCGCCCTGATGGCCGTCGAGCTGGACCGCAGCTCGGACGATCCCCAGGCGATCACGCCCCTGGTCGAGCGGGTGACCGCGGTGGTCGACGAGCACCAGGGGCGCGGCGGCCTGCGGCTGTCCGTGGCCGGCGTGCCCGCGATCCGGGCCGGCTTTTACACCCTCGCCCTGGGCGATCAGCTGCGCCTGGGACCGCTGGTCGGGCTGGTGCTGGCGCTGCTGCTGTGGCTTTCGTTTCGCCGGCTCCACGGGGTGGTCGTCCCGCTGGTGCTCACCGCGGTGCCCGTCGCCGGCCTGGTGGGGGTGATGGCGGCCGCCGGCGAGCCGGTGGGGCTGCTCAACCAGGCCTATTTCACGCTACTGCCGGTGATCGCGGTGGCCGACGCGGTGCACCTGGTCGCGCGGATGCACGAGGCCCTGCGCCGGCAGGGGGCCTCGGGGCGCGACGCCGCGGCCCGGCGCGCCGCGGTCCTGGAGGCCTGTGATCGCACCGGCGCGGCGTGCCTTTTGACCTCGCTGACCACCGGCCTGGGCTTCGCCTCCTTGGCCCTGGCCCAGATGCCGATGCTGCGGCGCTTTGGGCTCTACGCGGCGCTGGGGATCGGGCTGGCCTACCTGACCCTGCTGCTGCTGGGGCCCGTGCTGCTCGACGCGGTCCGGGCCGACCCGCCGCCCGCGCGCCGCGGCATGACCCGCCTGGCTCGCTTCAGCGCCCGGAGCCTCCGACCCCGGATGGTGATCCTCGTCGCGCTCGCGCTGGGAGCCCTGGCCGCCCTGGGCGGTCGCCGGGTGGTGATCGACAACCACCTGACCGCGCTGCTGCCCCCCGAAGATCCAGTGCGCCAGGCCAGCGCGCGGATCGACGAGCACCTGGGCGGCACCCTGTCGCTCGAGGTGGAGCTCCACGGCGAACGCTCCTCGCTGGATCCCGCAAAGAGCGCGACCGTGGCCGCGTTCGAGGCCTGGGCCGCCGAGCAACCCGAGGTCCGCACCGTGCTCGGACCCGCGGCGGTCCACGCCCTGGTGCCCCCCTTCGGACCGACGCCCCCCGAGGTCCTCGCCTTGCGCGAGCGCGTGGAGGATCCCACCGGCACCTACGCCCGGATCTCCCTGGGCGTCCCCGACCTCGGCGGCCGAGCGTTCGCCGAGCTCGCCCAGCGGGTGCGGGAGCGCGCGGCCGCGCTGCCGGCCGAGGTCACCGTCACCGGCACCACCCTGCTGGCCTACCGCGGGGTCAACCGGATCGCGACCGAGCTGCGCACCAGCCTGCTGCTCGTGATCCTCGTGGTCAGCCTGGCGATCGGGGTGCTGCTGCGGAGCGTGCGGCTTTGTGCCGTGGCGCTGGTGCCCAACGTCCTGCCCCTGACCTTGGCCTACGCGGGGCTGGGGGTGCTGGGGATCGAGCTCGATCCCCTGGCCGCCGTGATCCTGTGCGTGGCCCTGTCGATCGCGGTCGACGACAGCCTCCACCTGCTGACTCGTCTACGGGAGGAGCAAGCCCGGGGCGTGCCCGCCACCGAGGCGCTCGAGCACGCGGTGGCGCACAGCGGCCACGCCGCGCTGGTGACCTCGGTGGCGCTCGTGGGCGGCCTGGCCCTCAACCTGGCCTCCTCGTTCCCCCCGCTGCAACTACTCGGCGGGCTGGGGGCCAGCACGATCGCGCTGGCATGGATCCTGGACGTCACCGTGCTCCCGGGCCTGCTGCGCGCCGCCGGCCTGGCCAACGACACGCCCCACTCGACCGGTCTCCAATGACCGGGACTTCCACTCAGCCGAAGATCGGCAGGTCGTCCTCTTCGGTCCCCAGCGGGAACTCTACGTCGGGCTCGCTGCCGTCGACCTCCATCAGTCGACGCAGGGCCCGGTGCACGTGCATGGGGCCGATCCGCACCGCGCTGTCGTCGTCCTCGGGCAGCTCGTCGGTGAGGTTGGTCGGATCCAAGGGCACCAGCTCGTGGCCGTCGGTGGTCCGCCCGATCACCCGGTTGCCCGGGATCCCGTTGCCCATGGCGATCATCGAAGTGACCGACCAGTGGTCCTTGCCCATGTCGCTGTTGTAGCCGGGCGTGCGGCCGAAGTCGGAGGTCATCAGCACGACCAGCTTGTCCTCCACCCCCTGCCGAGCCGCCTCCGCCCACAAGAAGTCGACCATGTCGAGGATCGCGGTCATGCGAGGGATGTGGTTGTTGTCGTGCTGCGCGTGGGTATCGAAGCCTCCCCGGGACAGGTTGGCCGCCACCCCGATCCCCGCCTTGTAGGCGGCGACGATGAGCTGACACTTGCGGAAATCGCCGTTGCCGTCGGGCTCGGGCAAGACCTGCTGCAACAGCTTGAGCTCGTCCGAGCCGGCCCGCGCGGTCATCAGGGTGTCGAGCGAGCTCTGGTAGCGCGGCAGCTCCTGGTGGCCGAGCAGATCGGCGGCTCGATCCTCGCGAGCGGTGGCGATGATGTCTTGCGCCGCCGGGCTGTGGTAGGTGGCGCTCAGCTCGTCGGTGGCGTTGATCCGCTCGGGGAAGGCCAGCTCGGCCAGGCGGTTGGCGTTGCCGTCGCGCACGGGAGCGACCACCCCCTGGGTGCGCTCGTAGCCCCCGAAGGTGAGGAAGGCCATCGGCGACTCGGGCGACTTGGCCCCGGCGATCAGCGCCGCCAGGTTCGGATAGCCCGCCCCGAGGCGACCGCAGGCGTTGTGTCGACGCCCCGACTCGTGGTTGTTGGTGGCCGCGTCGACCCCGTTGATCACGGTCATCTTGTCGGCGTGGTTGGTGAAGAAGGTGTCCGCCGACGCGCCGATCGGCGCGTACTGGATGCCCCCCACCTCGCTGGGCGCCCCGTAGCTGTTGTTGAGGCCCGGCTTGGGGTCACACAGCAAGGTGGGATCCCAGCCGCCGGTGGCCTGCACCATCACGAACAGCTTGCCCTCGTAGGCGGCCGCGGTGGCGCCCGGGTTGGCGTAGTCGTCGGCCCAGGCCCGACCCAACAGGGTCGATCCGCCTACACAGAGGCCGGTGGCTGCGCTGAGCTTGAGGAAATCGCGACGATTCATCATGGTCTTGGTCCTTTTTGTTCGCGTTTTCCTGTTCGCTTACTCGTAGAGGAATCGGTAGTCACCGAGCATGTAGGTCGTGACCGCCATCCAGGCCCGCACGATGTAGTCGGGGTCGTCGATGATCTGCGCCTCGGCGGGGATCGCCTCGTCGTCGGCGCGGCACGGCCCGGGCAGCGCCACCGGGTAGGGCTCCTCGGGGAGCATCAGCCCCGCCTGCCCGTCTTCCCACACCGCGGTGAGGATCCCGTAGGCGCGGTCGATCTCGCGATCGTCGGGGGCGAGGATCTCGCCCAGCAGGTGCTCGTACATGTACACGAGGTTGGCCCGGATCGTCTCCTCGGCGCCGGGTGTCCCGGGCATATCGCTCAGCTCGACCTGCGGGAAGAGCAGGCGCTCGGCCGGGTCGCGGGTGAAGTCCAGCGCGGTGGCGGTGCACGCCATCTCGTTGGACATGCGCTCGACGACGTTGGCCATCACCCCGTTCATCTCGGTGAGCCGGTCGGTCACCGAGACCGAGTCGATCCCGCCGTAGAAGAACTTGTAGTAGTCGCCGGAGTTGAGCACCTCGACGCCGTTCTTGAGCCAGGGCATGCCCAAGGTGGCCACCAGGCGCCGATTGAGGGCCTCGGGGGGCAGGATCCGCGCCGTGCCCATGTCGGCCAGCTCCATTTCCCGCTGCTCGTCCATCGCCTCCTCGGTGCCCACCGCCCGGAAGTACTCGGTCTTGACCAGCTCCTTGATGATGACCCTCAGGTCGTAGTCGGAGGCGACGAACTTCTCGGCGACCTGCTTGAAGACGTGGTCCTGGGCCTCGAAGGCGCGGATCCTCGCGAGGTAGTCGACGTCCTCGAGCTCCATCGGCTCCTCGAGCGGCGCCTGGCCGGTCAGCCCCTGGTGCATCAGGTGCACCATGGCCAGCGAGAACTTGGAATCGCGGGTCATCTGCTCGGCCAGCCACTGCACCGCCCGCGGGTAGTCCTCGTAGGGCAGCTCCTTGTCGCCGAAGCCGGGCGGGACCATGTCGCCGAACCAGCCGTCCATGGGGCGGTAGCGACCCTGCTCGTCCCAGTTCATGAACGCGCCGGCGGCCGGGTCCATGTTGTTGTGACAGACGTTGCAGGCCGAGACGTTGAGGGTGGGGTTGTGGCTCTGGATCTGAGTGGCGTCCAGGGGCCGCGCCGCCAGCCGCATCACGTCGGTGGCCTGGAAGAACTTGTAAAAGAAGCGAGAGCGCGCCCGGTTGCGATTGGTGGGCGTGGTCGGGTACCGGTTGAGGAACACCGACGTGGTCAAAAGGCCCGCCTGGGGGATCTCCTCGAAGGTCCAGGAGATCTTCTCCCCCGGGTCGCCCGCGTCGGAGAAGTTGTCCAGCGGCACCCCGTAGCTCTGCGCCGAGAACGGGTTGATGATGGTGTAGTCCCCGGTGAACACCTCGGTGAAGGGCCGATCATTGCGCAGGACGTACTCGACGATCTCCAGCGGCTCGCGCGCGATCGCGTCGTTGGTCAGCCGCCGCATCTCGTTGCGGACGTCGTTGTCCTCGATGTCGTCAAACCAGAACGCGGTGGGGAAGGTGTCCTCGTCGACCGTCTCCACCGCATCGTCGCCGATGCGGTAGGCATCGGTGTGGAGCATGTCGTTGACGATCTCCTTCATCCGCCCGTAGAAGGGCTCCTCGTAGAGCACTTGGTCCAGGACCGCATCGAGGGCGTCGATTCCCTCGCCCCGCACCGCGTCGATCTCCTCGGCGGTGGGCAGGCGGTTGGCCAGTAAGAAGGTGGCCTTGCGCAGCGTCCTGGCCTCGTCGAGCTCGACGATCCCGTCGAAGAACTTGTCGATGCTCGCGTCGTCACGGCACTGCGAGGGCGCGGCGAAGCGCTCGACCATCTCGCCCAGCAGCCGGTACTCCTCGGTCTCGGCCTCCATCTGCAGGCCCCCGCCGTGATCGACCATCGCCGAGGGCTTGGCCAGCATGAGCGGCATCCCGTCGATCTCGAGGCGAGAGACGTTTTGCACCGTCTGCTGGTTGACCTCGAGGTAGCCCGGGTAGTCGGACATCTGGAGCACCAGATCGGTCTGGCCCGCGACCCCGGTGGGGTTGTGGCAGCCGATGCACTTCTTGGAGAGCACCGGAGCCCAGATCTTCTCCTTGAAGAACTTGTCGGTGTCGACGCAGGACCCGGGCCCCACCAGCTCTCCGGACGCTCGCGTCCCGTCGTCGTCAGCTCCGCCGTCGTCGTCGACGCCATCGCCTTGTTCGCCCGCCCCCACGTAGCAGCCCCCCAGGACCATGCTCACCGTGAGCGCCCCGCCACTCATCCATCGTCCACCCAGCCGTCGTCGGCGTCGTACCGTGTCGTGCCTGCTCATGTTTCATCCTCCGGGTGCGCGTCACCTGCCAAAGCACGAACCAGCAGTCGTGCTCCGCGGTGAGGATGGGGCCTCCAAACCCCAGTCACATGCACCAACGGTCCCCCTTCGCGCCCAGGAACCTACACCGGGAGACTCGCACAACCTTGAGTCCGGTTCAAGGGTGATTTGTCTCTAAATCGCAGAATTCGGGCACCTAGGGCCCTATTGAACGAACGGGTACGTCGCATCACTTCGATTTCGCGAACCGAACCAAGGTCGCGGCATTCAAGCTGGCATCCCGATGCGAAGGCTCGCATGGTGGCAGTTTCACGACGTGACAATGGCAAGGTAGAGCACGGCGACAACGGTGGGTTGGCTCATGGCCCGAGCGTCGATCCTCGATCGATCCGAGCAACGATCGCGAGCGTCGGTGCTGCGCACGACGCAGCCCGTCACGAACGCACGTCCACGCGCGCGGCCGAACTCGTCTCGATGCGATCGACTGACTCGGGTTGGGGCTTGGTGCCCCCCAAACAGATCGACCATGCATGGATCGACCATGCATGGATCGTACGAAGATCGAGCACAACGAGATCGACCATCGTCACCAACCAAGTCGACTCGCGGCCAACCAAGAGCGATGGCCACGAGCCAAAACCAACTCGCGGCCAACCAAGAGCGATGGCCGTTGATCGAGCACTCGAGGTGCCACGATCCACGGCCATCTTCGCGGAGCCCCAGCAGGGGCGACCCGGCGCTACGCACTAGCCGTTGAGGCACTCGCCCCAGTCGTCGGACTCGGGGGTCTCCATCGGGTCGATCGGCTCGGGAGTACGCGCTCCCAGGGTGCCGCCGCGGATCGTCGACGCACCGGTGATGCAATCGATGCTGTAGTCGCGGGTACCGATCGCGTCGTTCTGGGTGACGACGCGCACGCAGTGGACCTCGAACGCCAGCGAGGAGGCGCCCGCCTGCATGTTGCAGGAGGCGATGTAGCCCCAGACCGTCACGGTCTTCTTGTTCTCCCAGACGCCCTCTTCCTGCTTCCACTCGCGGTAGACGCCCACGACCTCGATACGGCCCTGACGCCACTCCTCGACGAGCTCCTTGCCGACCTCGTCCTCGCCTTCCTCGACCGCTAGCGCGAGGAAGCCCTTGCCACGACCGGACATGACGCCGCTCATGTCGAGGTCCTTGCCGCAGCGATACGCGTTGGTGAAATAGCCGCCCTGGTGGTTCTTCAGGATAAGGAACTCGCCATCAGGCTCCCAAACGCGGGTCTCATCGTTGTCGCTGCTGGGCTTGGCGGTGAAGATGTGCAGTGATCGTTTCTTTTGCTCGTCGGACATACACCCCTCTTCACGTACATCGGCCCCAGGTCTTCAATTTTTTCGAGTGCGCCGCTAACCGCGCATCGACGACCCGAGGCCGCTCAGCTGCGCGCGACGACGTCGCGACCAACCGTGGCGCGAAAGAGCGTGGCCCCCAACGTGGCCTCTGATCGCACGCCCGGCTCGGTGCGCGCCACATAGGGCAGTGACGAGGCGGGCACGAAGGCGCTGTCGCCCGGACCCAACGAGACCGACCGCGCCCCATGGTCGAGCCGAACCTCGCCAGCGGTGCACAGCACGATCTCGGGCCCCCGCGGCACGGCCGACCAGTGCTCCGCAGCCCGAAGCTCGATGCGACCCAGGGTGAACGCCGTCGCCGGGGTGTCGTAGATCGCTTCGTGCTCGGAGATCGCCCGAGGTCGTAGCACCGGCACCGAGCCCACGTGGCGGTCGAGCACGTCGAGCAGCTCGGGTACGTCGACGTGCTTGGGGGTCAACCCGCCGCGCAGCACGTTGTCGGAGCTGCCCATGATCTCCACCGCGTTCCCCTCGAGGTAGCAGTGCAGCCGACCGGCCGAGAGAAAAAGAGCCTCGCCCGCCCGTAGCTCCACCAGGTTGAGCAGCATCGCCACCACCACGCCCGGATCTCCGGGATAGCGCTCACCCAGGCGCACCACCCAGGCCCGCTCGCGCGCCCAGGGTCCGTCGGAACGGCGGGCCGCGGCCTCGACCACCGCGTCGACCACCGGGCCGGGCTGCGGCTGGGTCAACAGGTCGCCAACCACCGTCGCCACGGCGGGGCCCGGAGGCATCGACCACAGCGGCTCGGCGCACGCTCGCAACGCGGGCACGGCCAGGGCCTCCACGAGCGCTCGGGTGTCCTCGATCGATCGAAACCCACAAAGAGCCGCGAACGGACCGAGCGCGCACACGAGCTCGGGCTTGGCGTAGGGATCGCGATAGTTGCGGTGGGGCGCGTCCCGCTCGACGCCCGCCGCGTCCTCGCGCTCGAACCCTTCGCGAGCGCGGGCCTGGTCGGGGTGGGCCTGCAGCGACAGCGGCTCGGCGGCGGCGAGCACCTTGAGCAAGAAAGGCAGCCGCCCCTCGAAGCGCTCCCGACAGATCGCCCCGAGCATGGCCTCGGGCTCGGCCTCGATCGCATCGCGCAGCGATCGATCCCCGTCGCCCACCAAGGTCGAAGGTCCCCGCGCATGCGCACCCATCCACAGCTCGGCCTCGGGCTGCTCGGTGGGCACGGGCCGACCCTGCAAACCAGCGATGGCGTCACGGGAGCCCCAGGCATAGCGCTGGATCGTGTTGCGAAGGCGCCACATCGGATCAGGCGAACGGGATGTCGCTTTACTACACCGCCCGACCGCGCGAGGATCCGGTCGTCATCGTTCGATCGCGTGTGCTGACGCACCGAGGCGGGCGATCCAGCCGGGCGGTCGAGCCGGCCACCAACGCGCGGATCCCTCCCAAACCGCTCCTGGAGCCAGCGGTCGGGAACCCAAATCGACCGTCCTTCGTATAAGCAGTGCCCGCAACTGCCCCCGGATCCGTCCGTCCCTCCGAGGCCGGTGGGTCTGTAAGCACCTCGTCACGCCCGTCGTTTCCCCGTCCGTCTCGGCTCCGTCCATCCCGTCGTGCCCGTCTCCCTGCTCGTCCCCTGGTGGCTGGCCTTGGCCGCCCTCGCTCCGTCGGCGCTCGCGCCCGACGAGGTCGATGCGGTGGAGCTGCCCTGGCACCGATACGAGCAATTGCGCGACGCCGGGGCACACGACGCGGCGGCACCGGGCCCTCGGGCGACGCGACGAACGGTACGGCTTGCTCCCGTCGAGGGCGGCTGGGCACTGGAGACCCGTTGGATCTTACGCGCCGACACCGGGGGCTTTTTGGGGCAAGAGCTCTTGGGGGCGGGCATCGAGCTGCGCCGCGCCACCCTCGATGGCGCGCGAGCGCCGGTGATCTCGCTGCCCGGGGGCACGATGCTGGCCGCGTGGATCGAGGCATCTCCCGGCCAAGAGATCGAGCTGGACGTCCGCGCTTTCGTGCCCGGTGATCTCGATCGACGGATCGAGCTGGCGCTGATGCCGGCCGCCCTCGGACGCCTGGAGGCGGCGATCCCCGGCCGGGTGCTGGCCCCGATCCCACCGGCCTCGGGTGACGAGGCACCGCCGGTGCTCGACGGGGGGATCGTCTGGTCGGGCGCGTCACGGCTAGCCCTCGAGCTGCGCGATCCCTCGCGGACGCCACCGACCCGACCAACCCTGGCGGTGGCCCACGCCGGCTTGGGCCTGACCTTCGGCGACGCCGAGCTGCGTGGCCATGCCCATGTGCAGTGGGAGGTGCGACAGGGCAGCCTGACCCGAGTACGCGCCACCTTGGCCGACCTGGGCGAGGATCTGACGGTGGAGGGGCGCGACGTGGCCACGTGGTCGCGCCAAGGGCAGACCCTCGAGGTCGAGCTGACCGCTCCTGTCCGCGGACGCGTGGATCTCGATCTACGGTGGAGCCAGGCCCTCCCCCGCAGCGACGAGGCCCGGCTTCCCGTGCCCCGGATCGAACCCGAGGCTTGGCGCTGCGAGTCCAGCCTGCAGCTGGCCCGCGATGGCGAGCTCGAGGTGATCCCCGAAGTCAGCGAGTGGACCGCCGTAGCCTCGGCCGCGCTGCCCTCGTGGGGCCAAGGGTTGGTGGAGGGCACGCCCACCGCCGCCTACCAGCGGGCGGGGGACTCGGGGGTCGGGCACCTCGACCTGCTGCGCTTTACGCCCGTACCCGGGCCACCCACGGTGGTCGACGTCGCGACGTACACCCTGGCCACCACCGAGGAAGGCCGGGTGCTGATGAAGGCATACTACGAGCTGCGCAACGATCGGGGGGCCCACCTGACCGTCCGGCCTCCCCCGGGGATGCAGATCATCGGTGCGCGAGTGGCCGGAGACACGGCGCTGCCCAGCCGAGGCGAAGACAACGCCTGGCGGATCCCGCTCAAGCGCTCGCTGGAGACGGTGGAGGGCCTGCTCTCGTTTCCCGCGGAGGTGATCCTCATGGGCGAACAGGAACCGTGGAGCCGCCGTGAGCGGCGGCAGCTGGCCCTGCCCACCCTCGATGCTCCGATCGCGGCCGCCCGCGTCACCCTATACCTGCCCCCTCGCTATCGGTCGCGGCTGGAACCCGGCGAGCACAACGTGGTGCCTCGCTTCGCGCAGGGCGAGGGCCTGACCTACGGCCGAGGCGTGGGCGACGTGAGCACGGTCGAGGCCGACGCCCTGTTCCAGGAGGCGGTCGAGGGCTACATGGCCAACGACTTCGGGCAGGCTCAAGCCAAGCTCGAGCAACTCGAGCAGCTCGGGGTCCGCAACGAGAACATGGCCCGGCTGCAATCCAACATCGACGTGATCGAGGGCAGGGCCGCGTCGGACGACACGTCGGGCAGCCCATCGGGCGGCAAGGACAGGGGCGACCGCACCCTCGAGCGCCGGGTCAAGGAGCAAGCCCGAGCCCGGGCGATCGAGCAGATCCAGCAGCAGGAGTCGCTCATCGCCGAGGCCGAGCAAGCCGCCTCGGCTGGTAACTACGAGCAAGCGAAGGCCCAGTATCGAGCCGCGATCGACATCGGCGACGATCTGGCCAAGCTCGAGCAAGCCGAGTCGGTGGAGCAAGACACCAAGAACGCGGGGCTGCAATCCCAGCTGCGAACGATCTCGGCCAAGAGCGAAAAGAAGAAAAAGAAAAAGAAGGAGCGGAAGAAGACCAAGGGGGGCAGGTTCAAGAACAAGTCGGCGTCGATCCCCGCGTCCTCGTCCACCTCGGGTATGACCCGCGCGGCCACGCTCGACCCGCGGCCCACCGACGCGCCCGCGCCAACCCCGGACATCAGAGTCGACCCCCCCACCGACGACCTTCGAAGCGCCGCCGCTCCGGGCGACGACGGGGTCATAGCGGACGAAGACGAGGACGTATGGGGTGGGCTGGCCGGCACCGAGGTCGAGGAGGCGGAGAAGGCGGAGGAGACGGAGAAGGCGGAGGAGGCGAGGTCCGAGCCCGTCACGCCGCTCGTTCCCGAGGAACCGATGCCCGAGCCCGAGCCCAAGCCCGCATCTGTGCTCGCGTTCGAGCCCATCGTGCGCACGAACAACGAGCTCGGGCAGCCCGTACGCCGCTTGTTCCGCCGGATCGGCCGTCGCGTGCGCAACGCCCGAGCACGCAAGAGCGAGCGCTCCGCTCGTCCCGAGCGCCAGGTCCAGATGATGTCGGCCAGCGATTTCGCACCGCAGCGACCAGCACGTCCCCCACCACCTCCAGCGAACGCGCAAGACTCGCAAGATCTGCAGAACGCCACCGCTCTCGATCACGAGATCGACGGCGACCAGCCAATGGACTCGGGTGAAGGGCCGGGCCAGGCCCCGGCACCGATCGAGCGCCTCGCCGCTCCCGAGGTCAACGCCTCGGCCCTGTCGGTCGTCATCCCCAACACCACCACCTTCGTGCGCTACGAGCAATTGCTCCTCGACGCCAACGAGACCCAGACCGTGACCATCGACGCCCGTCGTCGACTTCGCCGCTGACGGCCGTCCGTCGACACCCCGTCGCTCGACCCTTGCGATCCTCATCCCCTTCCTCCTCGCCGCCACGAGAATCCGATCATGCGCACTATCCGCATCATCCCCGCCACCCTGCTCGCCGCACTGCTCACCTTGCCCGCCGCCGCCGGGGCCCAAGAGCCCGAGCGCGTGGTGATGAAGCTCGACGAGTTCCTCCAGCTTTACGAAAAGAGCAAGGAGCAGGAGGCCCAGGCCCCTCGTGACCACGCGCTGGCTTCGGCCCGCTACACGGGCAAGGTCTTGATCGAGGACGGGCGACCCCACGCCGCCACCTTCAAGGCCAAGATGCACATCGAGGTGCTTGCCAAGAAGGGCTGGGCGCGCGTCCCGGTGCTGCCCGCCACCGTCGCCCTGCAAAAAGCCACCATCGGCGGTAAGGAAGCGGCGGTGGTGATCGAGGACGGCTACTACACGCTGGTCACCGACAAGCGAGGCGCGCTCGACCTCGAGCTAGAGTTCGCCGCCGCGGTCACCACCGCCCAGGGTCGCAGCTCGCTGGCCTTTGATCTGGCCCCCTCGGGCGCCACCGAGCTCGAGCTGGCCGTGCCCGCCGATCAAGACCTGGACTTCACCGTGGCCAACGCCCGCCTTTCGTCGGACAAGGTGGTGGGGGGCGACCGGGTGGTGGAGGCCACGCTGCCCGCGACCGGCTCCCTGTCGGTCAGCTGGCAGGTGGAGATCCCCGAGGCGGCCAAGCAAGACGCCCGGGTCTACGCCGAGGTCTACACCCTGGTGGGGATCGGCGACGGACTCATGCGCACCACCACCACGATCCAAGACACGATCCTCTTCGCGGGGGTCAACACCCTGCGCTTCTCGCTGCCCAAGGACATGACCCTGCTCGACGTCACCGGCTCGGGGATCCGCGACTGGAACGTCAAGGATGGCACCCTCGAGGTGGTGCTCAACTATGCGGCCGAAGGCGCCTACTCGCTGCAGCTCCAGATGGAGAAGGTGGTCGGCGAGAAGAGCCAGGACTTGCAGGCGCCGATCATCAAGCAGATCGGCGTAGAGCGGGCCAAGGGCTGGGTGGGCGTGGAATCCCGCGGCAACCTCGAGGTGGGCGCCGGCGAGGTGAGCGACGCCACCGTGGTCGACGTGCGCTCGCTGCCCGCGGCGATCCTGGGGATCACCGATCAGCCCGTGCTGCTGGGCTACAAGTACCTCGGGGCGGCCCCCTCGATCCCCCTGACCGTCGCCCAGCACGACGACGTGGACGTGCTGGTGACCCTGCTCGACGAGACCCGAGCCCGCACCATGTGGACCCGCCAGGGACGGCGGCTGACCTCGGTCAAGTACCGGATCCGCAACAACCGGCGGCAGTTCCTGCGCCTGGCCCTGCCGCCGGGGGCCGAGCTATGGAGCGCCCTGGTGGGCGGCCGCGCGGTGCAGCCCGCCAAGGCCTCCGACGGGCGGGTGATGGTGCCGCTCTTGCGCTCGCAGGCCACGGGCGGATCACTGGCGGCGTTCGAGGTGGAGGTGGTCTACGTCGAGAGCGTCGAGCCGACCGCCGACAACGGGCGGGGAGCCTTCGTCGCCTCGCTGCCCCAGGCCGACGCGCCCAGCACCTACGTGGCCTGGACGATCTACTCGCCCGAGCGCGCCAAGGTCAAAAAGCGTAGCTTCGACGGCAGCCTGCGCCAGGTGGAGTTCTTGTCCGATCCGATCCCGACCGAGGACTACCACTACATCGAGACCGAGACCCCGGCGTTCGAGCAACAGGCCGTCAAGCAGAGCGAGAGCGGCGCGCTGGGCACGGGGGCGGTCCCGGTGGAGGTGAGCCTGCCCCTGCAGGGCGAGCCGCTGTACTTCGAGAAGCTGCTCGCGCTCGACGAAACACTCGCGGTCGAGTTCGCCTACCGAGGCCTGCGCAAGTAGCAACGACCGGGCCCAGCAGCCCGGGCTCAGCAGCCCGGGCTCAGCAGCCCGGGCCAGCAGCCCGGGCCACCCGAGCAGTCGTGGGTGGGCCAGGATCGGCTCGAGCACTGCGGGAAAGACCGACGACCGACGGACCGAGGTTCGCGGTCGAGCATGACCTGGCCCACCCACGGGCCACCCCCCGGCCAACCGGTGGGCCACCGAGCACTTTGCCGCTGCCAACTCTTCGAGATCGTTGGCCGCCGCCCCGGTACTGATTTCGCATTAGTGACCGGCCGAGATGCCGGGCAGTTCGAGTCGACCCAAAGCGCACGATGCTCTGGTGCGCTATGTCTTTAGCCGGCCGGAAGCCATGGCGATCGAGCTACGCCACGTCCTCGATCCGGCGATCCACCGCATCATCGACTTCGACTCCTTGACGCCGTTGCCCACCGCGGACGTCAACGAGAGGCTCGGCCCCCGGTTCGCCGACCTACGCTTTTCCGTGGACTTGGTCGACAGCGACGTCCGCGTGTGCCTCTACCTGGCCTTCGAGCATCAGTCGACGCCCGAGTTGCTGCTGGTTTGCCGCGTACTCGAGTACATGAGCAACATGTGGAGCCAGCTTCTCGCTACGCGCCCCAAGCGATCCACAGTACCGGCGATCCTCCCCATCGTCCTTCTCCAGCATCCAGCCCGTAACACCCCGCGAAGACTCACCGAACTCTTCGCATTGACGCCGACACTGCGCCAGCGGCTGGGTCTCAACGTGGAACTTGAGCTGCTCGTCGACGATCTCTCGGGCTCGGTGCTCAATGACACGCTGGCACATTCAGGACCACTCGCCCTGGTAGAGATCACCCGGGCGTTGCTGTATGCATACGAAAATCCGTCGTCGTTGACGCCGAGCCGGCTGAAAACTTTGGCACCTCTGTTCGACCAAGTTATGGACCAAGACTCCCCACTTGGCATGAAGGACATTCGTGCGCTATGGACTTACACTACCCAAGTGTTCCAACCAGACTCACCGTTGCGAGATCTCATCGCCGAGTCCGTAAGCAGGGAGAGTAGAGAAATGTACCGTACCATCGCCGACGAACTACGAGACGAGGCTCTCAGCGAAGGCCTTGAGTTGGGCCGCACTGAAGGTCTCAACGAGGGCATCGAGTTGGGCCGTACTGAAGGTCTCAACGAAGGCATCGAGTTGGGCCGCACCGAGGGCATCGAACTGGGCCGTACTGAAGGTCTCGCCGAAGGCATCGAGCTGGGCCATACCGAAGGCCTTACCGAAGGCATCGAGCTGGGCCGCACCAAAGGAATGCTCGAAGGCATCGAGTTGGGCCATACTAGAGGTCTCACCGAAGGGGCTGTTCGGGGTCGGGCCGAGTCGCTGCTCGATGTGCTTCGCTACCGGGCTGTACCCATTGCCAAGGATCAGCGCGAGCGCGTCCTGGCCACCCGGGACGAACGCGTGCTCCACGGTTGGTTCGCGCGCGCTTTTACAATCGGCTCGGCCGACGAACTATTCGATACCAACCATTGAGCCTGCCCGAGCGATGAACCCCCGCAGGTCACCGAAGACGGCGTTGCCCCAGCCCCACGAGCAACACCCACAGACCCACGGATCCAGCTCGCCCGTGTCGACAGCCGCAGCCCGCAGCCGCGTCGTCATCGCCGAAGCCGGGCGGTAACGCGCCGCCGTCCTGGCCGCTGCCCCCGGTGCCCCCCGCGGCTGGTCGCGCGGACTCTTAACCCCTATACGGAGCGTCGTCGGTCAGCGACCACCGACAGTGGCCTTGTCCAGACCCCGCGGCATCACCTCGTCGTAGGGCACCACCACCCGGACGTCTTGTGCCGGGTAGAGCACCCGCCCTCGAGGCGCGGGCGGCTCGGCGCCAGGGCCATCCGATGGCGGCGACACGGGGACCATCACTCGGACGTCTTTTTCGTAGCTCGCCGGGCGGCACGCCGACGCGCCCAACAGTCCACCGAAAAGCACAACAAGCACGACGCGTCGCATACTAAAACCGCCCCCCAAGGCTCAAACCAAGGCGATCGCGACCGATCGAAGGCCGCAGGCCGATCACCCGAGCACGCTGATAGGCCCGCGCGTCGCGGCGGTAGACGAGCGCCCAGCTCATCATCGCCAGCCCCGCGGAGGTGACCCCGGTGGACAGATCCAACAGCCCCCGTGAGATCCCATACCGACAGTCGAAGGCCGAGAAGCCGAAGTCGTTGCCGTCGGTGCGGTAAGGCCCCGAGCCATCGAACACACAGCGCCACCACAGGCCCTCGTTGACCAGCCCCATCACCGCGCCGACTCCGGTCAGCGCCGCCCCAGCGATCAGCGCGCGGCGGGTGTTGGGTCGCTTACGCCCAAGCGCAGTGTCGTCATAGGCGTCGGCTCGGGCCCGTACCGCCCCCCCGCCGGCGGCTAGACCGATGGTGGTGGCCATCAGCGCGCGCTCGATCCCGCCGGTAGCCACGTTGCCAAACACCAAACTGTCGATCCCCTGGTAGGTGATCGCGTGGGCAAAGACGATCCCCGCGGCCACCAACATGCCCGTCCCGCGCCAGGTGGGGGGACGAACGGCGACATAGTCATCGAGCGGGGTATGGGTGGAAGGATCGGGCCCGGCGGGGCCGACCAACGCGGTCGTCGGTGACGGCTGGGCGGGTGGTGACACCCCGGCCGGGGGCGTCGACGCCTGGCCCGGCGCCGTCTGGACCGGCACCGACCGAGGTTGCACCGACCGAGGCTGCACCGGCTGCACCGGCTGGGACGGCGCCGCCTTGGGCTGCGCCGTTTGGAGTGGCACCGGCACGACGTTGCTCGGGGAATCGGGCCGCGCGGGCGGCGTGGGCTCCGCTCCCTCCGTCGCTCCAGCTCCCTCGGCGGGAATCGAGCTCGGTCGGTCCGGTAGCGTGGGTGGGCCGGACCACATCAGCAACGATGACAAAGACAAGCCAAACAGCACGGGCAGCATCGCCAAGGTAGTGCCCACACCCGAGCGAACGATCACAGCGACCCGATCGCCGCAAAACCGCGCAGGCCGCGAGGCTTCGCAGGCCCCCCCGAAGACGCGCACATGTTGCACGGACTCGCGCATGGCCGAGCGCAGCTTGCTGCTATCCTCCGATCCGGGGTCGATGGGCACGCGGGGACGAGCGATGGCCGTAGGGCTTGGGGTGGCGATCGCCATCGGAGCCTGTGGTGATGACACGAGCCCCCCGGCGCAAGACTCGGGGACCTCCACCGGTGAAAGCGGCGAGCCGCCCGTCGAGCCGCCGTCGGACGCCCCCCCATTGCCCCAGCGAGCGCAGACACAGATCTGCCGCTTCGACGGCTGGGCGCCCGGCCTGCTGCCCCCGCTGGGCTTCTCCGCGTCCACGGTCCCCGCGGTCCCCGGGGCCAGCGCCATGACGGTCAGCCCCGACGGCATCCTGTGGATCGGCACCGAAGACGGCGCGCTGTGGACCGTCGATCCCACCGACCCGACCGAGCCGCTCCGCGAGCTCCGGTCGGCCGATGGCGACCCGGTCACGGGGCTGGCGTTGGGCCCCAGCAACGGGCTCGACGCGCTGTTCGTCCGCTCCCGCGCGATCGAGCCCTCCCGCACTCGGATCGTCCGCTACACCGTCGACGGACCGCGCTCGATCGACCCGACCTCCGCCCTGAACACCTTCTTTGTGGAGTTCGACGAGCAAGCGCGTCATGGCGCGGGACTCCTGATGGCCGAGGATCTGCTGTGGGTGCCGCTAGGCGACGGCGACGACGGCGAGTTCGGCGGCCCCGCCGATCGTCCCGACGCCCGCGAGGGCAACCTGCTACGGCTGGACGTCTCGACCCTGTCGAGCCCCTTTGGCTACGACGTGCCGGCCGACAACCCGCTGTCCGACCAGCCCGGAGCCGCGGCCGAGACCTGGGCATGGGGCCTGCGTGACCCCATCGGGTGCATGCGCGACGAGGCCCGCGATCGACTGTGGTGCGTGGACCGGGGCGCGGCGGTCTCCGAGGTCAGCCTGGTCTCGGTCGCCTCCGACCTGGGGTGGCCCCGCCTCGAGGGGGCCAACTGCCGGCTCCCCGGCGGCTGCGACAACATCGACACCCAGCTGCCGGTGGCGTCCTATCACCACGCCGAAGACGACTGCGGCGTGGGACCCAGCGCGGTAGCCAACGGGCTCGATCCCGATCTCGACGGAGCGATCGTCTACAGCGACCGCTGCTCGGGGCGCCTGTTCGCCGCGCGCCCACTGACCGCCCAGCAGCCCAGCGCCCGCGCGGTGGTGGGCCAGCTCAGCCCCACGCTGGCCGCCATGGCCGCCGATCCCGCGGGCGGGCTGTGGGCGATCGATGCGGACGGTCGAGTGGGGCGCCTGGCCATCGAGCGACCACCAGGCCAGTTTCCCACCACCCTATCCAACAGCCACTGCTTCGAAGGCGCCGGGGTGAGCACACCAGCCCCCGATCTGATCCCCTACGCGCTCAATGCCCCGCTGTGGACCGACGGCTCCGTCAAGGAGCGCTACCTGGTGCTGCCCCCCAAGGCCCGGACCCACGTGGAGGAGGACGGGCGCCTGCGCTTTCCGATCGGCTCGATCATCCTCAAGAACTTCTCCTACCCCCTCGATCTGCTCGAGCCCGAGCGCGTCACCCCGGTGGAAACTCGGGTGATGATCCGCCGCAGCTATACCTGGGAATTCCACAGCTACGCGTGGAACGAGGACGGGACCGAGGCCACCCTGCTCGACGACGGCCAGTCCGTCCCGCTATTGACCGCGGTGGGCGGTGCCCCCACCGTCGTACGCCACACCTTCCCCTCGCGCGACGAGTGCGGCTACTGCCACGGCAACGGCGACGTGCGCGCGCTCGGGCCCCGCCTGGACCAGCTCGCTCGCGAGATCGACTACGCCGAGCGGGTGGCCCCCCAGTTGGAGGCGCTGACCGACGCGGAGCTGTTCGACACCCCCCTGCCGACGACGGAGCCGATCGCCGACTATCGCGATCCTACGCTCTCCGACGAGGTGCGGGCCCGTGCCTACCTCCACGCCAATTGCGGCCACTGC
The DNA here is from genome assembly GCA_039194325.1 of Myxococcota bacterium. GTDB lineage: Bacteria > Myxococcota_A > Polyangia > Nannocystales > Nannocystaceae > Paraliomyxa. The sequence goes on from JBCCWC010000030.1 coordinate 28,309, forward strand.
CATCGCCCCGGTGGGTGGACGCCGCCCAACCTCGACATGGATCTGCGCTGGAGCACCCCCACCGCGCTCACCCAGCTGTGCGGCGTGCCGCCGCAGTACTCCAGCACCTTCATGGCCGACCACCGGATCGCCCCGCGCGACCCGACCGACTCGCTGGTGTGGCTGCGGCTGTCGAGCCGAGGCCCCTGGCAGATGCCTCCCTTCGCCACTTCGATTCCCGATCCGGCGGCCAGCGTGGTGCGCACCTGGATCGAGGGACTCACCAATTGTCCCGACGACACGTAGTTCGTGTCATACCGCCGGGCGCCACGCTCGCCGGCTGCTATAGTGAGTCTGGGTTGAGTCTGGGGTGAGCCAGCGGTGAAGCATGACAAGAGCATGACCGCGCCGCTCGACGCCTTCCCCGCCGGGACCCGGCTCGCCCGACGCTACGTGGTGCGCGAGCTGCTCGGCGACGGCGGCATGGCGCAGATCTACCGGGCAGAGCACGAGACGATCGGCCGCCCCGTCGCGATCAAGGTGCTCGGCGCAAGGCTGGCTCGACGCCCCGTGGTGATGGTCCGCTTCCTCCAAGAAGCCCGCGCCGCCTCCAAGGTGCGCCACGAGAACGTGGTGGAGATCACCGACTTTGGGGAGACCGAGGACGGCCGCCCCTTCATGGTGATGGAGCTGCTCGAGGGCGAAGACCTGGGCACCACCCTGCGCCGTGAGGGCCCCCTGCCCTGGGCGCGCGCCAAGCCGATCCTGGTGCAGGTGCTCGCGGCGCTGGAGGTGGCCCACGCTCACGGGGTGATCCACCGCGACATCAAGCCCGAGAACATCTTCCGCGTGTCTCGGATGGGCAGCGACGACTTCATCAAGGTGTTCGACTTCGGCATTGCCAAGATCTTGGTCGACGACGAAGGTGGGCCGACCCGACCACTCACGGTCGACGGCGTGGTGCTGGGCACACCGGCCTATATGTCCCCCGAGCAGTGCCTCAGCCGGCCGATCGACGCCCGCACCGATCTCTACGCTGTGGGCGTGCTCGCCTACGAAATGCTGACCGGGCGCCCTCCCTTCGTGGGCCAGGCGTCTGCCTCGCTGATGTTCCAGCACATCTACAACCCGATCCCGGCGATGGCCCAGGCCGCGCCCGAGATTAGGATCGGCGCTGAAGTGGAGGCGATCGTGGGCAAGGCGCTGGCCAAGCTGCCCGAGGATCGCTTCGCGTCGGCCCGACAGATGGCCGATGCGCTCGGCATCGACCCGCCCGGCGAGCCCGAGCCCCGGCGACCCGGGCTCCGCAACCTATTTCGCCGGTGGCGCTGAGTCGGCCGTTACGACCGGGCCCCAACCTGGGCCCCAACCCCAGGGGCGGGCGACACGGAGGCTCCACGTCGCCCGTTGCTCATGGTCACCGCGTCGCACGCCTCATCCCGGGCTACACGCGATCGGCGCGTAGTCCACGTCGGCCGTGCCGAACCCCGCGAGGATCGCGAGGATCGTCCGGGCGAGGTTGTCTGCGTTGAGCAGCTCCATCATCTCGGTGCGCTCGATGCAGCCGATGTCCCAATTGTTGATATAGTCGATCGATAGCCCGCACATCCCGTCGGGGCGACAGCAACCGTCGAGATCGAGGAAGGGGGGGAACTCGTCCGGGCAGGTAAGATCGTCCAGATCCCCCGGATCCCCAAAACGCTCCACACACTGCGAGCCAAAGATGAAGTCGGCCTGCCCCCCGCACATCCCGTCGGCGGTACAGCAGGGCTCGGCCCCGGCCTCCGTCTGTTCCTCGACCATGGGGGCACACTCGAGATCACCGCAGTACGTCGGCTCGGGCTGTTCGGGCTCTTCGTAGACGTCTGGGTCGGTGGGACACCCGCACGCCGAGTAGACCCCGCAAACATCGACGCAGACCTCCTGCCCAGTCATCCCATCGGGGCAATCACACGGCCGGATCTCCCCGATCTCGCACACGTGGTCCTCGCCGTCCTCGGGCGGCTCGGCGCCGCTGCTGCCATCCTCGGAGCCCCCCTCGCTGCTCTGGTCGTCGGCCTCGTCCTCGCCGGCCCCGCCCTCGCCGGCCCCGCTCGCGAGCCCGCTTTCCGCCTCCGTCGTCCCGAAAAGCTCGCTGTGCGGATCGTCCCCCTCGCCGCAGGCGAGCGCCGGCCCCAGCGCGACCAGGCCCACCATGATTCCTCGCACGATAGAACGCTGCATCAGGCCCTCCTCAGCTCCAACAGGGGGTCCACGTCGCCAGATCCCTGGAAGTCCCCCAGCTGGTTGATGTCGTCCAGTCCCATCGCATGCAAGATCGAGATCAGCATGCGCGTGTGCCGAGGTCGCTCGTCTCCCAGGTCGAACGTGTGCCCCAGCTTGAAGTATCCGTCCGCTCCGCCCCCCGCCAGGATGTAGGGGATCGGAAAATTGAGGTGGTTGCCCACCGCCATCTCCGTGCCCCACACGACCAGCGTATCGTCCAGCAGCGTGGTCCCGTCCTCGTACTCCACGGCGCGTAGCCGGTCGAGCAGCGCGGCCAGCTGCTCCACGAACCATTGGTTGATCTGCTGCTTCTGCTCGCGGGTCCCCGAGTGCATCGTCCCGTGCATCGCGTAGCCATCGATGGGAACCAGGGTGGTGCTGTTGGCGTACTGGAGGCTGGCTACGCGGGTGATCCCGCAAGACAGCGCCGCGGTCAGTAGATCCATCTGGACCCCAGCCGCATCGGCAAAACGCGCCGGCTGATTGGCCAGCGCCCCTCCCTCGCTGCTCTGCTCCACCGTCTGCCCGCAGCTGAGCTCGTCGAGGGCTTCGAGCCGCATCTCCGTCTCGCGCAGGAACTGGGCGTGCCGGTCGATCCGCTCCCGATCCTCGGCCCCGTAGGCGCGGCGGATCGCCTCGAGGCTGCCGTGGGTCGCGTCGAAGATGCTCTTGCGCTCGGCCCGGGCCTGGGTGGGATCTTCGCCGGTGATCCCGAAGATCCGGTCGTACATCTGCGCCGGGTCATCCTCGGCCTGGATCGGCTGACCGTCGCGATAGCACATCACCGTCTTGTTACTCAGCGAGGTACCCGCCACCGACTGCACCCCGAACTCCAGCGACCGGAACGGGGCCAGGTTGCCCATGCGATCGGCGACGAGCTGATCGATCGACGGATACTCGGAGTACCCCTCTTCGCCGATCTGGCGCTTGCCCGTCCACATCGACACCATGCCTTCGTTGTGGGCCAGCACCTCGTTGCTGATCCCCCCCTCGAACCCCCCGGCGACGAGGATGTCGTCGCGGTGGGGCCCGAGAGAGGCGAGGATGCTCCCCAGCTCGAAATCCTGGCCCGAGCCGACGGGCATCCACCCCTCCTCGAGACCGTTGGGGTGATAGACGAGCACCAGGTTGGTGGGCCGCCGAACGTCCCCCTCGTCGGCCCGTGCGCCGAGGTAGGGGACCCAAGGAGCCAGGGCCATGCCCGCCCCCAGGCCGCCGAGCAGGCGGCGGCGGGTCGGCATGGCCAAGGAGCGGCGGCGGCGAGGCATGGAGCGGCGTGCGTTGTTCATCGGATCGGTGCTCCTAGGACGCGGGGTGGGGGGGACGGTGCCGGAACATGTCGGACGCGACCAGGTCGAGGATGAGTTCACGGATCACCAGGTCGTCCGCCCCCTGCTCGGACAGAGCATCCAGGGCGTCCTCGTCGGCGGATCCCAGCTCACGCCCCAGCGCGAAGCGGCTCCACTGCTCGATCATGCAGCGGCGGTAGTCCTCGCTGGCAGCCATAGCCTGCCCCAGCTCGGGCACCGCCTGCATGGCGCCCGAGACGTCGGTGCTGGTCTCGATCACCACCGCCGTGTCGATCTCACTGTCGTAGTCGTAGTCGTAGTCGCGCCACGCCCCGATCGCATCGTAGTGCTCGAACAGCAGGCCCATCGGATCGATGATGACGTGACAGCCCGCGCACGCCGGATCCTGCTCGTGCTGCTCGAGCAGCTCCCGGCGCGACGGCGCCTGGTCAGGATCGACGTTGGGGAGCGAGGTGTCCAGCTCGGGAGGCGGCCCCGCGATCTCGACACACAGGAGGTTCTCCAGCACGAACAACCCACGATGCACCGGAGAGGTCTCCGCCGCCGCCGCGTGCGACGCCAGCACCCCCGGCATGGTCAGCACCCCAGAGCGCTCTTGGGGGTCGAGCCCCACCGGCTGCGACGGGTCGTGCCCCGGCGGCTCGACCAACCCGTAGATCCGAAATAGATCCCCCCGCGGGAACGAGTAGGGCGCGGTCACCAAGTTGCCGGCCGAGCCCTGGGCCTCCAGCACCACGTGGCTGGTGAAATCGATGATCTCCTGGCGCAGATCGTCCCGCAGCGCGGGCTCGGACCACACCGGGTAGCGCTCGAGATCCTTGGCCAGGTACTGGAGCCCCTCGGCCCCCAACCACTGGATGTGGAAGTTGCCGACCTGCTCGGCCGCCCGCGGGTCGTCGAGCATCCGCTCGGCGCGGGCCCGGATCCCCTCGGCGGTGTCGAGCTCTCCGGTCGCCGCCGCCTCCCGCAGCTCGGCGTCGGGTGCCATATTCCACAGCAAGAAGGATAGGCGGCTGGCGACCTCGTAGCCGTCGAGGCGGAACGCGGTGCCCTCGCCGTCCACCGGCTCGCCGATCTCGACCCCTATCTCTACCCCTATCTCTATATGGTAGAGCATGTACGGCGACTGCAGCAGCGCGACCACCACCAAGCGCAACGCCGCCGCCGGCTCACGAGCCTCCCGACCGACGTCGTAGACCGCCAAAAGCCGCCCGCGATCCTCGTCGGGCACCGGCCGCCGCCACAGCGCCGCGCCCACGTCGTCGATGAAATCCGACACGCACTCGTCGGCGGGCGCCTCACCACAGGGGTGCAACGCGGACAGTTCGACCTGCTCGGCGATCTGTTGGGCAGCGGCGAAGTACTGATCGATGTGCAGCCCCGAGAGCGGCGCCGAGGCATTGCCCACGAAGGGGCCCACCCGACCGTCGGCCGGCAGCGAGAGCTCCGAGACATCCACGCCTAGCTGCTGCTCCACCACCGCGAGATACTGCGCCTCGGTCAGCCGACGCAGCGGAGCCGCGAACAAGGGCTCTTGGGGCTCGGGCTCGGACTCGGGCTCGGGCTCGGGCTCTTGGTCGGGGTCCATCTCGGAGGGGCCCCCCGAGGAGTCTCCTTCGGACACCCCGGGTTCCGAGGAGCGGCAGGCGCCGGCCCCGAGCGTGACCCCGAGGGCCACAGCACCGAGGAACGCGAGTTCGAGCGGTTTGCGGGCTCGCATGTCGCTGCGGCCCTCCTACAGGATCCATGCCACCGTTTTTCCCTTGGCCCTTACGAAGAACGGTGATGCAGATTCCGACGCCATTGCCTGCTGTCTATGGTCTATGCTGCGGTTTGGGTGTGAACTCGCCCGCCGTGGCACCGATGTTTCGCTGCAATGCTCCGCTCCCGAGGTAAGACCATGCGCTCCCGGTCACGCACGGGAATACTGGCCGTGCGGCTCGCCACCGGTTGGGCCCCGCTGGCGCTGGGATCCGCGCTGGGATCCGCGCTGGGATCCGCCTGCAGCAACGAGACCCTGGCCTGCGCGTCCCCGCTCGACGTGTGTGAAGGTGGGGGCAAGACCCCACTGCATCATGTGCTGATCACCGGGCAGTCGCTGTCGGTGGGCTCCCAGAGCCGACTGGTCAGCACCACCCAGCCCTTCGACAACGTCTCGTTCGCCACCGGGGTCCGGGCGGGCGGCGAGAACCTGGACGCGCTACGCCCCCTGGTCGAGAGCGCCGACGGAGCGCTGGGTGAGACCTTGGCCTCGGGGATGGCCAACTGGCTCACCGCGTCGGCGCGCACCTCGGGTGGCGACCACCGCTCGCTGATGTCGGCCCACGGGGTGAGCAGCCGCCCCTATAACGCGCTGGCTCGGGGCACCGATCCCTACGCCGAGGGCATGGCTCAGGTGGAGGCGGGCCTGGCCTTGGCCACAGAGCATGGCGAGGGCTATGCGGTGCGAGCCGTGGTGGCGATCCACGGCGAGAGTGATCACGTAGGGGGCAACACCCGCTATGACCTCGATCTCCAGCAGTGGCAGCGCGACTACGAGGCCGACATTCAGGCGATCACCGGGCAACTGCGGCCAGTGCCGCTGCTGACCGATCAGATGTCGAGCTTTACCGCCTTCGCGTCCGAGACCTCGGCGATCCCCCTGCTCCAGCTCGCCGCGTCGCGGGCCCGACCCGATCGGATCCTCCTGGTCGGGCCCAAGTACATGCTGCCCTACGTGGCCGACGGCGTGCACCTCACCGGCGACGGCGAGCGCTGGCTCGGGGAGATGCACGCCAAGGTATTCGAGCACGCCCTGCTCAAGGGCGAGCCATGGCGACCGGTCTCGCCGCGATCGATCGTCCATGACGGCGCGCAGATCACCGTGCGGCTGTGGGTCCCCGTGCCGCCCCTGGTCCTCGACGACGACCGGATCGATGACCCCGGCAACCACGGTTTCGAGTACACCGACGACAGCGAAGATCCGCCCCGCATCACGAGCGTGCAGCTCTCGGGTGACGACACCGTGCGGCTGACGCTCAGCGAGATCCCGGTAGGTACGGGCCAGCGGATCCGCTACGCGATGCGAGGACTCGCAGGCCAGGCCGCGGGGGCCACCACCGGAGCCCGGGGCACCCTGCGCGACTCGGACGCGACCGTGAGTCGCCATGGCTACCCGCTATTCAACTGGTGCGTGCACTTCGACGAGCCCGTGCCGTGAGCGGCGATCCTTCATGCACCTCGCCCGTCACAGCGGCGCTCGCCAGACCCCCCGGGGGTCGACTCGCCGAGCGAGCCGCTGGCGCCCTGTGCCCGACGACGGCAACGCCCGATGACCTTCAGCAACAGAGCAAGCAAGGGCGCGAACCGAACCGGCTTGGCGATGTAGTCGTCGGCACCCGCCTGCAGGCACTTGTCCCGATCGCCAACCATCGTATGTGCCGTCATCGCGATGATGGGAAGCGCGCTCCGACCATCCTCGCGAATGCGACGAGTCGCCTCGTACCCGTCCATCCTGGGCATCTGCATATCCATCAGCACCAAGTCGTAGGCGTGACTCTCCACCATGCTCAGTGCTTCGATCCCATCATGTGCGTAGTCGACGTCGATCCCGCTCTTGCGCAAGAGATGCCCCGCCACCTTGCGGTTGACCGCGTTGTCCTCGACCACCAAGATCTTCGCGCCGACCAATGCGTCGGGCTGCAGCGGGTGGTCATCGGGCGTCGGGCACCGCGTGGCCGCTAGCGATTGCGCGCGCCCGAAGCGCAACGTCGTCCAGAACGTAGATCCGTGGCCCACTACGCTCTGCGCCCCCAGCTGCCCCCCCATCAACGTCACCAGATGCCGGCAGATGGCCAGCCCCAGACCCGTCCCGCCGTATCTGCGGGTGGTCGAGTCATCGGCCTGGGTGAACGAGTCGAACAGTGTGTCGAGCTTGTCGGTGGGGATGCCGATGCCGGTGTCACGCACGATGAACCGCACGCTGACCTCATGCTCGCTGACCGCGATCGCCTCGACCGCGATCGCCACATGTCCACGCTCAGTGAACTTGACCGCATTGCTGACCAGATTCGTGAGGACCTGGCGTACACGCAGTGGATCGCCCACCAGCGTGCTGGGCACCCGAGGATCTCGCTCGATCCGCAACTCCACTGTTTTGTCGAGCGTAATGCTGCGGAACAAGACCGAGAGCGCCGAGAGCAAGTCGTCGAGCTTGAACTCCGTGACCTCGAGCTCCATCTTCTCCGCCTCGATCTTCCCGAGATCGAGGATATCGTTGATGAGATCCAGCAACGTGTGAGACGAGATGAGGATGTTGTCGATGTAGTCCTTCTGCGACGGACTGAGCTCCGTTGTCTGCATGATCTGAGCCAGGCCCATGACCCCATGGAGCGGTGTCCGGATCTCGTGACTCATGTTGGTCAGGAACGCCGACTTCGCCTTCGTGGCCGCCTCGGCCCGCCGCAGCGCCGCCGCGAGCTCGGTCTCGATCCGCTGACGCTCGGTGATGTCCTGGATCAAGCCCACCGTCTTGATCGGCAGGCCGTTGAGCGCCATGAATGTCTTGATGTGGTGGTGGACGACACGCGTCGTTCCGTCCGACAAGACGATGCGGTGAGTCCCTCGGTGAGGCTCTCCGTCGATGAGCGCGTCGGCATAGTGCCTCTCAAAGCGCCTGCGATCCTCCGGGTGGATCACCCGAAACAGGTCTTCGAGCGAGGCGTCATCATCGAGGATACCAAACACGGAGATCGTGGAATCCGGGCAATGAAGCTGGTTGCTCATTGCATTGACCTCATAGACCACGATGTCCGCGATGCCGGCGATGCGCTGGATCTCGACGAGGTTCGAGCGATTACTCTGCAGCACCTGCTGCTGTCGCCGCAGGTATCGGTTCTCTTGCCGGAGAGCCTCCTGCTCGGTCTTGAGTCGCTCGATGGTGCGCAGGAGAGCATCCTGCTCTACGGTGCCCGTCATCACAACAATGGCTCGGACAAGCGAATCATAGGCTCAGCCAGGCGCGGACAGGATGTCCTCGGCCAGTCGCGTCCCCTCGACCCGCGCGCGAATCTTGGCGAACGCGGTCTCGCGCGAGGTCGAGCAATCATCCACGAACGGCGCAAAGCCACAGTCGTCCGTTGTTCCCAACTGATCCACCGGAATGAACCGAGCCGCCTGCAAGACCCGCTCTTTGACCTCCTCCGGCGTCTCGATGCGCGGATCGATCGGATCGATCACCCCAACGAAGATCCGCATCCCGGGCCGTAGCAGTGTCTTGAGTAGCCGAAGAGCACGCTCAGGGTCCTCTTCGCTGGCCATCGCGATGTAGTAGTTGCCTACATTGATCTTGAAGAGCGTTGGCAGTAGGTCTTTATAGTCAACATCGGCACTATGGGTGGCGTCGAGGTCACTGCCGGGACAGGTGTGGACACCAATCCGCTGCCGCTCGGCATCGGTGAAGCCCCTTAAACCCTTGTTGATCAAGTCGACCATGCTCTCGAGCAATCCAGCTGAGGGATCGAGCTTCAGCGAGAAGCGCCCTTCGGTAAAGTCGAGCTGGACCTTGTAGGCGCCGGCGTCCAGACACTCTCGAACTTCGAGCGCGTGTTGCTCGACGAGATCCTCTTGGAACTGCCAGCGCGGATAGTCCTCGATCCCGGTCCTGGGGTAGACGAGACTGAGCAATGACGGAGCGACCACCGACTGCTTCACCGGAAAATTGGTGTTCTCCATGGTGGTCTGGAGAAACGACGATGCTCGGATCGCATAACGGAACGGGCCCTCCGTGAGGACCGGCAGGTACCGGCTATGACCATCCGAAAACGGAATTTCTACGCCGTCTTCGACGATGTTGCTACACCCATGTAGACAATACGATGCAAACCCGTTGAACTTTCTCTGCTCACCATCCCCGACACACGACGAACCGGTTTGCTCGAGTTGCCGGATGGTGTCGATGGTGGCGCGACGCGCAATCACCTCCAACTCGTCCATGCAGATCGTCCCTTGACGATGCGCATTATACGCATCCAAGAGTTCTCGTGGCCGGGGTATGGAACCAATCGCTTCGGTGGGAATCTTCCGCGTCAAAGGCGCTTCCTGCTGCATTTCGCTTCCTGCATACCCACTCTAGCGTATCCACTCTAGCATAGCAAAGCTGGTCAGTCAGTCGGTCGGTCGCGGTCGGTCAATCGGTCAGCCGGTCGGTCCCTCTCGCTCTGTGAGCGCTTTTGCGGCATGTCCCAGCGCCCAACTCAACGACGGGATTGCTCGAACACGTAGACCGTGCACCAGCCACTACCAGTGGCGGCGAGTTCGTAGTGGAGTGGAAGTCATTCATGTACCGGCAAGCGCGCTAGTTGACCTCTTGTGCATTGTTGATGGTGTCGTCTCAACCAGGCCGTGGACGAAGCCGGGAGCTCCCGGGGACCATGGACGTCGATGCTTCCTGCCCCGACAAACCACCGAACGAGGCAGATGGCCCCAGTCAAGCGCAATCGATTACAGCCCACCGCTCTCGAGGCCCCGCGGGTGTGAGCGCAACGCTACGTGCTGGCTCTGGTCACGCAGCTCGACAACCCGGTCACGTCGCCTTTGGACTGAACGATGCGATTAGCGCGCAACCCGCTCGTGCCTCGTGCTGGAAATGTGCGCCAGGTTCGGCGCGGAACTACGCCGCGAGGGTACGGCGAGCACAGGGCACGTACCCAGAGCGAGCCAGTGACGAGCCACGCATTCATCGTGCGTGCGTGCCTGCCTGCCTGCCTGCCTGCCCGCCGGCCGTGCCGTGCCGTGCCGTGGCACCGCGACCAACCGGATACGCAGTTCCGGTACGGAGCACTCCACCCTATGGAGTGACTGGCCGCGCTTACTCCGGCGGCTCGGGGAACAGCGCGGTGCGGATCACGTGCTTGAGGATGTCGGTGGCCACCGGCTTGACCAGAAACTGACGAACGCCCATCTGGTTGAGCTGCTGCCAGTCCTTGGCCCCCCCCACCCCGGTGAGCACGATGACCGGCGTGTCCTTGGTGGCGGGCAACTGCCGCAGCGCCGCCACGAACTGCACCCCGTTGAGCCCCGGCATCTGCAGATCGGTGATGATGAGCGCCGGCGGCCGAGACTCGATGACCGACAAGGCGGCCAACGGATCCTTGACCGCCACGATCTGCGGCTCGTGCAAGGCCGCCCGGACCACGGCCTCGAGCGCGGTGAGCACCGAGGCATCGTCGTCGACCAACACCACGAAGGGGCGCTCCCCCGCGCCGGGCTCGTGGCTGCGATCGCGCGCGGTAAAGAGCGCATCGCGCAGCTCCACCGCGTCGGGGCGGTGCTCGGGCGTGCGGTCCAGAGCGCGCAACAGCGGCGGATCGAAGACCGGGTTGAGCCCCCCGTGGCGCTCGCTGGGCGGGATGACCGGATCTTCGAGCTGACGTACGAGCACCGCGTAGACCTCGTGCTCGTCGTCGGCGACCGGCATCTGCCCGGTGAGCAGCCAGTACGCCGTGACCCCGAGGGCGTAGACGTCGGCCTTGTGGACCAGCGCCGGAGGGATCTTCTCGCGGGCGATGAGCTCGGGCGCGAGGAACCCCGGGGTCCCCGGTGGTGTGAGCGAGGAGGTGCCCTCGTTCACCGCTCGGGCCAGGCCAAGATCGGTCACCATCACCTCGAAGGAATCGGAGACCAGAAGGTTGCTCGGCTTGATGTCGCCGTGCACCAGGCCCTGCTCGTGGATCGCGTGCAGCCCCCCGCAGGCCTGCCCCACGATGCCCACCACCTCGTCGGCCGAAAGCGGGGGCCCGCCGCGGCGCTCGGCCCAGTCGTCCACGTTGGTCCCGTGGAGGTAGGGCATCACCAAGAAGGGCGACCGCCCAAAGCTCCCCACGTCGTAGACCTCCACCACGTTGGGGTGCCGGAGCTTGGCCATGCTCTCGGCCTCGCGCAAGAACATCTCGCTGCGCTTGGGATCACCGGCCACGCGAGGGTGCAGGAATTTGACCGCGACCTCGCGCTTGAGCCGTAGATCCTCGGCTCGGAACACGACCCCCATCCCTCCCTCACCCACCTTGGCGACCAGGCGATACTTGCCGTCCACCGCTTGCCCTTCCCGGGGCATGTCGACCGGCGGATCGAGTCGTGCGTCGCCCTCGCTGCGCCCCATCACGGGGGTCGAGAGCTTGGAGGGCTTGGGCTTGGGATCGGGCATCCGGGTGCCGTCCCCGAGTATAGGACGCATTCGCGCGTTCGGTGAGCGAGCGAGGCCCAAGGCCCCGCCCGAGATCGCTCCCCGGGGCTTTGTCGGGCTTTGCTATCGTCCCCGGCCCCATGCTCGTTCACGTGCTCCACCACGCACGCTGTTTCGATGGAGCCGCCAGCGCAGCGCTCTTTTGTGCGTTCTTCCGCCGCCATCGGGACGCCGGGGCGCGCTTTGTGTTGATCCCCAAGGCGCATAGGACCGGCGATCCCTTCGACCCGGCCGATTTCGAGGCTGACGAGGTCGCCTGCGTGGATTTTCGCTACAGCCGCGATCCTCGCCTGACCTGGTGGTTCGATCACCATCGCTCCGCTTTTGCCCTTCCTGGTCAGCAGGAGCACTTCGAAGCCGACCGAAGCGGCCAAAAGTTCTATGACCCGCAGGCCCCCAGCTGCACGGGCCTCATCGCCCGCGTCACCGCCGAGCGCTTCGGCTTCGACTCCCGATCCCACCAGCAGCTGGTGCAGTGGGCCGAAATCATCGATTCGGCCGCGTTTCCCGACCCGGCCACCGCGGTGCACCTCAAGTCTGCGGCCCTGCGGTTGATGACCTTCGCCGAGCACAACGACGATCCCACCCTCCTGCCGCGCTTCATCGACGATCTGCTGACCCGACCGTTCGATAGGATCGTTCGGGCCGACTACGTGCAACGAACCATCGAGCCCGTGCTCGAGCAACAACGCCTCGACATCGAGTTGATCGGGCGTCGAGCCCGAGTCCGTCAGGGGGTCCTGGAGCTCGATCTGCTCGACCAGCCCGGACGCGCCTACAATAAGTTCATCGCGTACTACCACCACCCTCAGGTGCAGTACGTCGTGAGCGCGAGCGTCGGACCTCGGGGCAACGCCACGCTCACCGCCGGATATAACCCGTGGTGTCCCGCCGATCAGCGTGCACACGATCTCGCGGCGCTCTGCGAGCGCTTCGGTGGAGGCGGACACCCCTTCGTGGGCGGGGTGACCTTCGAGCCAGGGCAGGAAGATCGAGCTCGGAGCGCCGCCGCGTGGATCGCCGACGCCCTGCGTCGCCCCCCGAGCGTCGACCCGACCTGAGCGCTCCGGAGGGCGGGTGAGCCGTGTCCGGCAGGTCACACCAAAGGCGACCCGAACGTACGGGCCACGACCGGCCGGTCCACGAGCACGACGGGAATTGTTCGCCCTTCGGGTGAAACCCCCGATCCTCCCCTCGGGTCGAACTAGAGTCTCTTCCCTGCGAGTCCTCTCGGCTCCCATCATCCACCCGCGCCCCAGCCCTCCTGGCGTGCGAGGCCGGATGGGGGAGCCGGGCGGTCTCGCTCCCTATGGTTTCGACCCGTGGCCGACCCGTGGCCGACCCGAACGGGTGTCGTAGTCCGGGCCTTCGTTGCTATCCTTGGCGCGACCGCGCCCTTGTCGGCCAGCATCGATCATGGGTCCCGCCGAGACCATGACCCTTCCCAACCTCGGTGATCCCGAGATCCTGAGCGATCCCTATCCGGCATACCGCCGGGCTTTCGCGACCGGGCCACTGCTTCGTAGCCCCGAACCCGAGAGCCGAACCTGGTTTTTAGGGGGACACGAGGAGATCTCCTCCCTGCTGCGCGACCCCACCCTCTCCTCCAACCGGGTCGCCTTTCTCGCCCACCGCCTCACGCCACCCCAGCGCCAGGCCATCGATCCACTGCTGACCGCGCTGTCGGAGTGGATCCTGTTCAAGGATCCTCCCGCCCACACCCCGCTGCGTCGCTCGGTCAACGCCGCGCTCAGCCGCCGGCTCGTCATCGGAATGCAGGCGAGTATCGGTCAGCTCGTGGGCGAGCTGCTCGACCTGGCTGCGGCCCGGTCTTCGCTCGATATCGTCGCCGACCTGGCCAACCCGCTGCCCGCCATCGTCGTCGCCCGGATGCTCGGCGCCCGACCCGAGGATTGTGCTCGCCTCAAGGCCTGGTCCGAAGACATCGCGCAGTTCTTGGGGGCCCGCACCGGCCTTCGCGGGGTCCAGGACGCCCAGCGCAGCACCCTGGCCATGATCGACTACTTTCGCGACGTGCTGGCCCGCCACCGCGCCGAGCCGCGAGACGATCTCATGGGTGCTCTGCTCGCCGCGTTCCCTTCGAACGACCCCAAAGGCGACGAAGGTGACCACGCACTGCTGGCCAATTGCGTGGCCCTGATGTTCGCGGGGCACGAGACCACCACCAACCTCATCGGCAACGCGGTGCACCTGCTGCTCGACCGCCCCGCGCTGGTGGACCGCCTGCGCCAAGACCCCCCGGCATGGGCCCGGGCCATCGAGGAGGTGCTGCGCTACGAAAGCCCCGTGCAGCGGGTCTCACGGGTCACCACCGTCCCCCGCGAGATCGCCGGCGTCACGATCCCCGCCGGGCACCGCGTGATCCATGTGCTAGCCGCGGCCAACCGAGACCCCGCGATCTTCGACCAACCCGAGCGCTTCGAGATCGACAGGAGCCCCAATCCCCACCTGACCTTCGGCTTCGGGATCCACCTGTGCTCGGGCGCGGCGCTGGCCCGCATCGAGGCCCGCGCGGCGCTGCAGGCCCTGTTCGAACGATTCGAAGGGCTCGAGCGTCAGCGGCCCGTGTCGTGGAAGCCCAACTTCGGATTCCGCTCGCTGACCTCGCTGCCGGTGTCGTGGACCCACGCTCGATGAGCGAGCACGCCTCGGGCCCGTCACTTCATCACGAAGAACACATAGCCATAGTATGCGGACATCTGTCGGAACATGGCGATCTCGTCACGGTGGCTCTGCAACACACCAAGGGCCATCGCGTCCCCGTCGTAGGCACGAGCCAGCGACTCGATCCGAGCCTCCATGGGGCGATAGTAGTCGTCCCACCAGGCCGCCTCAGGCAACACGAAATCTCCCACCACCGATAACCCCGCCTGACGGATCCGTGCCCGGCAGCCCTCGATGTCCGTCATCGCCGGGTAGTCGGCCTCCCAACCCTGGCGTAGTGCCTGGGGCACGTCGTCGCGCAGCCAGGCGATCTCGGTCAGCGCGATGCGCCCCTGGTCGCGCAACAGCGGGGCCCAAGCCCGCAAGGCCTCGGCCACCCCCATGATGTAGGCCGCCCCCTCGCACCAGATGAGATCGAACTGGCCCGGCGTGAAGGGCAGCGAGCGCATGTCGCCCGGAAGGACCTCGATCCGATCGCTCCACCCCTGAGACTCCACCCGACGGCGCGCTCGCTCGACGAACCCCGGGTGCCGATCGATCGCGGTGATCGAGGCCTGAGGCAGCAACAGAGCCAGATCGAGGGTTTGCGTCCCCGGACCACAGGCGATATCGAGGACCCGAGGCGAGCCCAGCAGCGGCCCGACCAGCTCCAGCGCCCGTCGCGTGGACGCCCGGCTGCCCGGGCCCTCGCGGGGTAGATCGTGGTGCAGCTCGAAGAAGACCTTGCGCTGAGTCGGATCGTCGAAATCCACGGCCGCCTCACGGTAACCGTAGCACCGGACGATCTCGACGAGTCAGGATGGTGGGGAATCCTGCCCCATCGTGGGGGCCAGCCCGGGACCGGGTGGGATCGCCGAGGCGATCGCGGCGACCCCAACGGCGTTCCAAGAGCGAGACCTCAAAGCAGGCTCCGTCGGACCACGCCCGCCAGCTACACCCCGACCACCCAACACACCGCCGCCTGCTCGGCAGTATTCGATCCATTATTGCGATCATCCGCCCCGACTTTGCCACCTCGCACTGAGCCTCGATCCGGCATGGAGTATGCTCCCCGCGGATTTAGACCATGCACGCTCGCTCCTGGATTTCCCTCCTCGTCCTCGGATCCTCGGTTGCCTCCGCCGGTTGCGGCGACGATACGGTCGTTCCCGCCGACGACTCGACCACCAGTGATGGCGACAGCTCGACCACCGGCGCTCCCACGACCATCAGCCTCGACAGTAGCACCTCGGGTGACGCGCAGAGTACGGGGCAAGACACCACCGGTACGATGCCCGGCTGCGGCGACGGCATGCTCGAGCCCGGCCTCGAAGAGTGCGACGACGGCAACGACGAAGACGACGACGGCTGCAGCGCTTCATGCACGATCGAAGAGGGCTACACCTGCGAGGGACAACCCAGCGAGTGCCTGGTGATCTGCGGCGACGCCCTCATCGTGGACCCCGAGACCTGCGACGACGACAACGTCATCGATGGCGACGGCTGCTCGGCCGAGTGCCAGGTCGAAGAGGGCTACGCCTGCGAGGGCCTGCCCAGCGTGTGCGCGTCCGTCTGTGGCGACGGCATCATCGTGATGGGCATGGAAGACTGCGACGACGGCAACCCCGACCCCGGCGACGGGTGCAGCGCATCGTGCCTGATCGAGCAGGGCTTCTTCTGCGGCCAGGTGCCCAGCGTCTGCGAGTCGATCTGCGGCGACGGCCTCGTGGTGGGTGACGAGGGGTGCGACGACGCCAACCTGATGCCCGACGACGGCTGCTCGTCCACCTGCGAGGTAGAGCTGGGCTGGTCGTGCGCCATGGAGCCCAGCGTCTGCATGACCGGCTGTGGCGACGGGATCACCGCGGGCATGGAGCAGTGCGACGACGGGGATCTCGACGATGGCGACGGTTGCTCGGCCGCCTGTGAGCTCGAGCCGGGCTGGATCTGCATGGGCATGCCCACCATGTGCCAGACCGATTGCGGCGACGGGATCATCGCCGGCCTCGAGGAATGCGACGACGCCGGGGTCCTCGATGGAGACGGATGCTCGTCGACCTGCGTGTCCGAGCTGGGCTGGGACTGCCTCGGTGAGCCCAGCGTGTGCAGCACCCAGTGCGGCGACGGAATCATCGCCGGCGTCGAGATGTGCGACGACATGGGGGTCGCCAACGGCGACGGCTGCTCGGGGGCCTGCACGATCGAGACGGGCTACATGTGCGCCGGGATGCCCAGCCTCTGTACGGTGACCTGCGGAGACGGCCTCATCATCGGAGGCGAGGAGTGTGACGACGCCGGCGCCATGTCCGGCGACGGCTGCTCGGACACCTGCATGGTCGAGCAGGGCTGGACCTGCGTCATGGAGCCCAGCGTCTGCTCCAATGGCTGCGGCGACGGGGTGATCGGAGGCTTCGAGGAGTGCGACGACGGCGACTTCGTCGATGGCGACGGCTGCACGGCGACCTGCCTGCTCGAGTCGGGCTGGAACTGCGTGGGCGAGCCCAGCGCGTGCTCGACCGAGTGCGGCGATGGCCTCATCGCCGGCATCGAGGAGTGCGACGACGGCGACATCGTGCCCGACGACGGCTGCAGCGACAGCTGCCTGGTCGAGTTCGGCTATACCTGCCAGGGCGAGCCCAGCGTGTGCACGATCCAGTGCGGCGACGGGGTGATAGCTGGCCCCGAGACCTGCGACGACGGCAACATCAGCCCCGGCGACGGCTGCAGCCTGACCTGCCAGGACGAGTTCGGGTGGGAGTGCGTGGGCCTCCCGAGCGTCTGCACCCTCACCGGAGTGCTGGAGAGCGTGCGCCTGGGCATCGACGGCGGCTGCGTGCTGACCACCACGGGCGAGCTGGGCTGCTTTGGCATCAACTCCCAAGGCGAGGTGGGGATCGGCATCGAGGACGTGGAGATCCACATCCCCGCCTTCGCCCTCGACCAGGTCGTCGCGTTCGCCTCGGGCGAGGAGCACAACTGTGCCGTGCGCACAGACGGCAGCGCCTGGTGCTGGGGCGACAACTCGCAGACCCAGCTGGGCC
The DNA here is from genome assembly GCA_039194325.1 of Myxococcota bacterium. Taxonomy (GTDB): domain Bacteria; phylum Myxococcota_A; class Polyangia; order Nannocystales; family Nannocystaceae; genus Paraliomyxa. The sequence goes on from JBCCWC010000030.1 coordinate 45,789, forward strand.
CCAACGCTACGGGCACCACCGACGAGTTCTCGCCGATCGAGGTCCCCGGGATGCCCGCGCTGGCCGACATCCGCGCCGGCGACGACCACAACTGTGCCCTCGACATCATGGGGACCGTGTGGTGCTGGGGCGACAACACCAACCGGCAGCTCGGGCGCGGGGGCGCCATCACGACCGACGATCCCACCCCGCAGCCGGTGGCCATGCCGGGCGGCCTGGCCGCGATCGACCTGGGCCTGGGCGACGATCACTCGTGCGCGGTGCTGTCGGACAACACCGTGGCCTGCTGGGGCGACGACGATCAGGGCCAGCTGGGCGACGGGGCCAGCGGGACCGACAGCGGCGACGCGCTCGTGGTGCCCGGGCTCCCGGCGGCCGTAGACGTGGAGAGCGGAGACGACCACACCTGCGCCATCACCGACATCGGCGAGATGTACTGCTGGGGCGACAACATCGACGGGCAGCTGGGCGACGGCACCGGCACCGACCGGGCCTTCCCCGATCTGGTCCCGCTGCCGGCGGACGTCGAGGACATCACCCTCGGCGACGACTTCACCTGCGCCCTGCTGGTCAACGACGAGATCTACTGCTTCGGCGAGGGCGCCGACTTCCAGCTGGCCAACGGCGACCTGGTCGACGTGCTCAGCCCGACCTTGGTGTTCGGCCTGCCGCTGGTCGACCTGGTCGACATCGACGCCGGCGGGCGAGGCGTGTGCGCGGTGTCGTCGACCGGCGAGCGCTACTGCTGGGGGTACAGCGAGACCGGGCTGCTGGGGATCGCACCACTGAACCAGGTCGAGCCAATGCCACCTATCTTCTCCGGCCCGATCGACCGGCTGGTGCTCAGCCCCCCCGAGTACCGAGGGGTGATCTGCGGGGTGCTGGCCGACGATAGCGTCGAGTGTGCTGGCGACGGCACCCTCGTCTCCAGCAGCACGATCAATGGCGCGGCGGGCCTGTTCGACCCGATCACCGCGCACGTCGACACCCCCACCTCGTTGCCGCTGGTCGCCGATGTCCAAGACATGGAGATCGGTGATGGCTTCGCCTGCATCGCCACCACGGTCGACGTGCAGTGCTGGGGCGACAACAGCCAGCGGCAGCTGGGCCAAGGAGGGGTCGGCACCGCCGACATCCTCACCCCCACCCCGGTGATGAACCTGGGCGTCGTCGACCAGCTCGAGGTGGGCGATCAGTTCGCCTGCATTCGGATCGGCGGCCAGGTGGAGTGCTGGGGCGACAACGGCAGCTTCCAGACCGGCGAAGGGGCCACCACCACCGACCAGAGCACGCCCGTACCGGTGATGGGGCTGGTCGACGCGATCGACATCGATCTGGGCGAAGACCACGCCTGTGCCCTGCGTGCGGGCGGCCAGGTGGTGTGCTGGGGCGAAGACGGGATCGGCCAGCTCGGCGACAACGACGGCAACACCGTCGACTCCGCGACCCCCGTCGCCGTGACCGGGCTCCCCACCGGCGTCGTACAGATCGCGCTCGGCCAGGACCACGCCTGCGCGCTGGCCGGCGGCGAGGTCTACTGCTGGGGCGAGGGCGGGTTCGGCAACCTCGGCCAGGGCAACGAGGTGGACTCCGACACCGCCCTGCTGGTTCCGGGCCTGGGCGGCATCGTCCAGATCGCCGCGGGCTTCAACTTCACCTGCGCGATCGATGGCGCCGGCGACATGAGCTGCTGGGGGTACGCCCTCGACGGGCACTTCGGCGACGGGGGCCAAGAGGTCAGCGGGACCAACGAGATCCGCAGCCCGTTCCCCTTCCCGCTGGCGACCAACATCACCAACGTGGTCGCCGGCAACGGCAACCTGTGCATCGAGACCGGCGGGACTTGGGGCTGCCTGGGCTTCCGCTCCGCTGGCCAGATGGGCAACGGCACCACCAGTGAGCCGGCGATCCCGGTGCTGATGACGTTCGGCCTCTAAGGGTCCGCGACGAGCGGGCCCGCGACCCCGGGCCCGCTCGCTTCATATCCGCTTCATGTCCGCCTCATGTCCGCTTCATGTCCGGTAGTCCTCGAGGATCCCGCGGCGCCGCACATCGAGGGTCACGCAGTGCACCCCACCGGCCAGCGGTCGTCCGTGACGCAACCGGATCGGGACACACTCGATCCCGTGGGACGACAAGAGCTTCATCAGCGGAACCTGGTGGGAGTCGACGAACGCCAGGCTCGGCGTGATCATCAGCAGGTTGATGCCGAGCCACTTGGACGAGTGCGGCATCAGATCGGAATAGGCATACTCCACCATCTCCGGCGCATAGAGGACATCCCACCCGGCAAAGATCGACGGAACCTGCGACGGAGATACCCGCTCTGGGTTGAGCAAGACCAGGCCCGGCCGCAGCGGGACGATCGTGGAGTCGACATGCACCGAGGTGTAGAGCCCCTCGAGCAGGTGCACGCGATACTCGGGCCCCAGGGTGCTCTTTAGCCACGCCGCCCCGGTCTTGTTCCCCGAGATCGAGACCAAGTAGAGCACGTCGCGTCCGATCCGAAGGACGTTGGCCGCATCGAAGACGGGCTCCACCTCGGGGAGGAAGTGCTCGGGGCCCCGCGTCGTGTCGAAGTGCTCCTCGCTCAGCCGGGGCGGAGGCGCCGAGATCCAGCGGGCCCCACTGCCCAGATACTCCAGCAGCAGGTGCCGATAGGCCAGCGCCTCGAAGTGACGGCTACGCATGAAGCTGGGGGTCTCGATGATGGTCGTGCCTATTGCCAGCAGGATGTCCCGCGGGCAGTAGGCATAGAACTCCGTCGCTTCCCAGTCCGGCGTACGGATGACGCGCATCGGCTCGTGCGCCCGTGCTCGCCGGACACGAACATTGGCTTGCCGGAGCAGGGCGACGAGCTCCTCCAGATCTTCTTGCGTCTGTTCGATCACCTGCTCGGGGTAGAGGCCAACCGGCGGCAGCGGCCGTTGGCCCCCGCGAGAGGCCATGAAGTCATAGGCGATGTCACCGCGGGGCGTACAGGCCCCGACCGCGGTCCCCACGATGATCTCTTCGAGGGGATCCCACTCGTTGTGAACGCTCACCAGCGGAGCCGGAGCCGCTGGAGTCCATGGAGTCTTGGTCGGTTGATCGGACATGGGGCGCTCGCAACTCGCAACAATCGCTATGGAACGTGCACGACTTCGTTCGGATCCCGGAAGAAGGAGCCAAGAGCGTAGCATTGCCCGGGGGCCGACCCGCTGCGGGCACCGCCGATGGTACGGTGACGGGCGGTGAGCGAGACCATCACGAGCTTTTGTCGGATCTGCGAGGCGCTGTGCGGCCTCGAGATCGAGGTCGACCGCGACCGCCAGCAGATCGTCCAGATCCGCCCCGATCGGGCGCACGTGGCCACCGATGGCTTCGCCTGCGTCAAGGGCCTGCGCCAGCACGAGCTCTATGCCTCGCCCGACCGCCTGCGCCAGCCCCTGCGGCGCGAGGGGGGCCAGCTGCGCCCGATCTCCTGGGACCAGGCGCTCCGCGAGATCGGGCAAACGCTCCGCACGATCCGCGCACGCCACCACCCCGACGCTATCGCCATGTACGTGGGCACGGCCGCGGGCTTCTCGATCCTCCATGCCCCCTTTGCCCAGGGCTTGATGATGGGGCTGGGCTCACGCAGCTCGTACTCCTCGGCCACCCAAGATTGCAGCAACAAGTTCGCGGTGGCCGACCTGATGTACGGCTTCCCGTTCCTGCAGCCCTTCCCCGACATCGATCGCACCCGCTGCCTGGTGATCGTGGGGGCCAACCCCGCCGTGTCCAAGTGGAGCTTCTTGCAGGTCAGCAATCCGATCAAGCGGCTCAAGGCGGTCACCGCCCGCGGCGGCGCGGTCTTCGTCGTCGACCCCCGGCGCACCGAGTCGGCCCGCGCCACCGGCGAGCACGTGTTCATTCGGCCCGGCACCGACGCGTTCTTCTACCTCGCGTTCCTGCACGAGGTGCTCGCGGCCGGTGCGGTCGACGAGGCCCGGGTCGCCGCCCACACCCGGGGCCTGCCCGCCCTACGAGCGCTGGTGCGCCCCTGGACTCCCGAACGCTGCGCCGCGGTCACCCGGATCCCCGCCGACACCCTGCGGCGGATCGTCCACACCTACCTGCACGCCAACGGGGCGGCCCTGTACTCCTCCACCGGGGTCAACATGGGCGGCCAGGGCTCGGTGGCGTTCTGGCTACAGGAGGTGATCAACGCGATCACCGGCAACCTCGATCGCCCCGGCGGCACCCTGGTGGGCCGGGGGATCTTCGACTTCCCCCGCTTCGCCAAGCGCCGCGGCCTGCTGGTACGCCGCGATCGCTCGCGGGTCGGCGGGCTGCCCGTGGTCAACGACGCGCTCCCCGGCGGCGTGCTCGCCGACGAGATCCTCACCCCGGGACCGCGCCAGATCCGAGCGCTGGTGGTCACCGGCGGCAACCCGCTGCTGACCATGCCCAACGCCGGTCGCCTGCGGCAAGCCCTGGAGAAGCTCGAGCTGCTGGTCGCCCTCGACATCCTGCCCGGGGAGACGGCAGCGCAGGCCCACTATGTGCTGCCCTGCACCTCCCCGCTTGAGCGACCCGATCTGCCGTTCATGTTCCCGCTTTGGCTGGGCATGCAAAGCCGCCCCTACCTCCAGGCCACCGAGGCCGTGCTGCCACCCCCGGGGCAGGCCCGCGACGAGGCCACGATCTACCTCGATCTATGCCGGGCCAGCGGCGTCGATCTATTCGGATCACCCCTGGCCCAGCGCCTGCTCGAGGGGGCCAGCACGCTTCACGGGTGGCTGCAGCCCAACCGCCAGCGGCGGGTGCCGCAGCGATGGCTCCTATCGCTGATGCTGCGGGCCGCCGGCGAGGGCGGCCTGTCCCGGCTGCTCGCGCAGCGCCACGGGCGAGCCCGCCGGGGCAACACCGGCCACGACTTCTTGGGCCAGCGCGTGCTCACCGACGACGGGCGCGTAGATCTGGCCCCCGAGCCCCTGCTGCACATGGCCCGGTCGCAGCTGACCCACTGGTTCGATCACGAACGCGCCCACGCCTCGACCCTGCGGCTGATCACCCGACGGGCGGTAGGGACCCACAACTCCTGGACCCACAACCACCCTCGGCTCATCGGTCGCGACGGCACCAACGTGGTCTACGTGCACCCCGAAGACGCCGAGCGCCTGGGCCTTCGGCCCGGCGCGCTCGCCGATGTCCGGACCGACGTGGCCACCATTCGACTGCCCGTGGCCCTGTGCCGCGATCTCATGCCCGGCACGGTGGCCGTCCCCCACGGCTGGGGACATCAGCGCGCTCGCGGCTTGTCGGTCGCCAGCCGTACCCGCGGCGTCAACGTCAACCTGCTCGCCGCCGACGGACCGCAGCGGCTCGATCCGATCTCCGGCATGGCCCGGCTGACCGGGCTGCCCGTCGAGGTGATCCCGGCGGTCGGACCCAAGGACGAGTCGGACTGGTCGGGGGTGCCTCAGGACGCCGAGCCTTCCCCCTGCCGCAGGTAGACCACCTGGCGCCCAAACGGGATCTCGATGCCTTCCCGATCGAAGGCGGCCTTGACCCGGATCCGCAGCTCACGCTCAGCCGCCCAGTGCGTGCCGGGCTTGACCTTCACCACCAGGCGCGCCCGAAGCCCCGAGGCCCCCAGGTCCAGCAAGCCGTGAACCTCGGGGGGCTCGAGCACGGTCTCGGGCTGCTCGCTCGCCCACGCCTCCCCAACGCGGACCAGCTGATCCAGGCCTCGACCCACGTCCTGCTCGTAGGCCAACTCCACGAAGACCACCGCGCGCATCCACTGCCGGTTGGTGTTGCCCACCAGCTTGATCTGACCGTTGGGCACGTACCACAGCTTGCCGTCGAACGATCGGATCCGCGTCACCCGCAGGCCGACCTGCTCCACGTGGCCCGAGATCGTGTCCACGTCGACCCAGTCGCCCGCCTCCAGCACCTCGTCGAAGATGAGGAAGAAGCCCGCGATGACGTCCTTGACCAGCTCTTGCGAGCCAAAGCCGATCGCGAGGCCCAGCACCCCCGCCCCCGCGATCACGGCCGTCAGATCGAACCCGAGTTGCTCGAGCGAGAGCACGACCCCGGTGCCCAACACGGTCACCGTCACCAGGCCCTGAACGAGCGGCCGCAGCGTGCGAACGCGCGTGGACTCGCTGCGATCCAAGGTCCGGCGCAGAGCGGAACGAGCGACCCGCCTCACGGCCCATGCCAGCAAGAGCGTAGCCAAGGCGGCCACCAGGCGCCAAAACCACTCGGCCGCGTTCTGCGAGGCAAACTCGAGGATCTGTTGGATGAAGCTCACCGTGAATTCCTTCCTTGGTCGCAAGCGAGCCGCTTCGTAGCACGGCGACCGCCTAGGAGGCAGCGGGCGCCGTACTGCGGCCCGCCCGCCATACGCCGATCCACGCCGGGCTCAGCAACAGGGTCGACGCGATCGTGGCGATCGCCAGCCCGTACGCAAAGTCGTTGATGATCCCGCCGCTCTTGCCCACCGCGGCCAGCACAAAGCTCAGCTCACCGATCTGTGAGAGCACCGCCCCGGTATAGAATGCCTGCCCCCAAGGACGACCCAGCACCCGAAAGATGAGAGCGTTGATCAAGGTGTTGGTCAAAAGAGCGCCGATCACCAACAGGCTCACGACCAACCAGTGCGCCATGACGAAGCGGAGATCGACCAACAAGCCGATCGACACGAAGAACAGCGCGACCAGTAGCACCCGAAACGGCTCCAGCGCGTGGTGCACCCAGTCGGTCCCCGGGGCCGAGCCTACCAAGAGGCCGGCGACGAACGCCCCGAGGGCCGAGGACAGGCCCATCGAGCCGGTCGCCAACGCGAGCCCCAGGCACAAGAGCGCCGCCGCGAACACCTGGAGCTCGTGGTCGGACTCGAGCAGCTTCCCGAAGGGCAGGTGGATCGTCTTCTTGCGCACCACGATCCCTACCAGCACGACGATACAGATCCCGCCGACGACCTGCAGGGCCAGCGTGGTCCGGTCGACCGCCCCTCCGGCCAGCAGACCCACGATGATCAGCATGGGCGCGATCGCGACGTCTTGGACCAGCAAGATCGACAGCGAGTCACGCCCGACCTGCTCGTGCATCTCACCACGCGCCTTGAGCACGGCGACCACGACCGCCGTGCTGCTGAGGCTGATGACGAAGCCGAGCAGCACGGTACGCGCCAGAGGCCACCCCATCACGGTGCCGATCCCCCAAGCCAGCGCGACGCTGCCCAGGACTTGCAAGGCCGTCCCGACGATCGCGACGCGCCACGTTCGCACCAGCTCTTCGAGCGAGACCTCCATGCCCAAGAAGAACAGCAGCAGCAGCACCCCCACGTCCCCGATCCGGGCGATGGCGGCCTGATCGGTGAAGACCCCCAGGCCGTAGGGACCCAGCAAGATTCCCGCCACGAGGTACGCCACCACCTGGGGCTGCCCGACCCGGCGCAGGGCCAGCCCAATCACGAGGATGCACACTGCCGCCCCAACGACGCCCGGCATCATCGGATCTACGTTCATGGCGGCGAGTCGAGCCAGCGGCATCATCGAAGGGAACACGCGCCCACCGATACCACACCGGCGGCCGCCGGTGACCCGAGCGAATCGAGCGCCCTCGAGGCGACCCCGAAGGCGTCGGAGCCGATCCTGGCGAATCGAAGCGAACCGAAGCGACCGGCCCGCACTCGTCACCGAGCGCGTATCTCGTGCATGCTCCCCAGCCACTGCGCGTAGTGCTTGCGCAGCCCCGCCGTGCTCGCGCGCCCGATCACGTCGGTCAGCGCAAAGTAAGCCACCAGGCGCCGCGGATCGCTCACCCACGGGGGCACGAAGCGAGGCGCCCGACACATCCCCTGTCGCCGCAGCTCCACCAGCGCAGGCACGTCTTGCAGGTCGAGCTTGCCCATGAACAGCAGCTCGAGACAGTCCACGCGCCCCGTATCGACCGCGGCACGAACGAACACGTGCACCCGACACAGGCCGTCGAGGTACACCATGTCCTTGGTGAACGGAGCCCCGCCCTTCACCACCCCGCCCCGAAAGATCCGCGCGGTGCTCTCGAACGCCTCGATCTCGTTGGGCGAGTGATCGAGGTAGTAGTGATACACCTCGAGGAAATCGGCCCCGTCCAGCGCCATCTGCACCGCGATCACCCGGTGGGCCAGCCGCAATAAGCGCCGTGGATCGAGGGCTCCCGACACCAGCTCGGCAAACACGGCCAGGCCTTCCTGCGTGCGGGTGGTCCCCGCGTGCCCCTGAGCCAAGATCGGCACCTTGATCTGGCGGCGCCCGTTGAGGGCGGTGGCCACGTGGACGAAGGCCTCGTGTTGGATCAGCTGCCGCACATCGAGATCGGAGAAACGCACCCCACGGCGCAGACGGATCTTCGAGGGCGCCGCCGAGGCCCGAGCCGCCAGCGTGGGCACCACCTCGACCCGGGGTGCCTGCGAACCGAAGTGGCCCCGCACCGCGGCAGTGATCTCGGCCGCCACCGCCTGGGCGCTCAAGTTCGGCGCTGGAGGCTCCGGTACCGACCCGCTCAGTCGCTGCATGGTCTGCACGAGGCGACGTGCAAGCTCGAGGGGCGTGCGCTCGGTGTGCGGAAAAGGCTCGCTCGGACGACCATAGAGTGCTTGGGAGTGACGGGAGAACTTCGGCGTTCCCATGGCCCCCAGCATGCGCGCGCTCAGCCGGAGGGCCTGCGCCTGCCGACGCAACCACGGGCCCACCACGGGATCATGCGGCGCGAGCTCGCACGCTCGAGCGCAGCACTCAAGCTCGGTCGTTGGATCGTAGCGGCGATACTCGACTCGAGGGAGCGCGTCCTGGCCCCGGGCAAAGAACCGCTCCCGCACCTCGCGAGGCCACGCGATCACCTTGAGGATGCGCAAGCGCTTGTGGACCTGGCGAAGCAGCTTGGCCGCCTCGGTGAGCCGCTGAGCCTGGGCCTCGTTCATCCCTTGATACGATCCGTTTGGGGGCCCGGCTTGGCCTTCTTGACGATGTAGTCGATCACTGCCCCCGCGATGTCCTTTTCGGTCGCGCCCTCGATCCCCTCGAGCCCGGGCGACGAGTTGACCTCCATGACCAGCGGCCCATGGTTGGACCGCAGGATGTCCACGCCGGCGACGCGCAGCCCCATCGCCTGGGCCGCTCGGACCGCGGTCGAGTGCTCCTCGGGGGTGAGCTTGATGACCGAGGCCACCCCGCCGCGGTGGATGTTGGAGCGAAACTCACCGGGGGCTCCCTGCCGCTTCATGGACGCGACGACCTTGTCGCCGACCACGAAGCACCGGATGTCCGACCCGCCCGCCTCGGCGATGAACTCTCGGACCAGGATGTTGGCGTCGAGCGGAACGCCTCGATGACGGACTTGGCTGCCTGCGGAGTCTCGCCAGCACCACGCCGATCCCCTGCATCCCCTCGATGAGCTTGATGACCAGCGGCGCGCCCCCCACGTCGCTCATCAGGCCCTCGATGTCCTTGGTCGCGTGGGCGATCCCTGTGACGGGCAGGCCGATCCCCTTGCGCGCCAGCAACTGGAGCGAGCGCAGCTTGTCTCGCGAACGCGCGATCGCCTGGGAGGGATTGACCGTGTAGACCTCCATCATCTCGAACTGGCGCACCACCGCGTTCCCGTAGAACGTGGCCGAGGCGGCGATCCGAGGGATCACCGCCTCAACGCCTTCGAGAGACTCACCCTGATAGATGATCTTCGGCCCCTGCTGTCCTCGCTATGAACCCGTCCCTACGACCCTTCGTCCGTGTCGGCCTCGTCTTGGCCACAACCTTCGCCGCCGGGAGCCCGGGCATCGCCTTCGGGGCCGACGGGCCCGACTTTGGCAGCATCGGACAGCTCGCGCGCCTCATCCGCTGGGGCGGAGTGTTCACGTCGCTGTTCGTGATCGGCGGGGCCTGGCTGACGATGCGATTCATCCGCAACACGGTCGCGAGCCTCAGCCGGCGCTTCCCCAACCGGCGGTTGCTCCTCCAGAAGATCGCCACGTTTGCTCAGTTCTTGGTCTACATGAGCACCAGCCTGGCGGTCGTGATCCTCAGCTTCCAGCTCAACGAGAGCATCATCGCGCTGATCGGCGGCACGATCGCGGTCTCGGTCGGTTTTGCCATCAAGGATCTGGTCGCCTCGTTCATCGCGGGGATCATGATCATGATCGATCGACCATTTCAGGTCGGTGACCGGGTCAGCTTCGGAGGCGAATATGGGGACATCACCGCGATCGGGCTGCGGTCCGTACGCACGCAGACCCTCGACGACAACACCGTGACGATCCCGAACAACAAGTTCCTCAACGACATGACCTCCAACGGCAACTATGGCGCCCTCGATATGCAGGTGGTGATGGATTTCTTCATCGCCCCCGATCAAGACGTGCGGCGGGCCCGCGAGCTGGTCAGCGAGTGCGCTGTCTCCAGCCGCTACGCCTTCCTCGACAAGCCGGTGGTCGTGCTGGTCAACCAGATGATCACGGACAACTACGTCGCGGTTCGCCTGCGCGCCAAGGCGTACGTGCTCGGCACCCGCTACGAGAAGGCGTTCGAGACCGACGTGAACATGCGGGTCATGGACGCCTTCGCGTCGGAGGGAATCGTGCCTCCCGCCATCCTCGTGCGTAACACCGCAGCACCGGGCACGCTCGGTTCCCCCCTGACGATGGTCTCGTCGGGCTGAGTCGAGCTACCCTTGTCGGACCAGCCGTGTCCGCTCCCGACCCGCCCAGCGAGAGTCGAGACATCCCCCATGCTACACACGTCGATCACCATTGATCTCCCCAGCGAGCCCTATCCGACCTCGGGTCGCATCGCCTCGCTGATGCGCTGGGTCTTGCTAGGGCCCGATCCTCACGCTGGCCGCAAGCGGCTCACCGTCAGCGGCCTCACCGTGCTCGACAAGCTCCTCACGGGCCTCGCCGCCAGCGGGTTCGACGACGTGATCAGCGTCCTGGTCGACCGCCGGCCGGTGTACATCGACACCCAGCAGCGCCTCGACGACATCCAGCTCGCGCTCGACCGCACCCTGGCCAGCGGCGCCCTGCGCCAGGGGCTGCGCGACGTACACATGGTGCTCTCACGGGCTCACGACGGCGTGCACAGCCTCGCCGACGTCACGCTCGACGACGAGGTCCTCGTCTCCGAGCACCCGGTCGCCCTGCGCTGGTCGACGCGGATCGCCTCCTTGCGCGTCCGACCCGACGAGGGACCCCTGGAGTATCGAGAGCGCGTGCGGGACACGCTGAGTACCAGCGGGCTACGACCTCAGATCGCGGCCACCACCGCCGCCTCGTCGCAGCTCGCCGACAACCTGCGCGCTCACCTTCAGCCAGCGACGGTCTCGCGCCACTCTGTGGTGGGCAGAGTCGTCGTCCCCGGGCCGACGCAGGTCGGCCGCTTTCGTCACCTCGGCTTCCGTCAGCGCCTGCGAGCCCGCGTGTACCGAGCCGAGCCCAAGGACAAGCGGATCGGAGCCTACGACGATCCCCACGTCTACTATTACTACGATCCCTACCACGACCTGCTGAGCTGGCTGCTCGTCCACGAGGCGCTGGCGGGGCGATGGGACGCCGAGGGCGTGGAGTTCGTGCACCCCGACGGACGCCTGCTCTTCGTCGGCGGGCAGGCGCCACGCGAGCCACTCGATGTCCCGAGCGACGCGGTCGAGTTTCACGCGCAGGGCCTACGCATCGACGACGGCCTCCCCGTCGTGGGCTTCGACCGCGCCGAGGCGGGCAGCCCCCACGCACCCGGCTGGGGCGGCGAGAGCTGCTAGTGCCCCGTGGGCCGCCGCGACGCCCTCATGACGGCGCTGGATCGCTTCTTGGCCCGCGGCCGGGCCCGACGACCGGGCGCAGACGCCCGGCTACGCCGGATGGCCTGGATCCTCGGGAACTACGAGGAGCGGCTGCGGCCCATGACCGTGGTCAAGATCGCGGGCACCAACGGCAAGGGCTCGGTGGCGGCCATGCTCGACGCCGGCCTGCGAGCGAGCGGGCTGCGGGTCGGGCTATTCACCTCGCCTCACCTGATCCGATGGCACGAGCGGATCCGCGTCCACGGATCGGAGATCGATCCCGCGTGGCTCGACCAGCTCGCCGACCAGACCAGCAGCACGCTCGACTGCACCGACGAGCTCGATGATGTCCCCTCGATCTTCGAGCGGCTGCTCGTCCTGGCCTTCGAGGCCTTCACCCGAGCCGCTGTCGACGTGGCGATCCTCGAGTGCGCGATCGGTGGGCAGACCGACGCCGTGGGTCCCGTTCCCGGCTCGCTGTCGATCGTCACCAGCGTCGGGCTCGACCACTGCCGCGAGCTAGGCCCCACCCTCGAAGCGATCGCCACGAACAAGGCCGGGGTCGCCTCGCCGGGCTCGGTGCTGGTGGTCGGCCCGTCCATCGACGGAGACGCCTTGCACGCCGTTGAGCGCCGCACAACTCGATCCCGTGTGCGACTCGTGCGAGCCCGTCGTTCCGCGGTCGCGGTGGGAACGGCGAGCCTCCGCGACAGCACCGCCTTGGTGAAGTGGGGCGCCGAAGATCGAGCGATCCACCTCCGCCTCCCCCTGGCCGGCCGGTTCCAGCTCGACAACCTCGCCACCGCCGTCACGGCGCTGCGCGAGCTCGCGACGCTCGGGCTGCCCATCGACGCGCGCGGCGTGGAGGGCCTCGCCGCCACCCGCTGGCCGGGGCGGATGGAGCGGATCGACGCTCGCGGCACGAGGTGGCTGCTCGACTGTGCCCACAACGCCCCGGCGATGCACGCCCTGGTCGAGGCCCTCGACGACCTCACCGCTCGTGACCAGCGCGTGCTCCTGCTCGGGCTGGCCGATCCGAGCGCCGACCATACCGACGTCCTGCCGCAGGTGCCCGGGCTCGCCGCCCGGGTGCACCTGGTCGATGGGTTTCACCGGGCCGTCTCGACCCACGAGCTCGAGCGCCGCCTCCAGTCCATCGCGCCGGGCTCTATCACCTGCGTCGGCCGGCACACGAGCCCCAATGCGGCGATCGACGCCCTAGCGGGCTCCAACGCGCTCATCGTGGCCGCGGGCTCGACCTACCTGGTCGGATCACTCCGCGCGGCACTGCACGACGAATCACGATGACCAAGATCACCGATCCCCCTGCACCCACCATGGCCACGATCGAACCCCTCGCCCACTATCTACTCCCGATCCAGCGGCTCATCGAGTTGTTCGAATCTGGTCGACTCGACCGGGTGCAGAGCATCGAGGTCGAGCCCGAGTATGGTCGCGTGGCCCGGATCCTCTACAAGGACGGCCACGTGCGGATCATTCACGACCACGGCTTCGGGGTGAACCGAGCCGACGCCGCCTACGTCGCCCGAGACAAAGGACTCACCAAGCACTTCCTCGAGCGGCTGGGATACCGCACCCCGACGGGGCAGATCTTCTGCTCTCGCCGTTGGCAGCAACGAGTAGGCCCCAACCTCGCACGCTCAGGCTCGACCGGCGCCCCGGGGGTCGACCAGATCATCCCCTACATCCACCGCACGCTGACCTATCCATGCATCATCAAGCCCTCCGACGGCTCGCTGGGCGAGGGCGTGTTCAAGTGCTTCGACGACACCGAGACCCGGGCTGCGATCGAGTCCCATGCGCAGGAGGGCTACCGCTTCACCCTGGTCGAGCAATTCGTCACCCTGCCGCTCTACCGCGTCAACGTGTGGAAGCGAGAGCTCATGTACTGCGGCCGCCGGGTCCCGCTGCAGCTTCGGGGCGACGGTCGATCCAGCATCGAGCATCTGCTCACCCAACACCTCGACGCGCTTCGACTCCGGCGGCCTGGCGTCAGCCTGCAACCCGACGACCCCCGGCTAGACTGGGCGCTCCGACGCCGAGGGCTCGACTCGTCTTCGATCCCCAAAGACGGCGAGTCCGTCGTATTCGACGAGTGCATGACGTTCCCCCTCGGCGGCGACATCGTCGACTTGACGACGCAGGTCCATCCCTACTGGCGCGATCTATGCATGAATCTAACCCGAGACATGGGCCTGTTGCTCGCGGGGATCGATCTGTTTTGCGCCGACATCACCGAGGACGAAGCCGACTACCGAGTCTTGGAGGTCAACGCCGCTCCGCGGATGGCCAACTATGCGACGACCGGATCCGAGGCCGACCGCCGCACCCACGCGCTGTTCCTACGCCTGCTGAACGGCGAAGCGCTCGACGAGCCCCGCGGGTGATCGCGGGCCCTCCTCTAGCCGAGGGGCATCTTCTCACCGAGGGGCATCCTGGGGGGCGTCGCGATCGAACACCCGCCCCCAAAAGATGTCGAGCCCGGCGACCGCGGCATCCCCCACGAAGGTCTCCAAGCTCCAGCGGGGAGCAAAGCGATATCGCATCCGCAGCTCGGCGCGGTTCTTCTGATCGGGCGCGTTGTGATGGTACTGCGTCTCCACGTAGACGTTGCGCGTGAGGCTCTTGCCGACCGAGAGGATCGGCTGGTTGGTGGACTCACCGACCCCGAGCCCGATCCGATCGACGCGCAGGCGTTCGTTGATCTGACGCTGGAGCGCGGGGCTGGAGAACGCGGTGAGCAACGACGCCGCCTGGGCCTGAACCCGCTCGGAATCGGCCGCTTCGAAGTCGGCGGTCCCCGTCAGGAGCAACGTGAATACCTGCGACGCGCTGTAGGGCGGCACCGAGCTGAGCAAGAGCTCGGGATGAGGCAGCGGCCCGCGGATCGTCGCGGTCACCTCGACCTCGCCGACCTGTGCGCTGGCGGCGATGTCCGTATAGAGGCGCAGCGACGGTGCGGGAGGAATCGTGACCTCGGCTCGCTCGATCACGCAGCGATTGTTGATGAGCTCGAAGAATCCGTCCTGCGCCACGAGTGCCCCTCGGGCATCGAGCCCCTCGCCTCGATCCATCGCCTCGATCTCACCGGTCCAGGCCATATCGATCGCGGGCCCTCGGATCCTCAGCGGGTCGACGAGCCGAAGGCGCATCGCCGTCGTACGAGACGGGAGCCCGGGCTCCCCCGCCTGCTCCGAGACGACGGGTGCAGCGTCGAGATCCGAGGTGTAGCGAACATTCGCACTCGAGGGGATCGGCTTGGCTTCGGTGACGTTGGCGGAGATCACGTCGATCTCGGTGTCACGCACATCGACCGCCAGCGACATCGACTGCGCATCGAGCTCGAGCTCGATGGGCAGCTCGGTGCTGATCTCGAGGTAGGGCAAGCCCGGTCGCTGCACCGGGAGTCGCTTGCTGTGCAGGGTCGCCGACGCCTCCAGGCTTCCGCGGGGCCCGAGCCGAGCTCGCCCCTCCCCCCTCAGGGTCCCCCGACCGCTACGCATCGACAGTGTCTCGAGTTTCAGCTCTTGCTCGTCGAGGACCAACACCGTGTCGATCGCCTCGAAGCGCTGACGCAGCGCGACCGACGTCGCCTCGGCGTCGGCGATCTCGAGACGTCCGCTGAACATCGGATGCTCCAACGACCCCTCGAGCCCAGCGTCGATCTTCGCCGTTCCTCGCACATCGTAGAGCTGCTCGGGAGCGAGCGCTTCGAGCAGCGCGAGGGGAAGCGCCGGCGCTTCGAGAGACACGGACAGGGGGATCTGCTCTGGAGCCTGCTGCCCGCCGAGCAGTCGATCGGTCGACGCCCGGGTCGCGACATCGAGCTCGAGCCGCGCCTCCGCGGGGCCCACCCGAGCGTTCAGGTGCTGACGCTCTCGATCGATCCTCACCTTCACGTCGAGCGGCTGTCGATCGATCGCCCCGAAGGCACCAAACCCACGGCACGATCCCCGAAGCGAGTGCGCGGTGGCGTTGCCCTCCCCGATCGCGTGCAGCGCGACGACGAAGTCGAGCTCGTCGGGGAGATCCACGAAGGGCTCGAGCAAGATCGGATCGATCCGTGGAGCTTCGACGGTCACCCGGTGCTCGTGATCGAGCATCGCACGGACACGACCCGAGCGGGGATCGAGCTCGATCGGAGCTCGACCGTGAAGTCGCACGAACCGGCGCGGATCCTTGTCCCACCGAGCCATGAGCTCCGCGCTTCGATCCCGATAGTCCGCACTCAGCGAGACTTCACCCACCGACCGCCCACCGTAGCTGAGCGTATCGCCCTCGACCGAGGCCACCAGGTGAGGATCGAACGCGTCCCCCCACGCGTGCACGCGGAGCGCGGCGCGACCCCCTAGGTCGAGCTTTGGTTGCCCCCACGCGACGGCCTCGGCCAGATCGACACCGACGACGGACAGGTCGACATCGTGCACGCGATCCGCGTGCCACTGCGCCGAGCCACGGTGCAGCGCTAGCGACAGCGGGATCGCGGCATCGAGCGCCAGCTCGCGGAACGCGGGGCCGGAGGCACGGACCCGAGCGGTGGCCCGCTCGCCCCTGTACCCGACCTGCATCGTGCCCGTGGCCAGCGTACGTCCGCCGTAGCCCACGCGCTCGACAGCGAGCGTGCCGTCGAGCTCCGGCGCACACATCGACCCGGTGAGGGCAGCGTCGAGCGAGACATGCCCCGCCACCGGGACCGCGGTCCAGGCTTCCACCAGGCCCAGCCCCAGCTGTCGAACCCGGACTTCCGCGTCGTGGTCCCGGCCCGGGTGCCATCGCACGTTCCCCGAGGCGAGATCGAGGCTTAGCGGCACTCGGGCCCGCGCAACCACCTCGTCGACGTCACGATGCTCCCACCAAAGCTCCGCGTCGACCTTGGCCCGACGGTAGCCGGCGCGTGCCCCCACCGCGCCGAGCTTGTGGCCCTCGTAGGCCAGCGCATGGCCCTCCACCTCGGCGGTGAGCACGGGCTCGGACCACGACCCTCGCAGCCCGAGGTCGACGCGGGCCGTCCCGCCCACGCGCGGCCCCGCCGGCAACAACGGGCTCAGCGCGGCCAGGGCCACGTTCCGACCGCGAACATCGACCGCGAGGGGGCCGTCGGCCACGAGCTCCTGAGTCCTCGAAGAGATCTCGACCGGCACCCGAGCGTTCACGGTCCAGCGACCCAGCGACGAGCCGCGGAGTGCCAAGTGCGACGACAGCTCCCGCTCGCCGACCGAGGCAGACGCGGTCAGGCGACCGAGCGACAGGCCACGCACACCCGCTCCGGCCACCGATAGGTTCATCCGCCCCCTCGGGTTCGCCAACGAACCGGTCAGCGTCGCGTCCCCTCGCACGATCCCCCGCGCCTTCAGCGAGGGCACCAGCGGGTCGAGGGCGGCCAGATCCAGCCCGCGCACGGCCACCTCGGCCGTGACTCGCTCGTCGACCCGACCATACTCCGCCCCCAGCTCGACGCGACCACGCCCGCCCTCGGTCGCGACCGCCAGCTTCAGGTCGCGGACCGAGATCCGCTCGGGACCGATCTCGAAGCGAGCCCGCTCCGTAGTCAGCGCTGCCTTCAGGGGCTCGGCGGTCAGCTGCAACCGCGAGAGGTCAACGCTCCACTCGCCGGACTCGGTCGAGGACACGACGGCATCGACGGCCGCCTCTTGCACCGGTCGTCCGTCGGACATCGCCACCACGACCTCACAGCGGGTCTGCGTCAGCGCGGCACTCGCGGTGCACTCCAGATCCCCGCGGACCTGCCCCTGCATGGGGACCGGACTCCCAAAGCGACCCGCCAGCGCCGCGAGCTCGGCCAGATCCGCGGGGTCGAGCGACAACTGGGCCGTCAGTCCATCATCGATCGCGCCGTGGGCCTCGACATGCGTCGCGCCGTGCCGCAGATCCGCCCATGCCTCTATACGCCCGAGCGTCGGCTCCGCATTGGCCCGCAGCTCGAGCGACAGCCCACGCGGCTGCGGCGCGCAGCCGTCACAGCGAGCGGAGAGCTCCGCCCGCAGGCGCTCGTTTGGCTGCCCGTGGAGCGACGCTCGTAGCCCCAGCTCCAGCGGGCCCGGCGTCGCCTCGGGAATCCAGCGCTCCGGTGCCGTACGCACATGCAGCGAGGCCGACGCATCGAGCGGAGGCACGAGGCTCCCCTGCACCGACAGCTCGGCCGATCCGAGCGACCCCGCTCCCAACGAGAGCGTCAGCTCGAGGTCATCGAGCGGACCCGAACCTCGAAGCAGGATCGTCGGCGCGTCATCGATCGGTCGTCCGAGTTGCTCTTGTGCCCACCGCGGGTCGAGACGAGCGCTCACCGCAGAGAGCTCGAGGACCCCCGAGCCCAGATCCATCCACGAACCCTGGGCCTGAACATGCACCGGGGACGCAACCGCATCGAGCCGAGACAGGGTCACCCGGGGCTCGTCCCACTCGACGACCAGCTCAAGGCGTTCGACGTAGGCGCGGGGCTCTTGCACCCACCCGCGAAACGACGACCGGGCCACGGCATGGGTCCCCTCCCCCTGAGCGTCGACCTCCAACGAATCGACTCGGGCCAGCGTCTTTGCCTCGTCGAGGCTTGCTCCCGCCGAGATCTCTACGTCCTCGACGAGCACCGAGGCTACCAGGCGCGGCAGCTCCGGCCCCAGCGTCGGGTCGGGCTCGGGCTCGGATGCCCCTTCGGCCCTCGGCGCGAGATCGGCATAGCCATCGTCCGGAGGGACCAGGATCCTCCCCCCGCTCAGCCGCCAGTCATCCACGACCACGTGACCCACGAGCGCCGCCCAGGGATCGACCTCCACCCGCATACGCTCGACGGCGATCAGCACCCGATCTTTCCGATCTGTCGCCCGCACTCCTTGCAGCACAACCCCGCCGACCAAGCTCCCCTCGGAGTCATCGAATCCGATCTCTCCGGCGATCATCCCCGAGTAGACCGACAGCCCCGTGTGCAGCACCCAGCGCGTACCGCCCGAGGTCCCCAGCAGCAACGCGATGACGAGCACGACGAGCACGACGAGCACGACCACCATCGAGCTCAGGGCGAGCACGACCCGACGGCCGCGCCTCATCCACCATCGAGGACACCCAAAGCGTCCAAGGCCTCGTGGTGTCTTCGGTCGAGCCACGTCGCTCAAAACGCCTCCCCGATCCCCAGGTGAAGAGCCCAGCGCCGCGGCTCGGGGAAGCGCGGGTCCTCGTTGAGCTGCACCCCTACGTCGAGCCGCAAGACCCCGACTTGGCTGTCATAGCGCAGACCTCCGCCGGTGCTGTACATCAGCCCGCGCAGCTTGTAGTCGGCCACCCCCTCTCGCACGTCTCCCGCATCGGCGAACCCAGCCAGCCACAGGTCACGGTACGTCCTCACCCGCAGCTCGAAGCTCCCCTGCAGCATGCTGAGCCCCCCGATGGAGATTCCCTCGTTCGGCAGGCATTCGGTCCCCATTGCGTCGCACGCCGGCAGCCGCGGCGAGATCCGCCGCAATGGCCAGCCGCGCACGTCCCCGGTCCCACCAAGGTACAGCTTGAGATCGAAGGGCACCCCTGGGTTTCGACCGAAGGGCGCGATGAGCCCCACGCGCGCACGTGCAGCCAGCTGCACACGAGCGTGAGGCCGGTAGTAGGCCCGTAGATCGGGCTCGAGCTTGTGGTAGTCGTACTGACCTCCGAGGTAGGTGCTCGCGAGATCGTAGGTGACCCCTATCCTCACCCCGTTGCGCGGGGCGAGCAGATCATCGGTCAAGTGCAGCACGGGCGCCGCCTGGACAAAGGCCAACAGGTAGGGATCTCGAAAGTCAAGCCCCAAGATCGTACGACTGCGGTCCAGCTGCTCCGAGACGCGAAAGAAATCGGTGAAGCGATTATTGTAAGAAAGGCCGAGCTCGAAGAAGCGGGTGAAGAAACGAGAGACGCCCAGGCGATGGGTGACCGAGTAGAACTGATAGCCATCCCACAGCCCCAGCTCGATGCCCGGATTCTCGACCCACACCAACCCCGCCTCCAGCAGCCCCTTCTTGCGCAAGGCCACGTCGAATCCGGCGATCGGACCGTGCTGCTGC
Organism: Myxococcota bacterium; assembly: GCA_039194325.1. Taxonomy (GTDB): domain Bacteria; phylum Myxococcota_A; class Polyangia; order Nannocystales; family Nannocystaceae; genus Paraliomyxa. The sequence continues at coordinate 65,648 of JBCCWC010000030.1, forward strand.
GGCCGATAGAGGGTCGGAAGCTCGGCGTACCCAACCTTGGCACGTAGCGTCAGCCGAGCCAAGCGGCCGAAGAGATTGTGGTGACGATACTGGAACGATGCTCGCTGCTCCCAACGAACCGGATCGATGCCGATGCCTCCACCGATCCGGACCCGCTGCATTGGGTTTTCGTACACCCGAGCCTGCACGGTGAGCGACCCCCCTGCGGAGCGAGGCGGAAGCTCCACGGTCACCGCCGAGAAGACTCCCAGCGCATAGATCGCTCGCTCCACGTCGTGCATCAACTGCGGCGAGTAACGCTGGCCCCGAACAAACTCGATCTCTCGCTGGACGAGCTCCTCGGGCACGCGTACTAGCCCCTCGATGATCACCGACTCGATGATCTTGCGCGGGCCGAGGTCGACCTCGAAGTGGACGTCGGCAAGGTGCCGCGACCGATCCACCGTGGCCGACTCGCGGACCTGCGCGTATGCGAACCCCTCCCGACTCAGGTGCTCCCGCGTCTGCTCCGCGGAATCACGCAACGCGGGAACCCCGAACTGCTCCCCCGGCCGCAGACCCAGGGCTTGCTCGACCGCCGCGCGGTCTACCGCAGAATCGACGGGCTCGACCCACTCGATCGTCCGCCTACGCACATGGCACGGAGCTCCTTCATCGACCTCGATGGATACGATCGCCCGCTGACGCCGGACCTTGGCCTCCGACCGTCGGATCTCGACGTCGATTGCCCGGACCTCGGCATCGTAGTAGCCGTGCGCATCGTAGAGCTGCTCGATGCGTCGTCGATCGACGGCCTCCAGACCCGGTAGATAGTACGACTTGCCACCCACCGAGAGCACCGAGGTCGGCCGCATGTTGAGGTGCTCGATGACCTCGTCCTCGGCAATCCGTTCTGCTCCATCAACCTCGACCTTGCGTACCACCGGCCCCGGAGGCTCGGCTCGGGGTCCACGGCGCCCTCCACAGGCCGCGAGCAGGATGCTCAGGGCCAAGCACGGCCCCCACCATCGACCGCGCCCCAAGCCCCCACTTCGATCGCTCCAGTGGTCTACGATGTACAACACGATGCGATCGGCCTGCGCTTCTTGAGCTCCCGGTCCCTTTACCCGCACCGACACCGTCCGGTCACGGACACCACTCTACGGCAAAACGCACGAATACCCCCCTGACTTCAGGGATCTTCTTACACACGCCTGACACCGCCCAATCGTTGTGAGTCGACACGAACGCTGCGAGTGACCCCGGCAACTCGGCGCGGGTGACTGTAACGGAGCCAGCGTCATGGAACGACCGGGCGGTCGTCCACGTCGGGCACGACCGACTCCCTCGACCTTGGCGTCGCTCTGCCCTACCGAGCCCACCGAGCCCACCGAGCTCACCGAGCCCACCGAGCCCACCGAGCCCACCGTTCAGCAGAGCCCATCATGAATCTACCTACACCGATCGAGGAGATCTTGCTCGATCCGACCACCGGGAAGCTCATCCTCGCCGTCCTCGGCATCGTGGTGATCTACGCGCTCCGCCGGCTCGCTCGCCGGGCGCTGTCGAACCGAGTCGAGGACAAGACGACGAGATATCGGACCCGCAAGCTGGTCGAACTCGCGAGCTACCTGGTCATGGCACTGTTCATCGCCACGGTATTCAGCGACAAGCTCGGCGGCCTTACCGTCGCGTTCGGGGTCGCAGGCGCCGGGATCGCGTTCGCCCTCCAAGAGGTCATCGCGTCGGTGGCCGGATGGATCGCGATCACCTTCGGTGGATTCTACAAGATCGGTGATCGCGTGATGCTCGGCGGGATCAAGGGCGACGTCATCGACATCGGCATCCTGCGGACGACGCTGTTCCAGATCGGCGACTGGGTCGCCGGCGACCTATACAACGGCCGAGTCGTCCGCCTCGCCAACTCGTTCGTGTTCAAGGAGCCGGTGTTCAACTATTCTGCCGACTTTCCGTTCTTGTGGGACGAGCTCACCGTCCCCATCCGGCACGGCAGCGATCGAGTCCTCACCCAGCAGCTCCTCGAGGACGTAGCGCAGGAGATCACCGGCGACTACGCGGCGACGGTGCAAGACACCTGGAACGCGATGACGCGCAACTACGTCATCGAGAACGCCCGGGTTCAGCCCATGGTCACCCTCGTGATGGACGAGAACTGGATCACGTACACGGTCCGGTACGTCACCGAGTTCAAGAAGCGTCGCACCACCAAAGATCACCTGTTCCGCCGGATCCTCGAGGAGATCGACGGCGCGGCGGACGCAGTGAGCATTGCGTCCGCCGCCCAAGAGATCACCTTGACCAAACCATCCACCGTCGTCACGGAACCCGAGGAGTATCGAGGCGAGTAGGACTCACCAGCATCCTCCCCGTACCAGACGAACCGACCAACGAACCGGCTGCGGATCAAAACCGCTGCAAGGGGCTGCGGAAGCGAGTGGTCGGGTCACCGCCCGCGCAGGGCTCCAGCCGCCCCCGCGTCCACGGGCCTACGTCGATGACCGCCATGCACAAGCTGGAATCGCTCATGGTCTCGAGCTGGAAGCTCCCGTCGCTCGGATCGGCCTGGCGCCAGCGCTGGGCCGCAGAGTCGTCGCAAGGCTGCATCGTCAAGCCCGCGCCCGCCGTGGGGTTGACCGCGGTCAGGCAGCGCCCCTGGCTCCGGAGACGAACGTCGTAGTTGAAGCTATCCGCCCACAGGTAGTCCCAAAGCCAGTCCGTAGCGGCCGAGCCGCAAGCCTCCAGCCGGGAGGACGCCCCGGCCGCGCCGCTGCCCGAGCTCAGGCAGCGCTCCTCGTCCACGACGGTCTGGAGCTGGCGCAAGCGCCCCCCGTCGTAGACCTTGCGCGCCCCGTCGATATCGCGAGCGGTAAGATCGAGATCCTGGGTGTTGCTGCCGTCGCAGTGCGGATAGTGCATGACCGACAGCAGGTCGTAGGGGGTCAGGTTCTGCCACTCTCCGCCCTCGATACAGCCGTTTTGCTCGCCAAAGCGAATGTGCTCGTGGCGGAACCCCAGCACGTGGCCCAGCTCGTGCTTGAGCACCCCGATGAGGGTGACGTTCTCGAGCGGGGGCCACAGGGGAAAGGAATAGTCGGTGTTGATGAGGACGTTTTGCCGGTCGCGGTCGTAGCTGGGAAAGAACGCCCGCGCGATGTAGGGGGTCCCCGTCACGGGGCGCACGTCGAACACGACCTCCGGATTGTTCTCATTGCAGTTTTCGTCTTGCGACGAGTCGTGCACAAGGTTGACATTGGTCGACTGATTCCAGCTGGCCGCCGCGCTGGCCATCGCATCGACGATCTCGGCGTAGCGTGTACCCCACTGCTGCTCGCTGACGCAGTAGCTCAGGCGCCGGCGCTCCTCCAGGCTCCACTTGTCCTGCTCGCCACCGGTGTTGCGAAGTATGTTGATCGCAAGCCGGAAGCTCTGCTCGGCCGGCTCCCGCTCGGAGTCCGCGACGCCGTCCCAGTAATAAGCCTCGAGCGCGTCGAGGTCGGGCAACGCGATATCTCCATCGACGACGAACACCCCGGTCTGCGGCTCCTCGAACGCGCTTTGGCGGAACTCCTCCCACGTGGGCGTACGGGCATCGCCCGCTTCGGTGTCCGCACATGCACTCAGCACCACCCCACCGGCCACAGCCATGACCGCGGTCATGGCCGCCCGTCGCCAGCGTCCCGTGATCGAGCCCCCCAGAGTCATCGTACTATCGAATGTCATCGCTTCTCCTCAGCCAGCGAGCACACGCGGCTCTCCGTCGCGTTTCCCCGGAGATCGACTCCGCGCTCATTGTTCAATCGCTGGCCACCATGTATGGCTGCCCTCTATTTCAATCCTTCAGTCGATCTCCCAAAACGCTACGGTCTTTGTTCAAGTTTTCCTGTGAATTAATGCGAATTACGAATCTTTCATGCAATGAACAGGGCCACCGGCGGCGTTACCCCCGATTCACGGCGTCAGATCACGGAGTTCGACCGAAAGGGTGATCCCGACCACCGAGCCAATCAACGATGCTCCCTCCATCGCCGGACCGCCAGCCTCCGACCGGTGCGAAGATCACGCGGCCGTACGTACCGCTCCGCCGGTGGGACCAACCGGTCGCGAAAAAGAAGATCGGTGGCTGTCGAACTGGGCTCCAGCCGCACGACAAGGTGATCGAGAGGCCGGCGACCGGCCGGCCGAGCGTCGAAACGAGATCGAATCGACCCAACCAGGAACACAGATCCCATGAAAGTCACCATGCTCATCTTGGAAACCCCCGAAAACTTCGACCAGCGCAACGGCGGACCCGGAGCGCAAGAGTACTGGGACGCATGGAAGTCCTACAGTGAAGCGGTCGGCGACAAGGTGGTCGGCGGCAACGTGCTCGCCGGCAAGGACGCGGCCATCACACTGCGCGTACGCGGAGGTGAGCGGCAGATCCAAGACGGCCCCTTCGCCGACAGCAAGGAGGCCTTGGGCGGCTACATGGTCTTCGAGGTCAAGGACATGGACGAGGCCCTGGCGCTGGCCGCCTCGTGCCCCGCCGCCGCCAGCGGTGCGGTCGAGCTGCGCCCCGTCGTCGACACGCCTACCATGTAGATGGGATGTCGGACGCCCACCAGCAGGTCGCCCTCGCTGCGCGCGAGTCCTACGGCCGCTTGCTGGCGTGGCTCACGTCGCGCTGCGGCAGCATCGCGACCGCCGAGGACGCGCTGCTTTGCCTTTGCGAGTCACGCCGTGACGCCCGGCGGACCGCCGACGGCCGCTACGTGCCGCTGCAAGAGCAGGACACCGCTCGCTGGGACACCGAGATGATCCTGGAGGGCAAGAAGGCGCTGTGGCTGGCGATCCGCCATGACGATCACGGCTACTACCAGTCGGAAGCCTCGATCCAGCTGGTACACGCCGACCGGGCCCAAAGCGGCACCACCGACTGGGCCCTCATCCACGGCGAGTATCGTCGCCTGGTCTCGCGCTCACCCTCGCTGGGGGCGTGGATCGGCTACGCCTCGAGCTTTGGCCGGGTCGGGGATCCGACCGGAGGGCTCACCGTGCTCGACCAGATCGATACCGCCACCGCCCGCCACCACCAGCCCTACTGGGCCGTCCGCGCCTGGTTGCTCGCCCGCTGCGATCGCCCAGTCGAAGCGAGCCAGGCCTACGACCGCGCGATCGGTCTGGCCGTCGACCCCGCCGTCCGCGACTGGCTCACCGAGCAGCGGGCCACGCTGGCCGAGGGCGCCCCGGTCCTCGACCGATCGCGCTGAACCGCGGGCCCGGCTCGGCTGCGCCGCAACGCTCACCGAACATGGCGGCGGGCTCGCTGCTCTCGCCTCACCTTGCGAGCCACGGGCCAGCCCGTGGCCTCCGACGACACGCAAACCGTGCACGCGCCCCGCTCTGGCATCGCGGCACATCTGCTGTAGAACACCGTTGTCCGGGGAGCAGAACCCGCAGAGTCCCGCGCCGAACGGGACGGGAGAAGAACGATCGATGAACCGAGCCATCGTGTTGTGCAGCACCGTGATGCTCGCCGCCTGTGGCGGCGGCGGCGACGAGAGCAAGGGCGACCCGGCGGCCATCGCCGACGCCAAGCAGGTGTGGAAGGACAAGTGCGTCACCTGCCACGGAGACCGAGGTCGCGGGGACGGGCCCGGCGCCATGGCCCTCGATCCCAAGCCGCGGTCGTTCGGCGACCCCCGGTGGCAGATGCAGACCAAGGACGAGCGGATCGCCAAGGTCATCGTAGAAGGCGCCGCCGCCGTGGGGCTGAGCGCGGGCATGGCCCCCAACCCCGAGCTGAAGGGCAAGGACGAGGTGGTGGCCGAGCTGGTCAAGATCGTCCGCAGCTTCCGGTAACTCACGCGCTCGGCGGGGGCGCTCTATTGACCCGCTCGCTACCCACTTCGCCGTAGTGACACTCGGATTGCCGCCGCTTGGCAGAAGCTCTCGAGGCTTCCGCCCCGGCGCCGGTGGATGCTCGACCGCGCAGCGAGACGAAGCGCGTCCGCGCCTCATCCATCGGCCGCGCTTTTCACGCAGGTCCCTGTCGGTCCGGGTGACCTCGATTTTTGATTGGACAAATCAGTCTAGACAAATCAGTCTACTGGCCATGACCGGTGGACCCACGCGCTCGAACACCCCTTTCACGACGGAATACGCTCGGATCCCAGGCCTCCCTGGCCTGGTGATGACCGGATTGCTCGCCGTCGGGCCAGGGTGCGGCGACGACACCGCGACCGCTCCGGGCACGGATGGCAGCTCCACCACGAGCGACGGCGGCTCGATATCGACGACCAGTCCGGTCGACACCACCGTCGACACCACCGTCGACACCACCGTCGACACAACGGCCACCGACACGTCGGGCACCGGAGCGGATCCAACGCTGCTCGAGCGGATCATCGAGGGCTTGGGGGGAGTGGCGAACTTCGACGAGTTCCGTTCGTTCCAGCTCGAAGTCTCCGGCTCGCATGCGTGAGGCGACGCAGGCCCGGTCCCGGGCGGGCCCCCGGCGCCCGCCCATACCTTCGCCAACCGGGTCATGTTCGAACGCGCGGCGTCGAACTTGCGGGTCGACGTGACGCGCACCGTCATCTTCGATGGGGTATCCGTGCCGCAAACCTTCCGCACGCTCGTCCAGGACCAAGTGGGTCACATCGACGGATTCGAGAGCCTGTTCGAGCAGCCGACCGGCGATCTGCCCTCGGATCGCTGGGCCGCGATCACCCGGGAGCAGCGGCTGCTCAACCCCCACATCATCCTCGCGGACGTCCTCGCCGACCCCAGCCGAGCGACCGAAGCAGGGGTCGAGGACTACCAGGGGCGGGCGCACGATCTGCTGGAGATCGACGACCCGGTGGCTCCTATCGTGCTGTGGGTCGACGCGCAGACCGATCGGCTCTCCCGGCTCACGACGATGGAGCACGATCCGCTGCGGCGCGACGTGACCGTCGAGGTGACCTACGAGGACTGGGACTCCGGCACCGCGATCCTGTTCCCCGCCCATGTCGAGCTGCGGCTGGCCGGGCAGGTGCTGCATAGCGAGCAGCGCGACTCGGTCATGGTCAACGGCGAGCTACCGGCGGACACCTTCGACTTTCCCCCCCGCGCGGCCCCGGTCCATGTCGAGGCCGATGCCGAGCGCGGGGCGCATCGCCACCAGTGGCACCGAGGCTTTGCATCGATCGGGATCCCCATGAGCGGGGTCCAGAGCGCCATCGAGGCCACCGAGCTCCACGACGGCGTGCATCACCTGGCCGGCGGTAGCCACCACTCGTTGGTGGTCGAGCAGGCGGGCGGCGTGGTCGTCATCGATGCGCCGCTCTACGATGCGCGCTGCGTCGCGATCCTCGACTGGATCGAGCAAAGCCTCGGCGGCGCACCGACCACCCACATCGTCATCTCGCACTTCCACTCGGATCACTCGGCCTGTGCGCGCACCTTCATCGCCCGCGGGGCGACCTTGGTGATCGGCGAAGACGCTCGCGACGCATGGGATGCGATCCTCACCGCTCCGTCGACGCTGCGGCCGGACGAGCTGTCCCGTAACCCGGTCGACGATCCTCCGATCATGGTCGTTCCCGACGGGGGTGCGTTGACCCTGGACGACCCGGAGCATCCGGTCGTGCTCTATGATCTGCGCAGCGAACACGCCGAGGATCTGCTGCTTCCCTTCGTGCCCGACGCGGGCGTGCTCTTCAGCGTGGATCTATTCAGCCCCAACCTGGCGCTCCCCGCCGACAACCCCCAAGAGGTGGTCGACTCGCTGGCCCTTCACGGGATCACCAACGACGTGAGCATCGTGGTGGGCGGCCACGGGGCAGGGACAGCCGCGGTCGCGGATATCGTCGCCGCGGCTGCGGGGTAGTGGCTGTTGGTGCTTGAACCACGATCCCCGGTGGCAGTATAAGCCGACCTCGTGACTACACGTGCGGAACAGAAAGCCCAAGAGATCCAAGAGCAACTTGACCAGCTCTCGGAGAAGCTTTCGAAGAGTAGTCCGAGTGAAACGATGCAGATAGCACTAGCGCTCCGGGACATTCAGCAGCAAGTAGATTCACTGCCGCCGCCGGTCTACCGCAATCCCGCGATCTTCCTCCCGGTCGCGGGGACGATCATCATCGGAGTATTCACCCTGCTCGTTCAGCTCAGCATCGCCAATGACCAAAAAAACCTCAAGGTCCTCGAGATGCACCACTCGAACTCCAACAAGCTCGTGGAACTCTACGGCCAAGCATCTGACGTCAACGATCGAAGCGCTCTCGCCAAGATGATGGCGCAAGCCCCTTGGATCGTAAGCGAGGTCCAGGCATGGGCCAAGCTAGAGCAAGAACGCCTGGCCACGGACGCTGGTCAGGCCGTCAAGAAGAACGTCCAGCAACGAGAGACGGTCACGCTAGAAGCCACAAAGGCAGAAACCCTCGCACTCGCCCCCCATGAGGATCTGGACACCACAGACCCCGCGGCGCAGAAGGCACTTGAGTTGAGCGAGGAGCAGACCAAGGAGATTGAGAAGCGGGCCGAGGACGAGGCCCAGGCCGTCGAGGAAGCCGTCAGGGAAGGCACTCCGGTCCAAATCGAAGTCGACGCTCCATCATCTCGAACCAAGTCGAGGTCGCTCTGGTATCAGGGTTATAGAGCATATCAAAAGCGAGACTTCGATGAGGCCAAGGTCCTGTACACGAAGTCCCGCGACCAGGACCCGAAGTACGCCCCTCCGGTCAATTCACTAGGCCGAATCGAGCTGAAAGACAAGAACTATGCAGAAGCCGAGATATTGTTTCGTCAAGCCTTGAAGCTCGATCCGGGATACTCACCAGCCGCGTTCAACCTGGTCCTGGCCCTCGCCTATCAGCTGCGGATCGACGAGGCGCAAAAGCAGTTCGACAGAGCAAGCCGAAAATGGAAGAACTACAAGAACAAGAACGGAGTGAAGGAGATCCTACGACGGCAGCGCACGATCCTAGAACGCAAGCAGAAAGCGCACGAATGATACAAGTGCGACGGTACGATCTCTTACACCGACTCCCTGGCCAACAAGCAGGGGCACGATCGCTGCGGCTCCACCACCAAGGGAGACCTCCTGGCTGCCGACGAGCTAGGAGACCGACTAGGAAACGCCCCCTCAATGACTCTAGCCGTTTTTATTGGGTATGGCCCATGAGCGCCCAAGATGCGAGCAGCGCGACGGGCATCTGCTACTGTCTCACCAAGTAAACGATCGCCGGTGAAGCCACTCGCGCAACACCGCCCGTCACGACCCGCTACCCCTTCGGCGGTCGCATGCGATCGCGAACCACCTCTCCCATGACGTCGGCGAGCCGCCGGAACCCCACGTCGTTGGGATGGATCTCGTCGTGCCACTCGTCCTCGGGCACCGTGCCCCGCAGGTCGACATAGGTCACCCCGGGCACGATCACCGCAACCGCCTCCAGGACCTCATTGTAGCGATCGATGATCGTATCGAGCGTAGCCTGCCGCAGCTCGCCGTCGATCCCCGCGCGATCGAAGTGAGGCGTGAGAAACTGCCCCTTACCCCGCGGCAACACCCGCAAATAGTCGTAGCCGTGCACGAGGATCGGCAGCGTGGCGTCCTTGGCCCGCACGCCGAGCAGCAGCCGCCGCATCACGCCCATCAGCGCCTGCACCCGTTCCTCGAATGCAGGCGCCACCAATCGCTCGGGCTCACAGTTCGACGGATCGGGCGGCGACCGCAAGAACTCGTCGAACTGGACCAAGAGGTCGTTGCCGCCGCCGCTGAGCACCATGGCCACCGGCTCGACCTGGTCGAGCACAGCCTCGTGCTCCCGCTCCTCGAGCACGGTGACCAGGCGATCGCCCGCCGCCCCGCGGTTGAGCACATGGAACGAGTTGAGGTCGTCGTCGAAGAGGTGATCCCCCAGGTCGTCGACAAACGGATGCGAGACCCAAGAGTCCCCCTCGACCACCACCACCGGCCAGTCGGGCTGCGTGCGTCGCTTCCTCTCGAAGCGACGCTTGCGTAGGGCGGCGTCGGTCGCGTTGGCCAGATCGATCATGCGTCGCGACGCCGCCTCGAGCAGACCTCCACCCTCCCCGTCGCCGAGAACCACCGACAGGTCGGCCTGCGGGATCCAGTCGTAGAGCAACGGCGCCAGCATGCGCGGCACCGGCCGGAAGAAACGACGCAGCGCTGCATAGACCCGCTCGTCGTCGTCGTCGAGCAGTTGCCGCTCCAGATCGCGCTCAGTGGTCGTCATCGAGGCCGTCCACCATACCCGAGCCCCGCCCCCGCCCCGAACTTGGCCCTGACCCCATCGAGCCCTGACGATCGGGTTGGCTCGAAAAAGTTCCTTGCACTCATTGCCGAGTGGTTTATATTGATTTTGATTTTCAAAATCGTTATCAATACACTCGACGACACGAGCACCCCGACCATGGCCAACATCAAGCGCAAAGTCCTCAAGGGCGCCGTTACGGCGCTGGGTAGCACCGTCACCATCGAGCGGATCCGCGCGCTTTCACCGCGGCTCCGCCTCCTCCGCATGCAGGGCGAAGCGATCGAGCGGATGACCTGGGCACCTGGCGACAAGATCAAGCTGCACGTGGGCCAGGGCGTGATGCGCAGCTATACCCCGGCGCGAGTCGACCGAGCGGGTCGATCGATGGACGTGGTGGTCCACCTGCATGGCCGCGGCCCTGCGTCGGCTTGGGCCTCGCGCCTGCGCGGCGGAGAAGAGGTGTCGTTCTTCGGCCCGGCACGCAGCATGGCGGCCGGGCTCGAGGACGAGCCACCGTGGGCGATGTTCCTGGGCGACGAGACCGCGATCGGACTGGCGCAGGCGATGACCGAAGCGTGCGAGCCATGCACGGAGATCTTTGGCGCGATCGAGCTGCACCCCGATGATCTGGGGGCCGTGGACGCACTGGGCCTGCCGCTGCGCGCGGTGCCACGGGATGACGACGAGCCCGGACCGGCGCTGGTCGACTGGCTGGCCCAGACGTGGGTGCCCCCCGGAGACGGCGTCGTATGGCTCTCGGGGGAGGCGAGCACGGTGCTCGAGCTGCGCACCGCCCTGCTCGAGCGGGGGCTGTCGCGGAGCCAGTTGCAGATCAAGCCATACTGGAGCATGCGCGGGGCCGCCCACCGCAAGCGGCTGGAGCGCGGCGCCCTGGTGGCGTGAGGACCAAGACACCGAGCCAAGACACCGAAGGCCGCCCGCTCAACGAAGGACTCGAGGCGGAGGCTCGGCATCGACCACGACCCGGTCTGCGCTGGAGAGATCCTCGGTCCGCGACCGCACCCGCGCGCGTGCCCGCCCCGTGGCCACGCGCTCCAAGCCGAGACGACCGAGCCCTCGGTCCAATGCCTCGAGCAGCTCGGCCGGCTCGAGGTCGATCCCTCGATCCTCGGTCCGCGACCGCACGTGCGCGGGGTCGAGGCGCTCGACCACGGCGCCCACGACTTGTTCCCGAAGCTGCTTGGCCAGCGCGCCAGGGTGCTGGTGCCACACCCAGTAGTTCATCAACGCGGTGAACTGTCCCGCCTCGTCGGCACACGGGCGCACCCAAACCTCGAGGTCGAGCTCCAGCCAAGGCTCCTGGTCCCTGCCGCGTAGGCGAGTCGGCGCGGGTCGCCAGTCGATCCGCAAGACGTCCAGCGGGATCGAGTAGGCATGGTCGAACCATCGCCGTCGCAGCCAGTATCGACCGGGCCGATCGGTGTTGCGCAGGCCACCATGAAACAGGGCGCGACCGGGCCGCAGCCGCACCGGATAGCGCATCGCGAGGCCCAAGACGAGCCACACAGCCCCGAGCACCCCGACCCACGCCACCCCCGACCATGGCAGCCCCAGACCCGCAACCACGAGGACCGCCAGCCGCGTCGGACGCTCCCACCACGGGGGCCGATGAGGCTCGGCCAGCATGGGCTGGACCCGAACGATCGCCGGGCCGCTGGGACCTTCGGCCTCGAGGGCCACGGGCGAGCGGGCCGAAGGCGCCAACCGGGTCACGAACGGCAGTGTCCACCGCCCCAACGATGCAGACCAGATGCAGACCAGATGCAGACCATGGGTTCGGGATCTGCGCTCTGAGCGCCGCCCTTCGTCGTCGGACGCCACCGTCGACCCTGGGCTGCTAGGCTCGGAGCGTGTCGGGGGCAGCAAGGGCACCAACGGTGGCGAGCACGGCGAAGGTCGCGATGGTGACCGGAGCTACGGGGGTGATAGGCGGAGCGATCGCCCGAGGCCTACGGGAGCGCGGGTACACGGTGATCCTGGCGGGCCGAGATCCCGTACGCACCCGATGGCAAGCCAAAGCGCTGGGCGCAGGGACCCGAACCGAGCTGGTGGACGTGTCGCGGCGCACGTGGATCCGAGCCATGGGCCGGCGCTTCGATGGACCGCTGGACGTGTTGATCAACAACGCCGCCACCACCCCGCAAACGCGCGAGCAGACCCCCGAGGGGATCGAGCTGCAGTGGGCGACCAACGTGCTGGGCTACCTATGGATGGTCGACGCCCTCGAGCCGGCGCTACGGCGAGCCCCGGCCCCGCGGGTGGGCAACATAGCCAGCTACTGGGCGGGGGATCTCGATCTGGAGGATCCCGAGTTCAAGCGCCGCCCCTACGACAACGACACCGCGTATCGCAGCAGCAAGCAGGCCGACCGCATGCTCACGGTGGCCCTGGCCGAGGCGCTGCGCCCGGCGGGGATCACCGTCAACGCGTGCCACCCCGGCGACCTGCCCTCCACGCTGGCCCGCAACCTCGGCTTCGGCGGCAGCGACACCCCCGAGCAAGCCGCGGCCACGCCCCTGATGCTCGCGACCGATCCAACGCTCGCCGACACGAGCGGGGCGTGGTTTCAAGATCAGCGCGAGGTCAAGTGCCACTTCGGACGAGACCGCGCGGGGGTGAACGCGCTGATGGCTCGACTGGCGCAGTGGCGCTGAGCCCCGGCGAGTCACCGTCGCATTGAACCGGCGCGAGGCCTTGGCGAGGCTCGGGTAGATCCCGACCAGACTACGACGAGGCCCCGGCGAGTCGGCTCGGCCGGCGCTACCTCCGGCGCTACCTCGTTATTTCGGGTCATCACGGTCACATCGGAAACGTGACCCGTCTGCCTTCGTGACCGCGAAGGTCGCCCCCTCGTCCCCCCAAGAACCGTGGAGATCCCCATGCTTCCCAAGTCTGCTCGCTTTGGTTTGGCGCTCGGCGCTGCCCTGCTGCTCGCCCCCTCGGCCCACGCCGGCAACACCGCGCGCGTGCACCTGCAAGCGCCCGTCAAGCTGTCGGACCCGGCCCAGACCGATCTGAACCACATCGAGACCTACGGCCAGTCGGCCCTGTGGTCGCACGATTTCAGCATTCCCTATGCGTTGCTCGAGGCCGAGATCGCCCAGCAACTGGCCGATAGGCTCGTGCAGGAGATCGGGCCCTCGGGATATCCGAACCAGGAGGTCTGCGACACCAAGGCCTGCCCCGATGTGCACTGGCGGATCGACTACGGGTCGAGCTTTGCGTTCACCGACAAGAACGAGCCCACCCTGACCAAGGTGGGGCCCTCGTCGCACAACCGGATCGAGGCCCGGCTCACCACGCGCGCCAAGGCCCAGGTGTACGGCACGCTGCACGCCAAGGCCGACGTCCCGGTGCCCATGCCGGTGGGCCTCATCACGGAGACAAAGCACGTCGATGTACCCTTCAACCTGTTCGTGGAGGTGGAGCTCAAGGCCAAGGCCGGGGTGAAGCTGTGGCCGACGCTCACGGTCACCGGCCCCGAGCTCGAGATCACGATCACCGAAGTATCCCCCAACATCGAGATCGGCGGGCAGGCGGCCGATCTCGGGGCCCAGGTGGGCATCCTCATCGGCAACACGCCGCTGGGGCTGATGGGCGGAGGCCCCTTGACCTTCTCCACGCTGCTGATGAAGATCGGCAACGAAGCCGCCGACCGGGTCGAAGCTTACTTCGAGTCCTACGTCGAGACGATGGTCCGCGAAGGGATCAACGGATCGCTGGCCGAGGTCGAACAAGCGGTCCGTGACGCGATCGCGCCGACGGTGAAGACGGCCAACACGCTCAAGAATAACGCCCTGGGCACGACGCTGCCGGGCGTGGGCAAGTCGATCGAGCAGCTAACCGCGAGCCTGGGCGCCTCGATGGAGGTGCACACGGTGACCCCCAACGGAGGGATCGCGCTGTCTGGCGTGATGCGAATGGCCAGCACGCCGGGGAAGAGCCAGATAGACGGCGTGGCCCGGGTCTCGAGCCAGGCCTGTATGTACGGCCAAGTCATGGGCCAGAGGCTCCCGATCGGAACTCGGGAGATCAACACCTCGCTCGAGTCGAAGGTCGGCCAGGCGTGCAGCTCGGCGTTCTCTGGGGTCCAGATCCAGCGCCAAGGCTACCGAGGCGCCAACCCCCAGACCGCGCTGGGCCCGAGCGCCGAGGCCCGCTCGTCATGGACCTCGACCCTGGGCCAGATGACCTGGCAGGGGACCATGACCAAGCACGACGGGTACTATCAGTGCGGGTTCTCGGCGAGCGGGCTGCCCGACACGTCGATCGTCGAGCTGACGCTCGGGGCCACCAAGGCCTCCGGGCTCGCCGTCGACTACCCGGGCGAACGCTTCCTGGCCCAGAAGGTTCCGGGCAAGACCTTGGTCTTCGAGCACGATCTCGATCCCACGAACGAAGTGGTACTGGGAGGCGCCCATGGCTGTGGATCCGCCGGCGGCGGGATCAAGCTGCGACCCAATAAAGCCAAGGAGCTCGAAGACTTCATCAACAACTGCCCAGAGTGCACACGCGAGCTTCACCTGGGTAACGACGTGATCTACGAGCTATCGGGGAGCGCGTTCAAAAATAGCGCGATCGGCAAGCACATCACGAGCGTGCTACAGCAACAGAGTAGGACCCAGGCCAGCGCCAAGGCCAACGCCAAGGCCAGCGCCAAGGCCAGCGCCAGGACGCACTGAACTGGCCAGTCGACGACCTCGACCTCGACGATGAGGCAACCAATGCATGGCCGGCCCGGGGCGCGCGATCGGTGTCGCGGCGACCCAGGCCGGCGCTACACCCCCGCGGCCGCGAACGCCTGGCCCACGATCGCCTGGGCCTCCTGCTGCAATCGAGCCAGGTGATCGGCCCCCAAGAAGCTCTCGGTATAGATCTTGTAGACGTTCTCCGTCCCCGAGGGCCGCGCCGCGAACCAACCGTTGTCGGTGACCACCTTGAGCCCGCCGATCGCCGCCCCGTTGCCAGGGGCCTCGGTGAGCTTTTGGCGGATCGCCTCGCCGGCCAGAGTATCGCCAGGCACCTGGGAGGGCGACAGACTCTTGAGCACCGCCTTTTGCTCCGGAGTGGCCGGAGCATCGAGCCGCTCGTAGATAGGCGCCCCAAAGCGCTCGGTGAGCGCCCGGTAGCGCTCACCCGGATCGCGGCCGGTCTTGGCGGTGATCTCGGCCGCCAGCAGATCCATGATGATCCCGTCCTTGTCGGTGGACCACGACTGCCCCGACATGCGCAAGAAGCTGGCCCCCGCACTCTCCTCGCCGCCAAAGGCGTAGCGGCCCGAACCCAGGCCGTCGACGAACCACTTGAAGCCCACGGGAACCTCGGAGATCGAGCGCCCCAGGGCCGCGGCCACGCGATCGATCATGCTGCTGCTGACGAGGGTCTTGCCGATCATCGCCTCGGCGGACCACTGCGGCCGGTGGCCAAACAAGTACTCGATGGCCACGGCCAGGTAGTGGTTGGGGTTGAGCAGACCGGCGCTCTTGGTGACGATCCCGTGTCGGTCATAGTCGGTGTCGTTGCCAAAGGCGATGTCGTAGCGATCCTTGAGCTTGACCAGGCCCGCCATCGCGTATGGCGACGAGCAGTCCATGCGGATCTTGCCGTCCTTGTCGACGGTCATGAACGAGAAGGTGGGATCGACCGCCTCGTTGACCACGTCGATCGTCAGGCCGTGGGTCTGCGCTATCGGCTCCCAGTAGGCGAGCCCCGAGCCGCCCATGGGGTCGACGCCGATCCGCAGCCCCGCGCTGCGGATCGCCTCGAGGTCGACGATCTGCGGCAAGGCCCGCACGTACGGACCGACGAAGTCATGCCGCTGGGTGGTGTCGGCCGCCAGCGCCCGGGCCAGGCCGATCCGCTGGACCTGCCGCAGGCCCCCCGCGAGCAGCTCGTTGGCCCGCCGCTCGATCGCCCGGGAGACCTCGTTGTCCGCGGGGCCCCCGTGGGGCGGGTTGTACTTGATCCCTCCGTCCTCGGGCGGGTTGTGGCTGGGGGTGATCACCAGACCGTCGGCCCACCCCGAGCTCCGCCCGCGGTTGTGCTCGAGGATCGCGAAGGAGACCGCCGGGGTGGGCGTATAGGCGTCGTCCTGGTCGATCCGCACCTGCACCCCGTTGGCCGCGAGCACCTCGAGCGCGGTGGCCCGGGCCGGCTCGGACAAGGCGTGGGTGTCGAGCCCGACGAAGAGCGGACCGTCGACCCCCTGACCGGCCCGGTACTCGCACACGGCCTGGGTGATCGCGAGCAGATGATCTTCGTTGAAGGCGGTCCGCAGCGACGATCCCCGGTGCCCCGAGGTCCCAAAGCTCACCCGCTGGGCGGCCTGCTCCGGATCGGGATGACCGGTGTAGTAGGCGCTGACGAGCCGGGGCACGTTGACAAGGATCGAGCGAGGCGCCGGCTGACCGGCGAGCGGATGGGCCATGCACATCAGTAGACCGCCCCGCCCCGTCGCCATCAAGCGCCCCGGCCCCGGGGTCGATCCGCCGGGGCGCCCAAGGCCGACCGCCCACGACCAACCCCGCGGGGCGCACCTCCTCCTCGCCGTCGACCCGACCGCCAGACGGGCCCGCAATGGACCGGTGCGCGGGTGGACCCCTCGCACCGAACCTCCGGAGTAGGTACGATAGGTCCATGACATGGCTTGATCGGATCCTGGGGACGAGTGTGTGGTTATTGGCGGTGGGGTGCTCGGACGACGGCCTGGCGCCGCCGGCCAACGACCAGGGGCCCACCACCGCGGCGGCGGACGACAATGGCGCGGGCACCGTGGAAGACAACGAAGGGGCCGATAGCGCGCAAGACTCGGGTGCCTCCGATCCCACCGCCGACTCCACCGCCGATCCCACGGCGGATCCGGATGGAACGACCGGCGGGGGCGACTCGGGGAGTGACGGCACCGGCAACGCACCTCCCGCAGCGATCTGCATCGACGACCGCGAGTGCGTGCTCATCAACGACTGCTGCGAGTGCGCGGCCGCTCACATCGACGACATGGTGGAGTGCCCCCTCGACTGCGACACGCCCACGTGCGACGTGCTGGGGATCGGGGACATCGGCGTGGTGTGCGAAGACCAAGAGTGCCGCCTCGAGTCCCGCAATTGCGCCGATGGGCTCATCGTCTGCGACGCGCTCCCGCCCCGCTGCCCCGAGGGCTCGTTGCCCGAAGTCACCCCCCAGGGCGACTGCTGGACAGGCGCCTGCATCCCGCTCCCGGCCTGCGAGGGCGTACCCAGCTGCGAGTATTGCGAGCGGGACGAGGTGTGCGTGGAGCTGCTGACCCCGCTGGGCACGACCTATCGCTGCGATCCGATCCCCGACGCATGCGGGGACCTGCCCACCTGCGACTGCCTGCCTCTAGAGACCTGCGCGGATCCATTCGACACGTGCACGGAGGGCAACGGGACGATCCAGTGCTCGTGAAGTCTGTTAGGCCGAGGCCGGCTGAGGGATGCGCGACGGTGTCGCGCCCGGCCTCGGTCTTGTGCACGCGGCACCAGGGTCTTCCCCGGGAGCCGGCCCGTGGTCCGCGTGCTATCGTGATCAGTCGATGGTGCTCGTTGGCTCGCCGTGGTCGCGATGGGAGATCCGCTGAACTACGCCGCGTTCGCAACGCCGATCTTCGTGGTCGCTATTGCGGTCGAGGTCTTCGTGGCCCGTCGACGCGGCCGACTTCGCGAGCTCTATGCCTTCGGCACCGCCGTGTCCGACATCGGCTGTGGCGCCGTGTTCCAGGCCAGCGAGGTGCTGCTGAACCTGGCGACCCTGGCGCTCTACGCCTTCGTCTACGAGCATGCCCGCCTCGTCACTTGGGAGCCGGGCAGCCCCTGGCCATGGGTCCTCGGGGCCATCGGCGTCGACTTCCTCTACTACTGGTGGCACCGCACAAGCCACGTATCCAACGTGATGTGGGCCGTCCACGGCGTGCACCACCAAAGCGAGGACTACAACCTCGCGGTCGCCCTGCGACAGCCCCTGCTCGAGCCCATCACGCTGATGGCCTTCTTCTGGGTCCTGGCCGTGCTCGGGGTGCCGCCGCTGGTCTACGTGCTCAGCTTTGGGGCCAATCTGTTCTATCAGTTCTGGATCCACACCCAGCTGGTCGACCGACTGCCGCGCCCCCTCGAGTGGGTGTTCAACACGCCCTCACACCATCGTGTCCACCACGGGATCGACGCTGACTACCTCGACAAGAACTACGGGGGGGTCCTGGTGGTGTGGGATCGCCTGTTCGGGACGTGGCAGCCCGAGAAGGCCCGCCCGACCTACGGCACCACGATCCCCTTGCGCAGCTACAACCCCCTTTGGGGCAATGTGCAGCATTTGCACCGCACCTGGCAGCTGAGCCGCGCCGCGTCCCGCCGGGTCGACACGCTGTGGGTGTGGTTTGCGCATCCAGCGTGGCTCCCGCCGGGGGTCGAGGACCCAGCGACCAAACCCGATCGCCACCACTACGAGAAATACCGGCCGACGACCGAGCGCAGCACCACGTGGTACGTGGGACTGAGCCTGCTGCTGTTGGCGAGCCTGGCCGCTCCTTTCGTGCTGGTCGGCCATACCTTGCCGGTGCTCCAGATCGCGGCCGCAGCCGTGGTGCTGGTGACCAGCTACGTGGCGCTCGGCGCAATCACCGAAGGCAAACGATGGGCAAGATCGCTCGACTGGCTGCGGATCGCCGGGCTGACCGGGGTGATGGGGTGGCTATGCGGGGCCCAGTGGGGCATCACCGTCGGCTTGGCCGCCGCCGGCAGCATACTGTCGCTATCACTGATGCTTCGCCTGGGGCTGCGACCGCGCACGCCGATGCCCGCCCCCGCGCAGTAGCCGGGACCCTCGTCCGGCCCGCAGGCCAGCGATCGACGAGCCGCCTCGCGGCCGGTCGGCGGTCGTGACCACGCCGAGCAAGCGAGCTAGAGCAACCCGGACCGTTCGTGCCGGGGACCAGATCGGGGACCTAGATCGGGGACTAGATGAACGCCGCGCCGGACTCGTCCCAGCCGTTGCCACCGGCCAAGAAGTCACGTGACAGATGGGCCATGGGCAAAAGGCCCAGACGACGCCGGCGATTTTGCATGAGCTGCGCCAGCGCGGGGGAGCGAGAGCGAATGCTGTCGCTTTGCTGGGTGCGCCCGCGCAAGCAGGGCTCGAGCGCATCGAGGGTGTCGGTCGACGCACCATAGTAGGCGATGCTGGCCGCATGCCGGTCGAAGATCTCGCCGAGCTCACGGGAGCACGTGTCTCCGCAGCGCGCGCTGACCTCGAGCCCGCGAAGATCGAGCAGCATGTCCATCGGCATCGTGTAGTGAGCCAGCGCCAGCCGCAGCTCGGCCGCCCACAAGGTCACGTCCGAATCACGACGCAGATAGACGCCCTCGAAGCTCAGCTCGATGTACTCACGACACGACGTCAGCTCGAATCGCCAGCCTGTCCAGTCTCGATGATCTCCCAAGCTTCGTGGTGCTCCCTATGCGTTCCAGTGTAGCCCGAAAAACAGGGGAGAGTGTGGCCGAGTGTGGGCCCTGGTAAAGTTTTCCGGCCATGGCCATCCTCCGCATCCGCACCCCCGTGGTGGGCCAAGAGGAGCGCGTTTTCGATTGGGCGGGCCAACCCATCACGCTCGGCCGAGAAACAACGTGCGACGTGGTGTTGCTCGAGCAAGCGGCATCACGTCAACACGCTCGGCTCGAGCGACGCGACGACGAGATCCTCGTGTCCGACCAAGGCAGTGCAAACGGAACGTGGGTCGGCACCGAGCGGATCACCACCCGCGCATTGCACGACGGCGAGATCTTCCGGATCGGCAACACGACGATCCAGTTGGTGCTCGATCCTCATGGTCAGCCCACACTCGTGGGGGCGTCGACCCCCGCACCCGACCAGCCCGAAGCCGACGCTCCGGACCCTCGTGAAATCCTGGGCACCGGACCAACGCTCGCGGCCAGCGAAGCCGCGGCCTTGGCCCAAGCACCCGCTCGATCGCACGCACCCGACCCGATTCGGGAAGGAGCCATCACCGATCGACCGACCGCCCTCGACGTGGCCGAGGTTACCGCATCCGCCCCCGAGCTCCCGGGGTCGACGACGCCCCACGATGCCGCCGCGTCAGCTTCGTGGGGCGAGGCCGCCTCGCCTCACGCGGCGGCCCCGGAGGCGTACTCCCTGGGCGAAGCCGCCGCGCTCGGGCCGTCGGAGTCGGCGGCGTACTCCATGGGCGCGACCGACCCCGCGAGGCCCGATCCGCCCGCCTCCTCCCCCTCGGTCTACTCCCTCGGCCCGATCATCGCGCCACCATCCAACGGGCCGCCAGACGGACCAGACGGACCAGGCGGACCAGACGGACTAGACGGACCCCGGCCCCCCGCCTCTTCCCCTTCGGTCTACTCCCTCGGCCCCGACCTCGGCCCCCCTGTTCGCGGGCCCGAGACCCTGGGGCTCGGATCATCGTCGTCTCCTTCGGTCTACTCGCTCGGTCCCGACCCCGATGCGGAGCCGGGCCCACTCCAACGTTCGGCTCCATCGAACTACTCTTTGGGCAACGCCGCTCCACTCGAAGGGCGAGGTCCGGATACGCCCATCGCTCCTCCCCCACCCGCCCGCGGGCCCGCGTCGTCCGCGGCCCTCGGTGCACCCCCTCCACCTCCGCCGGCACCGCTGGCCGGGCCGAAACCCGAACCAGCATTCACTCCGCGCCTGTTCGAACCTCCCTCGCCACCCCAGCCTCTACAAGGCCCTTCATCGGATCCCCCGATCGGCTCGTCGATGACCTCGCCCGCTCCCGACGATCCTTCTCCAATCGATCTCCAGAGGACTCCACCGGCGACACCGCTCGCCGGCAGATCGCCGGTCCCATCCCCTCCGCCCCCTGCGACGCCCAGTCCACCCGCCGCTCCTGTACCCGCCCCCTCACCCGCGGCCCTACCCCACGCGCCTGCCTTGGATCCTTTGGCCCCCCCTTCTCCGCTTGGCGGCCCTGCACTGCATCCCCGCGCTGCGGCCCCCTTGCCGGCAGCCCCTTCGCCTTCGGCCCCCTTGCCGGCGGTCCCCTTGCCGGCGGCCCCCTCGCCTGCGGCCCGCCCGCTCGCGTTCGCCTCGTCGCCTCATCCCGCGCCAGATCCGCGCGCCCATCCGGCGGAGCAATCCTCGTGGGGTTGGATCGACCCCGACCTCGCTCCACCCACGCATCCCCGATCCGAGAGCGGACACGCCGCGGGCCCCACCTTGTGGCTGGGGATCGGCCTGTTCATCGGAGGCCTGGTCGCCATGGCCGTAGCGTTGGGCACGGGTTATGACCCCGCCGATCTGCTCACACTGCTGGGCGGAGTCCTCTGGTCATGAGTCGCCCAATCCGGTTGCCCTGGCTCGCGCCCGCGCTCGGCGCTCTGATGGGCTCTCCACCCGCGACGGCCGCGGAGTGCGACGTGGCCGTGACGGTGATCGATGCCGACGACCAGCCCGTCGTCGGCCTCGACGTCCAGCTCGCGGACGGCGCGGCCCCCCGCCATGCGACGACGGACGCCGAGGGCCGCGCCCGGTTTCCCGCTGTCCCCGGCCCCACCGAGGTGGTCGCCATGCTGGGCGAAGGCGGCCCGTCGCCGCGCTTTACGATCCTGGACAACGGCACCCCCGTGGGGCTGCGCGCGGCGGTGGATCCCGCGGTCGAGTGCGCGGTGACGCTGGGCCCAGACTCCGATCACCCGCTCGCGCCCGACCTGCTGGCGCTTTATCAGGGCCTGCGGCGGGGCTTTGCCTTGATGCAATCGCTGGAGATCCGCCCCACCAACCCGCTCCGGGTGGAGGTGAACGACGCGATCGCCTCCCCGACCGAAGCGTACTGGTCGGGGACCTCGAGCTTCCACCCCGAGGACGTACGTCCCGCTCGGCTGGTGCTGGGCACCCAAGCCACCCGCCGCCGCGACCCTGGGGCCCCGGACAACCGCGAGTACCACGAGCTGGGGCACCACGCGCTGGCCACCGCGTTCGGGGCGCTGCCCCGCGCCCGCGACGACGCACCGCAAGACGACTACCACCACAACCCGTCGAGCACCCACGCCTTCACCGAGGGCTTTGCGATCTTCTACGCCGCCATGGTGGCGCGACAGATCGAGGGGCGCCCCGACGCCGGGCGCTACCGAGTCGAGGGGGCCTGGCTCGATCTCGAGCTGGACTATCGCCCCTGGGATCTGCGCGGCACCGAGTCGGTGGCGGTGGCCAGCCTGCTGTGGGACCTCGTAGACGGCGATCGCGAGGCGCTCGAGGCCGACCTGCGCGTGGTCGAGCCCCACGTGCGCACCGACGCGGGGATCCCCCACCTGCTGGTGGGACAGGTGCTCAACGAGTCCGATGCGCTGGTCACCGAGGCCCGGGTCCAGGTGCGGGGCCCGGGCGTGACCCTGACGGCGCCAGTCGGCCCTCGGCTGCTGCCGGCGGGGGGCACGGGATGGTTTGCGCTGCCCGTGCCGGCCCCCGTGGCCACCTCCGCCGCCGACGACCAGCTGGCGGGCCTGGAGCTGCACGCCACCCCCATACCCGCCGCCACCGACGACGATCCGGTGCAGGTGGAGCTCGTGGACCTATGGGCGGCGATCGCCGAGTTTCGCAGCGATCGACCGGGCAGCAACGGGCGTCTTTGGGACGTGAGCGACCTGTACCGGGCGCTCCGGGGCCGCTTTGGGGGCCAAGACGCCGACGCCGACGGCCACGAAGACATCGACCAGCTGTTCGTGGCCCACGGCCTCTACGCCGATCTCAACGGGAACCGCGCCCACGAGCCCGCCGAGGCGATCGGCCCGACCTCCCACCCAGGCCGCTCGATCGAGGTCGATGGCTCCCCCGAGGTCTGGCCCGACTTGATCCCCCGCAATCGGCTGGTCCTGCCCGCGGCCCTGCGGGTGCAGGCGACCGTGACCCCCGCCGATTCGGTCCTGCTGGTGCTGGTCTCCGGCTCCTCGTGGGGGGGCTACCTCGCCCCGATCGACGCCGATGGCCAGCTGCGGGTGATCCCCCCGCCCGCCCGCGAGGGGGCCCACATCTGGGTGGTGGCCGTGGGCATGGACGTCGAACCCTCGGTGGTGTGGCACCGGGACGCCAGCGATCTGCTCGCGGAGCTCGAGACCCATCGGTCGCCCTACCTCGCGATCGAGGCCGAGCTCGACCCCCGGGCGGGAGGCTCGACCCGCGCCGGCGCCCCAGGGTGGCAACGGCTGGCCTTCGGAGGCGGGGCCCTCGTGGCGCTGGTGGGGCTATTGCTGATCGCCGTGGGCTGGCCTCGCTCGCGCTGATCCACCGTACTCGACCGCGCTCGACCGCGCTCGACCGTACTCGACCGCGCTCGACCGCGCTCGACCGCGCTCGACCGCGTCAGCGGCTGGCCATCCACTCGACGCAGGCCCGCATCTTGTCGCGCATGGTGGGCACGTCGAAGTGGCAGGGCGCCCCGTGGCCGGGCAGCACGTGCTCGAAGTCGAACTCGGCCAGGCGACGCATCGACTCGACCTGGGAGGGCCAGTCGTACCAGCACGCGCCTCGAAACGCGCACAGCTGATCCCGCGCGACGTTCCAGGCCAGGTGGTCGCCCGTGAACAGGAACGTTCCGTCGTAGAGCAAGCACGCACTGCCTCGCGTGTGCCCGGGCACGGGGATCATCAGCAGGTCGTCGGCGAGCGCGTGCACCTCGACGCCCTGGGGCTGCTGCTCGACCTTCTGGGTGGCCGTGGTCACGTCGTCGGCGTGCAGCACCCGCGTGCACCCGAATCTCTCCGCGAACCTCTCGTGCTCGGCCACGTCGTCGCGATGGGTCAGGAACATCATCGCGACCCCACCCAGCGCCTCGAGACGCTCGACCAGCGGCCCCGCAAACCGCGGCGAGTCGATGAGCACGTTGCCCTGGGGGCGCACGATGAGGTAGCTCGTCGCGCCATAGCTACTTCGGTGGTGATAGCCACAGTGGTAGACGTTGGCGGCGATCGGCACGGGAAAGCTCGCCGCCACCGAGGCCACGTCGTGGTGCTCGACCGTGCCGATCGACGCCGCCGGACAGGCCACCACCGCGCGCAGCGCCGCGAGCACATCGGCCTCGCCTTCGGGCTGGCGATACACCTTCGAGTGCTCTTGCCCGTGGTCGAACACGGCAGGCGCCATCCAGCGACACGTACCGCAGTCGATACAGGACGAGTCTACGAAGAAATCGCCCGCCACGTTCGCCGGTAGACGCTTGCTTGCCTGGGCCATGCCCGACCGTGCCCCCTGCGCTCGCACGATACCTCACCCGCGCGCCCCAGCCAGCCCCTCCTGCATCGACGGGCACGTTCGACCCCAACGGGCCCTACTGCCGCCCTACTGCCGCGGCCCTACCACACCACCCGCAGCGGGCAGTGATCCGACACGCAGTGGAAATCGGGGTTGGGCTGGTCGCCGGGACGACGCCGCCCCCCCAATTGCGCGCACATGCCCAGCGCCTCCACCGGCTGCTGCGGAGGCTCGCTGAGCAGGATGTGATCGAGCATGGAGGGCACATAGTCCCTGGTACGACGATTGGGTCGCCAGTAGGCGGTGCACTGAAGGCCGGCGGTGGCCAGCACCAAGCCCGCCGCCGCGACCATGCGCTCGATCATGGTGCGCTCCTTGCGGTCATCGTCGACATAGCCGGTGCTGTTGAAATCTCCGGCCACGGCGATGCGGGGGCCGAACTCCGCCCGCACCCGCTCGATGGACGCGACCAGGTGCTCCCACTGATCTCGCCGGGCCCGATGCATCCACCGTCGGCCCCCGTACTGCAGGTGCACCGACATCATCGCCCACCGGCTCCCGTCCCGATCCTCGAGCACCGACAGCAGGGCGGGCGGGTGGCCATCGCGGCAGGAGCACCGCGCCTGGGGATCGAGCTGGGCCTGGATCCGGCGCTCGACCTCGCGATAATGCCGACGATCGTAGACCACCCCCAGCTGTAGATCGCTGGTGCGGCACATCGGTCCCAGGCTGGCCGCGTACTCCCGGCCGACACGCCGACCCACCTCGGCCAGGACCGCGTCGAAGGCCCCGTGATCGCGGATCTCCTGGACCATGAACACGTCGGCGTCGAGCTCGACCAGCCGCTCGGCGACCGTCGCTTCGTCGGTGCCCCGATCGGGGAACAGCCGGATGTTGAATGTGCCGAGGCTCGGCAACGGCCGAGCCTCGCAAGAGCCGGCCGGGTCGCGCAACTTGACGATCCCCCCGCGCATCGACGATAACTGAACACATGAGCAGCATCACCCCCGTTCGCGATCCCGTGGCTGAGCCGGTCTTGGCCCTGCTGGACGTTTTTGGCGCCCATGCGCCGGCCCTGCGGTTTCCCGAGGTCGATCACGCCACCCTGGAGGCCCTGGCCGTCGAGGTTCGGGAGGCCGCGGCCGAGGTGGCCCGTTGTGAGCAGGCCCTGACGGACGCGCGGCGGGCCCTTGACGAGCGCCATGAGGCCCTGCGCACCCGCGCCAAGCGGGCCTTGGCCTACGCCCAGATCTACGCCGAGGACGACGCGACGCTTCGGGAGCGCCTCGAGGCGATCGAGCTGTCGCCGCGGCGGACCTCCGCCAAGCGGGGGCCCAAGCGTAACGCTCGGCGCCCTCCTCGGGCTCGCCGGACTTCGCCCGCGGTGGCCGACGAGTCCGTGACCGAACTACCGTTCTCGCCGGATCCGGTCGAGACCGCGCGCGGCGTGGCCTGACTTGGGCGGGCACCAAGCGAGCGAACACACGCTCGCCGAGGATCTCGATTTCTTCGAGCGGGCGTGTGGAGGTCGACAGCTCGGGGCGGCAGCGGCAGCGACACCAACGACACCAACGCCGATAGCAGCGGCGGGGATGCCTGCGTGGAGGTCGGTGGTGCGAGAGTGGCTGCCGCGTCGAGCTCAAGGGTGGCGGCGGAGCGTGTGCGCTGGCCGAGTGCTGCGCGTGATAGCGGGCCCTCGACCACGAGAGTCCCTGCTGCCCGTAGCGGGCACGGTCATTTCGATCCGAGCCACGCCGCTCGTAGACGTCAGCTCGTAGAGTCACTCACTCCCGCTGTCTTGCCGACAGCGTCCCTTATGCCCGTAGCGGGCAGGTCTTCTCGAACCAAGAAGCGCCGACTCGTAGAGTCATTGTTTCCGCCCGCGCGCAGTTTGGGAGTGCTCCCCACGAAGGGAGTCGACCCACCGGCCCTTGCGTCTCGAGCTTTGCTGTACCGGGCACGTAACCACCTGTTTGAGCACGGGCGGAACTAATCGACCTCGCCCAGAGGGCGAGGGTTTAGGAAGGCCCCTCGAAGGGGCCGTTCACGTTAGGTAGCCCCCATCCGGGGGCTGGTTCACAACCTACTTCAGGTCAAGCTCTCCTTGCCGCGATTGCAGCTTCTCTTGTTCCCGGATGTACTTTCGCACCCGCGCTTCATCCAAGCCCACCGTGCTGACGCAGTAACCC
>JBCCWC010000031.1:0-91820 GCA_039194325.1 Myxococcota bacterium
CGCCCATTGCGATGAGCCCGAGGCCGAGCAGATCGGCGAAGCACTCTGGCACGCGCTCGACCAAAGATCCGATGAGCCAGCCGAGGGGCTATCTGAACGTCAATCCGACCATCAACCCGACCCACCATCCGATCGCCGGTACGATCTCTACTGGGATCTATTCTTGGCCGCGATCAACGAAGCAACGAGGAGACACCTGATGATACGACTGGGCAGCTACCAACCCCAAAGCGAGTGGGGCAAGCAACTCTACGCCGAGGGCGAGAGCAAGGGCCATCTGGAGGGCCTTCTTGAGGGCGAGCGTAAGGGCCTTCTCGACGGCGAGCGCAAGGGCCGTCTCGAAGGCAGGCGCGAGGGCCAGGCGGCTGCACTGACCGCGCTTCTGCAAGCGCGAGGGTTGGCCCCGGGTCCGGGCGTGCGCGAGCGTATCGAGCAGTGCCGCAATCTGAAAACCCTGCGCCAGTGGCTCCATCGCGCCGTCACTGCGACCCACCTCGACGAAGTCTTCGAGTCGTAGCGATAGATTTCTCAGGCCATTGGGCACGGATGAGCCATGATTGGCCCGTTCTGCCACAACCCGCTCTGGCACTCGAGGTGACCGAGTTCGACTTGAACGTTGGTCTTCGAGCGGGAGTCGCAGGTGGCAGCCCCTTCTTCGGCTGCGCCGTTGGTCGCGCCACGTGCCCAGCAGACAGCAACGACCCAATGCACCGCTGCACGAAGCCGCTTGGCCCGCGTAGCACCGCGAAGGGGACCCACTCACGCGCAGACGGCGACTACGCGCAACTCCAAGCACCTGCTCCACCCAACGCCGTCGAGCATGTGTGGGGTAGGCGTCCCGCGTCAACAGGGCCAATCGGCTCTCGAGTGACCACCTATCTCGATCGCGCCCGGGTTCGCCCCACATCAACGTCCCCCAACTTCAACACCATGCTCGAACCGATCCGCCACCACCCCGCCTTACGAACCCGCGCACAGGTGGCCCACTGGCTGGCACCCGGTCGGCCCACTGGTGGGCCATTGCTGAAATTCGAACGACCAACCCCCCGAAATCACTTCTCCAGGTCATGGCATGCCAGCCGCATTACTTGGGCCCATGCCCTCCATGTTGCACGAAGTCCTCGTGGATCTGATTCGCGAGAATCCCGAGATGCTGATCCCGCTACTGCGCGGCAAACTCGGCGCTGTAGAGCTCCATGGTGCCCATTTTGGGACCGATGACCACAACTACAGCCAGCTCCCCAACCTCGACGCCGATCTCGTCCTGAAGGTCCACGACCGATCGCAACGGCTTCTGTGCGCCCTGATCCCCGAGATCCAACTCTCCATCGATTACGAAAAAGAACGCGCCTGGCCCGCCTATCAAGCGGGCACCCACCGGCGTCTGAATTGCCCCACCTTCGTCGTGGTGATCGCCGTCGATCCGGTCGTCGCTCGCTGGGCCGCTGGTCCGTTTCGCACCGGGCAGACTCACTTTCGGCCGATCGTCATCGGGCCGAAACATCTTCCCATCATCGTCGATCCGAGGCATGCTCGTAACAACGTCGAGCTGGCCGTGCTCAGTGGGCTCGCCCATTGCGACGAGCCCGAAGTCGAACAGATCGGCGAAGCGCTCTGGCACGCACTCGACCAAAGATCCGACGGGCGCTCCGATGAGCCAGCCGAGGGGCGATCTGACCGTCAATCCGACCACCAATCCAATCCACCATCCGATCGACGGTACGATCTTTACTGGGATCTGTTCTTGGCCGCGATCAACGAAGCAACGAGGAAACACCTGATGATACGACTGGGCAGCTACCAACCCCAAAGCGAATGGGGCAAGCAAATCTACGCCGAAGGCGAGAGCAAAGGTCTTCTCGAAGGCGAGCGCAAGGGCCTTCTCGAGGGCAAGCGCAAGGGTCTTCTCGAAGGCAGGCGCGAAGGCCAAGCGGCTGCACTCACCACGCTTCTGCAAATGCGGGGGCTGGCCCCGGGCCTCACCGTGCGCGAGCGCATCGAGCAATGCCGCAACCTCAAGCTCCTGCACCAATGGCTCCGCCGCGCCGTCACTGCGACCCACCTCGACGAGGTGTTCGAGTCATAGCGATGGCTCGGCCGAGCCGCGCATCGTAGGCTTGAGCACGGCCCCTCAGACAACAGACGATGCACGAGGGCAAGCATGGAGCGCCGAGCGAGCACCCGGCGTTACGAGGGTTCCCCAACGACGGGGAGACGCAACCACGGCCATGCCCGTGGATCTCGTCACACGGACGATCCGTGAGCTCAGCGCGATCCGACCCAGGACCTCTGCGCGGGCCACGAGATCCCCAATGCCCGCGCCAACGCGCTAGATCGGGACTTGTTGCGCCCTCGCAGATAGATGACCCCCACGACGATCGAAGACACGACCAGAGCGCTGGCACTGACGATGAGCACGTCGGTGGTGATCCCCAGAGCCCGCGCCCGATCTCGTGAGCTACGCACACTCTGCGGATCGGACGGAAGCGCGCCGAGCTCCTGCTCGACCTCCCGGCCCGCCTGCAAGGACACGACCCCGGTGCCGATCGCCGCGGCGCCGACCAACCCACCAGCAACGGCCGTGCCGATCGCTGCTCCCCGTAGACGACCAGCTCGACGCGAACCCGCCGCAGAATCCGCCATCGGATCCTGCCCCCCACCCGCGGCCCTCCCCGGTCGCAGGGCCGACGCGGCCTCGTCCTCGGCATCTGGCTCGAGCACGGAGAGCTCGACCACCAACCTCGCCGTCCCCTCGGCGTTGACCACGACCGTGCGTCGCTCGGTACGATGGTCCGGAGCAGAAACGACGACATCGTAGGTTCCCGGCAGCAAGACGACCTTATGGTCTGGCGGATAGCTGGCCCCGGCGACCTCGAACTTTGCGTCCTTGGTGCTGGACTTGACCCAGAGCCTACCGACCTTGCGATTGAGCCGCTCCAGACGCAGCCGTACCGCGGCGACACGCTGTGAGTCGACATTGGGCTCCGATTCCAGGTATCCGGTGAGTGCCTCGACCGCCTCCGGGTACTTGTCGAGGTCCGCCGCAATCGCCCCCAGGTTGTACAGGACGATGGGCTCGGGGGAGCGCTCGTACGCCTCCGAGAACGCCTCGTAGGCCGCCTTGAGGTTGCCCTTTTCGTAGGCAGCGATCCCTCGTTGATAGAGCGCCTTGGCTTCCTTGCGCGCCTGCTTGTCCACGCTGGGCTTGGCCGATTTTCCACCAGCAGGCGCCGCCGCCCCGGTCGATGACCATAAAACGAACGAGCCGAACAAGATGACGATGATGGAGAGACGAAGTCGTCGAATGGGCGATGGCATACGCGTTGATCTCCGTCTTAGTCCTCGAACGGGTTGTCGCGCTCGATGGAGAGACGACCTCCGTCGGCTGGCTTCGAAGCGGGCGCTGAACTCGAGTCGGGCTCTGGCTTGGCCTTGGCCTTGGCCTTGGCCTTGGTCTTGGTCTTGGTCTTGCCCGTGGACTTCCTCGGCTTGGCGGGGGCTTGGTCCGTCGCGAGAACCGAGAGCTCGACATCGATCGCCTTGTCGCGATCCGCGGCAAACTGCATGGTCTGCGACCGATACCCCGGTGCGTCGACCGACAGCACCAACTTCTCGCTCGAGATCGGCAGCGTTACCACGACCGGATTCGACTCCAGCGGCTCGCCTCCGAGCAACAGCCTCGCCGTGCTCGGCCGAGCACTGATGGTGACGGTGACCGTCGGCTCCAGCAGAGGCGAGCTGGGGATCGTCGACGGCGAGGAGGAACCAGGGAGCGACTCGCCCACCGCAGGGTCGGCCGCAGCCGCCACCACGGCCGACGGCGATGCAGCCGGTTCGGGCGTGGATCCCCCCGAACGAGCCAGCGCAACGGCGACCCCGGCCCCGACGATCATCGTGGCGGCCCCCAGACCAACGAGCACGAAGGGCGAGCGCCGGCGCTCTTGCCTCGGATCGAACACGACCGTGCCCCCCCGAGCTCCCGAGTAATGCTCGGCCCCCGGAGAAGAGCCCCGAGCATCGGCCGCCGCCCGGCGCGCCTGCGACAACCGGGGCTCGAATGCGATGTCGATCCGACGACCGAGCTCTCGTCGATCCTCGATGGTCATCGCCGGCACGACCGATGCAAGCGCCGTGTAGAATTCCATGGCCGACTCAAAGCGCTCATCCTTCCCGCACAGCGCCTTTTCACAGATCGCACGAAGTTCCGGGTGGATCCCCATATCCTGCGGCAAGGGCGGGATCTCGAACCGGCTGAGCTTCGCCAGGATCGCCGTGGGGCTCATGTCCCCCCACATCTTCTGACCACAGAGCATCTCCCAGAGGATGACCCCCACCGAGAAGAGGTCACCACGATAGTCCGACTGTCCATCGACCACCGCCTCGGGGGACAGGTACTGAATGGTCCCCCGCAACACCCCGTCTTCCGTAGCATTGGTGGCATACGACTTGGTGATGCCAAAGTCGAGAATCTTGACCTGCCCGTCGATCGTGATGAAGATGTTACTCGGCTTGATGTCTTGATGGACCAAGCGTAGCGGAGCGCCGTCTTCACTCTGGAGAGTGTGCAGATAGTCGAGCCCCAAGAGCACGTCTTGGAGGACTCCGATCCCCGGAAACTCGGGCCACGCGCCGTCGGACACCGCTCTTTGCACCGCGGTCAGCGTGCCCCCCTCGAGGTACTCCAACACCATGTAGTGCTGTCCGTCGATCTGCCCCGCATCGAGGGTCTCGACGACGTTGGGGTGCCGGAACCTCGACGCTAGCCGCGCTTCCCGGAGGAACAGACCCTGTAGGTTGCTCTCCTCGGTCGACCGCGGGATCTTGAGGACGACGACCTTCCCAAACCCGTGCTCACGTCGCAGGAACGCCAGGTAGACGTCGGCCATGCCCCCAGCCCCCAACCGATGAAGGACTTCGTAGGGCCCGAAACATCGACTAGTGAAGGCCGCCATACCCGAAGCCGCGGAACGGGCGATGAAGTGTTGGGTCTCCCCGTCGAGCTCTGCACCATCCCGTGCCGTCGCGGAACCCCCATAGTCCTCGTGCGGCTCGGGGACGATACTCAGCTCGGATCGAACCGTACTCACGAGTCACTTCTCTCGAGCATGAGCGTCACACCAACCGAATCGACGTGGAACCTGTAGCGCTGTCCAAGGCACGATGAATCCGAGAAGACCATGTCTTCACCCCCCCCGAAGCGAGCCCCTCCCGCACGGCCGCTTCAGGCGGTTAGAGTACTCTCATCGGCCAATCTTGTCACTGGTCGTGAAGACCCAGATCGTCCAATCAAGCCTCGGAATACGACGACACGCGCCACCAAGAGCACGACGAAGTTCCGGTACGCCCCGACGCACCGCCATCAAGTGGTCAAGCGTAGCGTGCACTGAAATCGGGCATTTCCGCTCGCCATGGCGAAGATTGCGCAACCGCTGTTTTCGGATGATGAACGGCACCATCGTCGACTTCCACTAATTTCTTCGCGAGAAACAGTCCCCGACCGCCCCCAGCCTTCCTCACTGGCCACGACTCGAGGATCGAAGCGACGACCCGCGACATGACCCGACGCGAGGCGTCAATTCCCCATTGTCCCCGCGGTCTCCGAGGCTTCCCGCCACATGATTGACCATTTATGCCCCACCCCGAGGTATTGACGCTGAGGGTACCGGCTCCTACGCTCTTCAACGATGGTGCGGACACTCGCCGTCGCGTCGATCTCGGCCGTCGGTCTGCTAACCGGTTGTACGCTGCTCGTGCCGAGCGGCACCCAGTGTGCCTCGAACGAGGATTGCGTAGCGCTATGCTCGGACACACCGGCGTGCACGGAAGACTACGTATGCGTCCAAGGGTTTTGTGAAGCCGAGCAGCCGCTGGGCACGACCGATCCCTCGTCGATGACGGCAACGGACACGACGACTTCGACGACTTCGGTCGAGTCGACCGGATCCGGGGAGGACTCGACATCCTCGGGATCGTCATCGACGGGAGATGATGTACCCGCCACCCTCGCCGAATGTGACATCACGCTCCCCTTTCCCACCAAGGACTCAGAGGTCTCGCTGCGGCTTCGACTCGCCGAGGGGATCAGCAACGTCTCGGTGCCTTCGGAGATCCGGCTGTGTCGATACCTCGACCCCGATTGTACCACTCCGCTCACCTCTCCCTTCGTGAGCGCGACGGAATCGCCGCACACGGTGGAGCTCACCTGGGTGATGAACCGGGGAATGTTCCTGGAGATGGTCCCCACCGATCCCGCCAATGAGGATCTCATGCCGGTCATCGTAGACTTCACCTACGCGGCCGCTCTGAGCGAGGCACTGACCGAAGTACAGTACAACACGCTGTCCGAGTCATATGTCTCTACGTTTGCCCAAGCAGCCGGCCTGGAGTACGACCCCACCAAGGGGCAGATATTCGGCGCGACCGACAGCTGCATGATCGGACAGCCCGCCGCGGGCATTCGGTACGAAGGCGTCGACGGCCTGGCCGATGCACCGGTGTGGTACTTCGACGAGGCGCCAACCTATGGACTGGATCAGACGACCGAGAACGGTCGGTGGGGGATCTTCAATGCAGAACCCGGATCGTGGGGGATCAGGATCTCGGAGCAAGACGAGTCGGGTATGTTCACCACGCTCGACACCTTCGTCCGGATCGTGCGCCCGGGGTGGCGCACGGAGGTGCTCTACCTCCCCTATGTCGAGCGCTAGCACCCAGCGCCGTGGGTTCGTGCCGGGCCGAGGGCAACGCGGCACCGACCTCGAAGCGATCGCTCCCCGACTCCTTCGGATGACCGCGGGTGCGGCCCTGGCCTCGTGCCTGAGCGTCGCGTTGGTCGCCTGCCGAGGCCAAGCACCGACCGCCCAAGCGTCGGACGCATCGTCGTCGTCTACGATGTCCGCGACTTCCGAGACGACGACGACGCTCGGAACGTCGAGCTCGTCCAACGACACCACGACGTCCGCGGACCCCCCCGACAGCTCGGAGGGCCTGCCCGAGCCCTCCCCGCTCGAACAAGCCGCACGGGCGGAGTTCACGGCGCTGACCGAGCGAGGGCTCCCGGGAGCGCTGGTCGGCGTGCACATTGCAGACACGCCGGTGTTGCGCCTTGCATTGGGCGTGGCCGATGTCGAGAGCAAGGCGCCGATGCAGCTCGACATGTACATGAGGACGGGGAGCGTCGCGAAGCTCATGGTCGGACATGCCGCCCTCCAGCTGGTGGCCAGCGGCAGCCTCGATCCCGATGACACGGTCGATCAGTATGTGCCGGGCGTCCCCAACGGCACCGAGATC
Source organism: Myxococcota bacterium (assembly GCA_039194325.1). Classification (GTDB taxonomy): domain Bacteria; phylum Myxococcota_A; class Polyangia; order Nannocystales; family Nannocystaceae; genus Paraliomyxa. The sequence goes on from JBCCWC010000031.1 coordinate 7,291, forward strand.
TCGATGCGCATGCTCGCCAACCACACGGCGGGGCTGTTCAACAGCATCCAAGATCCGTTCTTCCGGTCGCAGCTCAACGCCAACCCCCAGCTGGAGCTGACCACGACGGATCTGTTGGACCATGCCTTCTCGTTCCCGAGCGCCCCGCCCGGGCAGGCGTTCGCGTACTCCAACACCAACACCATCATGCTCGCCGAGATGGCGCGGGCGTCCGCGGGCCTGTCGTTGACCGAGCTGCTCGAGTCCGAGGTCTTCTCGCGCTACGGCACGCCGAGCACCGGGATCCCCGAGGACTACCGCCTCCCCGACCCGTCCCCGCACGGCTACCGATTCGGCGCCCAAGAAGGGGTCGTGGAGTATGGAGACGTCTTCTTCGACGCCACGGACTTCGGAACCTCATGGACCGGAGCCGCGGGGAACCTATACTCCACGCTCGACGACCTGCTCACCCTGGCCAAGCCGCTGGCCTCCGGCGCCGGCCTGCCGGACGAGGTCCGAGCCGAGCTCGACCAGTGGGTCTCTGATCCGGCCGATCCCTCGTTCCGCTACAGCTTCTGCCTCCAGGACTTCGACGGGGCCGTGGGCCACGGGGGGGACGTCCCGGGCTTCTCCAGCTTCGTCGCCTATGCTCCGAGCACCGACGCCTCGGTCGTGGTGCTGACCAACCTGTCGAATTTCGCCGATGAATGGCCGAGCCCCGCCGAGCAGCTCGGCCGGCGGCTCTTGCAGGCGATCGAGGATGATCCCCCTTCGCCGTAGCAACGACGTCATCACGTCGAGACCTCCCCTCGACCCGCCCCTCGACCCGAGCAACCGATCGTCGAGCCGCTCCTCCTATATGTATGGCAAGCGCCGTGCTCGGGGTGGAGACTAGCGCTTCGATCTCGCGGGCTCGCCTAGACCGAGGGCTCACGCCTCGTGCCGGAAATCGATCTCGATCGTCCCGAGAGAACGAACGCGCAAGATGCGAACGGTGCGAGCGCAGGAAGACGAGCGGGTCGCCCACCAGATTTTTACTGCGCCACGATGAACAAATTGGCGCAAGGTCGTCACTCCCCAACTCGACAAGACGCTCCCCCTTCTGCATCCGCGGGCACCTCGAATGAGATCGTCCCAGCGTCGTCCTCGTGAACCCGCGAGGCTCGATGGATGCTGACGCATCGATCCCCCAACGCACTGGCCACCGACGACGTCGATGACAACGCACAAACCTCCGTGATCATGGTCGACGGAGTTGCCATGGTACGAAATAACCACTCGATGCCGGCCCCGACGCGACTCGACCGTCACGCACCCCATGCGCTCACACCACACGGGCTGCGAGGGCGGCGATCGGTCGCATTGGTTCACGTGTCAATCGACATCCACGTCACGGACCCGCGAGCTCCACTCAGATCGGCGCGATCAACCCCGTGTCAAGCATGGGTCGACCTTTACCCCGGCCGTCGGGCCGGGTATCAAGACCGCGCTTTGCACCAGTGAGGACGATCCGCTCGGCGCATAAAGCGCAAAGAGCCCGACACCGAGAGTCCGTCGGCTGTGCCAGGCCGTGCTCGGTGCACACGCGCAAGCTTGCGTCGCTCCGACCCCCTGCAAATCGAAGCGGTGAGATCTATGTCCGACCAGATCGAACGACTCCGACGCGCGGCCCTGGCCATTACGTCGCTCAAGCGGGAGCTGTCCCGCGTGCAGGCGGAAGTCCGCGCGCAACACGGCCCGATCGCAATCCTGGGGGCGGGCTGTCGTTTTCCGGGCGGCGCCGACGATCCGGAGCGCTTTTGGGAGCTGCTACGCACGGGTACGGATGCGATCACCGAGGTCCCCCCACAGCGCTGGGACATCGAGGCTATCTTCGATCCCGATCCCGAGGCGACGGGCAAGAGCTACTCGCGATGGGGCGGCTTCGTCGGCGACATTCGGGGCTTCGACGCGCCCTTCTTCGGAAGCTCGCCCCGGGAAGCGGCGAGCATCGATCCTCAAGAGCGGCTGCTGCTCGAGACGACCTGGGAAGCACTGGAGCGCTCGGGGCTCCGCCCGACCACGCTCGCCGGTAGCCGCACGGGGGTCTACGTGGGGCTGAGCCACACGGAGTACCAGCGCGAGGCGGTCCGCGATCCGGCGCAGATCAACGCTTACAGCTACCTGGGCACGATGCACAGCGCGATGGCGGGCCGCCTGTCCTATTGGCTGGGATTGCGCGGCCCCAACCTGCCGGTGGACACGGCGTGCTCATCGTCGCTGGTCGCCCTGCACCTGGCCTGCCAGGCCCTGCGCCGCGGGGAGTGTGACCTGGCCCTGACCGGCGGCGCGAACCTGCTCCTGTCGCCCGAGGCCCATATCTACTTCTCCCGCTTGCGGACCCTGTCGCCCCGCGGCCGCTGCGAGGTGTTCTCGGAGCATGCCGACGGCTACGTGCGTGCGGAGGGCTGCGCGATGGTGGTGCTCAAGCGGCTCGCCGACGCCCAGCGGGATGGGGATCCGATCCTCGCGGTGATCCGCGGCACCGCGATCAACCAGGACGGCCGAAGCAACGGTTTCACGGCGCCCAATGGAGATGCCCAGGCCGAGGTGATCGCGGCGGCCCTGGCCGACGCTGGCCTCACGCCGACCGATGTGGATCTGGTCGAGTGCCACGGTTTTGGCAGTCCGCTGGGTGACGTGATCGAGGCCTCCGCGCTGGCCAAGGCCTACGGAGCGGGACGCGAAGCCGAGCGACCGCTGACGATCGGCTCGGTCAAGTCCAACATCGGACATACCGAGGCGGCGTCCGGGATCGCGGGGCTTTTGAAGTTGGTGCTCGCGCTGCAGCACGAGCAGATCCCGCCCACGCTCCACGTCGCGCCGCCCGACCATACACCCAACCGGCAGATCGAGTGGTCACGCCTCCCGCTGCGCCTGGCGACCCATAACGAGCCCTGGCCACGCGGCGATTCGGTGCGTCGGGCCGGCCTGTCGGCGTTCGGGTTCAGCGGGACCAACGCACACGTGATCGTGGAGGAGCCGCCGACGACCCGGCCGGGAACCGAGGCCACGCCGCAGGTCGGCGACGCACCGCCGCGGACCCCCAGTCCAGCTCCACCGCTTCGGCTCGTCTCGGCACGAAGCGAGGCCGCGCTCGAGGCCCTGCTCGGGCGGCTCTGCGAGCACCAGGGACCGGATGTCTGCCGCACCCTGGCACTGCATCGGGAGCGCTTCGAGTACCGGGCGTTCGAGCTGGGGACGATACGCGGGCGCGGGGTCAGGCAGGGACGACCGAAGGTCGCCTTCTTGTTCACGGGACAGGCCGCGGCACGAGCGGGGACAGGTGAGGACCTCTATCGCGACGAGGCGGTCTTTCGAGAGGCGATCGATCGGTGCACGGCGATCCTCGGCCGCCCGTCGCTTCCGGGGGTCAGCGAGCGCGCCGAGGTGGCCCAGCCCTCGCTGTTTGCGCTGGAGTGGAGCCTCTACACGCTCTACCGCCACTGGGGCATCGAGCCGCAGGCGGTGCTCGGCCACGACGTCGGCGAGCTGGTGGCCGCGACGGTGGCGGGGGTCTTCTCGCTAGAGGAGGGCCTGGCGCTGGCGAGCGAGCGCGGTCGGTTGATGGAAGCCGGGCCGTCACCGGCGCTCGCCTCCTTCGAGGCCCGCGCTGCGGCCACCACCCCAAGCGCGCCCCAGCTGGCGCTGGTGTCGAGCGTGACGGGCCAGCTCGAGACCGAGCTGCTGACCACGCCCGGCTACTGGGGGCGCCACGTTCATGCACCGGCGGACATCAACGCGAGCCTGACAACGCTGCTGGAGGCCGGCTTCGACACGTTCCTGGAGCTGGGTCCGCACCCGGTGCTCTGCGAGATCGGAGCCCAGCGCTCGGAGCTGCCGGCCGAGGCCTGGGTGCCGAGCCTGCGGCACGAGCAGCCCGCCCAGCCCGACCCGTCCGCCCAGGCCCAGGTGTGGGAATCGCTCGGGCGGCTGTGGCTGCGAGGGGTCGAGGCGGACTGGGGGGCGCTACTCCCGGGCCGGTTCGTGACGCTGCCGACCTATGCGTTCGACCGTCAGCCGCACTGGCTGGAGTCGGCGACCCAACCATCGTCGACCCAACCAGCGTCGACGCCGATCCCCCGGCACGAGCCACCGCTCGAAGATCTCACCGCGCTCGACGAAGCATCGCGCCGCGAACGTCTGCTCGAGCTGGTTCGCCACGAGGTGGCCATCACGCTAAGCGTGTCCGAGCCGACCGCGCTCACCGATACACAGCCGCTCAAGACGCTGGGCATGAACTCGCTGATGGCGGTCGATCTGCGCAGCCGCCTGCGCCGCCGCGTCGCGGCAGATCTATCGCTCGAAGCGACCCTAGACAGCGTGGAGGCGATCACCCGTGAGCTCGTCGCAAGCACGAGCGCGGGCAAAGGATCGGACGCGGGCGACCCGGATCCCCTGGCCGCGGTGACGCTCAACGAGGATCCCCACGCTCCCTTCCCCCTCACGCCGATCCAACAGGCCTACTGGGTCGGGCAGCAATCGGGGCCAGCAGGTCGCGTGGCGTATCACATGGTGCTGGAGTTCGAGAGTCAAACGCTCGATCTCCCTCGCCTGGAAACGGCGTGGCGCGCCGTGATCGCACGCCACGAAGCGCTCCGGACGGTGATCGATCCCGACGGACAGCAGCGGATCCTCCCCCAGGTGCCCGATTACTCGCTGCACGTCGAAGACCTCGGATCCCTGACCCCGGAGGACCAAGACGCGCGATTGCTGGAGGTGCGCGCGGAGCTCTCCGATGCGCTACGCCCCGCCGATCGCTGGCCCTCCTTCGACATCCGCGTCTTCCGGCTCGGAGGGACACGGGTGCGCCTGTGCATGGACGTGAGCCTGCTGTGCCTGGACGGGGGAAGCCTGGGCGTGGTGTTCGAGGACTGGCGCCGGCTGTACGAGGATCGTGGAGCCCAGCTCCCGCAGTTGCTGCCTCGCGCCACGGAGACGGTGATCCGCGCTCGTCTCGCGGCGCGGCAAAGCAAGCAACACCAGGCCGCGATGGCCTACTGGGAGGCCCGCTGCCCCGACTACGAGGCGGCGCCGTCCTTGCCCTTCGAGCGTCACCCGAGCACGATCGACGAGCATCGCACCCGGCGCTACGAGGGCAGCCTCGACCAGCAGTCGTGGACGCGCCTGGTGGACCGCGCCAAAGAGCACGGCCTGACGCCGACGGTGGTGCTGGGCACGACCTTCGCCGAGCTGCTGAGCCGCTGGTCGGCGGGGGCGCCCTTCTTGCTCAACATCACCCACTTCACGCGCCCGGATCTGCACCCGAACATCTACGACATCGCAGGCGACTTTACGAACCTGCTGTTCTTGGAGTGCAAGCGACCCCCGGGGTCGTCGTTGCTCCACTGGGCCCGGCAGCTCCAGTCGCAGCTCCATGCGCACCTCGAGCACGGCGAGGGCATCGACGGGGTGGAGGTGCTCCGCGCGTGGCGACAACGCGGGGTGGAGGTGATCGCCCCCGTGGTCTTCACCAGCACCCTGGGCCTGCCGGTGAGCATGGGACACCTCGGGGAGTGGATCGGTGAGCAGGTCTACGAGCTCACCCAGACCCCCCAGGTGTGGTTCGATTGCATCGTGCGCGAGGTGAGCGGCAGCCTCCGCTACACCTGGGACGTGATCGAGGGCCTGTTCCCCGAGGGCATGGTCGAGCAGATGCACGCGGCGTTCACCGAGCGCCTCGCCGCGCTGGCGGCTCCGGGCTCCGCCTCTGCATGGGACGAGCCGTGGCCGGCGCTGCTGTCGGCGGCGCAGCGCGCCCAAATAGCGGCGACCAACGACACGAAGGCCACGATCCCGAAGCAGACCCTCCACGGCCTGGTCCTCGCCCAGGCCGAGGCGACCCCCGAGCGGGTGGCGGTGCTCGCCGCCGATCGAGAGATCGACTACGGCGAGCTCGGCGTGCTGTCGCGCCGCGTGGGCGCCGGCCTGCGCGAGCGGGGTGCCGCCCGCAACACGCTGGTGGCGGTGGTGATGCCCAAGGGCTGGGCGCAGATCGTAGCCACGCTCGGGGTGCTGTGCTCCGGGGCCGCGTACCTGCCGATCGACCCGAGCTGGCCGGCCTCACGACGACAGACGATCCTCGAGCGCAGCGGCGCTCGGCTGGCGGTGGCGCTCGAAGACCCGAGCCCCGCGCTGGGGGAAGGGATCGAGGTCCTGACGCTCGAGGCACTGCTGGCGTTGGATCGCTCGCTGAGCGTCGAGCAGTGCCAGCAGGACAACACGGATCTGGCCTATGTGATCTACACCTCCGGCTCTACGGGGGAGCCCAAGGGCGTGGCCTTGGACCATCGAGGTCCGGTCAACTACATCCTGGATCTGAACGCACGCGCCGGCGTGGGCCCGCAGGATCGCTCGTTTGGGTTGTCCTCGATGTCCTTCGATCTGTCGGTCTATGATCTATTCGGCCTGCTGGCGGTCGGTGGTGCGATCGTGCTGCCCTCGCTCGACGATCGAGACGACCCGGCTCGCTGGCCCCCGTACCTGGAGCGCGGGGTGACGGTGTGGAACTCGGTGCCCGCCCTGCTACAGCTAGCGGTGGAGTATGCGTCGGGCCGACCGGCGATGGCGCGAGCCCTCCGCTCGGTTCGCAAGGTCATGCTCAGCGGAGACTGGATCCCGGTGACGCTGCCGGATGCCTTCCGCGCGCTCAGCCCACAGGCGCAGGTGCTGAGCGTCGGTGGCTCGACGGAGACCTCGATCAACGCGGCGATCCATCCGATCGAAGAGGTCGATCCGGACTGGTCGAGCATCCCCTGGGGCCGACCGATGACGAACTACCAGGCCTGGATCCTCGACGAGGGGCTCGAGCCCTGCCCGACGCTGGTGCCCGGGGAGATCTGCTTTGCAGGTGTGGGCCTGGCCCAGGGCTACTGGAACAACGAGGAGGCCACCAACGCGCGCTTTGTCGTGCACCCCCGGCTCGGCGTGCGGATCTACCGGAGCGGAGACTATGGCCGCTGGCGAGCCGACGGGCAGATCGAATTCCTCGGGCGGCGCGACGGCCAGGTCCAGGTCCACGGCTACCGGGTGGAGCTGGGAGAGATCGAGAGCACGCTGGAGCAGCACCCCCTGGTCAGCCGGGCGATCGTGCTCGCCGAGGGCGACCGAGACCCGAGCCTGGTCGCGCACGTGGCAGTGCGATCTCCGGCGACGGTGATCGGCGCGGCCGCGGTCGACCGCGAAGGCGTCGGCGAGGGGGTAACGCTGCTGCGCGAGCCCTCGGCGCGCGAGGCCTGCCTGGGGCGCCCCTCGAGCCCGCATCACGAAGGTGCACCGACGGTGACGCTGCCCGAGCCGTCGCCGAGCCCCACGGTCAGCGAGCCACGCGCCGTCGCCGAGGCACTCTGCCTGCGCTCGGTCGCCGGGGTGCTGGAGCCGCTGCGCCGGGTCGACAACCGGTACGCTCCGTTTCCGAAGGCTCGCTACGCCTCCCCGGGGAGCCTCTACCCGGTCCAGGTCTATGTCTCGGTCGGCCCCTCGGGAATCGAAGGCCTGGACCCCGGGATCTACTACTACCACCCCCTGGCTCACGAGCTGGCTCGGGTCAGCGACGAGCCCCTGGCGCGGACCGACAGCACGAAGGACGACGATCGGGAGATCGACCTGGTGATCGTCGGTCACATGGGGACGATCGCGCCGATCTACGGCACGTTCAGCGAGCCCTTCGCGGCCATGGAAGCCGGCGAGGTGTGCGATCTACTGGAGTGCGAGGCGCAACGACGCGGACGACTCCTCCTGCCGCGGACCGAGCACCTGAGCGCCCCCTTCGAGGACTTCCGCTCGCGCTCGGGGCTGTCGAAGGACGATCGGATCTACCAGGTGCTGACCTTCTCGGAGTCGTCGCCCTCGGCGGCCCAGCGGGTCAACAGCGCGTCGCTGCGCCGCGCCGCCGAGCATCCGCAACCGCCGCTCGATCTCTCGGCGTTCCCCCTGCTGTCGGACTCGGCGTCGAGGGTCGCCCACAAGATGGCCCTTCGATCGATCCGCGACGATCTGCACAGCTCGCGGGCACTGCCCCAGACCTACCAAGGAGATGCGCTCGCCCATGCGTGGGTGGCTCGCCGTAGCTTCCGCACGTTCCTGCCCGGGGCCGTGCCGCTCGCGAGCGTGGCTGGGCTGCTGGCCACCCTGCGAAGCACGACGAGCACGGGCCGCAGCTATCTGTCCGAGCTGGATCTCTACCCGGTGGAGGTCTATCTGTCGGTCCGCGAGGGCGGGATCGAGGGCCTGGATGAGGGCCTCTACCACTACGAGCCCCCGTCTCACCGAATGCGGCGCGTACACCCTCGTGCCGTGCTGGACCGCGGCCGGGCGATGGCCCGCAACCGCACCAAGACCGAGGCGGCCTGCTTCGCGGTGCTGCTGGTGGCGCGGATGGAGCGATCTTCGGCACTGCTGGGCGGTCTGGCCCAGAGCCAGGCGTGGCAAGAAGCGGGGCGGATCGGTCAGCGCCTGGAGGAGGGCGCCCCAGACCACGGGATCGGCCTTTGCCACACGGGTGGCGCGCTCTATGGAGGGCTGGAGTCGATCTTCGAGCTCGGCCCCGGCGACCAGATCCTGCATGCGATCGTGGGCGGCCTGGCGGACTGGAGCGGACGCGACCGCGGCTGGGCCTTCTTGTCCGAGGCACAGCCGAACAAGGCGGCAGAGTCGGGGGGTGGCGACAACAGCGACACGGCGATCCTGGTCGAGCACTGCGGCCGAACGCTGCCCGCCTACATGGTGCCGGTGGCCTTCCGCCTCCATCAGTCCCTGCCGCTCAATGCCAACGGCAAGGTCGATCGGGGCGCGCTGCGCCGGATCGCCGCGACGAGCGAGCCTGCACCGATCCCCTCGCCCTCTTCTGGTCGGCCGGGAGCTACGGCCATAGCGCCAGGCACCGAGGAGCCCGGCGAGCAGCGCAGCGCCCCCGAGCTCGTCCCGATCCTCGTGGATCTGGCCAAAGAGGTCTTCCGGGCGCCCGAGCTCCACGCGACGACGCCCTTTGGTCAGCTCGGGGTCGACTCGATGATGTCGCTTCAGTTTCGCAATCGGCTGGAGCAGCAGCTGGGGCGCTCGCTGCCGGCGACCCTGGTGTACGACTACCCCTCGATCGAGGCGATGGCGGAGGCGCTCGCCCCTCAGCGCCCAAGGCCCACGGCCGTGCCGAAGCCGGCGGTCGTCGGCGCGGAGCCGATCGCGATCGTGGGTATGGCATGCCGAACCCCGGGTGGCGGGCGCGATCCCGAGAGCTATTGGCGGATCTTCGCCGAGGAGATCGACGCGATCGGCTCGTTCCCTGCGCGCTGGGGTGACATCGACGCCCTTTACGATCCAGATCCGGCGGCGGTGGGCAAGACCTATGCCCGGGAGGGGGGCTTTGTCGACGATCTCGAGCGCTTCGACGCGGACTTCTTCGGCATCGCCCCCAAAGAGGCGGCGGCGATGGCCCCCGAGCAGCGGCTGATGCTGGAGGTGAGCTGGGAGGCGCTCGAGCAGGCGGGGATCGTGCCCGGCCACCTCGCGGGGAGCCCGACGGGGGTCTACGTGGGGATGATGGACTCGGACTACGGGATGCTCGACACGGCCGCGCTCGAGCACGCGGATGGCTACCAGAACACGGGGCAATCGAGCAGCGTGCTGGCCGGTCGGCTCTCGTACGTGCTGGGGCTGACGGGTCCCTCGATGACGGTGAGCACCGCGTGCTCGTCGTCCCTGGTGGCGCTGCACCTGGCCACCCAGGCGCTGCGCCTGGGTGAGTGCGACTGCGCGCTGGCTGGGGGGGTGTTCGCGATGAGCACCCCGCTGGCGTTCGTCGAGTACAGCCGGCTGCGAGCCCTGTCGCCCCAGTCCCGGTGCAAGAGCTTCGGCGCCGAGGCCAACGGCACGGTCTGGTCCGAGGGCTGCGCGATGCTGGTGCTCAAGCGAGAGAGCGACGCGCAGCGAGACGGCGATCGGATCCTGGCGCTGCTCCGCGGGACGGCGGTCAACCAGGACGGCCGCAGCCAGGGCCTGACCGCGCCCAACGGGCCGAGCCAGCAGCGGGTGATCCGACGCGCCCTCGAGGTGGCGGGCCTCGAGCCGGCACAGATCGACGCGATCGAGGCCCACGGGACGGGTACCGCGCTCGGGGATCCGATCGAGGCGGGGGCGCTCGCGGAGGTGTTCGGGAGGGATCGACCCGCGGAGCAACCGCTCTATCTGGGCTCGTCCAAGAGCAACATCGGCCACAGCAGCGCGGCCGCGGGCGCGCTGGGGGTGATGAAGATCGTGCTGGCCATGCAGCACGACATGCTGCCCAAGAGCCTGCATGCGCGGTCGCCCAGCCCCAAGATCGACTGGGCGAGCAGCGGCCTGAGCCTGCTGCAACAGGCGCGTCCTTGGCCGAGGAGCGAGCGCCCGCGCCGAGCGGGAGTGAGCGCCTTCGGCGTGAGCGGCACGAACGCGCACGTCATCGTGGAAGAAGCGCCACTGGTCGCGCCACTGGTCGCGCCACTGGTCGCGCCACTGGTCGATGAGTCCCCGCTCTACCTGCTCTCGGGCCACAGCGAGACCGCCCTCGATGCCCAGCTGGAGCGACTCGCGGATCACCACGGGCCCGACGTGGCCCACACCCTGGCGCTGCACCGGGATCGCTTCGAGCACCGCGCCTTCCGCCTCGGCGCGCAGCTCCGCCGCGGGCGCGCCGTGCCGTCGCCCGCGGTGGTGTTCGTCTACCCCGGCCAGGGCTCGCAGTGGCTGGGGATGGGCCGCGAGCTGCTCGAGCACGAGCCCGCGTTCTTCGAGGCGGTCAAGGCCTGCGATCGAGCGATCGCGGCGGAGTCGGGCTGGTCGGTGCTCGAGCAGCTGCGGGCCCCCGAAGCCGACGCTCGCCTCGGCGAGCTCGACGTCGTGCAGCCGGTGCTCTTTGCCATGGCGGTGGGGCTGACGGCGATGTGGCGCCACCACGGGATCGAGCCATCGGCGGTGGTGGGACACAGCCAGGGGGAGATCGCGGCGGCGTACGTCGCGGGGGCGCTGAGCCTGGACGACGCGGCCGCGGTGGTCGTTCGGCGTAGCCGCCTCCTTCGAACCCTCGCGGGCCGCGGGGCGATGGCGGTGGTCGAGCTGGCCGCGGATTCCCTCGCGCCCCGGCTCCCCGAGGGCGTGAGCCTGGCGGCGTACAACGGGCCCACCACGACGGTGGTCAGCGGGTCGCCGGACGCGGTCGACGACCTGGTGGCGAGGCTTTCGAGCGAGGGAGCGTTCGCGCGACGGGTCAAGGTGGACTACGCCTCGCACAGCGAGCAGATCGACGCGCTCCGCGATCCGCTGCTGGAGCAGCTTCGGGAGATCGAGCCCGGGCCGAGCACCGTCCGCATGCTCTCGACGGTGACCGGCGAGGAGATCTCGGGCGACGCCCTCGACGCCGAGTATTGGGTGCGAAACCTGCGGGAGCCGGTGCGCTTTGGCCCGGTGATCGACGCGCTCTGGGAGCGCGGCCCGACGGTGATGGTGGAGATCAGCCCGCACCCGGTGCTGACGCTGGCGCTCGAGTCGGTGCGCACGGCGGTGGGCGGCCAGGGCGGCGCCGTGGGCTCACTGCGACGGGAACAGCCCGAGCGCCAGACTCTTCGGGCCGCACTCGCAGAGGCGTGGCTATACGGCGTGGAGGCGGACTGGGCCGCCCTGCTGCCGGGGCGCCGGGTCGAGCTGCCCACCTACCCGTTCCAGGGACGCCGCTACTGGCCCGAGCCGGCCGCCGAGCGGGTCGGCCCGGTCGGACGGGCGAGCACGACGACGACCGCTCCGCTGCTCGGCCACCGGCTGCGGACCGCCCTCGACGTGTTCGAGCAGAGCCTGCGACCCACCGCCACGCTCGGTGATCACCGGGTCCGCGGGGCGATCGTGCTGCCGGCGGCGGTGATCCTCGAGATCTTCCGCGCCGCCGGCCACGAGCTGCTCCGCACGCCGCTGTCGATCGAAGGGCTCGAGTTGCATCATCCGGTGGTGCTCGCGTCCGACGCCCCGCGCTCCCTGCAGACCACCGTCTTGCCAGCGGCGGGCGGCACTCGGGCGGTGGAGCTGGCGGGGAACGGATCGGGCGCGTCGACCGAGTGGATCCGTCACGCAAGCGCCCAGATCGTGGCTACAGCGCCCAATGAGCGGCCCCCCGTCGATCTCGAGGCGATCCGCGCCCGCTGCCCGATCGGCGTGGAGCCGTCGTCACACTACGAGGCGCTCACGATGCGAGGCCTGGAGCTCGGCCCCGCCTTCCGCCAGATCGAGACGCTCCACCTCGGGTCGGGCGAGGCGATCGGGAGACTCGCCAGCCCCGAGGCTCCGGCGCCCGGGGAAGGCGGACCGCCCCCTCCCCTGATCGACGCGGCCCTCCAGGTCTTCGCCGCGCTACGGCTCGCCGAGCAGCCGGACAGGCGGACCTTCGTGCCCGCGAGCGTAGAGCGTTATACGGTCGACCCCGAGGCCGGATCCCCCCGGTGGGCCCACGCGCGCTCGGACGGCACGATCCACCTGTACGATGAGCAGGGGCGGTCGGTCGCAGCGATCGAGGGGCTCACCGTTCGCCCGCTGTCCATGGATCTGCTGGGCGATCGCGCGTGGGGGCGCTGGCTGTACACCGTGCGGTGGCTGCCGCGCTCGCCGCTCGATCGAGCATCACCGCGCCCGCCGGCGGATCTGCTCCCCCCGACGGCCCTCGTGGACTCGCTCGCCCCGCGGCGCGCGACCCTCGACGATCGCTTCGGGCTCGCCGCCTATGCGCAGGCCGAAGGCGCGCTCGAAGCACTGGCGCGCCGCTACGCGAGCGAGGCGCTGGCCGAGCTCGGCGAGACCTTCCACAGTGCACGCCACGCTCCATACCTCGAGCGCCTGCGTGCGCTGGCGGCCGCCAGCACCGCCGAAGTCGACACCGAGGGGGCGAGCGCTCAGCAGCGCCACCGCGAGCTATTGGCGACCGCCCCGATCCTCCGTGCCGAGCTGGCGCTCGTAGGCCACTGCGGACCCGCGATCGTCGAGGTGCTCCGGGGGGCGCTCGATCCCCGCGAGCTGCTGTTCCCCGATGGGGCGCTCGATCGAGTCGAGCCGCTCTACCGCGAGTCCCCGGTGTCCGCGGCGGCCAATGCCCTGGTCGCGGCCCCCGTCGCGACGCTGGCCGAAGGCCGGGAACCGCCGCTTCGGATCCTCGAGGTGGGGGCGGGCACGGGAGCCACCACCCGCGCCGTGCTCACGGGGCTCGACCCGACCGAGGTGGAGTACGTCTTCAGCGACCAGGGCTCCGCGTTCGTGGGGCACGCCCGCGCGCTGCTCGTCGAGCACCCCTCGCTACAGCTGCACCCGCTGGACATCGAGCGCTCGCCCGTCGAGCAGGGGCTGGCCCCTCACCAGCACGATGTCGTCATCGCGGCCAACGTGCTGCACGCAACCCGCTCCCTGCGCGAGACGCTGGCGAACGTGCGTTGGCTGCTCGCACCGGGAGGGCTGCTGCTGCTGATCGAGGGGGTGACCCCGCGGGCCTGGGTCGATCTGGTCTTTGGCATGACGGAGGGCTGGTGGCGCTTCGAGGATCACGTGCGCCACGGTCATCCCCTGATCGATGCCGCGCAGTGGCACGCCGAGCTCCGAGCGGCCGGCTTCGAGGACGCGACCACGCTCAATGACAGCGCGCACGGCTGGGGCGGACACGCGGTGATCGCCGCTCGGGTGCCGCCGACCGAGTCCCCCTCGCTCGCCCCCCCGATCCCCGGGCCCGCCCCCGCGGAGCCGGTTGCCTCCCCTCACTGGCTGGTGATCGCCGATCGTGGCGGCGTCGCCCCGGCGTTGGCCGCCGCGTGCCGCGAGCATGACCAGCCGTGCACCGTGATCGACCCCAGCGAGCCGCTCCGCGAGACGCTGGCGCAACGACTGCGCGAGATCGGCTCATCGCCGACCCGGGTGATCTACCTCCGAGGCCTAGATCTCCAGTCGGATCTCCAGCCGGATGACCAGCCGGATGACCAGGTCGATCCAGCCGCGGCTCAACGCCACGGCCTGGGAGATGCGCTCCAGACCGCCCAGGTGCTCGGATCGACGACCACGTCGACCCCACCGCAGCTGTGGCTGGTCTCCCGGGGGGTCCAGCCGGCGGCTGGCGTGGTCGTTCCTGGCGGCCTGGCGGGCGCGACCTTGTGGGGCTTTGGCAACGCCCTGGCCGCGGAGAGCCCGGAGCGATGGGGGGGCGCGATCGATCTGTGCCCCGCAGCGAGCCCGGAGCACTCCGGGCGACAGCTGTACGAGGAGATCACCCGAGGGGACCGGCATCAAGAGGATCAGATCGCGCTCCGCGACGATCGCCGGTACGTCGCCCGACTATTGCCGGCCCCCGCCACGACCCCGGCGGCGCTCCGTGACGACGCGAGCTACCTGGTGGTGGGCGGCACCCGGGGCCTGGGGCTGGAGGTCGCCCGCTGGATGCTCGGGCGCGGCGCCCGGCACCTGGTGCTCGCCGCCCGTCGCCCACCGGATGAGCCCGAGGCGATCGCCGCCCTCGGAGCCGCGGTCGGGGCCGAGATCACGGTGGAATCCCTCGACGTGGCCGACGCCGAGGCGGTCGCGAGCCTGGTGCGACGGATCGACGAACGCGGGCCTCCCTTGCGCGGCATCATCCACTCGGCGGGCCGCCTCGCCGACGGGCTGCTGCCCCAGCAGAGCTGGGCGCAATTCGAAGAGGTCCTGCGCCCCAAGGTCGACGGCGCCTGGAATCTCCACCGGGCGACCCTGGATCGATCCCCAGATCGCTCCATCGATCTGTTCGTACTCTTTTCCTCGGCGGCCGCGCTGCTGGGTGCCGCAGGGCAGACCAACCATGCCGCCGCCAATGCATTCCTTGACGCGCTGGCCCATCACCGCCAAGCCCTGGGCCTGCCCGCGCTCAGCCTGGCCTGGGGTGCCTGGTCCACCGTCGGCTCGGCGACCTCGGCTCCGGTGCAAGCCCGCCTCGCGCGGCGTGGGATCGGCAAGATCACGCCCACGCTCGGGATCGAGATCCTGGAGCGGGTGCTCCACTCGTCACTGGGGCACGTGGCCGTCACCCCGGTGGACTGGCCCGCCTACCTGGCCGCTACCAGCCCCGGCTCTCTAGTCGCGCATCGAGCCCTGGCCTCGTCGCTGACGTCGTCGGCCACGACGACGGCGCTGACGCAGCGCCTGCAACAGGCCCCGCCACCGGGTCGTCGCCGCGTGCTCGAGGATCACATCGAGGGCCTGGTGCGCCGTGTCCTGGGAGCCGCACCCGACCAGTCCGTGGACCGCCAACGGGGCTTTGCCGCGATGGGCTTCGACTCGCTGATGTCGATCGAGCTCAAGAACGCGCTCGCCACCGCGCTGGGTCGCACGCTCCCAACGACGATCGCCCTCAACTATCCCACGATCGAGGTCCTGACCGAGCACCTGCTCGACGACCTTGCCGAGGACCTGGTCGACGACCCGGTCGACGACCCGGTCGACGAGATGGTCGACGAGCCGCCGAACGCGGCGCCCGCCGCGTCGGCCTCTACGCCGGGTACCGCTCCGTCCTCGCCCCAGCGCCCGGACGAGCGCCCGGACGAGCGCCCGAACGACCCAAAGGACACGTCGCCGCTAATCGCCGAGGTGCTCGGCGGCGTCGAAGCGCTCTCCGACGAGGAAGCGCTCCGCTCTTTGCTCGACTCGAGGAACAGCGCCCAATGAACAGCGACACCGTAGAGACGATGAGCGCGACCCGGCTGGCGTTGACCGTACGACGCCTCCGGGAGCGCGCCGGGGGCCGCCTGCTCAACGCCGAGCCGATCGCGATCGTGGGGATCGGCTGCCGCTTCCCCGGCGGCGCCGACGATCCAGACCGCTACTGGTCCATGCTCATGGAGGGGACCGACGCGATCACCGAGGTCCCCCCCGACCGCTGGGCGATCGACGACTACTACGACGACAACCCCGACGCACCGGGCAAGATCAACAGCCGCCACGGGGGGTTCGTCACCGATCCGCTGGGCTTCGACGCGGAGTTCTTCGGGATCTCGACCCGGGAGGCACAAAGCCTCGATCCACAGCACCGGCTGCTGCTCGAGGTGGCCTGGGAGGCGCTGGAGGACGCCGGCTGCGTGCCCGAGCACCTGCGGGGCTCCCGGACCGGGGTCTACGTGGGGATCATGAACGACGACTACGGTCGGCTACAGGTCGAGCGCGGCCTCGATCCCGACATCTACTCCGCGCTGGGCATGATCAAGAGCGCGGCCTCGGGACGCCTGTCGTACGTGCTGGGCCTGCGGGGCCCCTCGTTCATCGTGGACACGGCGTGCTCGTCCTCGCTGGTGGCCGTCCACCTCGCCTGCGAGAGCCTCCGCGCCGAGACCTCCGATCTGGCCCTGGCCGGCGGCGTCAACCTGCTGCTTTCGCCCGAGGGGACCCTTCACCTCACCCGCCTGCGCGCCCTGGCCCCGGACGGCCGCTGCAAGACCTTCGACGCCGCCGCCAACGGCTTCGTACGCTCCGAGGGCTGCGGCCTGGTGGTGCTCGAGCGCCTCTCGGACGCCCTGGCGAACGGCCGTCGGATCCACGCGCTGATCCGGGGCTCGGCGGTCAACCACGACGGCCCCAGCAGCGGCCTGACCGTCCCCAGCGGACCGGCGCAGCAGGAGGTGATCCGCGCCGCCCTGTCCGCCGCGGCGGTGAACCCAGCGCAGATCGGCTACCTTGAAGCGCACGGCTCGGGGACGAGCCTCGGCGATCCGATCGAGGTGGACGCCGCCGGCGCGGTGCTCGGCGCGGTCCCGGGCCGGCAGCGGCCGCTGCTGCTCGGCTCGGTCAAGACCAACATCGGCCACCTCGAGTCCGCCGCAGGGATCGCCGGGCTCATCAAGGCGGCGCTGGCGGTGTCGCGAGCCGAGCTGCCACCGCACCTCCACTTGCGGCAGCTCAACCCCCACATCGACGCGAACGCGAACCGGATCGAGATCCCGACCACCCCGACGCCGTGGCCCGAGCCTTCGGAGCGCCGCCTGGCCGGGGTGAGCGCGTTCGGGCTCACGGGCACCAACGCCCATGTGATCCTCGAGGCGGCTCCGGCCTCGCCCTTGCCCTCGCCGGCCCCGGCGCCCACGGCCACGTCCTCGCGACCATGGCTCGTGCCGCTGTCCGCTCGCAACGCGGCGGCCCTCGAAGCGCTGGCGCGGGCCTATCGCTCGACGCTCGACAACCACCCCAAAGAAGCTCCCGACGACGGCTCTGACCCGCGGCCGCCTCTACCGGATCTGGCGTCGCTGGCATCCGCGGCCGCGCACCACCGTACCCACCACCCCCACCGACTGGCGATCGTCGCTCGCGATCTCACGGAGCTTCGGCAGCAGATCGACGCCTTCCTCGCGAGCGAGCAGCGCCCGGGCCTGTCGGCAGGCGCGGCTCGTCCCGGCCCCGCCCCACGGGTGGTCTTCGTCTTCCCGGGCCAGGGATCCCAGTGGGCGGGGATGGGCCGCCAGCTGCTCGCGAACGAGCCCGTGTTCGCCGAGTCGATCGCCCGCTCGGAGTCGGCGATCCGACGATGTACGGACTGGTCGCTGCGCACGATCCTCGATCGCGGGCAGGTGCCCGAGACCATCGACGTGCTCCAGCCGGTCCTGTTTGCGATCCAGGTGGGGCTGGCCGCGCTGTGGCGCTCGCTGGGGGTGGAGCCGGACGTGGTCGTCGGACACAGCATGGGCGAGGTCGCCGCGGCTCACGTGGCCGGCGCACTGAGCCTGGACGACGCCGCGACGATCATCTGTCGACGAAGCCGGCTGCTGCGGCGGATCAGCGGGCAGGGGGCGATGGCGGTCGTGGAGCTGTCGATGCACGAGGCCTCGGCCGCCATCGCCGGGCTCGACGACCAGCTCTCGGTCGCCGTGAGCAATGGACCGCGCTCCACGGTGCTCTCGGGCGACCCGAGCGCGCTGGACCGCCTGCTCCCCTCGCTCGAGGCCCGCGGGATCTTTTGCCGACGGGTCAAGGTCGACGTGGCCTCGCACAGCCCCCAGGTCGATCCACTCCGCCCGGATCTACTCGCAGCGCTCGACTCGCTGACGCCCCGGGCGGCGACCACCGCAATGTGGTCCACGGTGACCACCGCCGCCGTGGCGGGGCCCGAGCTGGGTCCAACCTACTGGGTCGACAACCTGCGCTCGCCGGTGCGTTTTGGTGAGGTGATCGACCGCCTCGGCGCGGAGCCGAGCGTGTTCGTCGAGCTCAGTGCGCACCCGATCCTCACGAACGCGATCGCGTCGTCGGTGAGCGCACGGGCGGTCACAACCGGCACGCTTCGTCGGGACGAGGACGAGCCGGCGTGCGTCATGGCGGCCGCGGGGGCGCTCTACGCCGCGGGTCGCCCGCTGGACTGGTCCAAGATCCACCCCGAGCGCTCACCGAACGCACGCGCGTTGGCCCCGCTGCCCCGCTATCCCTGGCAGCACGAGCACTTTCACTTCGACGGAGGATCGCGTCCGCGACCGAGCGCCGGACACCCGCTGCTCGGCTCCAGCTTCGACGCCGCCCCCTCCGCCCCGGGCGCCCCGTCCCAGCGTTACTTCGGGACCACGCTCGATCTGCGCCGGCTGAGCTACCTCGGCGATCACCGCGTCCACGACACGGTGATCGTGCCGGGCTCGGCCTACCTCGAGGCAGGCCTGGCCGCCTGCGGGGGCATGGGAGCCGAGCTTTTGGAGGTGAGCTTCTCGGAGGCCTTCGTCCTCCCGACCGAGCAACCGCGGGAGATCCAGCTGGTCCTGACCGAGTGCACCCCGCGACGGTTCGAGATCTTCGGACGACGGCCCGGCGAGCCCTGGGTGCGGCACGCGAGCGGGCGCTCGGTCGAAGGCAACCATCCAGGCGAGCCCGACCTACGTGATCTCGCCGCGATCGAGGCGCGCTGCGCCGAGACGCTCACGGGCCCGGAGCACTACCGGGCCCTCACCGGCCGCGGCCTGGACTACGGCCCGCGCTTCGCCCTGGTCAAGAGCGTCCGCCGCCGGCCGGCAGAGGCGATCGCCACGCTCCAGTGCGACGCAGCGCTGATGGCCGAAGCGTCGGCGTACACCGTCCATCCCGCGCTCCTCGACGGCGCCTTCCAGGTGATGAGCGCCGCGATCGGGCGCGACGCCGACGATGAGGCGACCACCTACCTCCCCGTCGCCCTCGACCGCCTGCGGGTGTGGCGATCGCCCCGCGAGCGCGAGCTTCGGGTGCACGTGGTCAGCCGCCCCGCCGATCCGGGCTACGAGGCGGACATCGAGGTGCTCACCCCCTCGGGAGAGTGCGTGATCGAGGCTCGTGGCTTGCGCGCGCGGCCGCTCGCGCGCGACGCCCGAGGGCACGCCACCGAGCACCATCACTTCGAGATCCAGTGGCGTCCGAGCACCATGCCGACCGCCGAGCTCCCGCGCCGGTGGCTGCTGCTGATGGACGAAGGAGGCGTCGGCGAGTCGCTACGCCGCGCCCTGCTCGACGCCGGCGTACAGGTGGCCGTGGCGGGGCCGGGGGCCTCGGTGACCGACGGCGCCTTCGATCCCGATGACCCCGAGGATCACCGCCGAGCGCTGCACGAGCCCTTTGGGGCCGATCCGCCGCACGTGGTGATCCACGCCCTCGGTCTCGACGCGCCCCCCGATCTCGACCCCGAGGCGCTGCGGATCGCCCAGTCCCGAGGCAGCCACTCGCTGCTGCACACCGTGCAGGCGCTCGTCCGCGCCGGCCACCGCAATCCACCTCGGCTGGTGGTGCTCAGCCGCGGGGCCCAGCCCGCGGCGGGGACCCCGGTCTGCCCCAGCCAGGCGTCGGTGTGGGGCCTCGCCCGCGCGATCCGACACGAGCACCCGGAGCTTCGCTGCACCTGCGTAGATCTGGATCCGCGGACCTCGGCGACGCCTGGCTCTGCTTGGAATCCCGCCCTGCTCCCCGCCCTAGTGGGGGACGAGGAGGATCAGATCGCGCTACGCGGCGAGCAGCGGCTGGTCGCTCGCCTGGCCCCGGTGGATCGACCCGAGGGGCAGCTGGACGCCCCCGCCCAGGAGCGCTCGTTCCGGCTGGAATCGCAGGCCCCCGGGACCCTCGACGCGCTGGCCCTGGTCGAGCGCAACACCCCGCCACCGGGTCGCGGCGAGATCGCCGTCGAGGTGACCGCCGCGGGCCTCAACTTCATGGACGTGCTCATGGCGATGGGCGCCTACCCGGGGCAGGCGTCCGGCCCCTTGGGTCTGGGCGGCGAGTGTGCCGGGCGGATCGTCGCCCGCGGACCGGGCGTCGAATCACTCGAGGTCGGCGACCGGGTGGTCGTGGCCCATCCCGGTGCGTTCGCGCGACGGATCATCGTGCCGACCACGGCCGTGGCCACGATCCCGGCCGGGCTCGACATGGAGCTCGCCGCGACCCTCCCCCTGGTGTTCATGACGGCCCTCTATGGCCTGGAGGATCTGGCCCGCCTCAGCGCCGGCGAGCGGGTCCTCGTGCACGCGGCCACCGGGGGCGTGGGGCTGGCCGCGATCCAGGTGGCGCGACGGATCGGCGCGGAGATCTACGCCACGGCGGGCTCGGAGCAAAAGCGCGCCCACCTGCGGCACCTGGGCATCGCCCACGTCTCGGACTCACGCTCGCTGGCCTTCGCCGCCGAGGTACGGGAGGCGACCGGCGGCGAAGGAGTCGACGTCGTCCTCAACTCGCTGTCTGGGGAGGGAATCGCGGCCGGAATGTCGCTATTGCGCCCCTACGGCCGGTTCATCGATCTGAGCAAGCGGGACATCTACGGCGGCAGCGGCCTCGACCTGTCGCCCTTCCGCCGCAGCCTCTCGTTTTGTGCCGTCGATCTGGCGGGGATGGCCGTCGACCGACCGTCGATGTTCCAGGCGCTCCTCCACCGCACGATCGCCCGGATCGGCACCGGGGAGCTCGAGCCCCTGCCCGTCCGCACGTTCGGGGTCGCACGAGCCACCGAGGCGTTCTCCTACATGGCGCAGGCCCAGCACATCGGCAAGATCGCGCTGTCGATGAAGGAGGCGCCGCAGGCCATGATCCGCGGCACCGGCCCCCGCCTGCGACCCGACGCCACCTACCTCATCACCGGCGGCCTCGGCGGCCTCGGCCTGCGCCTGGCCGCCTGGATGGTAGAGCGAGGCGCTCGCCACCTGGCGCTGCTGGGCCGCAGCGCGCCCTCCTCGGGCGCCCAGCAAGCCCTGGCCCAGCTCACCGAGGCCGGCGCACAGATCCACGTGATGCACGTAGACGTGACCTGCGGCGACGCGCTCGAGGCGGCCCTGGCCCAGATCGACGCCAAACAGCCGCCCCTGCGCGGGGTGGTCCACGCCGCGGCGGTGCTCGACGATGGCACGCTGCTGCGGCAGGACGCGACCCGCTTCGAACGAGTGATGGCGCCCAAGATCCTCGGGGCCGCCCACCTGCACCGGCTGACTATTGACCGGGTGGGGGACCGGTCACTCGACTTCTTCGTCATGTACTCCTCCGCCGCGTCGCTGCTCGGCTCCCCGGGCCAGGGCAGCTACGCCGCCGCCAACGCCTTCCTCGACGCGCTGGCCCACCACCGCCGAGCACTCGGCCTGCCCGGCCTGAGCATCAACTGGGGACCCTGGTCGCAGGTGGGGCTCGCCGCCCAAGACGGTCGAACCGACCGCCTCGCCTACCAGGGGATCGAGAGCTTCAGCCCCGACGAGGGGGTCGAGGCCTTCGGTGAGGCACTCACGAGCCAGACGCCACAGCTGGGCATCATGCGCCTCGATCCGCGCCGCTGGGCCCAGTCCTTCCCGCGGGTGGCCGCCTCGGCCTACCTGTGCGAGCTCCGCTGGGAGGCAGGCCCGGATCGAGCCTCGCCCGTCGTGGACACGCTCACCCAAGCCGATCCCTCGCAACGAGTCGAGCTCATGCGAGCGCACGTTCGAACGCAGGTCGCCCACGTGCTGCGCACCTCCCCCTCGCGGATCGATCCCGGCACCCCGCTCGGCCAGATCGGCATGGACTCGCTGACCGGCCTCGAGCTACGCAATCGCCTGGAAGCCCAGCTCGGCGTCGCCCTCTCCGCGACGCTCATCTGGGCCCACCCGACCATCGAGGCGATGAGCGAGCACCTGCTCGACAAGCTGGAGCTCGACGCGGGGCCGGCGGACCCGGCCGGCCCCGCCGGCACCACCGGCACCGCCGGCCCCACCGGCCCCACCGACCCGGAGCGCGACCGCAAGATCGACGCCCTGGAGGCCCTCTCCGAGGACGAGGCCGAGGCGCTCCTGCTCGCCAAGCTCGAAGGACTGGACGACCGCCATGGATGATCGCGCCACCACGCTCTCGCCCCTCAAGCGCGCGCTGCTGCGACTCGACGAGCTACAAGCCAAGCTCGACGCCGCCGAGCGGGCCACGCACGAGCCAATCGCCATCACCGGGATCGGCTGCCGATTTCCCGGGGGCGTCCGCGACCCCGAGCAGTATTGGCGTGCGCTGATGGGCGGCGTCGACGGCGTGACCGAGGTGCCCGGGGAACGATGGGACATCGAGGCCTTCTACGACCCCGATCCGGACACCCCGGGCAAGATCTCGAGCCGCTGGGGCGGCTTCGTCGACGGCGTCGAGCGCTTCGACGCCGCGTTCTTCGGCCTTTCGCCCAAGGAAGCGGCCGCGATGGATCCCCAGCAGCGCGTGCTCTTGGAGGTCGCCTGGGAGGCCCTCGAAGACGCCGGGCAGGGTCAGCGATCGATCCGCGGCAGCGCGACCGGGGTCTTCGTGGGCGTCTGCGCCAACGACTACTACGCGCTGCAGGTCGCCGCCGGCCGCACGATCGACGCCTACACCACCACCGGCAACGCACACAGCATCGTCGCCAATCGTCTCTCGCACCTGTTCGATCTGCGCGGCCCCAGCGTGGCCGTAGACACGGCGTGCTCCTCGTCGCTGGTCGCCGTACACCAGGCCTGTCACAGCTTGCGCGCGAGGGAGTGCGGCATGGCGCTGGCGGCCGGGGTCAACCTCGTGCTCGCTCCCTTCGCGGCGATCTCGTTCTCGCGCTGGGGCATGATGGCCGCCGACGGCCGCTGCAAGACCTTCGACGCCCGCGCGGACGGCTTCGTACGCGGCGAGGGCTGCGGCGTGATCGTGCTGCGGCGCCTGAGCGACGCGCTGGCCGACGGCGACCCGATCATCGCGACGATCCTCGGCTCGGCGACCAACCAAGACGGCTCGAGCGCGGTCCTCACCGCCCCCAACGCGCGGGCTCAGCAGGAGGTGATCGGCCAAGCCCTGGCGAGCGCCCGGGTCGAGCCCGGCTCGATCGGCTTCGTAGAGACCCACGGCAGCGGCACGGCGCTCGGGGATCCTATCGAGGTCGAGGCGCTGGCCGCCGCCCTACGGGACCCGAAGGCCGGGCTGTGCATGCTTGGATCGGTCAAGACCAACCTCGGTCACCTCGAGGCCGCAGCCGGGATCGCGGGGCTCATCAAGGCCGCGCTCTGCGTCGAGCGCGGCCACGTCCCCGGCAACCTCCATCTGCAACGTCTCAACCCGGCGATCGAGCTTGGGGGGACCCGGCTGTCGATCCGCGCCGAGGGATGCCCGTGGCCCGAGGGCTCCACGCCACGCCGGGCGGGGGTCAGCTCCTTCGGCTTCGGCGGCACCAACGTCCACGCGATCCTCGAGGCCCCGCCCCCTCCCTCTACCGGAGGATCGGCCCCACCGTCCTCGACCCACCGGCCGCACCTGCTGCTGCTGTCGGCCGCCAGCGACCGAGCGCTGGACCGCCGCGCGCGACAGATCGCCGATGCACTAGACGACCCCTCGCTCGCGCTCGCCGATGCCTGCTTCACCGCCGCACGTCGCCGTACGCACCACCCCCAGCGCCTGGCCGTGTGCGCGGCCGATCGCCCCACGCTCGTCCGTCGGCTCCGCGCCCTGACCGACACCGAGCATCCCCGAGGGAGCACCCGAGCCTCGTCCGCTCTGGGCCCACGTCGGCTCGCCTTCGTGCTGAGCGGCCAAGGCACGCAGTGGCTGACGATGGCCGACGGCCTCGACCAAGAGCCAGCGTTCCACGAGGCCCTGCACGCCTGTGACGCGGCGATCGCTGCGGTCGCGGGCTGGTCGGTGATCGAAGCGATCGCCCGCGACCCCGGACGATTGCGCGGCACCGATCGCGCTCAGCCGGCGATCTTCGCCCTCCAGGTCGCCCTGGCCGCGCTATGGCGCTCGTGGGGCGTCGTCCCCGAGGCGGTGGTGGGCCACAGCGTCGGGGAGATCGCGGCCGCCCACCTGGCCGGTGCCCTCTCGCTGCCCGATGCCGCTGCGGTGGTGGTGCACCGAGGCTCGCTGATGCACGCCGCTCACGGCGGGGGCACCATGGCCTCCCTGCCCATGGGTCCGCAGGACGCCCGCCGGTGGCTCGAAGGACACCCGGCGATGACGATCGCCGCGACGAACGGACCGCGAGCGACGGTCGTCGGTGGTCCCACGACCGCCATCGACGAGCTACTCGCGGGGCTCTCGGCCGAGGGGATCGAGGGTCGCCGTCTCGACGTCGACTATGCCTTCCACGGCCCCCAGATGACCCCCTTCCGGGACCCTCTGGTCCAAACCCTCGCCGATCTGCGCCCCGGAGCGACCCACATACCGATCTACTCCACGGTCACCGGCGCGGCGATCGAAGGCCATACCCTGAACGCAGGCTATTGGGGCCGGAACATGGTCGAGCCGGTCGATCTGCAACGTGCGGTGACCTGCATGCTCGCCGATGGCGTCACCGATCTGCTCGAGATCGGCGGACACCCGGCCCTCGTCGGGGCGCTCACCGACATCCTCCACGAGACGGGCGGCGAGGGCCTGGTCGCCTCGTCCCTTCGCCGTCAGCACCCCCCGCTCGAGGCCCTGCTCGGCAACCTGGGTGCGCTGCACTGCCGAGGCTACCCGGTGCGCCTCGACGCGATCTACCCCGACGGTGGCCGGGTGGTCCGGCTGCCCGCCTATCCCTTCGAGCCCCGGCGTCACTGGCTCGACGGCCTTCGCTCGCCCGATCCGTCGAACGATAGCGGAGACGCGCCGACCACCGCGCCGACTCCCGGTCGGACCCACCAGCTGACGTGGGTCCCGATGACGGTTCCAGTCACACCGGGGGTCACACCGGGGGTCACACCGGGGGTCACACCGGGGACCTCGTCGACCGCCGAGCGTTGGATCGTCCTGGGCCCGACAGGAGGGTTCGGGGCGCTCGTCGCAAACGAGCTACGCCGCGGTGGCGAGCGCTGCGAGCAGCTCGAGGCCGCCACCGCCGACCAGCTGCGCGACGCGAGGGTGGTGTTGCTGGGCCCGCTCGATGCCACCGGATCGTCGTCGGAATCGGCGCCGGACTCGTCGCCAACGGATCGCCATGCCCTCGCGCCCGCGCTGGCCACCCTGCACGGGGCTCGCCGAGCCTTTTGGATCACCCACCAGGCGCAGGCAGTCGCGCCCGGGGATACGGCCGCGGGCTTCGCCGGCGCTGCGCTGTGGGGCCTGGCTCGGGTCGCTGCACTCGAGGTTCCATCGGTCTTCGGCGCCATCGTCGATCTGGGGGGTCCTTTAGATGCCGCGCTCGCCCGCCGCCTGGTCGCGCACCTTCGAAACGAGGGGTCCGAGGACCAGCTCGCGCTCCGTCCCGAAGGCACCTACGCCCCCCGGCTGGTCCACACCGACGCTCCCTCGGGAGATGTCGAGTTCTCGCCCGACGCGACCTACCTCATCACTGGGGGTCAGGGATCGATCGGGCGCCACCTGACGCGCTGGCTAGTCGCTCGCGGCGCCCGGCGGATCGTGCTGGCCAGCCGCGCCGCGGGCCCGTCCAAGGACGTCGAGCAGCTGATCGCCGAGCACAGCGAGGCCGAGATCACCGTCGTGTCGACCGATCTGAGCGAGCGCTCGTCGGTCGCCGCCCTTGTCGAGCAGATCGATCGCCCGGCCGCGAGACTGCGCGGGATCTTCCACGCCGCCGGCGTCTCTCGGCTGGGCCCGCTGACCGATCCGGGACCGATCGCCGCGGTGATGGGGGGCAAGGCCAACGGGGCCGAGCACCTCCATGCGCTCACCCAGACACGGCCCCTGGATCACTTCGTGTGCTTCTCGTCGGTCTCGGCGATCTGGGGGGCGGCGGGCCTGGGGCTCTACGCGGCCGCCAACGCCGTGCTCGACGCTCTGATGCAGCACCGGCGCTCCCGCTCCCTGCCGGGGACCTCGGTGGCCTGGGGACCATGGGCCACGACCGATGGGATGCTCTCGGACCGCGATCAGGCCCGTATGGCCGCGCTGGGGGTCACCGCGCTCCCTCCGACGGCGGCGCTCACCGAGCTTGGCTCGATCCTCGCCTCCGACACGGCCTACGCGGTGATCGCTGACGTGGACTGGACGCGGCTGCGACCGCGGCTCGGCGCGCAGCGCCCCCGGCCAATGCTCGACGCTCTGGGCCCCGAGACCGAAGCAACCCGCGACGAGGACCACGACGAGGATCGCGACGAGGACCGCGGAGCACTGCGACGCATACTCATGGACACCCACCCCGCCGAGCGCGAGGACCGCCTGGTGCATGCCCTCCAGGAGGCCGTGGTCGTGGTGCTCGAGCTCGACCACGACCAACCCATTCCCCCTCAGGCCGGCCTCTTCGAGATCGGCATGGACTCGCTCGGCGCCGTGGCGCTCAAGCGACGACTGGAGCGTGGGCTGGGATCCATGCTGCCCTCCACCCTGGCCTTCGAACATCCCACGATCGCGGCCCTGGCCCGCCATCTCGTCGGGGAGCTGTTCCCATCCACGAGCGAGCCCGCCCCGTCCATGACCGAGGACCTCGCGCTCGACGAGATCGAAGCGCTGACCGAGCAGGAGGCCCAAGCCCTCCTCGCCAAGCGGCGAGCCGCGCGTCGGCGCGGCCACAAGAGAACACGACGATGAACGACATCGACGAACGGATCCAGGCTCTGTCCCCTGCCAAGCGAGCGCTCCTCGAGCTCGACCCGCTCGAAGAGGAAGGTCCCGGCGAGCCGATCGCCATCGTAGGGATGGGCTGTCGCTTCCCCGGCGGCGCCCACTCCCCCGAGGCCTACTGGCAGCTGCTGCGAGAGGGCGTGGACGCGGTCGGCACCGTGCCCCCCGACCGATGGACGATCCCGCCGAACCCGAGCGGCCCCGCCGATCCCACGAGCCACGGCGCCTTCCTCGACGGGGTCGACCAGTTCGACGCGGCCTTCTTCGGGATCTCCCCGCGAGAGGCGATGAGCATGGATCCGCAGCATCGCCTGCTGCTCGAGGTGGCCTGGGAAGCCCTCGAAGACGCGGGGATCCCTCCCGACAGCCTCGACGGCTCCCTGACCGGAGCCTTCGTCGGGATCAGCACCCACGATTACCTGACGCTGCTCGGCCGCCACGATCCCGAGCGGCGCGAGCTCTATGTCGTGGTCGGCAACGCGCTCAACGGCGCACCGGGTCGCCTGTCGTATACCCTCGGGCTCCGGGGCCCCTGCATGGCGGTGGACACCGCCTGCTCCTCCTCGCTGGTCGCCACCCACCTGGCCTGCCAAAGCTTGCGCAGCGGCGAGTCCAACCTGGCCCTGACCGCCGGCGTCAACCTGATCCTCACCCCCGAGGCGACCGCCACCCTGGCGCGCTCGGGCACGATGGCCGCCGACGGCCGCTGCAAGACCTTCGACGCCGCCGCCGACGGCTATGTGCGCGGCGAGGGCTGCGGCGTCCTGGTCCTCGAGCGGCTCGACGACGCCGAGCGCAACGGGCATCGGATCTGGGGCCTGGTGCGCGGAACCGCGGTGGGGCAGGACGGTCGCAGTGGAGGGCTCACCGTGCCCAGCGGCGCCGCCCAGCAGGCCCTGATGCGGCGGGCCCTCGAGGACGCCGAGATCCAGCCGCACCAGGTGGCCTACGTCGAGGCCCACGGCACCGGGACGCCGCTGGGCGATCCGATCGAGATCCGGGCGCTCGGGGCGGTCTATGGCGGCGCGACGCGACGCACCCCGCTGGCGGTGGGCTCGGCCAAGACCAACATCGGGCACACCGAGGCCGCCGCCGGCGTGGCCGGCCTGATGAAGGTCGTGCTGGCTCTGCGCGCGCGGCAGCTGCCGCCGCACCTGCACCTCCAAAGCGTCAACCCCGAGATCGACCTGGCGGCGATCCCCGCCGTGATCCCCACCGCGCTGACCGACGCGTGGCGAGACGACGAGCCTCGGCTCGCCGCGGTCAGTTCCTTCGGATTCACCGGCGCGATCGCCCACGCGATCGTCGAGGCGGCGCCGCCGACCTCCCCGCCGCCCGCTCCCGCGGTCGACGAGCGCCCCCTGCTCCTCGCCCTATCGGCGCGAAGCCCCGAGGCCCTGACCGCGCTCGCCGACCGCTACCGCGACGCCCTGGCCGACACCGAGGCCGCGGCACAGCTGTGCGCCCGCGCCAACACCCACCGCAGCCACCACGACCACCGCCTGGCGATCCTCGCCGACACACCGGCCGAGCTATGCGAGCGGCTGGAGGCGGCGGCACGCGGCGACCGAAGCGACGGGGTCTGGCGAGGCCTTCGCCCCGCCGCCGATCGCAAGATCGCCTTCGTGTTCCCCGGCCAGGGCTCGCAGTGGCGTGGCATGGGTCGACAGCTGCTGGCCACCTCGCCCCCCTTCGCCGCCACGCTGCACGAGTGTGACCGGCTGATGCATCCCCTGCTCGGCCGCTCCCTGGTCGAGCTGCTCGAGTCCGAGGATCCCGCGATGCTCGAGCAGATCGAGCTACTCCAGCCCTCCCTGTTCGCGATGCAGGTGGCCCTCGCCGCGCAGTGGCGGGCCTGGGGCGTGACCCCGCGGGCCGTGATCGGGCACTCCATGGGTGAGGTCGCCGCCGCCCATGTGGCCGGCGCGCTCTCACTGCCCGATGCGTGCCGGGTGATCTGCCGCCGCAGCGACCTGGTCCGGCCGCTGATCGGTCGCGGCACCATGGCGGCGGTGGCCCTGTCCCACGCGGATGCGCAGGCCCGGATCGCCCCCCATGCCGATCGGGTCTCGGTGGCGGTCAGCAACGGGCCGAGCTCGACGGTCCTTTCCGGCGACACGGAGGCCATCGAGACGATCCTTGCCGAGCTGAGCGCCGAGGGTCTGTTCTGCCGGCCGGTCAAGGTCGCCTTCGCCGCCCACAGCCCACAGATCGACCGGCTCACCCCCGAGCTCCACCAAGCACTGGCCGATCTGCGCCCGCAGCCGGGATCGATCCCGATCTACTCCACGGTGACCCGCGGCGTCGTCCCCGGCCAGGACCTCGACGCCCGCTACTGGGCGCGCAACCTCCGGGAGCCGGTGCACTTCTACCGCGCCCTGGGGGCCCTGATGGAGGCCGGCTACGACACCCTCGTCGAGGTCAGCCCTCACCCGGTGCTCACCCCCGCGATCGACGAGGCCCAGAGCTCGTTGGGCACCGGTGCGGTCGTGGTGGGCACGCTGCGGGCCGAGCACGACGAGCGCCAGGCGATCCTCGCCAGCCTGGGGGAGCTGTACGCCCAGGGCAGCGCGGTCGACTGGGCCGCGGTCAGCGGCCTCGGGGGCCCTGGCCCCTTGCCGACCTATCCCTGGCAGCGACAGCGCTACTGGGTCCCGACCGCATCGCCGACCACCACGGCCGCCGCCACCGCTCCAGCCCCCTCCGGGACCGAGCGTCACCCTCACCTCGGCGCTCGGATCACGACCACGCCGGAGCTCTCTCGCTTCGAGGTCCAGCTACGCGAGACCGAGCCACGGTACCTCGACGACCACCGGATCAACGGCGTGGTCGTGGTGCCCGGCTCGTCGCACGTCTCCATGCTGCTTTCCGCGGCCGAGGTGGTCTTTGGAGATCACCGCGCCGTGCTCGAGAACATCGTCTTCCCTCAGGCCCTGAGCCTCGAAGACTCCGGCGCCGCCACCCTCGCCCTGACCCTCTCCAACGAGGACGTCCACACCACCACGTTCCGCGTCACCTCGGACTCCACCACGCACGCGACCGGTACGCTCAGCGTGGGCCGGTCGACCCCCGAGACCCCCGAGCCCCCCGAGCCCAATAGCGCGATCCGAGCGCGCTGCCCGGTGACCTCCGAAGGGGCGGTCTTCTACGGCGAGATCCGAGAGGTCGGCTATCACCTGGGCACCACCTTCCAGTGGCTCGAGACGATCTGGCGCAGCCGCGACGAGGCGCTCGCCCGGATGCGGGCCCCGCAGCGCGCCGACGAGGCGCAGCGCTACGTGCTCACGCCCGGCCTGGTCGACAGCTGCTTTCAGGTCCTCGGCGCGAGCTACCTGACCGAGGGAGAATTCGGCGACGTCAACGAAGGGGGCGTGTTCATCCCGGCAGGGATCGATCGCTTCGAGTTCCACCACGCCCTGCGGGGCGGGCAGCTGTGGTGCCACGCGCAGGTCCGCGCTCGGGACGACGACGAGGTCAAGGGTGACTTCGTGCTCTACCTCGACGACGGCACCGTCGTGGCCCGGGCCACCGGGCTGTGCCTACGTCGCGCCCGCGCCGAGGCGCTCCAGGCCCGCGGCGACCAGGGGCTCGATGCCTGGTTCCATGAGGTGATCTGGCGTCCGCTCGATCCACCAGCCCCCGAGGGCGAGCCCCCCGAGGCCACGCTCCCCGAGGCCGCGCGGTGGCTGCTGCTGGCCGACGCCGACGGCCCCGCCGCGACCATCGCCGAGGCGCTGACCCGGCAGCTCGACGACGCCGGGCAGCGCTGCACGGTGGTCCCTACCGACCAAGCGCACACACTCGACACATCAACCGGGTGGCATGGGGTGATCGACCTGCGAGCGCTGCTGGAGCTAGAGCCCCCGCCGACCCACGCCGAGCACCGCACCCTCGACCTGCTCGCGCTGGTCCAGGCCCTGCACCGCACCCCCGCCCCGACGCCCCCGAGGCTGTGGATCGTCACGCGCGGCACCCAGCCCGTGGTGCCCGATCGCGCCGTCTCGCCCGGCGGCGCACCGCTGTGGGGCCTGGGCGCGGTCGTGGATCAGGAGCACCCCGAGCTGCGATCGACCCTGATCGATCTCGACCCAGACGACCCGACCCTCTCGCTGCGCACGCTCCTGGTCGCCGGCGACGAGCGACGGCTCGCCGTCCGTCGCGACTCGCTCTACGCGGCGCGGCTGGTCGCCCGACCCGAAGCCGGACGGACGGCGGCCCCGGCCACGGCCGCCGCCGACGGCCGAGACTTCCGCCTCGAGATCGACCGACCCGGGATCCTCGGCAGCCTCACCCTCCGGGAGTTCACGCCGCCTCCTGTTGGCCCCAACGAGGTCTCTATAGCGGTCGAGGCCTCCGCCCTCAACTTCCTCGACGTGATGCAGGCCATGGGGATCTACCCCGGCCTCGATCTCGAGTCGCAGATCCTCCTGGGCGGTGAGACATCCGGCACGGTGCTCGCCGTCGGCGAGGGCGTGGACGACCTGCGCCCGGGCGACGAGGTCATCGCCCTGGGCCCGGGCTGCATGTCGACCACGGTGGTCGCCCACCATCGATACGTAGCCCGGCGCCCCGAGGGGCTCACCGCCGACGCGGCCGTCACCCTGCCGCTGGTGTTCATGACCGCCTACTACGCGCTCCACGATCTCGGCCACCTCGCCGCCGGTGAGCGCGTGCTGATCCACTCCGCCTCCGGGGGCACCGGGCTCGCCGCGCTCCAGCTCGCCCAGCGAGCGGGTGCCGAGGTCTTCGCGACCGCCGGGACCGAGCGCAAGCGGGCCTTCCTCCGCGAGCTCGGCGTGGAGCACGTGATGGACTCCCGCTCGCTCGACTGGGCCGAGCAGATCATGGATCACACCGACGGGCAGGGGGTCGACGTGATCCTCAACTCCCTGGCCGGAGAAGCGATCCCCCTCGGCCTGCGGACCCTGGCCCGCTACGGGCGCTTCTTGGAGATCAGCAAGCGCGACATCTACCAAAACCAGCAGCTGGGCTTGCTCCCCTTCAAAAAGAGCCTGAGCTACATCGCCGTCGATCTAGCAGGCCGGCTCGAGGCCCGCCCCCAGGCGTGCGCCCGGCTCTTCGGGCAGATCATCGGCCTGGCCGCCGAGGGCGCGATCCACCCGCTGGAGCGCGAGGTCTTCGACATCGCCCAGGCCAGCCAGGGCTTTGCTCGCATGGCCCGCGCCGCCCACATCGGCAAGATCGTGGTGACCGTCGGCGACACCCAACCCGCCGCGGCCGTCCCGGTCGTCCCCGCGGCCCCCTCGGCCTCGATCCGCGCGGACCGCTGCTACCTGGTCACCGGAGGGCTGGGCGCCCTGGGCCTCGAGGTCGCCGACTGGCTGGTCAGCCGCGGCGCGCGGCACCTCGCGCTGCTGGGACGACGCTCCCCCAGCGCCGCCGCCCAGGCCCGGATCGACGCCCTCACCGAGGCCGGCGCCCGCGTCCACGTGTGCGCCGCCGACGTGTCGCAGCGCGATCAGCTCGCCGCGGCGCTGGCCCGCCTCGCCGAGCTCGCGCCCCCGCTCGCCGGCGTGATCCATGCGGCCGGGCTCTTGCGCGACGCCACGATCCCCAACCTCACCGAGGCCCAGCTCCGCGAGGTCTTGGCGCCCAAGGTCGCCGGCGCTTGGCACCTCCACGAGCTGACCGCCGCCCTCCCGCTGGATCTGTTCGTCATGTTCGCCGCCGCCGCCCCGCTCGTCGGCTCGCCGGGGCAGGGGGCCTACGCCGCCGCCAACGCATTCATGGATGCGCTGGCCCACCACCGCCGTCACCAGGGCCTCCCTGCGCTGAGCATCGACTGGGGACCGTGGGCTCAGGTCGGCCTCGCCGCCGCCCAGGCCAACCGGGGCGATCGCCTCGCGACCAAGGGGATCGCCAGCATCGGCGTGGCCCAGGGGCTCGAGGCCCTCGGCCGGGCCCTCGACCGACGCGTGGCCCAGGTGGCGGTGGTCCCCCTGGACATGGCCACGCTGTCGACCCAGTCGCCCCAGCTCGTCCGCGCTCCCTTCTTCGCCGAGCTCACCGACACCACCGCTCCCCAGGACGGCGACGCTACGTTTCAGGCGGCGCTGGCGGCCGCCGACACCGAGCCCGCCCGCCAGCGCGTGCTGTGGGATCACGTGGCCGACCAGATCTCCGCGGTGCTGATGATCCCCCCCGAGCGATTGCAGCCCGAGGACAAGCTCACCACGCTGGGCTTCGACTCGCTCACCGCCCTGGAGCTCAAGAACCGGCTCCAGGCGAGCCTGGGCGCGTCCCTCCCTCCGACCCTGGTGTGGAACCACGACACGGTCGGCGCGCTGGTGGCCGAGCTGCCCCGGCCCGCTGCCCCGGCCACGGGTAGGCCGGCGCCCTCCACCGCGCTGCCCACCACGCTCCCCACGATCGTCCCCGACCTCGACGCGCGCTACGAGCCCTTCCCGCTCACCGGCACCCAGCAGGCCTACTGGGTCGGTCGGGGAGACGCTATCGAGCTCGGCAACGTGGGCTGCCACGCCTACCAAGAGGTGGAGCTCACCGACTTCGACCTGCACCGCCTCAACCGCGCCTGGCAGGCCATGATCGAGCGCCACGACATGCTGCGGATGATCGTGCTGCCCGACGGTCGCCAGCAGATCCAGCGCCGGGTGCCCTTTTATGAGATCGAGGTGCTCGACCTGCGCGACCGCTCGCCGGCCGAGGCCGAGGCCGAGGTCGCGGCAGTCCGTGCCCGCATGTCCCACCAGGTGATGGATC
This sequence comes from Myxococcota bacterium, assembly GCA_039194325.1. Classification (GTDB taxonomy): domain Bacteria; phylum Myxococcota_A; class Polyangia; order Nannocystales; family Nannocystaceae; genus Paraliomyxa. Next base: position 40,999 of record JBCCWC010000031.1, read on the forward strand.
CCGGTCACTGGCCGCTGTTCGAGATCCGCGCCACGCGGCTGCCCGCCCGGGACGGCATCGAGCCGCTGCGGCTGCACGTCAGCATCGACACCCTGATAGGCGACGCCTGGAGCTTCCGCGTCCTCAGCCAGGAGCTCGAGACCCTCTACGAGGATCCCGCGGCCCCCCTGCCGCCCCTGGCCCTGACGTTCCGCGACTATGTGCTCGGCGAAGGATCCCTCGACCAGACCGCCCCCTACCAGCGCTCCCTGGCCTACTGGCAGGCCAGGCTCCCCGCGCTCCCGGTGGCCCCCGAGCTACCGCTGGCCTGCGCCCCCAAGGAGATCGACAAGCCCCACTTCGTCCGACGAGCGAGCCGCCTGTCGCCCGAGCGCTGGGCACGCTTGATCGCCCGAGCCCATGCGGCCGGGCTGACCCCCACGGACATCCTGCTCGCCGTCTACGCCGAGGTGCTGGGCCAGTGGGCCAAAGCGCCACGGTTTACGATCAACGTCCCGCAGTTCAATCGTCTGCCGCTGCACCCCGAGGTCCCGCGGCTGGTCGGTGAGTTCGCCTCCTTCACCCTGGTCGACGTCGACGTCGGAGGATCGCCCTCCTTCGCCGACCAGGTCGCCGCGGTCCACGATCGACTGTGGGACAACCTCGACCACGGGCTCGTGCCCGGGGTGCAGCTGCTACGCGAGCTGGTGCGGCTGCGGCGAGCCAACCGAGCCCCCGATGACAACGCGGCGACGCCTCCCCCCGCCACGATGCCCGTGGTCTTCACCAGCCTGCTCAGCCTCGGCTCGGTGGCCCGGAACACCAGCCTCCTGGGCGAGCAGGGCGAGATGGTCTTCAGCATCACCCAGACGCCCCAGGTCTGGCTCGACCTCCAAGTCTCCGAGCACGCGGGCGCGATGATGATCCACTGGGACTCGGTCGACGGCCTGTTTTGCGAGGGGGTGATGGACGCGATGTTCGCCGCCTACGGCTCTCGCCTCGAGCAGCTGGCCGACAACGAGGGGGCCTGGACGCAGCCCACGCCGTGCCTGGTGCCGCCAAGCCAGCTCGCCGCTCGTGGGGCGGTGAACGACACCGTCACCGCCTTCTCCCTCGGTGACCCCCCAAAGTCGCCCGAGCCCCCCGACACCGCGCTGGTCCATCAGCCCTTCCTCGCCCGAGCCCAGGCCCAGCCGGAGCGAACCGCCCTGGTCAGCGGCGAGCGCCGCATGAGCTACGGCGAGCTCCTGAGCCGCTCGGTCCGCCTCGCCGCGCGCCTCAGATCCATGGGCGCCGTCCCCAACGCCCTGGTCGCGATCCACATGGACAAGGGCTGGGAGCAGATCGTGGCCGTGATGGCCGTGCTCCAGTCGGGCGCCGCCTACCTCGCGATCGATCCCGCCTTGCCCGAAACGCGCGCACGCCACCTGCTGCTGCACGGCCAGGCCTCGCTCGTGCTCACCACCCCGAGCATGGACGCGCGCTTCGACTGGCCCGAGGGGGTCGAGCCGGTCCTCGTGGAGGGCGACCTCGCTCCAGACGACCTCGAGCTCGACGACGCCTCCCCCCTCCCCGAGCGGCTGGCGCCGGTGCAGGGCCCCGACGACCTGGCCTATGTCCTTTACACCTCGGGCTCGACCGGCGAGCCCAAGGGGGTGGAGATCGCCCACCGGGGCCTGCACAACGCGGTGCTGGCCACCGATCGGGAGTTCGAGGTCGGCCCCGACGACCGCGTGCTGGCCGTCACCGCCCTGCACCACGACATGTCCGGCTTCGACATCTTCGGGGTCCTCGGGGCGGGCGGCTGCGTCGTGATCCCCGATCCTGCCGGCGCCCGCGACCCCGCGCACTGGGCCGAGCTGATGCGGCGCGAGGGCGTGACCCTGTGGAACTCGGTCCCGCCGATGATGGAGATGCTCTTGGAGCACGCCGCCGACCAGGCCGGGATCTTGCCGCCGAGCCTACGCCTGGCGTTCCTCGGCGGCGACTGGATCGCCGTCAACCTTCCCGAGCGGCTGGCTTCGGTCGCGCCCAATGCCCAGGTCGTCAGCGTCGGCGGGCCAACCGAGACCACGATGTGGAACATCTGGCACCGCGTCGTCCCCGAGGATCGCCACGGCCCCAGCATTCCCTACGGCCGCCCGATCGCCAACACCGCCTACCACATCCTCGACGCGCAGCTTCGCGAGCGCCCTGACTGGGTGGCCGGCGAGCTGTGCGTCACCGGGGTCGGCGTCGCGCGTGGCTACTGGCGTGACCCCGCGCGTAGCGAGCAAAAATTCATCGCGCATCCCACCACCGGCGCGCGCATGTGTCGAACCGGCGATCTGGGCCGCTGGCGCCCCGACGGCACGATCGAGTTCGTCGGCCGCCTCGACGCCCAGGTCAAGATCCACGGCCACCGCGTCGAGCTTGGTGAGGTGGAATCGGTGCTCCGCACCCACCCCGCGGTCCGGGATGCCGTCGTCCTGCCGGTCGGACACGAGCGACAGCGAAGAGCCCTGGCCGCCTATGTACTGCTCGCCGATCCCTCCTCCGCGGCCTCGTCGCCACCATCCGTCCCCGCGGTCGAGGTCGCCGATCGAGCCTCGCGCCTGGACTTCAAGGCTGCGCGACACGGGATCCGCAAGGACGACCTCGCGTCGATCCCCCTGCTGCCGCCGGTAGGCAGCGACGCCCTTTTGCCCTTCGTCACCCGGCGGAGCTACCGCACCTTCGGCCCCGGCCCGGTGACGCTCACCCAGCTGTCGATGCTGCTCAGCGCGCTGCGAGCGGTCGAGCTCGACGCCCTGCCCTTCCCCAAGTACCGCTATGCCTCCGGCGGAGGCCTGTACCCCGTGCAGACCTACCTCCACTTCGCTCCGGGTCGCGTCGAGGGCATCGAGCCCGGCTATTACTACTACCACCCGGTCGATCACGCCCTGCGCAAGACCGGCGCGTACACCCCAATAGATCCCACGATCCACGTGGCCACCAACCGGGCGACCTTCGAGGCGGCCACGATCTCGCTGTTCCTCGTGGCCGATCGCTCCGCGATCGAGCCGATGTACGGGCCCGAGCCCAGCGCGCACTTCATCCGCCTGGAGGCCGGGGCCATGGTCAACCTGATCGAGTCTGTCGGCCCCACCTGCGGGCTTGGCCTGTGTCAGGTGGGCAGCATCGATCTACGCTCGCTCGCCCCGCACTTTCGCCTCGGTGAGCACCACATGTTCGTGCACGGCTTGCTCGGCGGGCCGCTGCGAGACGACGCCCTCGACCCGGTCGCCGGGGTTTTGCGGGACTGGGCCGCCTACGACGTCACCCCCGCCTCCTCCGGCCCCGGGCTGACCGAGCAGCTGCGGGACTATCTCAAAGAGCGCCTCCCTCGCTACATGGTCCCCTCGTGGACCGTGCCCCTCGACGCCTGGCCCCTGTCGCGAACCGGCAAGATCGATCGCAGCGCCCTGCCCCTGCCCGATCGATCGGCGCCGAAGGTCGACACCCGGGCCCAAACCTCCCGGTCCACCTCACCGTCTGCCTCTCCGTCCGCCTCCCCGTCCTCTCGCACCGAGCAGCTCGTCGCCGAGATCTGGCGCGAGCTGCTCGGGTCGGATCCGATCGGCGTGCACGACAACTTCTTCGACATGGGCGGCGACTCGCTGCTGGCGATGAAGAGCGTCTCCCGCCTGAGCGAAGCGCTCGGCCGAAAGATCTCGATCCGGCAGCTGTTTACGCACCCGACCATCGCGGGGCTCGCCGCCGAGCTCGGCACCAGTTCGCCGAGCACCGAGACCCACGCAACCTCGTCGTCGTCCCCGACCCCCGCCTCGCCCACCGGCTCCCCCTACCTCGAACGGGTCGTCGAGCCCCTCCCGTCGCTCATCGAACGCGGCGCCCTACCCCCGGCCGACGCCGCCGCCGTGTTCTCGCTGCCCGACTCGGTCGCCGAGCACCTGGGCTGGAGCCCCGCGACCCTCCTCGAGCGCTGGTGCGGTGGTGCTCCGCAGGTGTCCGGGCTGCTCGAGCTCGACACCGGCCGGATCGCGGTGATCATGCTGCCCCGCTTTACCTCCGATCTCTACGCCGACCGAGCCGCGCTCAGCCAAGAGATCGCCGAGGCAGCCAGGCTCGCCCGCCGGATCGGCGCGCAGGTGCTCTCGCTGACGGGGATCGTGTCCTCGGCCACCGACTACGGCCGCTCGGTCACCGTGGCCGCCGACGATCCCCAGATCTCCACCGGCCACGCCACCACCGGCGCCACCGTGGTCCTCGCGATCGAGCGGATCCTCGCCGAGGCCCGTCGTCCGCTCGCGGGCGAGCGCGTCGCCTTCGTCGGGCTCGGCTCGATAGGTCGCACCACCCTGCGGCTGATGCTCCGCGAGCTCCCCCACCCCTCGTCCCTGCTGCTGTGCGACGTGTTGAGCAAGGCCGACGCCCTCGAGGCGCTCGCCACCGAGCTGCGCGAGACCCTCGGCTACTGTGGCCCTATCAAGCTCAGTGCCTCTCGCGGCGCACTGCCCGACCAGGTCTATGGCGCCTCGCTCATCGTCGGGGCCACCAACGTCCCCGACATCCTCGACGTGTCTCGGCTCGCCCCCGGCACGCTGGTCGTCGACGACTCCGTGCCTCATTGCTTCGATCCGGCCGACGCGATCCGACGCTTCGAGACCCAGCACGACATCCTGTTCACCGAGGGCGGCATGGTGAACTTCGAACGACCGGTCCGCGAGCGACGACACATCCCCGAGGCCCTGTGGACGCAGCTGTCCGACGCACAGCGACAGACCGTGCTGCGCCACGACCCCCACGCGCTGACCAGCTGCGTCTACTCCAGCCTCTTGTCGGCCACCGATCCCTCACTTTCGCCCACCCTCGGCACGGTCACGCCCGAGCAGTGCCTGGACCACTACCGCGCCCTGACGCGACTCGGCCACCGCGCCGCGCCGCTGCACTACGAGGGGATCATCGAGCGCCACCAGCTGTCGGCCGAGATCATCGCCGAGTTCGCCGACCGCTTCGGGCGCTGAGGGGGCGTCGGTCGCCCCGAGCCGCCGGCCGGCCTCACGCTCGCTCGAGCACGATCTTCGCCCCCTGTGGGGGGTGCACCAGCGGCACGTACACCGGCCGCGGCAAGCGCTTGCTCGCCAGCCGCGGCCTCAGCCCACGAGCACGCAGCGATCGCGCCAGCACCAGCGCCGTCAGGGTGCCCTCGAGCATCGCGAGGTTGTAGCCCAGGCAGAAGTGAGGACCCGAGCCAAACTGGCACGTCTCGATCGGCGTCGGCCTCGACTGACCGACCCAGCGCGCCGGATCGACGCGCAAGGGATCGGGATAGCGCTCGGGATCCCGCGACATCATCATGGTCGACAGCGCCAGAGAGGTACCGGCCGGTACCCGATGACCGCGGACCTCGATCTCTTCGGTCGCGCGTCGGGGCACCAGATCCACCGGAGGGTGGATCCTCAGCGCCTCCCGAAACAGGCCCTCCGCGTAAGAGAACGGGCGCAACGCCTTGATCGACGTGGGGATCTGCTCGACCCCTTCGACCGAGCGCACCAGCGCAGACCACAGCCGCGGCTCGTGGGCGATGTGCAAGAGCATCCACCCGATCGACGACGCGGAGGTCTCGTGCCCGGCGATGATGAGCAAGCGGAGGTTGTCGACCAGCGCGGCCTCCTCCATCTGCCGACCTCCGTCGTCACGCCCGCGCACCATCTGAGCCACGAGCCCGTCGCCCCCCTCCTCGGCACGAGTCCGACGCAGCAGCGCACGGAGCTCGGCGTTGAGCGTGTCGATCGCCCGCGCGCCCCACCAGCGCGGCATTCCCGGTAGAGTGCTGCGGATCGGAGAGACGGCGAGCAGCGCCCGGCGATACAGGCGCTCCCAGTCGCGGATCTTGTCGGTGGGGATCCCCATGATCCGGAAGATCACGTGTAGCGCGATCGCCTGGGTCTCCTTGACGACCCACACCGGTCGACCCTCTTGCCAATCGGCGATCCTCGTCTCGATCACCTCCTTGACCAGCGGGCCGACCTCGGCCGCCCCGAGGCCGCCCGGCGAGAAGGCGGGATTGAGGATCCTGCGCGCGCGCCGGTGTGGAGTACCGTCCTGGATGATGAGCCCCTCACCGAAGGTATCCCCGATCACCGAGTGATACTCGGCGGAGCTGGTGCTCCGGTTGGCCAGCCACGTCAGGGCGTCCTCCTCTAGCCAGGCCAGCCACCGACCCCCCAAGATGTCGATCCAGAACAGCGGGCCGAGGCGCTCCTTGAGCCCGCAAAAGAAGGCGTAGCGCTCCAGGGCATACTGAGGGGTATGGCCCACCGCCGGAAAGCCTCCGGGCGCGACCGGGATGCCGAGCTGATGGTCGACGCGGCGGCGCAGCGGGTTGGTGAGCCAGCCTCGCGACGGGTGGGGGGTCGAGATCGACATCGCCTCAGCGCTTGGCGAAGGCATAGAGCTGGTAGCGGATCATCCTCAGCCGCGCGGACTGCTCGACGTAGCGATTCGCCCGGTCGTACGAAGCGCCCAGCTTGGCCCTGGTCATCGGCCCTTGCCACAGCGCGAGCGCCTGGCACGTGGGCAGAGCATGGGTCGTGACGTCGCGAAACTCGTCCACCACAAACCCCGAGGCCAAGGCCATCACGTAGTACACGCTCCGCGTCCAGGGCGGCTGCGAGTCACCATAGACCTTCTTGAAGTCCTCGCGATACCAGGGCTCGATGGCCGCCAGCAACCCGGCGGTGGGACCAAAGAGCACGAAATCCGAGAAGACCAGGCGCCCGCCGGGCTTGAGCACACGGCGGGCCTCGCTCAGGAATTTCCGGCGCGAGGGAAAATGAAAGATGCACTCGATCGCATAGATCCGGTCGAAGCTCGCGTCGGGATAGGGAAGCTCGCACGCATCGCCCGCCTGAAACTGGATTGTGTTGGACTCCCTCGCCTTGGGCACGACGGTCTTTTGTGCCCACTCGATCTGCCGCGGATCGATATTGAGGCCCGTGACGTCGATGTTGTCGTGACGCTCGTTGAGCAAGAGGATCGTCCCACCGAACCCGCAGCCGACATCCAGGATCTTCTGCCCGGAGCGGATCTTGGCCATGTCGAAGTGCTGGAACGCCATCTCGTCTGCGGCCTTCTTGTACCCCTCGGCCGAGACGTCGGGTCGCCGAGCATCGACCCAGTACCCCCAGTGCATATGCTGCCCATGCTTGTCGATCAAGTCGTGATTGCCCGACTCCAGCTCCGATAGCGTGTTCTCGACGTAGGGGAGGGAAACGTCCATGAGAGCGCACCCTAGCAGCCCTCGTCCCCAACGTACAGCCGCGTCGCCTCCGCGAGCCCTTGCGCCGCGAGCTCGCGACTCGTTCCTAACCCCGGCTCCTACCCCGGCTGGCCGCGCAGCGCGACGACGGTCGACGTCAACATGCGTCGCAGTCGGGGCAGCGCCTGCGCGGCGTCGGCCTCGGGCTCCTGATACAGCGATGTGACCAGCTCCTGGATCCCGCGCGCTCCGACAGCGCCACATGCCCCCTTGAGGGTATGAAGCGCCACTCGAATCGCCGGCCGATCTCCGCGGGCCTGGGCCGACTCGATGCAGCGTAGCTGCTCCTGGCTCTCCACCACGAAGGTCTCGATGATTTCACGGAGGATATCGCCATCGCCCGTGCTGACCTCCTGCAGATGATTCCAGTCGATCCTTGTCACCAACGAGGACGACTCCGAGGACGACGAACCGGCCCCCCCAAACTCGTCCCCAGCCTTCGCCACTCCCGCGACGTCGCACTGTGAGGCTGACGAGCCCTCCAAAACCCGCTCGCAGGCTTCACTGCGAGCCCGATACTGCTTCCACCGCGCCAGGGTCTTGGCCAGATCACGCTTGACCACCGGCTTGGCCACGTAATCGTCCATGCCCGCGGCCAAACAGCGCTCGCGATCCCCTCGCATCGTGTGGGCGGTCATGGCCACGAGATACTGATGGCCCGCCCCCGGCTGCTCCCGCTCGCGATGCCGCAGCAGCTGCGTGGCCGTCAGCCCGTCCATCACCGGCATCTGGATGTCCATGAACGCCACGTCGTACGGGAAGCTCTCCAGCATCTCCAGCCCTTCCTGACCGTTGCTGGCGACGTCGACGGTGCAGCCCAGCCCCTCGAGCAGACGAGTGGCCACCTTCTGGTTGACCGCGTTGTCCTCCACCACGAGCACCCGCACCAGGCGATCCCCACACGGCTCACGCTCCTCGGTGTCGTCTTGGCGAAGCTGCGCCCGCGTGATGAGCGGCACCGGGGTCGACTGCTCACGGATCGACCACGCCAGCACCATCGTGTCGAACAGATCGGACTGGTGAATGGGCTTGGTCAGATAGCCCGAGAAGCCCGCCTGCCGGATCGTCGGCTCGTCGAGCATGCGGGTCACCGACGTGAAGAGGATGAGCACCGTCTCGCGCAGCGCAGGATCGCCCTGAATGACGCGCGCGGTATCCAGCCCGCTGAGCACGGGCATCTGGTAGTCGAGCACCACGATGTCGAAGGGCGCCCCCTGCTCATGGGCACGGCGCAGCTGCTCGATCGCCTCCAACCCCGACGCGCACACCGTGGGTTCCATACCCCAGCGCGTGATCTGCTCCTCCAGCACCCGCCGGTTGATCGCGTTGTCATCGACCACCAGCACACGACATCCGTGGAGCGTATCGCCCGAAGGCAGGGCCTTGGGCAGCGCATCGGCCAGCGGTAGCACCAGCTCGATGTCGAAGCTGGAGCCCTCGCCCTCCTTGCTGGTCAGGTGCACCGCTCCCCCCATGCGCTCGACGAGCTCCTTGACGATGCTCAGGCCCAGCCCGGTACCACCATGCGAACGAGTCGCCGAGCCGTCCATCTGGCGGAACTTTTCGAAGATCTTGTCCTGCTGGCTGGCCGGGATCCCGACCCCGGAGTCAGACACCCTAAAACGCATGTGAGCATGACCATCGCGAGCCTCCCCATCGACCGACAGCAACACATGACCCTGCTCGGTAAACTTCACGGCGTTGTTGGCCAGGTTGAGCAGGATCTGCCGCAGCCGCCCCGGGTCGCCCATGACCTTCCAGCGATCCGGGGCCGCCAGCCGCACCACCACCTCCAGGCCCTTTTGATAGGCCTGGAGCGCGATCTGATCGGCGATGCTCTGCACCACGTCGACGACGTCGAAGGCGATCGATTCCAGGGTGATGTGGCCAGACTCGATCTTCGATAGATCGAGGATGTCGTTGAGGATGTCGAGCAGCGCCTGCGCGGACTGCCGCGCCGTGGTCGCGAACTCCTGCTGCTGATCAGTCAACGAGCTCTCCTGCAAGAGGCCCAGCATCCCGAGCACCCCGTTCATCGGGGTGCGGATCTCATGACTCATGTTGGCGAGAAACTCCCCCTTGGCCGTGTTGGCCGCCTGAGCCTCCCGCAGCGCCTGCTCGAGCTGGGTTCGCGTCTGCGAGAGCATCGCGTTGCGCTCGGTCAGCGCGTGCATGGCCTCGGTCAGCGCGTCGGACTGGGCCCGAACCGTGGTGCGAAACACCTCCAGCAGCTGCCGCTGGGCGCTGAACACGGAGTGCGTGTAGGCCTGCTGGAACCCCAACCCCGAACCCAGCCCCAAACCCAGCCCCAAACCACTCGCGTCGGACGACTCGACGCCACCGGTGGCCGATCGCTCACGACGCAGCAGGTTCAGCGCGGCCAAGCGCACGCTCAGCGCCAAGGTGCGGAAGGCCTGGGCCGTCTCGGCGGGCAGCGACTGGCGCGAGAACAAGATCGTCACATAAAGCCCCCCGGTGGGCAGCAAGGAGCCAAAGCCCAACACCGAGCGAATGCCGTAGGGCTCTACGAAGTCCTCTTGCGCGGGGATGAAGGGGCTGCCGAGCGCCTCGGGGACGAAAAAGACGTTGTAGCGGGTCTCGGCCGCCTCGAGCAGCAGCTCGGTGGAGGGCGCGAGCACCAGGCTCACCGGCACCCCTAGCTGCTCCAGCAAGCGAGCGATCATCGGGATCCCCTGCACCTGCTCGGCGCTGACCAAGGGGATCGCCTGGTGCCCCACCGAGCCGCGGACGTCACACCACTGAGGGCGCTCGCCGCGGGTCGCCTGCAAGGTGAGGCACGTCAGGTCAGGACCAGGGATAGACCCGAGCCCGTCACGAACCCGCGCTTGCAGATCAGCCGACAACACCCGGTAGGGCTGGGTGAGGAAACAACGAGCCAACACCAGGGCCGAGCGTCCCTGGTAGACGAAGCGCTCCTCGAACAAGCGGACCAGACGCTCGGAGAACGCCGCCAGATCATCGACCTCGTCGCCGATGGACTCGATGGCCTCCATGCAATCGACGACGTCGTGCAGGCCAAAGTATGCAAAGTCGTACACCATGAACGTCTTGGTGCCCTTCGACGAGCGTGCACACTCACCGATCCAGAGCCCGTAGATCCGGGTAAGTCCGAACTCTACCGCGTCCCCTTCATCCCCGTCACACCACCCGAGCGCGGGCGTGATCGAGCCTTTGGCGATACACCATGCGATGCGGTTCGGTGGCCGGCCGACGGCCGAAACTCAAGAGTGTGCTCGATGCCCCAGCGGGGCGAAATGCCTCGATCTGCCCGGATCCCGAGCGAGACCACTTTGCAGTGATCGTTGTACAGTCATCGGGCGTCTCATCGATCTGCTCGTCGAGGATCCGCTCGTCGAGATGTGGCCCGCAATGAGCCACTTTTCGAGCCTCGTCCCCCGGTTATTCAGACTACCACTCGACCGCTGGCTTCGCCACGGATCCCGCGGGCTCGACTGGTGGGTCTTGTTGTAGACTCCATCGCACTCGCGTCCAATGGAGTCTTCGAATGGGTCTCGGCAGGCACCACCGACGACGGCCGCAGGCGCCGGCGACGGCCGCATTGCCCTGCTCGACCCGGTGGGAGGGCTCGCGGGCGACATGCTGGTCGGGGCCCTGATCGACTTGGGTATCGAGCGACCATGGCTGCGCCAGCAACTCGAGTCGCTAGGGCTCCCCGGATGGTCGCTCGAGGTCGAGGCGACCACCCGGCGGCACCTGGGGTGCACCAAGGCGACGTTTCAGGTCCCCAAGGAACACGGCCACCGACATCTCCCGGAGATCCGCGCGCGGATCGAGGCGTCCACCTTGCCCCTTCGAGCCAAGCGTCTGGCCGACCGAGCCTTTTGCGTGCTCGCCGAGGCCGAGGCCCGGGTCCATCGGATCCCCATCGAGCGCGTCCACTTCCACGAGGTCGGCGCGGCCGATGCGATCTTGGACATCTGCGGGGTGTCGCTCGCGCTCGATCACCTCGGCGTCCACGAAGTGCTCTGTGGTCCGCTCCCCGGGGGGACGGGAACGATCGACTGCGCCCACGGGCAGATGCCCTGCCCGGCGCCGGCGGTGGTCGAGCTGCTCGCCGATTTCGTCATCGTCGCCGGGGTCGGCGATGGTGAGATGGTCACCCCGACCGGCGCCGCGCTCTTGCGCGCATGGGGTCGACCGCTGCCCGCGGGCTCGGTGGCCTACCGTGGAGCCCGAGCCGGCTACGGGGCGGGAACGCGCCCGGCGAGCATCCTGCGGCTGACGCTGGCCGAGCCCGTCGTGCCCGTCCCGCCCATCGAACCCACCGAGACGCCCACGAAGGACGGACCCCAACGGCCGTGGCTACGCGATCGCGTCTGCGTGCTCGAGACCCACCTCGACGACGAAACCTCGGAGCAGCTGGCGTGGCTGTCCGAGCGCCTGTTCGCGCTGGGGGCCCTCGACGTGGCCTTTGGGCCGCTGACGATGAAGAAGGGCCGCCCCGGGGTCGCCCTGCGGGTGATCGCCCCGCCCGAGCACCGAGCGGCCGCGATCACCTGCATCCTGCGCGAGAGCACGGCGCTCGGCGTTCGCGAGCAGTGGGTCGACCGGGCGATCCTCGCGCGCGACATCCAGACCCTCACCACCCCCTGGGGCACCGTCCGGATCAAGCGAGCCGGCGGCCGGTTCAAGGTCGAGCACGACGATCTCGCCCGGATCGCGCGTGAACAGGATCGGCCCCTCCATCGGGTACGCGCGATGCTCCACGCCCACATCGAGGCACTCGCGGAGGACGACGCATGAGCGAGCCTCTCACCGTCGATGCGGATCTGCAGCGGCTCGAACAGATCATCCGTCGAGGCGGCCCCTCCATCACCGCCTTCTCGGGGGGCGTCGACTCGACCCTCGTGGCCGTGGCCGCCGCCCGCGTGCACGGCAAGCAAACCCTCGCCGTCACCGGGGTCTCGCCTTCGCTGTCCGCCGCCGAGCACGAGCACGCCCGGCGCATGGCCGACCAGCTGGGCCTGCGCCACCGCCTCATCGACACCCACGAGCTGACGCGACCCAGATACCGGGCCAACGCCGGGGATCGCTGCTACCACTGCAAGACCGAGCTGTTCGAGCGCCTGGTCACCCTGGCCCGAGACGAGGGCTACCCAAGCGTGCTGTCCGGCGACAACCTCGACGATCTGGGAGGACACCGACCGGGGCTGGCCGCGGCCGCACAGCTGGGGATCCGCCAGCCGCTGGTCGAGGCCGCGCTGGGCAAGGCGCAGATCCGAGCGCTGGCGCGGCGCCTGGGCCTGCCCAACCATGCCAAGCCGGCCTCACCGTGCCTGGCCAGCCGGATCCCCTCGGGGACCCCGGTCGACGCGCAGATCCTCGCTCGGATCGAACAGGCCGAGGACGGCGTGCGAGCGCTCGGCTTTCGGATCTTCCGGGTGCGCCACCACGGAGATCTGGCCCGCATCGAGCTCGACGCCGCCGAGCTCCCCGCCGCGCTCGGCCACCGGCTCGCGCTGGTCGCCGCATGCAAGCGCGCCGGCTATCGTTTCGTGGCCCTCGACCTGGCCGGCTTCCGCTCCGGCTCGCTCAGCATCGTCGACGAGGTCACTCGGTGAGCGATCCCTCCGATCGTGCGATCCTCGACGCGCTGCTCGCCGGGCAGCTAGACCGAGAGCAGGCCCTCGCCCGCCTGCGAGCCTCCCGACCCTCCCCGCCGCCCGTCGAGAGCCTCGACTGGGCGCGCCTGGACCACGATTGAGCGCAGCGTCGCGGGTTTCCCGAGGTCGTCTACGGCCCGGGCAAGACCGCCACCCAAGTCGGCGAGATCGTGGCTCGGCTCGCCGCCCATCACGACAACGTGCTGTGCACTCGCACCGACGAGGCCGCGCTCGCCGAGGTGCGCGCTCGCCTGCCCTCCGACGAGGGGCTGGAGTTCGATCCGCAGGCCGGCCTGCTCTATCTATGGCGCGACCGCAGCGTGCGACACGAGGGCACGATCCTCGTCGTGACCGCCGGCACCTCCGATCAGCGGGTCGCGCTCGAGGCCCAGCGCTGTGCGCAGGTCATGGGCAACCGCGTCGAGGCGCGATGGGACGTGGGCGTGGCCGGGCTCGGGCGCCTGCTCGCCGAGCGCCCTGCGCTTGAGCGCGCCCGGGTGATCATCTGCATCGCCGGGTTCGAGGCCGCGCTGCCCTCGGTCGTGGCCGGGCTGGTGGCGTGCCCGGTGATCGCGGTGCCTACCAGCACGGGCTACGGAGCCACCTTTGGCGGGCTGTCCGCGCTGCTTTCGTGCCTGAGCAGCTGCGCCGCCGGAGTGACCACCGTCAACATCGACAATGGCTTCGGGGCGGCCTACGCGGCCACGTTGATCAACCGATTGGGCTAATCGACCGGCCTACTCGACCGGTCGGGCGCAACAAACGAGTCACAAGTCTCGCGCTCGTTCGCCGTCGGATTCCTTTGCCCCCTGCCACGACCACGCACCACCGCATACACTGCCAGAGACGAACCTGAGAACGGACGACTTCCGGTGCATAGCAAGACTCACCAGGATCTACACCGGCACCTGCTTCGGCAGATGCTGCTCTGTCGCGAGTCGGATCTGCGCGAGGACGTGCTGGTCCGTCAGGGCAAGGGGGGACCCCACGTCTCCAGTCGAGGGCACGAGGCCCTCATCGCGATCACGGCCCTGCTCGACCCTCGCGATCAGCTGTTCGCCTACTACCGTGGCGGCCACCTGCTGATGGGCAAGGGGATCGAGCGCGAGACGATCGCCCGCGACTTCTTGTACCGTCGCAGCTCTACCTCCGGGGCCCGCAGCATGTCGGTCCACGCCGGCTCCCGCGAGCTGGGCGTGTTCCCCACCGCCGCCCCCGTCCCGTCGCAGTGCCTGCCCGCCGTGGGCACCGCCTGGGCGCAGCGACGGCGCGGCGAGCGCTCAGTCACCGTGTGCAGCCTGGGCGACGGCGCCACGCGGGCCGGTGAGTTCTACGAGGCCCTCAGCTTCGCGGTGCAGCAGCGGCTCCCGATCCTCTTCGTCGTGGAGGACAACGGCTGGGCGATCAGCACCTCCACCGCGCAGACCAACCCCCTCGCGCTGGGCGTGCTCGATAGCCATCGCTGGCAGCAGATCGACGGCACCGACGTCCACGCCGTGCTCGACGCCACCTCGCGCTCGCTCACCCGCCTGCGCTAGGGACAGGGGCCGCAGCTTCTTTGGTGTCGCGTCCACCGGATCGACCCCCACACCTCCAACGAGGATCACACCACCTATCGCACGACCGAGGAGCTCGACGCCTTGGTCGATCCGGTCGATCGCTTCGCGGCCAGCCTGCTCGAGCGAGGCGAGCTCTCGCCCGCCGAGCTCGACCAGCTCAAGGCCGAGGCCCGCGACCGGGCACGCGTGATCTACCGCGCGGCCGCCGAGGAGCCCGACCCCGAGCCGGCCTCGATCCTCACGCATATGTATGGCGAGCCTCGGACGCACCGGCCGGTGCCCTTTTTGCCCGAGCCCGAGGCCACGACCATGGTCGCCGCCACGCAGCGCGTACTTCAGGCCGGCCTGGCGTCCTTCGACGAGCTGCTGCTGTTCGGCCAAGACATCGAAGATCCCAAGGGCGGCGTGTTCGGCTTCACCAAGGGCCTGAGCGACGAGTTTCCCGGCCGGGTGCTCAACGCCCCGATCGCCGAGGCCACGATCATCGGCAGCGCCGTCGGCCTGGCCGCGCAGGGGGTGCGCCCGGTCTTCGAGATCCAGTTCATCGACTTCCTCGCGCCCGGCTTCAACCAGCTGGTGACCCACGCGGCCAGCCTGCGGTGGCGCAGCCTGGGGCAGTGGACCTGCCCCATGGTGATCTACGCGCCCTACGGCTCGTACATCCCCCGCGGGGGGCTGTGGCACAGCCAGAGCAACGAGGGCTGGTGGACCCACATCCCCGGCCTGCGCGTGGCCGTGCCCAGCACCCCGCAGGACCTGGTCGGGCTGTTCTGGTCGGCGTTCCAAGACGACGATCCCACGCTGTTGCTGATCCCCAAGTTCGTCTTCCGGATCCGTCACGCCGTCCCCGCCTACGCCCCCGTTCCCTTCGGCCAGGCCCGCATCGCCCGCGATGGTCACGATCTGACCCTCGTCGCCTGGGGCAACGCGGTGTCCTTGTGCGAGCAGGCCGCCGAGCGGGTCGCGAGCCAGGGGATCTCGGCGGAGGTGATCGATCTACGCACCCTCGTGCCCTGCGACTACGCCACGATCGAGGCTTCGGTCGGCCGCACCGGGCGGCTGGTCGTCGTGCAGGAGGACAGCCGCAGCTCGAGCTTCGGCGGCACGATCGTCAGCGAGCTGGTCGCTCGGGCCGCCACCTTCGATCGCCTGCTCGCGCCGCCGCAGCTGGTCTCCCGCGAGGACGTCCACATCCCCTGCGACCCCGCCCTGATGGAGGCCGTGCTGCCCGCGGTGGACGACATCGTCGCGGCCATCGACACGGCCATGCGTCACCGAGCTACCTCCGTCGCCCGCGTCGCACCGTCGCCCGCGCCCAATTCCCCGTCGGCCTCCCACGCGGCGCCGGCCCCCGCGTCACCTCCGCCCCCGATCTCCGCGCAGGCTCCAACCCCGACGCATGTCCGACAGCTCGTCGTCCCCACCCTCGGAGAAGGGATCCGCGAGGTACGGATCATCCGCCTGCTCAAGGCTCCGGGCGACGCGATCGCCGAGGACGAGCCCCTCTACGAGCTCGAGTCCGACAAAGCCACCTCGGCCATCGAGTCACCGGGTGCGGGTCGACTGCTCACGTGGCTGGTGGAGGAGGACGATCTGCTCACCGTGGGCGATCCGGTCGCCCGACTCGAGCTGCACCACGCCTCGGCCACGTCCACCGCCGAGCTCCCGCCACCGGACCGGTCTGCGGCTCCGGCTCCCCCGCCGGCCACGCCACCCGCCACCTCCGCGACCGCGACGGCACCGCCCAGCCCCCGCCCTTATCGCGAGATCCCGCTGTCCGAGCGGCAGCGAGTGCTCAACGCGAGCTTCCGGCGTAGCCGCGAGCGAGCGATCCCCGCGACGATCTTCTCGATGCTCTCGCTCGAAGGCCTCACGCAGGGCGCCACCCAGCAGCTGCGCACACTCGGCCCGGAATCGGACGGCTATGTCACCGCCTTCGAGGCCTTTGCCTTGTGCACCAGCCGCGCTGCCGTGGCCCACCCCCGGTTCCGCTCGGTGCTGGCGGGTGACCGAACGCGGCGCGAGTACGCTTCGCTACAGCTGGGCGTGGCCGTCGCCGGACCCGACGGCGATCTGCTGACCGCGGTCGTCGACGACGCCGACACCCTCGATCTGGCCACCTTCCGCCGCACCCTCCGGGCCGCGATCAACGACGCGATGGAGGGTCGCGACCAGGCCACCGACACCACCCAGCTGTTGCTGACCTACCTCGGCGATCTCGGGGTGCTCGGCGGGGTGCCCCTGCTGATCGCGCCGGCCGCCGCCGTGATCAGCTTTGGCTGCCCCTACCCCCAATCGCCGCAGCAGGTTCAGGTGTCCCTGTCCTTCGAGCACCAGCTCATCAATGGCGTCGAGGCGGCCAGCTTCTTGCAGACCCTGGCCGGCTGCGTGCGAGACCTGGCCGACGGGCGAGATCCCCAGGCCCGGCCCTCGCTGTCCCCCGCAATGTCCCCCGAGTTGGAGGGCCAAGGATCCGAGCTGGCCGCCGAGCTGGCCGCCCAGTTGGCCACCCAGCTGCGCGAGATGCCCGACCCCGATGCCGCCCGCGCTCGCGTCGAGCAACACCTGGCCGAGCACCTGGCCGCGCTCACCCAGCGCCCCGCCGAGTCGCTGCCCCCCGACGCTCCGTTCGCCGAGCTAGGCCTGACCTCGCTCAACCTCCTCCAGCTGCGGACCCGACTCGAGCAGAGCCTGGGGATCACCGTGCCGGTGGCGATCTTCTGGTCGGCCTTTACCCAGACCGCCTTGGCCGAGCACCTGCTCCAGGCCCTGCGCGCTGCTCCCGACTCGGCCCCGGCGTCTCACCCGGTCCAGGCAACGGCGAGCACCCCGAGCACGACACCCCCACCGGACTCACCTCCCCGAAGCGACGACGCCGCCCGGATCGCCGCCCTCGACGACGACGCGCTCGCGGCCGAGCTCGACCGACTGATCGACGCCTCCTCGGTGTCGACCCCGAACCCGGCACGAACTTCCGGCACAAAGCACTAGTCGTCGTCACGGTCCACATCGTCGAGGCGGAACAGGATCCTCCGGATCCCCAAGATCCCCAGGAACACGAGGACGACGATGAACAGCGGCTCGGCCAGCATCTGCCCCAGCTCCGCCACCAGGTCGAACGACGAATCCTGCCACCATGCGCGCACCCCCTTGACGATGAGCACGAGCACGGCCAGCTGCACCGTCAGGGTCAACATGCGCAGCAGCTCGGCGAACGAGAAGGCGCCCTTGTGGGTCAGCTCCAGGTACGTCAACGGAGCGTCCTCCAACGAAGACTCCAGGCTCAGCAGGCCGCGCTCCTGAAGGCCGAGGATCTCCGAAGGGCGGGCGACGAAGCGGGAGCCGCCGTCCTTTCGGGGGTTGCCCAGCTCCCGCGACAGCAGCTTGGCCCCTCGGATGATGTGGCGGTTACGATACCGTCGAAACTCGGGGATCAGCCGCATACGAGGCTTCATGCGGAACGCCAGCTGCCCCAGCACGCACTGAGCCTGGGCCGCGAGGGCCAGCTCCATCGAGACATCGACCCCGAACTCCCGCAAGACCTCGAACAGGGCCAACCAGATGCTCGTGGGGGAGCGCTCCCACCAGGGGGAATCCCTGCGCTCCACCGCCACCAGCTGGGCCCACAGCGCCCCGCGCACTCGCGAGCTGAGCTCGTACGCATCGATCGGCGGCAGCGGAGAGACCAGCTCGATCAGCAGATCGGAGGCCGTCTCGACGTCGTGCTGCATGAACGAGTATAGAGCGGTCATCAGCAGTCGGCGCTGGTGGCGGCTCATCGTCAGCGCCGCCGCGACGTCGACCATGATGATCTTGCCCCCGGGCCGCACGACCAGCTGCGAGGGATGGGGGGCCGACAGCAGCACGTAGGTCTCCAGCGTTGCCCACCACGAAAAGCGCAGCAGGCGTCGCGCGCACCGGTTGGGATCGATCTTCAACTTCGCCAGGTGCTCGAGCGCCGCCTCGTCCTCGTGCTCGACCGCCCCGATGACCTCGTGGAGCCAGACCCCTTGGACGAACTCGCTGAGGATCACGTTCTCGTTGCAAAGCTTGAGGTAGACCTTCGCGATCCCCACCTTTCGAAAGCGCCAGCGCTTGAACTCCTTTTGCATGACCCGCTGGAGCCTCGCCCGGCGCATGAAGTCCACCCCTTGCAGCATCAGCTGCGGGAGCTCGTCCTGGACCCGCTGGATCAGCACGTTCTTGTCGGGCACCACGTGCTTGAGCAGGCCCACCACCCACCGGAGCGCCTGCAACTCGGTGTTGACCAGGGCGATCGCGCCGGGGCGCAGCACCCGTACCGCCACCTTGTCGCCGTTGCGCAAGATCCCCTGGTACACGCAATCGACCGTGCGCGAGGCGATCGGTACGGGATCGAAGACCTCGAACGCCTCCGACAGGGGCACCCCCAGGGCCCCCTCGATCCTGTCCACCACGATCTCCACGGCCAGGGGCGGGGCCGGATCCTCCAGCCGGGACAGCGCCAGGGCGTACTCGCGGGGCAGCAGATCCAGGCGCATCCCGGCCCGCTTGCCGAAGTAGGCCGCCGCCCCGCCCATCGATCCGATCATCGCGGCGATGCGAAGAGCGCCCCGCTCCTCGGCATCGGACACCGAGCGCCGGAGCACCAGCCACCGAACGACCAAGAACCGCACGAGGACCCAGCTCCAGGCCATCACCCGGACGAGCACCTGGGCCGGCTTGGGCACCGGAGGCGTGAAGGAGCGCGTCCGGACCGCCTTCTTGACCGTTCGGGGACCTTCGGGAAGCGCGAGCGTCCGGCCGGTGAGCTCGGGCGTCTCGGCCTTTCGTCTCCACCTCACGACCGCCCCCGTCGCCGCCCCGGCCTCACTTGTGCCCCTTCTCCTCGAGCTTGGCCTTGATCTTGACGAGCCCGAGCGAAGTGAGCAGCAGGACCAGGACGGCCCCCATCGGGTGGGTCATCACCCCCATCGCCATGTCGACCACCGACACATCCGTCGGAGACAGCCAGTTGTAGAGCAGGGCGCCGCTCATCACCACCAGGGCCACGATCGAGCCCAGCAGGGTCATGCGCAGCATCAGCGACGCGGTGAACGACCAGCGGTTGACCGAGCTGGCCACCGCCCGGGGCAGCTCTCGCATGAAGCGATCGCCCCAAAACGCGCCCCGCTCGAGCAACTCCCGGCCCCGGCCCAGCTCGTTGAATCGCTGGGGCCAAAAGTAGCGCTCCTCCCTATAGAAGCGCCGCCGATCCCTGCGCTTGGATCTCGACGCGGCCTTCTTGATCCACCGATTCCAGGCCTTGTTGACGTCGAGGTCATGATTGAGGCGAAACGCCAGCGTGTCGGTCAGCAGGGAGGCGCGTAGCAGCCGGAGGGTGTCAACGTTGATCGGCAGCTGAAACTCCGACAGCGAGTTGAACAGCGCCAGCCATACCGAGGCGGTCGTTCGCTCCCACCACTCCGCCTTCCCGCACTCGATGTCGAGGGACCGGTTCCAAAAGGCCCCCCACGCCATGCGTCGCACCCGCTCCACGTCGAGCTCCGGCAGCGGCGCCAGGCTGGCCAAGGCCACATTGGCCGCCCCGGCGATGTCGCGCTGAGCGAGCCGTCGGCCCGACTCGAACTCGCATATGCGCTGCTTGGACGAGGCGATCCCGCAGGAGCCAAAGTCGATCAGGGTCAGCCGACTCCCGCGCCGCACGAAGATGTTGCCCGGGTGGGGATCGGCGTGAAAGAAGAACGACTCGAGCCGCATCCAAAAACCCAGATCCTGCACCCGGTTGCCCACCTTCACCGGGTCGATCCCCGCGGCGGCAAACTCCCGGAGCTTGGTCTCGTCATTGTTCTCGACCGCCTCGAGCAGCTCGATGCAGGGATAGCCCTCCGCGAACTCGCTGATCATGACCTCGTCGCCGGACAGCTCACCGAACACCCGGGGCGCGGTCACCCACCGCAGGCGGTCGCGCTTGACCATGCGGCGAAAGAGCGCCTGAAAGTCCGCTTCTTGCGAGAAGTCGAGCTCGTTCATGAGCATGTCGCGCATCTCGAAGCGGAAGTTCTTGAAAAAGCCCGGCCGCACGGCGGTCATGGCCTCCGCCATCAAGGTCATCACGTCGACCAGCGCCAGGTCGGCCGCGAAGAGCTCCGCGACGCCCGGGCGGCGGACCTTGATCGCCACCACCGTGCCGTCGACGAGCTCCCCGCGCCACACCACCGAGATCGAGGCTGAGCCTATCGGCTCCGGCTCGATCGAGTCGAAGACCTCCTCGGCGGGGCAACCCAGGGTGGCCTCGATCCGCTCGATCGCGACCTCCACCGGGAACGCGGGCGCGTGATCCATCAGCCGGCCCAGCTCGTTGCAGATCTCCGGCGGCAAGAAGTCGACCCGGATCGCCATCTGCTGCCCGATCTTGATCGCGATCGCACCGAGCCGTTCGAAGAACTCCCGTAGGCGAACTCCCTGCTGCTCGAGGGAGTCCTCGCCTCGCAGCCGGTCCCGGGTGCGCGCCCAGGAATACTGCGTGAAGCTCCACATCCAGGCCATGAAGCGGCGGAAGACCACCCAGCGGGACGCCCGGGGTCGCCAGATCTCCCGGCTCTCGAGCCGCTCGGGCCCCGCCGACGCTTCGACCAGCGGGGTTCGACGCGGGATCGGCCGCAGGACATTCTCCCGCACCGCCTGGAGGACGCCGGGGTTCGTCATCCGATCCCCTCGGAGGTCGGCGGCAAGCGGCGGGTGGGTGACGCGGGCACGATCCGTCGCTCAGCCAGGGGACCGAAGGTGACGCAGGAGATGCTGCTGAAGCTGGGACACGACCGATGGCGCAAAGAAATGACCGGCATCGAACTCATGGAAGCCGAACTGCCCCGAAGTCACCTCACGCCACCGCTCGACGTCCTCGTGGTTCGCGAGGCGATCGCTGGTACCTCGAAAGGCCAAGATGTCACAGTCCAGCGGCGTCGTTCGGGGCGGGTTGGTCTCGAGCATCGTGATGTCGGCCCGCAGCACCGGCAGCAGCAACGCGAGCATCTCCGGCTCGCGGAGGATCGCCTCGGGGGTCCCCCCCGCCGCGCGCATGTACTCGACCAACCCATCGTCGGAGTATTGATGGACCAGGGGCGGCTCGGCCGGCAATTGCGGGGCCCGGCGACCCGACACCGCCAACAGCGAGGGAACGCGCCCCCCCTTTTGCAGTCGCACCGCCACCTCGTACCCCAGCAAGCCTCCCAGGCTGTGACCGTAGATCGCAAAGGGGCGATCGATCCGCGCCTCGAGCACGGGCGTCAGCCGATCGACCGCCTCGGCCATGCTCGTCAGCAGCGGCTCTCGGAGCCGGTTCTCACGACCCGGGAGCTGGACGGCGTGGACCTCGACCGCGGGCCCGCGGGCGCCCGACCAGGTGCGGTAGGCGCTGGCCGCCCCACTCGCGTGCGCAAAGCAAAACAGGAGCGTCGACGCCTCGCTGCGTGCTCTTGGAGCGTATGGAAACCAGAGGTCGTCGACCTTCATGGACTGCCTGTCCCGAGCGCTCCGCGAAGCGAACCGCGGCGATTCCAACACACTGAAGAAGGATGTCAAGCGACCCCACCACCGGCCCAATGCCGGCCGCCGTCCGGCCCCTTGACAGATGGTAAGCGTATACTTACGGTAAGTTTCTACTTACGCAATCGCCGAGTCGAGTCGAGTCGAGCCGAGCCGAGCCGAGCCGAGCCGAGCCGAGCCGCCAGGCGAGCACGACCGATTCGTTACATCGTCGCATCACCATCGCATCACCATTTCAGCCGCGCGGGCTGCTTGGCACGAAAGAACGAGAACACACGCATGAAGAAATTCGCCCTGGTACACATCGGATTTGAAAAACCCACCCCGGAGATCATGGCGGCGTGGGGCCAATGGTTCGAGTCGATCAAGGACGATCTGGTCGACATGGGCAACGTTGGCTTCATGGCGGGTCGCGAGATCTCGGGCGAGGGCACCCGCGACCTGCCGATGGGTCCGCAGTCCCTGACCGGCATGTCCATCGTTCACGCCTCGAGCCGCGAAGACGCCGAAGCGATCGCCCAGCGCTGTCCGTATATCTCGAGCATCCGCGTCTACGAGCTTCGAGCGCACGGCGGTTGATCGCGCGGGGGCGATCCGTGGTCGCCCCCGCAACTGGTCCTCAATCCCCCACCCACCCTCTCCGTTTGGGGGGTGGTCGATCTTTCCCAGTTGCCCTCGCGCGTTGGCTCCTCACGGTACGTGCATGGGCATCTACATCCGTGCCGTCGTCGATCCCTCGTGCATCGGCCGCGCCAACTGGGAACGGGTCTTCGACCAAACCGTCACCATTCTCCACCGCTGGCCCGATCCTCCTCTGCGACCCACCTTTCGCGAGATCGCGGGCATCGAGGTCATCACCTACAGTCGCAAGGTCCTCGACTGGTCCGGTTGGCACATCTGCGGCGATGCCAACAGTCGCCTGCTCGCCGAGTCGATCGAGCTGCCCCGCGAGCTGGGGGTCGACACCCCGCGCGACCCTCCATCGGAGCTCCTGCTCCGGGTCCTCGCCTCCGAACAGCCCCCGTACGACCTGGGTGGCCTCAAGCCGCTGCTCAACAACAAGACCCAGGGCCAGCCCTTCCACGGGCTGGTGCTCGCGGTCGCCATGCTCCTCGAGCACCGATTTCCCCATGCCGTCTTCGTCGACGGCGACTTCTGTGCGGGCGAAGCGCGACAGGCTCAATCCCAGCTACGCACGATCCTCGGTGAGGAGATCGCCCTCCCTGCCAGCACCGATCGCGCGCGCCTACTGAGTCGTCTCGACCCACACATACCCGAAGACGAGCTCGACGACGCGGTCCAGGCGCTGTCGTGTCGCGGCCCACTCGCCCGCATCCTGCTCAGCCTGTTCGATGGCCCGATGAGCGCGGTCGGCATCCAGGTCCACGAGGAGATCGAGCTGGCGGTGGCCTGCACCGACGTCTCCACCCTCCACCTGCTCACCCGCGAGGCCTTCGAGTTCTTCGTGGGCCAGGCCAAGGCGCTCTTTGGCCGCACGGTGCCCGGCGCTCCGCCCGGGGCCGTCCTGTTCTGCGCCGAGATCGAAGCGCTCGACGCCACGCAATTGCTGTCGTGCATCGCCCAGGGCACGATGAAGACCAACCTGCGCCTGACCGAGATGGCCTGGGATGACATCGTGCAGGCAACCCTGCCCGAGCTCCGCCTGCTGGCCCTGCTCGCGACGCACCCCACCTCGGGGCTCATCGGGTACCAGCTGCGGCGCGCCATCTTCGAGAGCGTCGCGATCCGCCATTTCAGCCAGCACGCATGGGACACCGTCGAGCCGGTGAACCCGCAAGACTACCCCTGGCATGCGCAAATGTTCCACGAAGCCCGGGCGAGCCACGCGGGCTGACGCCCCGCGACGCCTCTTGTGTGGGCCACGACGTGGGTCCGTCCTACTCGGGCCGGGCGGTCGAGTCCTCGACCGCCGCCGCGTAGGCACGCCGCAGCACATCGGCGGACGCACAAAGACGCGCCCGCTCGTCGTCATCCATGCTCGGCTCGAGGATCTCGGTGGCCCCCGCTCGGCTGACCACCGCGGGCAGCGACAGCGCCACCCCGTCGATCCCGCACGCCCCAGTCTGCACGCGAGACACGGTCAGCACGCGCCGCTCCCCTCGCAGGGCCCAGCGCAACAAGGCGGCCGTGACCAGCCCGATCGCATGATTGGTCGCCCCCTTGCGCTTGATGATCTCCAGGGCGGCATCGCGAACCTCCGCCCCCACCGCCTGCTCACGCTGCCGGGTCCACCCGGGCCATGCCCGCAGGGCCACCCCGCCGATCCGAGCCCCCGACCAAAGGGCCACCTCGGAATCCCCGTGCTCGCCGATCACTTGGGCGTGGATCGACCGCGGCTCGAGCTCCAGCTCGCGGCCGAGGATCTGCCGCAAGCGCGCCGTGTCGAGCATCGTGCCCGTACCGATCACCCGCTCCACTGGCAAGCCCGAGGCCTCCGCCGCCACCTGGGTCAGCACGTCGACGGGATTGGTCACCATCACCAACAGGCCCCGCAGCCCCGCGAGGCGGCGGGCCACCGATCGCACCATCCCCACGTTGTCGCGCAGCAGGTCCAGACGCGACTGCCCCGGTCGACCTCCGCGGCCGGCCGCGATCACCACCGCATCGAGATCCCGCATCTGGTCCAGGCTCGCGGCGCGCACCCGTGCTGAGGGATAGAACGACACCCCCTGCTCCAGATCGAGGGCCTCGCCCTTCGCGAGTCCCTCCCGCACGTCGTTGACCAGCAGCTCCGAGGCAATGCCGGCGTGCAGGGTGGAGATCGCCACGCTGCTGCCGACCCAGCCCATACCTACGATTCCGATCCTCAGGCTCATGGCGCCGCCCTTCGTTTCATGACCTCGTGTTCGTGCTCGTGTTCCGGGCCGGCCAGGAATGCCCGGTCGGGCGCGGAGTCACGACCCCGATGTACAGGTCGACCTCCGTGATGGCAAGCTAGCCGCGCCTCTCGACGACACGCTCGGAACGAACGACGAGCCCGGAGCGCCAACGATGCCCACGGACACGGCCGGGACCACTCGTGACCCCACCACAAACCCGGGCGCTCTGCTGCGCGCTGCCGAGCTGGCTCTGGAGGGGTCGAATCGAGGCGATGCGGCCGACCTCGTACGCTTCGCCACCGGGGGTTGGCGCTCCCTCGATGACATCGCCCGGGGGCTGGCCAATGCGACCAATGCCGCCGTTGCCGTGCGAACGCTCGACGTGAACGCGACCACCCGAGCGGCCCGGGCCGGGGTCGCCGTGCTGGCCCCGGTCGATGGGGCGTGGCTGGTCGCGCACGGCCGCCGCGTGGTCGTGGTCGGGGCGGACGGAGAGCAACGACGACGCCTGTCTCCCGGCACGCTACGAACGCTCACCGCAAGCGACACGCTTGAGGCGATCACCCTGGAGCCTCGCCTGGGACTCGAGTCGCTCAGCGCCCACCATACCGGCTCCAAGAGCCCCTGGGCGCGCCTTCGCTCACTCATCGCGCTCGAGGCTCGCGAGCTGGTTGCCCTGGTCGTCTACGCGATCGTCCTCGGCGCCCTGTCGTTGGCCCTGCCGGTCGCCGTCCAGGTGCTGGTCAACACGATCGCGTTTGGCTCTTTGATCCAGCCACTGGTCATCCTGGCGATCCTCCTGCTGGGCGTGTTGACCTTCTCCGCGCTGGTCCAGATCGTCCAGTGGTATGCGGTCGAAGTCCTGCAGCGGCGACTGTTCGTGCGCATCGCCGAGGACTTTGCGCGGCGCCTCGCGGCGATCCCGCTAGGCGCGCACGATCGCCTCGACGCGCACGAGCTCATCAACCGCTTCTTCGAGATCGACGGCCTACAAAAGACGGTGAGCCGCCTCTTGCTCGAGGGCCTCGGCCTGGCCCTGCAGACCCTCGTCGGCCTGGTGCTGCTAGCGTTCTATCACCCGCTGTTGCTCGCCTTCGATGCGCTCCTCGTACTCGCGCTGGGCGTAGTGATCGCTCTGGGCTACGGGGCCGTGCCGACGGCGCTGGCCGAGTCCAACGCCAAGTACCGGGTCGCCGCCTGGCTTGAGACCCTGGGGGCAACCCCCACGCAATTCAAGCGCAGGAGCGCGGTGCTGAGCGCCGCGATCCGGGCCGATGCGCTCACTCGCGCGTACCTCGGCGCCCGCCAGCGCCACTACACCCGTGTCCTAGGCCACCTCGTCGGGGGCCTGAGCGTCCAGATCATCGCCATGGTCGCGCTGCTGGGCCTGGGCGGGTGGCTGGTCATGCGAGGCGAGCTGACCCTCGGACAATTGGTGGCGGCCGAGCTGGTGGTCGGGATCATCGGCGCGGGGTTTGCCAAGGTCGGCAAGCTCCTCGAGGCGGGCTACGACCTGCTGGCCAGCCTCGACAAGCTCGGCAAGATCATCGATCTGCCTGCCGAGCCGCAATACCTAGGGCGGCCCGCGGTCCGCGAGCCGCTGGGCATGACCCTCCGTGCTCTGCGAGCGCGGCCCGGGCTCGAGCCCGTCGATGCCACCGTGCCCGCCGGATCGCGGGTCCTGGTCGACGGCCGGGGAGGCAGCGGAAAGTCCAGCCTGCTGGAGGTCATGGCCGGCCTGCGCCCGCCGCACTCCGGCTCGCTGACGACCGACCCAACGCCGATCGAGCCCGCCGAGCGGCGCGAGCGCGCGTTCTTGCTGCGTACGTCGGATCTCGTCGATGGCACCGTGATGGACAACCTCCGCCTCGCCGATCTGCACCTCGAACCCGAACGAGCCCAACAGATCCTGCGCACCGTGGGACTCGGCGACCGGCTGACTGAGCTCGCCGGGGGCGTCGATGCCGAGTTGTTTGCCCACGGACCTCCCCTTTCGTCCTCCGAGGCCGCGCGACTGTGCTTGGCTCGGGCGCTGGTCGCGACCCCCGATCTGCTGCTCATCGACGGAGCACTCGACGATCTGGGGCTCGACCCCTCGGCGGACACCGAGCTCTTGCAGGCCGTGCTCGGGCCCCGAACCCCCTGGACCACGGTGGTGGTCAGCCGCGATCCCGAGGTACGCCGCCGATGCGATCGAGTCCTTTCGTTGTCCGAAGGGTCGGCGACCGGATCGGCGACCGGATCGGCGACCGGATCGGCGACCGGATCGGCGACCGGATCGGCGAAAGGATCGGCGACATGAGCACGCCCGAGCAGATGCCATCGTCGGCCCTCCCGGCCGCCGGCCGGATCGATACCGTGCGGATCATGGCCCGACTGCTCAGCGCCAGCGTCGTGGCTGGCGCAATCGCCCTGCTGTTGATGTCCTGGCAGCAATCGGTCAAGGGTCGAGGACGAGTCATCGCCTACGCTCCGCTCGAGCGTCAGCAATCGGTCGAGGCCCCCATCGACGGGCGGGTGCTGCTTTGGTACGTGCAAGAGGGCGACCGGGTCGCCAAGGGCGACCCCATCGCCGAGCTCACCGACAATGACGTGGACATCCTCGATCGGATCCGCCGGGAGCTCGACGCCGGTCGAGCACAGGTCGAGACCGCCGCCTTGTCGGTCACCCTCACCGAGGCTCGGATCCTGTCGATGGAGACCGCGCGCACCTCGGCGCTCTCCAACGCCCGGCTGCGCGTGCAGATGGCCAACGATCGCCGCGACGCCGCCACCCGCTCCATCGACGCCGCCCGAGCCCGTCTGCGCGCGGCCGAGCTCCACCTCACCCGCCAGCGCACCATGCACGCCAAGGGGCTCGCGTCCAAACGAGATCTCGAGCTCGCCGAGCTCGAAGAGCAGACCGCCCGAGCCGACCTCGACCGCGCCGACGCGTCCCTGCGGGCGGCCAAGGCCGAGGTCAGGGCCTTGGTGGCCGAGCGGGCGCAGGTCGGCGCGTCCAACCAGGCCAACATCGAGTCGACCCAGGCCACCCTCGAGAAGCTCAAGTCCGAGCGAGCCAAGGCCGAAGCCGAGCTCGCCAAGGTCGAGGTCCGCCTCGCCCGGCAAGAGCAGATGCGGGTGGTCGCCCCCCGCAACGGTACGATCTTGCGGCTGCTGGCCCAGGAGGGCACCGAAATGGTCAAGGCTGGCGATCCCCTGCTGCGGCTGGTCCCCGAAGCAGGCTCGCGCGCCATCGAGATCTACGTCGACGGCAACGACGCCCCGCTGGTCTCCGAGGGACGACACGTGCGCGTACAATTCGAGGGGTGGCCCGCGGTCCAGTTCGTGGGCTGGCCCTCGGCCGCCGTCGGCACCTTCGGCGGCCGGGTCGCCTTCGTCGACGCCCACGACGACGGCCGGGGCCGCTTTCGGGTGGTGGTCGTCCCCGACGACCCCCAGGGCTGGCCCGACGCGCGCTACCTCCGCCAGGGCGTCCGCGCCAACGGCTGGGTATTGCTCGACCGCGTGCGGCTAGGCTTCGAGCTGTGGCGCCAGTTCAACGGCTTCCCGCCGGCGGTCGACGACGACGCCTTGGCGCCCACGACCAGCAAGAAACCCGACCACGAAGGACACGACCCCATCAAGCCCGGGCTCTAGCACGTGATGCCGAGACTGGACGACCCCGTGTCGCTCGCCATTGCTGGCGCGACGGCAAGGCCCCGCGTAGGCCGCTGCAGAGCCGCTCGCACCGCAGCGACCGGCCCCGAGCGCCGCCCGCCCGCCCGCACCCTTGAGGCGAGCCGACGGCTCCAACGCTCACCGAGTGCACTCCGCGATGTACGATCTCCTGCTCGCCACCGGATCCCCGCGTAGCGCTCGTTGGAAGGCCGCCCCGACCCACCGGGCTCAACGGGCCGCGATGAAGCGAGCGACACTGCGCCACAACGCCTCGAAGTGATGGCGCCGAAAACCCGAGCCCGACGCCAGCCAGTCCACGTGCCGGCCATCACCTGGCTGTCGGAAGTAGCCCATGACATCGAGATGATCCGCCCGGGCGACATGGACGAGCTCACCGTGGATCTGGGACAGCGTGGGCACGAAGCCGTCGTTGGCCTCGTGAGACCACGAATTACCGAAGATCGTGGTGAGCTTCGACTCCTGCAATGGGGACAGCGCCGGCACGAACCGCCGAGGAAAGCGCGCCGTGATCCGATAGAGCGCTTGATAGATTGCGTGCGTCACCTGATCGTAGGGCTCACGACCGACGTCGAGCACCGTTCGCAGCCCGGGACGCGGCGAGCCGGCCACCACACACCCGTAGCGGACGCCGGGGCGGTCGTTGGTGACCGCGTTGAGGATGTCGATCGCGGCCGGCCCGAGCTGCTCGATCAAGGACTGGTCGTCTCCGATGTGGTCCAGCATCCGCTGGATCTCCACCGCGACCTCGGGGGGCACATCGTCGAGCAACTCCTCGTAGAGCTGACGAAGGATCGTGCGGTCGACGTGGATCAGCTCGTCGAGCCACAGCAAGATCCGCCCCGCCCGTACCAGCCCACTCAGAGGCCGTCGGGCGCGCCGCAGGCCGTGCACCATCATCAGCGACAGCAGCCGCAGCAAGCGTCGCCCCTGCGCCCCCACAAAGAACGTGGCCAGCGGCGTGCCGTGGTGCGGCGTGCACACCGACACCACCGTCCGCACCCGGCTCGAGGCTCCCTCCGTGTCCAGCGCCTCACCGAGCGACGCATGGGCGCTGAGCATGGTGCGGCTGTCCAGCCCCCCGGTCGAGTGCGCGACCAGGTGCACCGCGTCCGCGGGCTCGAGCCCCGCCACTCGCTCGGCCAGCCTTCGAGCCCGAGCCCGCAGCGAAGAGGTCGGCAGCGTCTGCATGGTCTCGATCTGCGCGTCGATGCCCCGCTCGGCCAGCGCTCGCTGCAGGACCTCGTCCACCCCCACGAAGTAGGGCAGGCGTCCCAACCGCTGGAAACCGAGAAACCCCGGGACGAGCAGGACCCGTTCGACCATGAGCCCTCACGCTACCACCGAGACCCCCTTCCGGGTAGACCGACGAAACCCGCGACACCGAACAGCCCGGTGTCGCGGGTCGGGCGGGCCGGGCCCGCCTACACCGGTTGTCATGCTCTACATACGTGATTTCCCCACTCACGCTGCGACGCCCTCGCTCATGCTCATGCTCATGCTCATGCTCATAGCTTCGGGCTCTAACCGTTGGAGCCGGGAACACGCCAAGAGGGTGCAACGAAAGTGAGTGCCGGCCGTGCTGGGCCCGACGCCACCCGACCGCGAGCCCTCAAAAGCCCAGGCCCAGCTGCCCCGTCAGCCGCAGCTGCATGCCCACCTCTCGCTCGAAGTTGCGGCACAGCGCGTCGGCCTCGTCGGCGCCCAAGCCCGCGATGGTCACGTCGACGAGCTGACGCTCCGGGTCGACCGCGAGCTCGTGGATCCGGCGACCGCCCAGCATCGACCGCAACACCGCGCGCGGGCTGGAGCTCCGCAGTCGGCGTTGCGCGGGGCGCTGGAACTCGATCGCGCGCTGCGTGACCCGCTGCAGGTGCCACCGCAGGTAGGCATAACGCTCGTTGTCGACCTCGGGATCGCGCAGGTGGATCTTCAGCGTCTCCTCGTCGGCGGTGATCGTCCGGACGCTTGCCCCCGCCTCACTGAGGATCTCGTGCGCGTCCCGGCGCGCCCGCGAGGCCGGGGGCCGCTCGGTGGCCGGGGTGTAGCGAGGCACTGGCTCGCCGTCGAGCCCCGCCTGCACCACATGCGGCGGCAGCTCCATGAGGATCTGCTGGACGTCCTCCAGCGAGGTGGCCGCCTGAATGCGGAGGAACGCGTCCGGATCGCTGACCCGGATCGCCCCCACCGAGCGCCGCTCCCGAAACGGATCGCGCCCTTTGCTGCGCCAGCGCCGGGGCAGGCCGGACATGTGGGCCATCCCGTACTGGAGCTGATGCGTGCTGCGATCGACAACATCGATCACCGTGCAATTGTGCTTGCCCGGCGCCACCCGCAGCCCGCGGCCCAGGCACTGCGTGTAGACCAGGGGCGACTTGGTCGGGCGCACCATCAGCACACACTCGATCGCCGGATCGTCGAAGCCCTCGACGAGCACACCATAGTTGGTCAGCACCTGGATCTCCCCCGCCCGAAACGCCCCGAGCAGCCGGTTGCGATCCTTGGTCTTGGCGTCGACCACCACGGCCCGCACCCCGCACAGCGCCTCGAAATCCGCCGCGAGCTGCCGCGCATGCCCCACCCCGGCACAAAACGCGATCGTCTTGCGACCCGCCCCGCGCTCCTGCCAGGCCCGCAGCGTCAGCGCACGCACCCCCGGCGTATTCATCACCTGCCCCAGCGAGCCCACCTGAAAGTCGCCCGCCGCGACGCCGACCGTGGCCAGGTTGAGATCGGCCTGGACGCTGAAGTAGCGCATGGGCACCAAGAACCCCAGATCTTGCAGCTCGGTGAGCGAGATCTCGAAGGCGATCTCGTCGAATACGTCGAGCACCGAGCGCCCGTCCGTGCGCCGCGGGGTCGCGGTCATACCCAGCAGCAGCCCACCGTCTGCGTGATGGTCACGGTGATGATCGTGGAAGTAGCCGATCACCTCCGCCCAGGTCGGCGCCAGCGCCCGGTGGCACTCGTCGCAGACCACCAAGCCAAACGCCCCGGGATCGAAGCGGCTGCGGCGTCGCACCAGCGACTGCACCGACGCCACCGTCACGTCCGCCCCTTCGGCCGCACGGCGATCTCCCTGCTCGATCCCCACCTGCAGCTGCGGCATGTGTCGACGGAGAACGGCGGCGGTCTGATCGAGGATCTCCGGCCGGTGCGCGATGAAGAGTGTCCGCGTCCCCCGACGCCGCGCGAGCATGCGCTCGATGACGAGCGCGCCGATCACCGTCTTGCCCGAGCCGGTCGGCAAGTACAGCAGCAAGCGACGCGCACCCTCGGCGTGGCGATGCATCACGGCATCCACCGCCGCCTGCTGATACCCCCGCGCTCGGAAGCCACCCACCATCGGTCCTCGACGGACATGATGATGAGCGAAAGCGCTCGGGTCAGCACCTGCGCAAATTTCGCACGACTACGCGTCGTGGAAACCTACGATCGCCGACCTCCGCATATGCCGAGACGATCGGGACCAGCACTCCCGACCAGGGTTCCCGCTGCGCTTGCGAAAACTACACCAGCACCGAAGACAGCGGCCCCTCTACGTGCTGGGGATCGCCGAAGGTGTCGAGCTCGGCGCCCATCGCCTGGCCCAGCGTGATGTATAGATCGTTGAGCGAGCGACCGCCAAACTGCACGCAGCGCCCCACGTCGAGGGCTCCCCCCGCGCCGCCGATCGTCACGACCGGGATGTTCGAGAAATTGTGGTTGTTGCCCTGGCTGAGCGTGTTGAGGTGCACGAGGATCGTGTTGTCGAGCACCGTCCCCTCGCCCTCGGGGATCGCATCGAGCAGACCGGCGAGGTAGGCCACCTGCTCGGCGTGAAAGCGAGCGATCGCCCGCATGGGCGTGTCGTAGGCGTTCCCGTTGTTGTGAGAGATCTGGTGATGGCGGTCGTCGGGGACGCCATCGAGAAAATCATACTTCAGCGAGGACTGGGCCCCCGCCCACTGGAAGGTGGCCACGCGAGTGATATCGCACCGCAGCGCGAAGGCGATCAGATCGAACATCTTGCGGGTCCCCGCCTCGATCCCGTTGCCACCGCCCGGCTCATCGACCTGCGCGCACGCGGGGTCGAGGTCGTCGGGATCGGGCAGGCTGGCGATGCTCTGCTCGAGGGCCCGCAGGTGGGTCAGGTGGTTGTCCATCCGCTGGCGATCCATCGCGCTGAGCTTGGTGTTGAGCGCGTCGATGTCGTCCATCGCCAGGTCGAGGATGCTGCGCTGTTCGGCCCGTAGCTGGCGGATCGCCTCAGAGTCCGGGTTGGGGCCGCCGCCGCCGGTGAAATCCGACAAGGTGTCGAAGACCTGGTCCGGGTTGCCCGTGGGCGCCACCGGCATGTTGTGGCCGAGGTAGGAGAAGCGCCCGCGAGGAGTCTCTCCGTTGTCGCCCGCCCCGATTTCGACCCCGGTCAGCAGCGAGTGCACCGGGTTTTGAGCCCCAACCTGGTTGGCGACCTCTTGATCGATCGAGATCCGGGTCGAGAACCCTCCCCCGCCGCCCGCGGTGAACTGATTGGGGATGTGGGCCGCCCCCGTCAGCGTGTGTGAGCCCGCCTTGGTGTGCGGGTTCCCTCCCTGGTCCTTGGCCGACGCGTTCTCCAGCCCCTTGAACACGATCATGCGGTCTATAAAGTCCGACAGCGGCGCCAAGCTGTAGGGAAGCGTGAAGTCCGGGCCGGTCTGGTCGGGGAACCAGTCCCCCGGCACCACCCCGTTGCTGCCGATCACGAAGACCAAGCGCTTGGGGAAGGGATTGACGGTCGAGGCGCTGGCGGAGCGATCGAGGCTGGCCAGCCAGGGCAGCCCGATCGTCAGCGAGGCACCCGCGCGGAGGAAGCGTCGTCGATTGAATTGACTGTGGCTCATCGTAGGTCTCCGCGGTCTAGGGCTCGAGCGCTTGCTTGCGCACGTAGCGAAAGGCGTCCGTCAGGGTCAGATCGACCAGTAGCTGCTCCATGTCCCCCTCGGTGGCGACGAATGCGTCGGCCAGCTGCTGCTCCGAACACCCGTCAGCCTTGGTGGACGGGCGGCCGTAGGCGTAGGTGAACCAGGTCTCGGCGTGACACCGGAGCACCGTCTCGCTGTTGGCCAGGCGCTCCGACAGCTCCATGGCGCCGTCGATGGGACCTTCGAGCTCGGGGAACGACGAGATGCCGATTTCGGTGGTCGCGTCGATCGGGTGGCCGTTGTCGGTCGCCCGCCACATCCCGCTCTCGTCGTAGTGCTCGAAGGCAAAGCCCAGCGGGTCGAGGATCTGGTGGCACGCCCGCGCGCACTCGAGCTCGGCGTGGGCCTCGAAGCTCTGGCGGCGGGTCTCGAACTCCTCGCCCTCGGGGGGCTCGGGGATCTCCAGCGCTGGCACGGTCAGCGGGTTGCACAGCAGCTTGCCCAGCACGAAGTCGCCCCGGTTGGGCGGTAGTCCGTGCGTCCCCACCACCGCCGCCCGGGTGAGCACCCCGCCGTGCGTCTGGGGATCGAGCGACGCCTCGACCAGCTCGCTGCCCGCTATACCCTCGACCCCGTAGTACGCGGCCAGCTCCTCGTTGAGGAACGCCTTGGTCGAGGTGAGCAGCTGCGGCATGCGCCCCCCCTGGTCGTGCCAGTCCATTACGAACCGGCTCAGGCCCTCTTCGGCCGACGTGCTCAGGGAAGGCTCGAAGCCCTCGGGGATCTGCATCGACCCGAGCGCGTGTGCGTCCGTCCACTGCATGTAGAAGTCGCGCACCACGTCGCGTGCTTGGGGATCGGCGAGCATTCGTCGCGCCTGCTCCTCGATCCCCTCGGGGGTGGAGAGAGCCCCCGCCTCGGCCGCGGCAAACAGCTCCTGGTCGGGCATGGAGTTCCACAGCAAGTACGACAGGCGACTGGCGATCGCGTAGTCGTCGAGCGCGGTCACCTCGCCTTCTTGGCCCAGCTCCACCAGGTACAAGAAGTTGGGGGACATCAGCATCGAC
Source organism: Myxococcota bacterium (assembly GCA_039194325.1). Lineage (GTDB taxonomy): Bacteria > Myxococcota_A > Polyangia > Nannocystales > Nannocystaceae > Paraliomyxa. The sequence continues at coordinate 75,483 of JBCCWC010000031.1, forward strand.
TGCACCAGCATCTGGAGCGCACGCTCGGGGCCCGACTCGCTGCGGTGTTGCTCGTAGAAGCTGGTGTACTTGTCCAGCTCGTCGTCGCTGAGGGGGCGGCGAAACGCACGGAGGCCAAAATCGACCAGGAACGACGCTACGCAGGCGTCCCCGTCCTCGCCCGCGACGTCGCAGCCTACGAAGTCGACCATGTCGGCCATGGCCTCCGCGCTCAGCGTCTCGGCCGCGTCCTGCCAGGCCTTGATCTCGCTGGGCGAGACCTCCTGAACCTCGGCTTGGTTGTCGAAGCCCCGCGCTCGGCTGTCGGGCGGGAACATGTCCGCGACCGTGGTGGAGATCCCCAGCAGCGCGGACACGGTGCGGTTGTACTCGTTGGTGGTCATCCGGCGGATCTGGGAGCCGCCGATCTCCAGCGCATCCCCGCACTGGCCGACCTCCTCGCCCGGCTCTTGCGGCTCCTGCTCGCCCTCGCTGCCCTCGCTGCCACCGCCGACAGTCCCGCCGTCGTCCTGTGCCGATCCTCCTTCGGACAGGCCCGTGTAGCAGCCGGCGACCGCGATCGTGATCCAGGCCAGCCCGGCCCGTATTGAATGTGCTCGACGACGCATAGCTCTCCCCCACACGCACCTACACGATGCGCAACAACCTCGACACTTGCTGGGGTTGCTCGACCTCGGTGTTTTGTCTCAAAAAAACTCGAAGAAATTTCCCGAGCCTCGAGGAGGGGGTCGTACGACGATCTGTGTACGGTTGCTTCGCCCCGCCTCCGATCGACGTCGCGCTCGGGCGCGACACGACGCTCAGAGCCCGCACCACCGCACGCACGGATCATCTTGATCCGCTTGGCGTCGGGGAGCGTGAACGACCCCGACCCGAGTGGATCGCGTGAAACGAGCGCAGGACGTACACGAGCGCGCGCCGATGAAATTTTGTCGGTCTGGGTGAACAAAACTGCGGAACTTCGGGACTCCATCGGTGGGACGCGATCAGGCGAAGGATCGTCGACCCGACCTCCGCAGTGACATCGAGAAAACCCGGCCCGCCGGCGTGCTCACCGAGCGCGCAGGCCCGAGGTCAGGACTCGACGTTTCGCGGGGCGAAGGCGAACCGGGCTTCGAGCGCATCGCGCCCTTCCCCACACCTAACAGATCACGATTCAATGAAGACCCACCGGATTATCTCCAGTGGGGGCTGGCCTGCGCCCGCCCCCGAACGCTCGCTCCTCTCCCGAATTGGCCGACTTCGGTCGAGCCTAGCAGCCCTGCTCCTCGGCAGTCTCGGGCTCGCGTGCGACCCCGAGAGCGCCGAGGCGCCGGGCGAGATGATCGAGATGGTCGAGACCGTCGAGACCGTCGAGACCGACGACACCGACGACACCACCCCCGCGACCGAGCTGAGCTTCGACTCTCCCGATCAATGTCAGGGGTGCCACCCCGAACATTACGAGCAGTGGTCGATGTCACCGCATGCCTATGCGGCGCAAGACCCCGTCTTCCTCGCCATGGTCGAGCTCGGTCAGCGCCGCACAAAGGGAGAGCTCGGAGAGTTCTGCGTGCAGTGCCACACCCCCCCCGGCACCCTGAGCGGGCAGACCGCGGTCGAGTTCGACGAGCTCACGCAGACCTACGTCCAAGATCTCCAGGCGCTCGATCCCGTGGCCCAGGCCGGGGTCTCGTGCGACGTCTGTCACTCGATAGAGTCCATCGAGCACCCGTTCAACGCCGGCATCAACTACGCGACCGACGGACACAAGCGGGGCACCATCGAAGATCCTCAGGACGCGGGCGCCCACGGATCTGAGTATAGCCCTCTGCACAAGGAGTCGGAGCTGTGCAGCGGCTGCCACGGCGTGATCAACGACCAAGGCGCCCTGCTCGACCTCACCTACGACGAGTGGCTCGGCAGCAGCCACGCCGAGCAGGGTCGCACCTGTCAAGACTGTCACATGAAGCCCTCGACCGGAGCCGTCGCGCTCGGCGGGCCCGAGGACCGACAGCTCCACGACCACCACTTCGTGGGTGTCGACGTCTCTTTGCTGCCGCCCGAGCAGTTCCCCGGCTACGACCAGATGCGCGAGTTGACCCGGCAGCTGCTGCAATCGGCGGCCCAGATGGAGGTGCAGGCGCAACAGCGGGCGCTCGACGTGACCGTGCAAAACCTCGCCGGGCACGCCTTGCCCACCGGCTCCACCGCCGATCGCCAGATGTGGCTACAGCTCGAGGTCACCGACGAAGACGGCCAGGTCGTCTTTACCTCGGGCACCCTCGACGAGCGCGACGACATTCGAGACGGGCTGGCCGCGCATAGCCTCGAGCCCGGTACCGATCCCCAGCTGGCCTACTGGGGGCAGCAGCTGATCTACGACCCACGGATCGCACAGGCCACCAACCCCGCGGAGCGCGAGCAAGCCCAGCGCCTCGCCAGCGAGGATTGCCTGCCGATGGGCCTGGGCGCCGTCGTCCCCCAAAGCCCGATGCAGCCGGTCAGCTTCGGCTGGGACGCCAACTGGCAGTGTGACTACCTGATAGCGGCCGACTCCGCGCAGACGCACCACTACGTGCTGCCGGCCGACATGCCCCGCGGTCGCTACCACGCCACTGTGCGCCTGCTGTACCGTACCTTCCCGCCGCACTTCCTGCGCGGGCTCGAGCAAGACGCCGGACTCGACCCCGACGTGCGCGACCGGGTCCCCACGGTGGTCATGGCCGAGGCGTCCCAGGACTGGGTAGTGCAAGACGGCTGAGCTGACGAGCCAGCCTGAGCCGCTCGCCTCCCCGGCACGGCCCCCGAGTTGGTCACTCGCGGGCCGGGCTACGCATCGAGCTGCGGCCGCTGGAACCACTCGGCCCCGCACGCGATCGCGTGGCGCTCCAGCGCGAGGTCCAGCGCATCCATGTCGAGCACGCGGCCGGGCTCGGGCCAGAGCCTATCGATCACGAGCCCTCCGTCACGCACTCGCCCTTCTAGCCTACCGACCAGGTGCCCTCGGTGCAGCAGCGGGCACACGTACCAGCCCCACCGACGACGAGCCGCGGGTTTGTACACCTCCCAGACGTACTCGAACCCGAAGACCTGGGCGACGAGCTTGCGGTCCCACAGCAGGGGATCGAGCGGGCCGAGGATACGAAGCCGTCCGTCGTCGCGCTGGCGTGGGCGGTCGAGAAACCCGGCCGGCGCCAAATAGGTTCGGCGAGATCCGGCGATCTGGATCGACTCGAGCAGCCCCTGGTCGATCAGCTGATCGGGGAGCGGGGACGGCAACACCGACCGGAGCATCGACCAGCACGGTCCGGTGGCCCGTGCCAGGAGACCGGCGGCCTCGACTCGCTCGCCCAAGGCCCACCTCTCGAATGGCTCGGTGACCGGCAGGTCAGCCACCGCCGGTAGAGCCCGAGCGGGAACCTCGTAGCGCTTGCCGCTGGAGGTTCGCTCGTACACCACCACCCGGCAGCGGGTCCAGAGGATCTCCAGCGCCATCGACGTCATCGACGAGGTGCCCTTCCAGCCCGACCAGTCGATGGGGATCACCCGGCCGCGGTCGACAAGCTCCGCCGACGTGCTCGGCCCTCGGTCCTCGATCTCGGCGACGATCGCATCGAGGACCTGCGGCGGCACCTGACGGGTCCTCTCGCTCAGCCGCCACCAGGGCGTCTGAGCCGCCTGGTCTCGGTAGAACGGAAACGCGCTCGCGGGCAGCAAGCAGCGCTCCTTGGCGAAGTGTTCGAAGCCGTGGCCATGCAGCAGCGCCCGGTAGACGTCACCACGTTCGACCTCGTCCACCCGAGCCAGTGCGACCAGATCCGCGTTGGTCCCCATGGGGTCGAGCGGATCGAGCTGGATGCACCGCAGCGAGGCCAGCACCGAGCGAACACCCGCCAGGCCGCGGCGCTTGGCCATGCGCCGAAGACCCAGCTGCGCCAGCAGGTAAGTGCGTGCGTCCTCGGGGCTGATGACTCGCGCGGTCGGCATCGGCTCTTGTCTGCCCTATCCGCGGCCCGGTGTCAGCCACCCACGGCCAGGTCGTCAACGACCGCCAATGCCGCCCGTCCGCTGGCGACTCCAGCAGGGCCCTCGCTTCGGTGAGGACGACTTCCGAGCTACTGTCGCCGGTATGCGACTGCTCGGCCTTGCGGTGCTCGCCCTATTGTCGTGCTTGCGCGGCCCGAAGACAGTGCCGCAGCCGCCACCGACCGAGGCAACGACCAACAAGCGAGCCGCGCGAGGCGGGAAGACCAACGGCGAGGCGCCAACGGGAACGCGACTGACCTCCGACACGCCGACGACGACCGTCGCCGATCACACCTTCATTGTGCCCGCCGGCTGGTCGGTGAGCGTGCCCGAAGCCCTCGACCTGGCCGGGACAACGCGCAAACGTCTGGTGGGGTACGCGGTGGGGTATGCAACCGAGACGAACCAAGTCGCCAGCACGAAGGTGGAACTCAGGGCGAGCGCAGGCGGATGACTTCGTGAGTCTCGGGCTCCAAAACGTGGAACGTCCCTCCGGCCGATGTCGGCCCGAGGCGCGCATCACGGGGCACGCAGGATGCTGAACACCTTGGCCGGCCGCTGTGGGAAGACGTCGATGCTGACCACGGGAATCCGCTCGTCGAAGGGAAGGAAGGCAATCGCCGTACGGCTCCGCGCGTGGGATCGACTCGTCCAGCGCTCGAAGTACTCCGCGTTGTTCGATCGAATCCGTGTCGTCCCCACGAGCATGCCGTCCTCGAGCACGCACAGACCCCGCGTCCAGCCCACGGGTCCACCTCGATCGGGCAGCGACCAGCACTCGATGATCTCGTGCGTGACGGGATCACTCGCGAAGATCCCCCCCGAGACCGTCGTGGCCCAGAGCAACCTTCGACCCGAGGGCGCATGCTCAGCGAGAAAGCCGTCGTGGGGCGGGGCGGGGTACTCCGGCGACGCCCAGGACCAATCGCGGCAGTCGATCACCCGCCGCTGACGAACGAGCGTGACGAGCAGCCCACCGTCGGTGGTGCGCGCGCAGTGGCTCGCGTGCATGAAGTGCGGGTTGGAATCGCAGGTGCGAAACTCGGCGACCCGCTCCAGGCGCTGGCGCGTCCTCGCGTCGCTGGTCAGCAAGATCCGCTCCTGGAACACTCCTCGCCGATCGAAAACATCAACCGACTCGAGACCGGTGTTGACCACCGTCAACCCCTGCTCCTCGGCCAAGACGTGGTGTAGGTCGTTGAAGGCAGGATCGTCGAGCCGCTCCACGAGCAACCAGCGACCGATCTCGAAGGCCAATACCTGGTTGGCCCCGCAGACCCACAGGCGATGGTCGACAATGGAGGCTCCCGTGAAGCCCTTGTTGGGTACGCGTAGCGCTGAGTCGGCGGGCTCGTGGGTCAGCCGCGGCTCGAACGACATCGTGGTAACGCCATCACGCTGGCGAAGCTCGAGCTCGCCGATATAGCCATCGCAGCCACCATCGAAGAACCCCCCGGTCACGAGGAATTGCCCCGCGCTCATCTCATACCTCCACGCATGCGGCCAGCCCTTCGCGCATGGACCACCGGGGTGTCCACCCGAGCCTCTGGAGCAGGCTGGAATCGATCCGACTGTGATGGATCTGCCCGGGCCGGTCGGCCACGAAGTGCAGCGGTACGCGAACACCGGTGACCTGCATGGCCAGCTCGGCCAGTTCGAGCACCGAGGTCACCTCCGGAGTCGCCACGTTGACGCACGGAAGCTCTCGCGCGCTGCCCAGCACCACCGCGATGGCGCTGGCCACGTCGTCGACGTGTGTATAGCAGCGGGTCTGCTGTCCGCTGCCGTGGATCTCCAGCGGTCGTCCGGCTCGAACGCGGCGCAAGAACACACTCGTCGCCAGAGAGTCCCGCATGCGCGGGCCGTAGAACGTGGCCAGGCGCAACACGCTCGACCGCGGCCCCGCCAGGGATACGAAGGCCTCCGCGACGAGCTTGGTCCTGGCGTAGATCTCGGTGGGAGCAGGCGTGGCCCTCTCATCGCACAGCGCGACGCCGTTGTTTCCATACACGCAGCAGGTCGAGGCATAGAGCATGCGCGCACCGACGGCTGCGCAGGCCTGCGCGACGCAGCGGGTTCCTTCTACGTTGACGGTCTCGGCAACCCCGGGCCGGGCCTCGGCGACGTAGAGATCAGCAACCGCGGCCAGATGGATGCACGCCACACAACCCCTCAAGGCACGGGTGAGGGCCGCCAGATCGAGCACGTCGTCCCCGTGCTCGAGGTCGTAGCCTACCGGCTCGTATCCCCGCGCTCGCAGCACGTCGAGCACGACCGTCCCCAAAAAACCCGCGCTGCCGGTCACCAAGACCTTCACGGATCCCTCCACAGGGTGCGCAGGATCAGGTCTGGTCCCGGCTCGGGGCAGGGCTCGGCATCCAAACCGAACTGCAGCACGAAGCCCGCGCGCCGGGCCATCGAAGCCACGCGCCCATCCCAGCGCCCCTCGGGCCAAGCCAACCACGGAGGCTGGCCGAGACGCTGCACCAACCGACGAGCCTCGACGAGCCCGGCAGCAAGCTCTGACTCGGGAACCTCTCGAAGATCGCAGTGTTGTGGCCCGTGCGATCCGATCATCCACCCTTCGTCGCAGAGCTCGCGGAGCGTGGTCGTGTCGAGCAGCAGCTCGTCGTCGGGCGCGAGGGGGACACCATGCTGCTCCAGTCGCGCCCGCTGCTCCGTCTCCGGGAGGCGCTTGAGCGCAGCGCGATCGATGCCATCAACCTGCAGATCGCCAACCGCGAGCCCGCGCGCGGCGGCCCACGCATAGAGGGCCGTCAGCGGCAGCGGGCGGCGATCACCTACGAGCAGCGCGGAGGTCACGAACAAGACCGGCTGCAGCTCGGGGAGCCCAGCGAACACGGAACGCAGCATCAACGCGTCCACGTGCCCGTCGTCGAGCGTCACCAGGGCCCTTCGGTGCTGGTCGTGCACATGGTTCCAGGCCCCGACCCGCTCGGCCAGCGCTTCGAGTCGCGCGACGACAGCGGCCAGAGGCAACGACAGGCCCAGCTCGGCTTGCAGCACCCGGGCTCCGGTAGGGACTCCCTCGTGAACGCGGTGGAGGCAGGGTGCTTGCTCGTACCACCAGCGAGTCGGGCCTCGGCCGATGAGCACCCCACGAGGGAAGAGCTCGCCGAGCCAGGCGGTCGCCTCGTCCACGGTACCCAGGGCGACGATGGGCCGCTCGCGACGCTCGTCGAGGCACTCGCCGGCCAGGCGCTCGGCCCAGCCGCCCGCGCCGGTGAGCGCGGCCAGGGGCCGTCGCTCGTGCCACGCCAGCGCGACCTCGCTGAGCGTGCCCGCCCCTCCCGCCACGGCGATCGCGGCATCGGCAACCCGGGCCACGAGGTTGTTGCGCATCGAGCCCATGCTGGTCGCGAGCGCGATGTCGACCCACGGGTTGGGCTGCTCGTCGTCGGTCCATCCCGGCAGCAGGCCGATCACCTCATTGCCCGTCCACGCCACGCTGGCTCGAGCCCCGCACGCCACGGCCGCCATCACTCCCCCGAGGCCACCGCAGACGATCCGGTAGCCTTCGTCGACCAGCCGACGGCCGAGCGCTTCCGCCAACAGCCCCGTGCGCTCGTCGACCCGGTTGCTCCCAAAGACCGCGACGATCGGCTTCATCGGACCTCCACGCCCCCTTCGCTCGCAGACCACGCCGCCCGACCGACCAGCTCCCACCACCCGGTATAGGCCGCGTTGAAGATGTTGCGCGCGCGGTGGAGGCGATACGCCTCGGCGCTGATCCACAGCTTGTCGATGACCACCGCGAGCTGCTCGGTCTGCTCGGCGCTCATCAGCCCCGCCGCGATCGCTCGCTCGATCACGCGACGTCGGTCGCCCTCCGCCCGCAACAGAGTCGCGAGGTTCGCGGGCACCCGACCAAGCAGCGTGGCGACCTGCGCGGCGATGATGGTCGATGCCCGGAACATGGTCAGCGGTGTATCCATGCACGGCGGCACCCACTCGAGCGCAGGCCGCCCCCCGTCGGTGGGAATCTGTGACCCGAACACGGGAAACCAGTCGTCGTCGAGCCGCTCCCCTGGGGCCGCGCGCACATGCTCGTTGACTGGATGCCACGACGCCACCTCGGGTGCGTAGCGAGCATCAGGCGGGAGCCACAGGCTGATATAGGCCGGCCGCGTGCCAGTGCCGGTGTTCGGGCTCGAGCGATGCCACGTGAGCCCATCGAGCACGACCTGCGCCCCGGCGGCAGCCGGCAGCTTGATCACGCGGGTCGAGGCCGGGAACCGCTCACGGGGACTCGCGATGAAGTCCACGGGTGCCTCGGGGCCCCACAAATGGGAACCGTCGATCACTTCGAGGCAGCCCTCGGTGGGGCCCACATCGACCAACGGCATCCAACACGACAGCCCCGAGCAATCGACGGGCCAGAAGGTCGCGTCTTGGTGCCAGGGGATCGTGCCGTTGTGGCCCAACGACGACTTGGCGATGAGATGGTCGTGCAGCAGTCGTACCGCCGAGATTCCCAGCGCAGCCCGTGCAGTCCCCCACAGTCGGACATCGGCGAGCAACGCGGCGAACGCGGGCTCATGGTGCCACATGTCCCGCCACTGGCCGATCTCCGCATCGTAGTGCGCGGGATCCATGTCCATCTGTGCGGCAAAGCGGCGCTTGATGCCCTCCCAGGACGAGATCGCAGCCTGGCACTCCGAGCGCGAGAAGCTCGGGCGCAGCACGACGTACCCGTGCCGTCGGTAGAAGCTCGCGGCGTCCTCGTCGAATTCGGCGAAGTCGCGGTCTTCGATCTCGCTTTCGATCTTACTCATGAGAGGACCTCCAGTGCTCGCAGCGCCTCGCCCAGCGGTAGCTCCACGTCGGGAAAGTGCGCGAGGACCACGTCCGGCAACTCGGGCGTCGGCACCTCGCGGGTCAGGTCGTGGTGGCCGTCGATCACGCGAAGCGTATGGTCGCGAAGCGCCACCATGCCCATGCCCGAGAACCGCACCACGCGAAGCCCACGAAGGAACGGCCCGTAGCCCGGCTGACTGTAGTGCGCGTGGATCATCGGCGCGAATGACCGGAACGATCGGGGCTCTTTGCCGAGCACATAGTTGCAGACCCAGCGTTGATCAGGCCAGCGATGCTCGATGCACCAGTTTGGCCCCACGCGGCGCAGGCGGTGCTCGAGCAGCGGATGGCGGCGCACGCTATCGTCCCCGAACCCGATCGGCTCAAAGTATGGGAACGCGTTGCCCACGTCGAGCCACAGGCGCTCGCCAGCGAGCGTGACCACGACGGCGATGTGGCAATCGGGCTGTTGCATGCTCCCGCTGAAAAGCTCCACCCGGTAGCCGAGCTCGTGGAGCAACGCCGCCAAGAACGGGTTCATGTGGCCACACGGGCCTCCACGGCCCGCGAGCATGTCTTCTCGAATCTGCGCGAGCGTGGGCGGCTCACGGGGCCGAGCCAGCATCCAGACGTTCTGGAACGGCACGCGCTCAAGCACTCCTCGGGCCAATCTCGCGAGCGCAGCCTTGCTAGGCGCGGACGCCGGTGTGCCCAAGAGCCCGAGGAATCGGACCACGTCGCGCTCACTGAGCCACCCTCCCAGCCCATGGTCCACCGTCATCCGGCGATCTCCTCGAATAGGGCGTGGAGGTGAGCCATCGACGGTCCGAGCAGCCGAGGATCGAGCGACTCGTCGGGTCCGTGGATCCGCGATCCGTCGTCGTTGGGTCCGATCGCGAGGTAGGGCCGATCGCGGACCAGGTGCAGTAACCCTGGACACCGCTGCTGCCCGAACGCCTTGTTGAGGAAGCGGCGACGAACCCGAGTCTCGCGGCCCTGCGCCTGGTTGAGATCTCGCAGTCGGTCGATGATACCAGCCAGACGAGCTTCGTCACCCATGGTCAGCACCCGCTGCGCACCGTCCTTGTAGAAGTAGCCCGTCTCCTCCAGCCACAGGTCCACATAGCTCGTCTCCAGCCGTGGATAGAGACGGTGCGCCCAGGAAGAGCCGACCTCTTCCTCCCCCTGGATCAGCCACAGCACCCCGACATCGCGTCGAAGCGAGCCAAACGCGAGCAGGCGCAACGCGAGCGGACCAAGGTTGTCGGCGATGCCCCGCCCCAAAAGCCGCCCGTCGCGCTCGCACAGCCGCCACGGATCGGTCTGCCAGACCTCGTCCTCACCTACGAGCTCCACGTCGTAGTGCGAAAGCAGACCGATCCATCGCGAGCCGCTACGTGGCGCTCGGCGGGCGACGAGCACCGGCTGCTCGGTCGCGACCTCGCTTCGGGCCAGCTCGACCTCGAAGTCGACCGCGGTCAGCTCGCGCTCGAGGTCGTCGACCATGCGCGCGAGACCGCCTTGATTGTGCGCCGTCGGCTGGCAAGCGATCCACCGCTCGACCCATGCTCGCCAGTCCTGCTCCCAACCCTCGTTCATGAGATCCCTTGTTCGCCGTGCAGGGATCGGCCGAGCGTTTGAAGCAGCTCGTCCACGAGCTCGGGTCGCAGCTCGAGCGCACGGACGGCGTCGAGCCCCTGCGTCGCGACCTCGGCCACGTCCTCGAGCACCGGCATCCGGCTCACGTTGCGCCGGGACAACGCGATCGCTCGCTCTAGCGCTCGTGCCACCCGTTCTCGGCGGCGCAAGATCTCCTCCCGCACCTCCAGACCTGCGTCCATGATCTGGCCGACACGAGACCATGGTCGGCGATGACGCCAGCGCTCAAGACCGCGGTAGACCCCTGCTCCCCCGAGATCGCCGATCAGGCGCTCCCGCCACGCACGCGGCCCCGAGAGCGACCACGAGGATCCGTCGCGAACGTGATGGAGTGGGAAGGGAAAGTGTCGCACGCGGCAGTGGTGCAGGCTGATGGCCGCCTGCACCCAGATCGTATCGCCTCGTCGCAGTCGCAGCACCCCCAGGCGCGGGAGGGGATGCGACAGCTCGAGCCATCGCGGATGGAACAGGATGGTGTTACCGCCCCGAACGACGCGATCACGATGCTCACGGGCCACTGTGGTTGGTGTGGCGACCAAGGGCCGAAACAGCAGACCGTGGACCATCAGTGCGTCGAGCACGTTGGTATCGTCGGCATGCCACCCCGAAAGAGCAGTGTGAGCACATGGGTCGACGGGCGACTCGGCAAGGTCGTAATAGTAGTCGACCTCGCTCCAGCGCGCCGCGTCGCGACGGCTCGGCAGACCCAGGACTGCGTGCTCGAGGTCTAGGAGGTTGGTGGCCAAGGTGGAGGATGCCGGTAGGGGCGGCGCCCCGGTCACGTCGCCGAGGCCAACGTCGACGTCGGGATGGGCTTGGTGGAATGCCCACACGGCGTGAAACCATGGCCAGGGGGTCCCCGCACACATGCCGCTGACGCCACTGAATAGTGCATCGAAGCCAAGATCATCATCGAGGACGAGTATGATCGGTGCATCGGAGAGATCGAGCCTGCTCGATGCCTCCATGAGGGCACGGCGCCCGTGGGCAATGCTCGACCCGGCGCTCGCCGGTGCTCGCTCGTGGCGGACCTCGATCCCATGAACCTCGAGGGCGCGCACCATTGCGACGACCTCGTGGTTCGTCCCGCGCTCGACGATCAGCCAGCGCAAGACCGGTCGACCATCGCACCTGGCCTCGTCGAGGCCCGAGCGCACGACGCTGTCGATCACGGTCTTCGTCACCGGGACCAGATGGGGCCCGCCCGCCGTGCACGTCAGCACCAGCAACGGTCTGTGCCTGCCCTCCGCCGCCTCCCGGCTCATGCGCTGGACTCGGGCCCGGAGGGTGGAGTCACTCCACCAGGGAGCCGACGAGAAGCGATGCGCGTCCAGCCCACCCGGGGACCAGCTCTGTGCCTCCACTCCCCAGAGTTTATCCCCATTCTCGTCCGGCGCGCTTTTTGCGCCGATTGGATCATTGGCCCAAACGGGCCGATCCTTCCCTGTGCAGCACGAGGGCTTCGGCATCCGACTACCCACTGGTCACTTGGACGAGTGACGACGAACGTCCTCGAGCCACCCGACGAGCTCCGAACGCCCACTGAGGAACGTGCCGGGCGGCATCCGAACCAGGGGTTCGAAGCCTTCGAGCTCGGTGTTCTTCTGTTCGATCTGCTCGTTGTCAGCCGCTCGATCCAAGCCCGACCAGTGCTCAACGTAGCGACCGAGCTCGATCCCGTAGTAGCCGCAATAGTCCCACGATATGAACAGGAAATTGGTGAGCACCGTCGCCGAGGGAGTTGGGCGATCCACAGGGCGTTTCAGGGCAAGCTGCTCGAGGTGCTCTTCGACCGCGAGCCGCACGCGGACGCTGACGTCACGGCGGCCAGAAAGAGCTTCTTGCATAATCCGGCGTACTTGCGCAGCCGGACCGGCGGACTTGGGCAAGCGGACCGAGGAGCTGGGCAACGGGAGCGAAGTGACCATCATCGGTGGCGTGGGGTTGAGGTTCAGCTCTTGGTGGAGAGCCACTGAGGTGGAGGGCTTCGCAAGACTCACCTGCGAGGAGCCGCCAACGTCACAAACCGCCGCCACCACGGCATAAGCGTTGTGCCACGGCCTGTTAGGGCCATCGTCGAATTCGCAGCGCATGTCACCTACCCGCGGTCCACACCGCGATTGGCCCAAATGTGACTTGCATATCGACCCAACAACACCAGATCAACGGGTCAGGAGTTCGATCCATCGCGACTCGTGCTCTTGGGTCAATACCCAATCATGATCGGCGAAATCTCGCTTCGGTGACGCAACCGATCCGTTGACAATCCCAGTGGTCTCTGCTCATCTGCGTGATGATGTCGCACGCGTTCCGATGCGCGGCTCATGCCTCGTGGATGCTGAACATAGTCGCGTTCTCGAGCCTGGGCTGCATCCCGACGCTCGATCTCATCGACGCGGAGACGACGAGTACGAACACAGGCGAGACGGCGTCGCCAGGATCGACGACCGACGACCGCGCCTCCACATCCGCAGACGGCGAGAGCACCGGCTCGTGCCCCTCGGGGGCCTGCACATGCGACGATGGCGCCTGCAAAGACTGCCAGGAGTTCGCCGAGACCAATGATTTCAACACCGCGCGCGCGATCGAGGGTTGGGAGTTCAGCGGCGGCTGGCGACTGTACCGCGCGGCGCCCCAGAACTACTTGGAAGGACCCGTGGAATTCGCCGGTCAGGTCCTGGGCACCGACGGCGACCGTGCTGCGCCCTACTATCCGGGCGCTCAGAACGAAGACTCGTACGCGCGCACGCCCCCTTCGCCGCTCCCTGTCGAGCTGACCTTCCAGTCGTGGCACGTCGACGAAGGCGGCTCCCGTGATTCCAAGAGCGTGCGGGTCTCGGTGGACAATGGAGCAACATGGGAGGTGCTGGTGGACTGTGACCGAGAGCAGGATCAGGGCCTGGCCATGTGCACCCAGATCCGCGAGCGCGCCGCGGACGACTGGGAGATGGTCACGCTGCCGATCCCCTCCGCTCTCCGCGAGCGCATCGGCATCGTCGAGTTTGGGTACGACAGCAACGCCGACTGCTGCGACTATGAGAGGGGGTGGTTCATCGACGCGCTCAACGTCGCCACCGAGTGCGCGTGCCAAACAGACAGCGACTGCGCCGCCTACCGTGATGCGTGCAGCGTGGGCACATGTGCCCCCTCGGGGCAGTGCACCCCCATGCCGTGGCCCGCCCAAGCCGGCGCGGTCGTCACCTGTGGCGACCTGCTCGACAGCGACTGTGATCGTGCGGACACCTGCGATGACCTGGGCTACTGTCGCGAGAACATCCAGCCCAACGGCCTTGCGCTGTGCACTGATTGTCCCGGCGACGCCCCGTGTGGCTATTGCGTGGCGAATGAATGCAGCCCCTGCGCCGATCCCGTCGTCGAGGATGGCTTCGGCTATAATGACTCGGAGGATGGCCCGGCGTGGGTCGTCGAGGATCTCTCCACCGCCGGGACCGGGGCCGACTGGGGAGTGTACAGCGCGCCCCCGATCACCGCGCTTCACGGCGGCCAGAGCCCCCCACCCTTCCCCAACGCCCCGATCTACGGCACCGACGGCAACCGCCAGTTCCCCTATCCCGGCGTCGAGGAGGAGCACGCGCGGGTAACCACGAGCGCCAGCATGCTCACCCAATTCGTCACGTTCTCCTCCTGGAACGTTGATGGTGGGAGCCCCTCGTTCTTTGGCGACAACAAGATCATCGAGCTGTCCGTGGACGGTGGCAACACCTGGGAGACCCTGGTCAACTGCGCGATGGGGAGTCCCCAGCCCTTCTGCACCTGGGTTACCAACCGAGCACTCGACGACTGGGACACGATCACCCTCGACACCTCGAAATGGGCAGGTCAGCTCGGGCAGCTTCGCTTGACCTACGAAACCATGGGCGCCAACTATCCGGCCGATCAAGGCTGGTATATCGATGACTTGCGCCTTGTCCAGTGCGACGACACCTTCGTACCATGAGAGGCGGCGTCCTACATCGCGTGATTCATGGTGCGACACACCGTGCACCGAAGTACCAAGGCCTCGCCTTGCTGGTGCTCGCAGTATTGTACCAGCAGGCGCCCTCCGCCCACGCCGCCCCGCAACGCCCTAAACGGGAACGGGCCGCCGATTCGCGCACGTCCTCCGCGTTGCTGTCCAAGGGCGAAGCCCTCGTCGGACAAGGGAAATATGCCAGAGGCGCCGCCAAGTACGAGGAGGCGCTGCGGGCCATGGACCTCGAACCTCGGGAGGCAGACGTCGGCGCACCGGCAGCGATCCTGGCCTCACGCGCCTACTGGATGGCATTCGAGGCCGACGGCGACATCGCCCACCTCCAGGCCGCGATCAACGTCCTCGAACACTGGCGCAAGGTGGCAGGCCCGGACAGCAAGGCGATCCGACTGCCGGAAATCACCCGCCGGTTGTCTCAGCTCTACGAGATCGCCAATCCCGTACAGGACGCATACCAGACGCTCGAGACCAGAGACTATGAGGCGGCAGCAACCCACTTCGAACGAGCCCTGGACGCCGCGATCGGCCAACAGCGCACCTGGAGTGCCATCGCTCAGCTCACGCTTCGGACCGCCAACGCCAACGTCTCGGCCTTCGAGGCGGTCGACGCCCCCGAGCGTACACAGCAGGACCTGCAGCGACTGGAGCAAGCGCGTGGTCTGCTCCAGCTCGCGCTCGACAAGCGGCCCTCGGCTGACACGGATCTTATAAGGACCCTCCAGCAACGACTCGAAGAACTCGAAGAACTCGAAGCGGCCGAGCGGGCCGAGCAGGCCGAGCAAGCCAAGCGGGCCGAGCAGGCCGAGCAGGCCAAGCGGGCCGCCAAGGCCCCCGAGCCACCACCGCCTCCCCCGGTCGTCGAGCCACCGCCCCGCCGCAACGTGGTGCCGTCGATCTTGATCTCGACCGGATCGGTCGTGCTCGGGTCCGGGGTTGGACTCGTCGTCACGGGATTCGTCGCCGGTAGCATCCAAGACGCGAACTTGGAGGACGCAGAGCAACACCTGAGCGACCCGGCGCAAAGAGATGTTCACTACGAAAACGTCCGAAGAGCGCGCGAATACGAACAAGAGACGATGCCCGCCTATCGCTCCGCGATGTTCATCAGCGGCTCGGTCCTCGCGGCCGGGGGGCTCGCGATAGGCACCGCTGGACTCTTGCTGCGGGCACGGGCCCGCACAGAACGAAAACGCGGAGACCGGCGGGCGCAGCTAGGCGCCATCGTCTCCCGCGCGCAGTTCCAGCTGTCCCTCACCACGAGGTTCTGAGCCCATGTCTGACCCCGGGATCGATCCTCCACACACGACCCCTCACGCAGTTCGCCCACAAACCGGAGATCCAAGCAAATGCGCTCATACTCCTCCCGCCCACCTCGCCGCCGACCATTCGCCCGGCCAGATCTTCGCCGGTCGTGGTCGTTTATGGCGATCATCGGGATCGGCCTGCTCACTGGTGCCTGCTCCGAAGATCCCGTCCCGGTTCCATTTTGTGGCGATGGCTTGATCGACGGATCAGAGGCTGGGGTCGAGGAGTGCGACGATGCCAACCTCGACAACAACGATCTGTGCCTCAATACGTGCATGCTCGCGACTTGCGGCGATGGTTTTGTCCGCACGGGCATCGAGGAGTGCGATGACGGCAACCTCGAAGATGGGGACGGCTGTAGCGCCACCTGCACCTTGCCCAACTGTGGCAACGGGGTCGTCGATCTCGGCGAAGAGTGCGACGACGCCAATGCCGTCAACACCGACAGCTGCCTGACTACCTGCGCCCTCGCGACCTGCGGCGACGGCTTCGTCCTGGCGGTGGCAGGAGATGCAGAGGGCCCCGTCGAGGAGTGCGACGACGGCAACCTCTCCAAC
>JBCCWC010000032.1:0-91776 GCA_039194325.1 Myxococcota bacterium
CCCCACGCTGGTGCGCTCGGTACCTCTTCGGGCTTTGCTCGACGCCGCCCACGCCGACGATGCGATCGTCCGGGCGCTCGAAGCCAAGGACAACCCTCGAATTGCCCAGATCCGCTCCGAAGTCCGCTCCGAAGTCCGCTCCGAAGGACTCATCCGCGCCATAGAGTCCGCGTGCCGCCTTCTCGCCATTGGGATCGATCCACCACGCCGTCAACAACTGGAAGCCCTCGACTCCACCAAGCTCGAGAACTTACTGACTCATCTCGAGACCGAGCGTGGCTGGCCCTGACGCTCCTTCATTCGATGGATGCCCGATGTATGTCGATCGAGCGAGAGGCGACCACGGTCGCCTCTCACCAACGCCGACGGTCTCGTCGTGCCAACGCAGCCATCGTCGCCATCGCCGACGACGACCGGCCTTTCGCACGCAGGGTGACCTTGGTGCGACTGACGCCGAACAAGATCCCGCCAACCGGCACCGCGATGCACGACAGCGAGACCAACCCGATGCTGGCCCCGAACAACGGCCCCGGCTCGTCCCGAGGGAGCGACAGGATAGTGGTTGCCACCAGGATTCCCGCGCCACCGGCGATCATCAGGCCGACGCCTGCCTTGCGCATGCGTACCCGTCCGGGTCGGACCAGCAGCTCGATACGATCGCGATCCGCCGGAAACTCGATCACCTTCGATGCAGTCCAGGGGTTCGCATCCACGAAGAACCGCCGGCTACCTGCTTCTACGGGCCGGGAGCACGGAGCCCGGCAGACCTCGTCGTAGCCCGTGCTATAGCGCTCCTTCGTTGCCGCGCTCGAATTGCGCAGGCGGAGCAGCGAGATCGGCCGACCGTCACGGGTCTGGATCTCCACGTGCGGCGCGCTGATGCTGGCCTCGAGCTCCGGCCCAAAGCTCGCGTGCGAAAGGTCGAGCTCGATGGCGTCGTCCTCCGCCCCCCGCTCGAGTCGGATCCTTCGTACGTCGGTCCATGGAACCGTCCGCGGCCCCTCGGGCGTCGTGACGGTCACGTAGTCACCCTCCGCGATCCGGGTCACCCGGCCACGCAGCGACTTGCCGTCCGCAAACTCGATCGTGTCGAGCTCGGGCTCGGCTGGAGTCGGCGAGGACGGCTCGGCCTCGTTGGGCCCAGGGGGCTCGGCTGACTCGGAGCGCCCCGTTGACTCAGAAATCCCGGCCGAATCGGCCGCACTCGACCCAACCGCGTCGTCCTTGGTCGCTCCCTCCTGTACTGGCACCTCCGGTTCCGCCCGTTCTTGAGTCGACGAAGACCCCACGGCCAGGCCCAGCTGTAACGCGATGATGAACTCGGCCCCGATCACGGTAACCTCCTCAAGCCGCGGTCGATCGACCACGCGTTGGCAAAGATCCCCTCGGGATCCATGGTAGCGACGGTCCGGCGGAACGCCGCCCAGCGCTCGGGGTACGCGCGCTCCGGGTCCTGGAGATCGAAGACCCACGCGTCGTTCTTGCCCCAGTGCGGGCGCGCGTCGAACTCGACGACGAGCCGCCGCACCCACTCGTGATAGGGCTGCAAATAGGCATCGCGCGCCGCGGCGTCGGGCCCCTCGGGCACGTAGATCGGCATCTCGAAGAAGGTCGCGAACTCGCCCGACTCGAACCGAGGCGACGCGCTGGTATGTGCGATCCAGGCCTCGTCCTCGACCCGAGAGAACCGAATGAACACCCCCACCAGGGGCAAGCAAACGTGCTCTTGGCTGAAGTATCGCCGAGCCGCCGCGAACACCTCCGCGGCCCGTGACGGCGGGATCGCAAACTCGAAGTCGTGCTGCAAGATCCCTTGCTGGGCCAGGGTCAGCTCGCTCGACATCATGTGGTTACCCGAGCCGACCACCTGGTGAAAGCTGCGATCCCTCTGCTCGGTCGCCATCTTGCGATAGAGCGGTGGCTCTCGCACGAATTGTCGATACCGGGTCAGCTCGAGGGTCGCGCAGTTGAATCGCTCGCTGCACGTCCCATAGTGCAGCGCGCGCTCGGCCGGGCCGGCCACCCAGCGCTTGAAGTCCGGCTTGAGCAGGCGGTTGGTGGCCCCTAGCTCGCGGGGCAGCTCGGTCTTGACCCCGCACATCTTCACCACCCGGTGGCGACCGGGGAACCAGATGAGCTGGCCGTAGTCACAGTCGCGCACATAATCGATAGGCCCTGCTCCCTGACCGAGCGCGAGATCGGAGTGGTAGGTGACCTGGACGTCGAGGTTGAACGTGGGCTCCACCCGCAGCCGGAGTCGGGTGATGATCCCGACCATCCCCAGCGACGCAGTGAGAGTCTTCCAGGTCGCCTCGTCGGTGGATCGCCGGCTGAACTCCCGTAGCTCCCCCTCGGCATCGACCAGCTCCACCCACTCCACCCGCGAGGAGATCACCGAGGGATGACGGGGCGAGCTGCCGTGCGAAGCGGTGGCGATCGCCCCCGCGATCGTTGGATCTCGCGTGCCGAGCACGGCGAAGCCGAGCGAGCGCCCGCGCTCGTCCAGCCACTGGGTGAGATCCCCGTAGCGGATCCCCGGCTCGGTCATCACCGTCTCGACCCCTTCGAAGCGCTCGATGTAGAGCGCGTCGTCGAGCTCGGCCGTCGACACGATGATGCCCGTGTTGCATAGCTGCGCATTGGAGGTGTGACGGCGACCGATCACCCGAACCGGCTTGCCCTCCTCCCGAGCCCGCCGCACCGCGCGCTGGACCCCGGCGGGATCGGTCGGGTAGACGACCTCTTGCACTTCGTCGCAGACGGTCTGGAGGTTGTACGAGACGACCTTGGCATCGCTGCAGTCGGCAGGACAGGTCTGCTCGGTCTCGCCGGGGCTGCACTCGCTGTCGCCACAGCTGGCCGCAAAGCCCATCCCCTCGCACCGCTCGACCTTGCGCTCGGTCAGCGTCACGCAGCCCAGGGCCAGGCCCATCAAGGCAACGAGCAATCCACGGCGACTTGTACTGGGCGTGAGCATGCTGGGCGTGAGCATTATGCAGCAATATGGGCCGAGCGAAGGTGGCGGCGGGCGAGCCTCTGGACTATAGACCCGAACGTCGGACGTGTGATTGATCGGGCGCACACACAGTAGGTCCGTTGACTCCGCCGATTCAGGAGCGGCGCCGAGCTCGCGGCAAGACCCACCGAGCTTCGACGCTATGTGGGCCGTGTCACGAGAGTCGCTTGCGATTCACTGGGCCATTGCTCGACCATTGCTGGGCCATTGCTCGACCATTGCTGGGCCATTGCTCGACCATTGCTCGACCATGAGGCGCCCCACGACAAGGATACATGCGGGGAGCTCACGGCACCCGCCGACCCCCTCGCAAGGCATAGACCACATTTCGTGTCCCTCGCTCCGTGCAGAACTGCTGGGCGCGCTTGACCATCGATCGACTCGACACTACGAACTTTCGGTCCTTGAACACCCGATAGCCATATCGCTGCCGGGCGTGGTGGTAGGCTTGGGCTTGCTCCTCGGGTAGGCGCCCGGTGAGCAACGCCTCGAGGGGGTCGTTGTTGCCATCGCGCGCGAGATCGTCCGAGGCCATGTCGAGGCCAAAGGTCGCGACCAATGCCTCGGTGCCTTCGCCCCCGGCCCCGCCTTCACCGGCCTCGGGCGGAGCAACCACCAACCCCGGAGGCCGAGCAACCCCCGCCACGAAGATCGGCCCTACCGTGCCCTTGAACACCCGCTCGACGGTGAGCCCCTCGACATCGGCCAAGCGTACGAAGGTCAGCTCGGCGTCCAGTGAGCTCATGCGATAGACGATCGCGCGCAGTGCCTCGGTCTCGCGCGCCGCGTCGTCGGACAACTCGACCATGGCGCGATTCCAAAACGACGACCGCTGGGAGAGATCGATCGAAAAGCGCACGAACAACCCATTGGCATCGAGCTTGTCGAGCACCACGTGGAACCAGGCTCGACGCGCGCTGGCATCCACCTTGCGCAGCCGCACCACCATGTGCGAGGGCGGGGTACCGTCGATCTGCACCAGCTGCGAGTAGTAGTGATGCTTGAGCAGCTGCTTGCCGTGAATTCCCCCCGGCTGCGCCTGGGCACGCGATTGCAGCACCGAGAGCGGAGGCAGAGAGGCGAGCACCTTGGGCGCCAGCTCGGCGTCGGCACACACCCGGGTCCACTCGCGATAGGTCGGTAGGCCGGTACGAGCGTCGACCTGCAGCTCCCCGTAGAGCTGCAGGTGCGCTTGGGGGCCCATCGCCCGCACCTGGGCCGCCAGCCGACGGCCCGGGGGGTAGTGCTCGTTGAGCCGAGCCCGCTCGATGGCCCGGGCAACCCGATCCACGTAGCGCTCCTGGTCCTCGCCGGTGAAGGCGAGCGTATCGATGGGGGCTTCGCTCATCGTCGATCGGAGCCACTGTACGACACCGAGTGACGGGGATCGAGCCAACATCGAGCCAACGAGGAAATCCCGATGAGCGCATGATCGAATCGCCGAGTTCCCGGTCTATCCGACCGAAGCGCCAACGGGCCCCGGCGGCTCGAACTGAAGGTGCAGGAGCTTCCTCATGACCCTCAAGACCATTGCGACTATTTCTACCTTCGCGACCCTCGCCCTCGCCCTCCCCCTGACGGTGACGGCCACGACCGCCTGGGACGACTGGGTCTCCGAAGAGAACGGAAGCCCCTGGAGCATGTGCGGACCCATCAACCAGGCCGTCGCCGGGTTCGATTGCAGCGGCGGCTACTGCGACGACGTGCGGGTGCGATGCCAGACGATGCCCAACGGGATCACCGTGTCGGGCTACAACTTCTCGGACTGGTTCTCCGAGGAGAACACCGGGATCGGCACCTGGACCTCGGCTGGCTGGTACCGCTACGACGACAGCTACAGCCACGTGTGCAACTACTCGGGAGAGTCCGGGATCATGACCGCGGTCCACTGCAAGGGCAGCAACTGCGACGACATCCAGCTCGAGTGTGCCACCCCCCGCCGCGTCGTCAACGGGGCGTGGCAGGCCGTCCCCATGGTCGACTGTGGCTGGACCGGCTGGTACTCCGAGGAACAGCCTCCGCTGACCTACGCGGTCGGGGCCAACCGCTTCGTCACCGGCGTCCGCTGCAGGGGCTCGTACTGCGACGACAAGCAGTTCTACGTGTGCAGCCTGGACATCCCCGGCGACTCGTGCGGAGGCCAGTGCAATAGCTCGGCCCCCGCCGGGTGCTGGTGTGACGGCGCCTGCCAAAACTATGGCGATTGCTGCGACGACTACGTGGACGTCTGCATCCCCTGAGGTGGGCCCTTAAGCCACGCGCGCCTCATCGCTGCGAGGCGCGCGACCCGGCCCGAGACCCGTGGGATCGCGGCGGTAGTCTCACGCACATCACCTCGCAATTGACCGCATGCCATCATTGCGTGATTCCCAGAGTCGGCTACTCTGCGGACATGCGTATGTGCTCGATCGTCACGGTCGTCGCTCTGTCATGCTCCTCGTGCAACGACGCGGGCTCCGGCGCCGACGGATCGGATGCGGGGGAATCGGGCACCGAGGGAAGCGGGGATGCTTCCGGCTACGGCCCGGGCGGGTGCGGACGGGATGCCGACGCCCTCGCGCGCACGCTCGTGGCGGCCGAACTCGAGCGCAGCTTCGCGCTCACGCTGCCCGACGACTACGACCCAACGCGTGCGTACCCCGTGATCTTTGCCTGGCACGCCAGCCGCGGCAACGGAAACCTCGCCCGCGCGTACTTCGGGCTCGACGACGTCGTGGGTGACGAAGGCATCGTCGTATACCCCAATGCGCTGCCGCTCGAAGACGGCGAGCCCGGCTGGGACCTGACCGAAGACGGTCGCGACGTCGCCTTCTTCGACGCGCTGCTCGAGCACGTCACCGAGGGGCTGTGCGTCGACCAGGAGCGGGTCTTCAGCACGGGGCACAGCTTCGGCGCCTTCATGACCAACACGCTCGGCTGTGCGCGCGCCGACGCGCTGCGGGCGATCGCCCCCGTGGCCGGGGGCGGTCCCTTCTTCGACTGCCAAGGCGATCTCGCGGTGTGGCTGACCCACGGCGAGGCCGACCAGATCGTGCCCATCCAAACCGGCACCTCCAGCCGCGATCGATGGACCGAGCACAACGCCTGCACCGAACAAACCGTCGCGCAAGAGCCAGGAGCGTGCGAGGCCTTCACGGAGTGCACGGCCGGCGTCGTGTGGTGCCCACACCCGGGCGATCACTCGTGGCCAGACTTTGCCGCATCGGCGATGTGGGAGTTCTTCTCCGCGCAGTAGGCCAGCGGGCTCGCGCGGGCCCACCATCGCGCCTGACCGCGCATGTTCGAGCGGTTCAAGCCGGTCGAGCTGGTCGAGTCGGCCAAGCCCCCGCGTGGTCGAAACGCCGCTCCCGCGACTCGTGCCTTCGTTGCTCATCGGTCGACTACGCTCGGTCAACGCCGTCTTCGCGCCCCCTGGCACGGGCCACGCTGACGGCGTTCGAGCCCCCACGAGGGCTTCGCCATGGGGGCTCGACGGGGGCTAGATGATCTCGCGCTCTCGCAGCAGCGTGAGGATCGCGTCGACACAACGGTCGACGTTCCACTGTGCCGTCGGCAGCACCAGATCGGGCTCGACCGGAGGCTCGTACTTGAATGACACGCCGGGGAAGTGGGCGATCTCGCCGCGATCCGCCGCGCCATAGAGCCCCTCCTTATCACGCTCTCGACACACCTCGAGCGGGGCATCGAGGTGGACCACGACGAACTTCTCCGCCCCAATAAGCGCCCGCGCCCGGAGTCGCACGGCCTCACTGGGCGCGACGAAGGCACACACGCAAAGAAGGCCCGCGTCGTTGAGCACCTTGGCGATCTCCGTGCCACGCCGCAGGTTCTCCGAGCGCTCGTTGGCCGAAAAACCGAGGTCCTTGCTGATCCCCTTGCGCATCTCGGCGCCATCGAGCACGGACACCGCCCGGCCTTCTTCGAACAGTTGCCGCTCCAGCGCATACGCCGTGGTCGTCTTGCCCGCCCCGGACAGACCCGTGAGCAGGACCGTGGCCGGCCGCTGCCCGTAGCGTGCTCGCCGGTCCTCGCGCGTTACGCGACCGACGGGTACGGCATCGGAGTCCGCTCGTGGGTCGAGATCCCAGTGATCCCGCGGCGCCTGGTCGACACGCTGCTCGACGATCATGCCCATACCGACCGTGGCGTTCTGAATACGATCGATGATGACGAACGCCCCCGTCGATCGGTTGCGCCGATACGCGTCGAAGGCCACCGGGGTCGTCAACGCGACCTCACAGCGCCCGATCTCGTTGAGGCGTAGGGTCGGCGCCGGTCGGCGATGCAAGGTGTTCACGTCGATCTGATGCCGGAGGCTGGAGAGAGTACCCGTCGTCTCCGTGGGCCCGAGCTTGAACAGGTACTCACGCCCCGGAACCATGGCGTCCTCGGCCATCCACACCACCGTAGCCTCGAAGTTCTCGGCAACCGTCGGTACGTCGCCGGGGCGGACGATCGTGTCGCCCCGGCTACAGTCGATCTCGTCCTCAAGCACGAGCGTGACCGAGAGCGGCGCGTAGGCTTCGTCCCGGTCACCGTCGTAGGTCACGATCCGCTGCACGCGGCTGCGCTGGCGCGAGGGCAGCACCATGATCTCCTCGCCCTCGCGCACGATCCCCGAGGCCACGGTCCCGGCAAAGCCGCGAAAGTCGAGGTCGGGGCGAATGACGTACTGCACGGGGAAGCGGAAGTCTTGCAGGTTGCGATCCGCCCCGATGTAGATCGTCTCGAGAAAGGGCAGCAGCGTGCGCCCCTCGTACCAGGGCATCGCCTCGCTACGCTCGACGACGTTGTCGCCCTTCAGCGCGCTTATCGGGATGAAGTGCAGATCCGGGATGTCGAGCTGGGTCGCAAATTCCTGGTACTCGCGCAGGACCTCCTCGTATCGCTCTTGGCTGTAGTCCACCAGGTCCATCTTGTTCACCGCCACGAGCACGTGGCGGATCCCCAGCAGGGACACGATGAAGCTGTGGCGCTTGGTCTGCGTGAGCACGCCATGACGCGCATCCACGAGGATGATCGCCAGGTCGCAGTTCGACGCGCCGGTGGCCATGTTGCGCGTGTACTGCTCGTGGCCTGGCGTGTCGGCGATGATGAACTTGCGGCGCGCCGTCGAGAAGTAGCGGTAGGCCACGTCGATCGTGATCCCCTGCTCGCGCTCGGCCTTGAGACCGTCGGTGAGCAGCGCAGGATCGAAATCCCCGCCGGTGCTCCCCTGCGTGACCGAAGCCTTGCGGATCGCCGCGAGCTGATCCTCGTGGATCATCTTCGAGTCGTAGAGCAGCCGCCCGATGAGCGTGCTCTTTCCGTCGTCGACGCTCCCGCAGGTGAGAAACTTGAGCAGCTCCTTGCGCTCGTGCTGCTCGAGGTAAGCGTCGATATCCTTGGCGATGAGTTCGGACTGGTGTGACATTAGAAGTAACCCTCCCGCTTCTTCTCCTCCATCGAGGCCGCCTGGTCGAAGTCGATGACCCGACCCTGCCGCTCCGACTGCCGGGTGAGCAGCATCTCCTGGATGATCTCCGGCAGCGTGGTCGCATCGGACTCCACGGCCCCCGTGAGCGGATAGCAGCCGAGCGTGCGAAAGCGGACCTTCTTCATCATCGGCTCCTCGCCGGGGTAGAGCGGCATCCGGTCGTCATTGACGTGAATGAGCACCCCGTCGCGCTCGACCACGGGCCGCAGCGCCGCAAAGTACAGCGGCACGAGCTCGATCTTCTGCAGGTGGATGTACTGCCAGATATCCAGCTCCGTCCAGTTCGACAGCGGGAACACGCGGATGCTCTCGCCCTTGTGCACGCGCGCGTTGTAGATGTTCCACAGCTCGGGTCGCTGGTTCTTCGGATCCCAGCGGTGGTTCTTGTCGCGGAAGGAGAAGACGCGCTCCTTGGCCCGGGACTTCTCCTCGTCGCGGCGCGCGCCGCCGAAGGCCGCATCGAAGCGGTACTTGTTGAGGGCCTGGCGCAGGCTCTGCGTCTTCATCACGTCGGTGTGCACCGCGCTGCCGTGGGTAAAAGGCCCGATACCCTGGCGTACGCCCTCTTCGTTGATGTGCACCAGCAGGTCGAGCCCTAGCTTCTTGCGCACCCAGTTCTCGCGAAACTCGATCATCTCCTTGAACTTCCACGTGGTGTCCACGTGTAAGAGCGGAAACGGGGGCTTGGCCGGGTAGAACGCCTTCATCGCCAGGTGCAGCATCACCGCCGAGTCCTTGCCGATCGAGTAGAGCATCACGGGGTTGTCGAACCCCGCCGCGACCTCGCGGATGATGTGGATGCTCTCGGCCTCGAGCTGCTCGAGGTGCGTGGGGTTGTAGGCGGTCGTGATCATCAAAAGCTCCAGACAAAGGGCACAATCGAGAGGGTGACGACACCGACGAGCAAGCACAGCGGCGTCCCAACCCGCAGGAAGTCGACGCCCCGGTACCCGCCGGGGCCATAGACCATGAGGTTGGTCGGGTAGCCGATCGGCGTGGCATAGGCCGACGCCGCCGCAACGATGATCGCGATCGCGAAGGGCATGAAGTCGACCCCCAGATCGCCCGTAATCGCCCACGCGACCGGATAGACCAGCACCGCGGCGGCCTTGGTGGTGATGAGGCTCGCCAGCACGTTCGTGACCACGTAGATCGCGACGAGCGCCGCGAAGGGGTCGGTGCCGACGGCGTCGAGTAGGCCCGAGGCGACCAAGTCAGCGCCACCGCTGCGCTCCATCGCGACCCCGATCCCGAGCCCAGCCCCCACGGCGAGCAACACGCTCCAGTCGATCGAGTGCTTGACGTCGTCGACTCGAAGGCACTCGGTGGCCACCATCGCGATGCCGGCGATGCACGCCGCCTCCAGCATGCTCATCAGCTCGAACGCGACCAGCCCGACCATGGCCACCAGAATGCTACGAGCCAGCCAGGCCCGCTCGTGACGGACGGGGGTCGAGTTCTTCACCGCGGACACGAGGAAGAAATCGCGGGAGTTTCGGTGCCGCCCGGTGAACGCAGGACTCGTCTCCAGCAAGAGCGTGTCGCCGGCCCGCAGCCGGATGTCGCCGACCTTGCCGCGCACTCGCTCGCCCTCACGAGCCACCGCGATGACCACGGCGCTATACTGCGTGCGGAACTTCGCCTCGCGGATCGTGCGGCCAGCGATGCGGCTGCTGCCGCTCACCACCGCCTCGACGAGCACGCGATGCGAGCGCGGGTCACCGATCTTGAACAGCTGGTCCGCCGCCGGTATGAGGCCAGGGATCTTCTGCAGGTCGACAACCGACTCCACGACCCCGACGAAGACCAGGCGATCGCCCGCCTCGATGGTCTGTTGCGGGCCAACGGCGGCGATGATCCGATCGGCCCGGCGGATCTCCATGAGGTACATGCCCAGCAGGTGCCGGAGCCCTGCGTGCTCGATGGTCTTGCCCACGACAGGGCAATTGCGGGCCACCAGCATCTCGACCATGTACTCCCGTGCATCCTCGAGCTGGGCGAGCGCGGGCCGACGCGGGGGAAGCAGCCAGCGGCTCGCGATCGGGATATAGGCGATGCCGACCAGGGTGATCGGCACGCCGACCCACGCTAGCTCGAACATGGTGAGGCCCCGCTGGCCCGGCGTGTCCAGGAGCATCCCGTTGACCACCAGCGTGGTGCTGGTACCGACCAGCGTGATGAGCCCGCCGAGGATCGCCGCGTAGGACAGCGGGAGCAAGAACTTGGACACCGACACCCGAAGCCAGCGCGCCCAGTCGTGGACCACCGGCATCATCATCGCGACGACCGGGGTGTTGTTGAGAAAGCCACTGAGCACGGCCACCGGGGCTACCAGCCGCACCTGAGCCTTGGCCAACGACTTGGGCTGACCGAGCAGCTTGGTGCCGATGAAGGTCAGCCCACCTGTGCGTCGAACCCCCTCGGCGACGACGAAGAGCGCGGCGATCGTCACCACCCCCTCGTTGGCGAAGCCGCCGAAGGCCTCCGGCGGCGTGAGCACGCCGCAGACCATCAGCAGGGCCAACCCCGCCAACAGCACCATGTCGGGCGCGACCCGGGTGAGCATCAACCCCGTGATCGAGACCCCGACGACGCTGAAGGTCAGTGCGATCTGCCAGGTCACGGCTCACTCCACGCCGATCCGGGGGTCACCGGCCCAACAATCCGCGCTGCTCGAGCACGCGCCACACGGCGTCGACCTGCGCGGGCGGGTCGCCGTCCTCGACACGAAGTCGCAGGTCGGGCGCGACCGGCTCCTCGTAGGGCGAGGAGATCCCCGTGAAGTCGGCGATCTTGCCCGCGCGTGCCGCCTTGTATAGACCCTTGCAGTCTCGCGCCTCGCAGACCGCCAGCGGCGTGGCGACGTGCACCAGCACGAAGCGATCCGTCCCCACCCGCTGCCGGGCCCGCTCGCGCACCGCTTCGTAGGGCGTGATCGCAGACACCAGCGCGATCACGCCGGCCTCGGCGAACAGATGCGCGACCTCGGTGAACCGCCGGAGGTTCTCCTCGCGGTCCTCCTTGCTGAAGCCGAGCCCCTTGGTGATTCCCGTGCGCATCACGTCGCCGTCGAGCAGGAAGCTGCGCTTGCCGAAGCCAAGGAGGCGACGATCGAGCAGCTGCGCGATCGTGGTCTTACCGGAGCCCGACAGGCCCGTGAACCACACGACGCTACCGCGATGCCCCGCGACCGCCTCGCGATCGCTGGCGGTCAGCGGCGGCACGTCCCACTTGGTCTCGCGACCCGCGATCGGGCCAGGCCTCAACACCTTCTCGAAGTCCAGTATTGCTTCAGCGTCCAACATCACATCACCCTTTCCAGGCTAAGCGCCGGCGACTCGTCGCACGGACTCGGAGCCGAGCTCGCGGAGCACGGTCTGCCGCCCGATCTGTTCGGCCTCGCCGCAACGGCTAAATCCCATCCACCCGACATCCTCCACCGGAACCCGCAGCAACCGCTCGCAGGCCCGGGTTTGCTCGCACACCAGCTCGTGCTGGCGGATCGCGGCCACCCGGGCCGCCACCGCGACGCCGCTGTCGAAGGAGGTCGGCGTCGCCTCGGGCCCGTCGAGATACGACCCGATCACGCTGGCCCCACCTGCGATCGACCGGGCCGCCGCCACCGGCAGCTCGCCCGCCATCGAGCCGTCGACGAGCAGCATCGAGCCGTGGCGTACCGGAGGAAACAGGCCCGGCACCGCACACGCGGCCATCAGGCCGCCTATCAGCGAGCCGTGGGAGATGTACGTGGTCCGGCCCGCGACCAGGTCGGTCCCGCACAAGGCCAGCCGAATGGGCATGCCCTCAATCGGCCGATCGCAGGGGACGAAGTGCTGCACGAGCGCACGCAGGAGGCTGTCATCGGTGACCGCGACCTCCTCGATGCTCGCAAAGCCCACCCGCGTGCGCGACAGCCCGCGTCGGTCCACGCGCGAGCGCACCCGATTGGCCGCGTAGGCTTCGCGGATCTGGGCGAACACCGGCGACTGCCGCAGCGAGACGAAGCGATCGAGCATGGCGTCGCGATCCATGCCCGAGGCGTACATCGCCGCGACCAACGCCCCGGCACTCGTCGCGCTGATCCCCGTAATCTTCGTGCCCAGCTCCTCGAGCGCGGCGATGACTCCGATGTGCGCCGCGGCCATGGCCGCCCCACCGCAAAGGGCGAGCACGACCGGCCCCTCCAGGATCTCCTCGGTCGAGCGCCGCGGCCCCGGGCTGGCCTGCGTGACCAAGCTCGATGAGCGAGCCGCCTCTAGTAGCTGGGCCGCATCCTGCATCGTCGGCTCGAGCGACGCGTGGCGCACCTGCGCTCGGACCCCGCCCGAGAACGGAGCGCTGCTCAGATCGCGGTGGATGTCGCGGGCTGTCGAGGCCACCGCACGCGCACCCGCCCCCGGAAGCACGAGCAAGAACTCATCCTCTTCAGCGCGCCCCGCCGAGTCGGACCAACGTACGCGCGACCCGACGATGTCGGCGATGAGATTCTCGTCGGAAAACCGCTCGGCCGCCGTACAAAGCCCCTGGTACTCCACCTTCACCAAGATCACGCCAAGCACCCCCGGCGGCATCGAGCGCGCCCGGTCGAGCTCGAACTCGAGGACCTCGAGCAGCGCATCCCCGTTGGTGAGGCCCGTCCGCGCGTGCACGGGAGGCTCCTCCGTCGGCCGCTGCGTCTTCTCTTCGCACAGCGCGGCCAGCAGCGACGTGGCAAACTCGATGATCCCTTCGTCGGGGTACCCGGCACAGCGCAGGGCCCGATAGACCGAAGCGCTCATCACCTGTCGTGCCCTCACCAGGGCGGGTCGTCGCGCAATCTGCCAAGTATTCTCCATGCCTCGTGCTCCTCGCGCTAGGGGATCCAAGACCACACCTGAACCTTCACGAACTGCAGCAGTTCGCGAGAGAACGCCTCCCACACCGGCAGCGTCCGCCCATCGATCTTGGCGTAGCCCGTCATCCCGTTCTTGAGCTGGGGGCCGTCCTCGTCGAGCGCCGCGATCACCTTGATGACGTTCCCGAAGGCACGCGGCGTGATGTCTCCGTCGATCTGCACGACCTTGCCGGTGAACACGTCCGAGCTGTGAGCAACCGGCCGGAACTCGACCGTCGCCCCCACCACAAGGTACTCGACCTGGGACTCGGGGACCTCGATCTCCGCCGTCATCGCCCCGGAGGCCTCGGCGTCGGCAAGAGCATCGCCGCTCTTGTAGTAGCTGTTGCCCTTCTCCCTGAGGTAGTGCGTCAGCAGGCGCCCGTCGAAGGGCATCACGAGGTTCGACCGCCGCACACGATCCAGGTAGGCATCTCGCTCGGCCCGCAGGCTCTCCAGCTTGGCCTCAGCCGCCGCGATCTCGAACGGCGTCGGGCCGAGCTGCGCCACCTCGAGCGCGGCTCGCTTCTCCGCGAGCTGCTTGACGTCCACGTCGACCTGCCGCTTGGCGTTGTCGTACTCCTCCATGGGCGCGAAGTGCTTGTCGGTGAGCGACTTGATGCGCGCGAGCTGCCGACGGCTGGCCTTGACCCGGGTCTGTTCGACCTCGAGCGCCATGCGAGCAAGCTCCACGTCTTCGGCCCGCGGCAGCGACCGCAGATGCTCGATGACCGCTTCTTGCTCGTCCATCTTCATCTCGTAGATCGTGGCCTGGGCTTGCTGCTCCGAGCTGTCGAGCCGCGCGACGATCGCTCCCTCGGGCACCGTCTCTCCGCCGTCGTAGAACACCTCCTCGATCCGCCCCGACATATCGGTCGTGATGACCTGCTGAAGCCGCGGGTGCACCACGAAGGATCCGCCCGACTGGTAGGAGTACGGTAGGAAGATCGCGACGAGCAGCATGAGCCCCCCCGTGCGCCATACGTATGAGGCGAAGGCGCGCGGCGCCGCGGGCTTGTTGCTCGGGTCGTCCTTGCCGTGAGTTCGGCTGCGCCAGCGGTCGAACTGCAGCGAGCGCTCGTAGGCCGCCTCGACGCGCGCGAAGTAACGCAGCACCCGGCGCAGCAGCATGAAGCCGACGACCAGCGCGATGATGATCGCGCTGCCTCCCAGTTGCACCTCGTGCAGCGCAAAGCCCACGAACGACGCCGCGCCCACCACCAGCAGGAACATGAACGCCGCGATCGTGATCGCGTAGGTCGCGAGCAAGAGCTCCGACGCCTCCTTGAACGCTCCACCACGAAGCTTGTTGATCAGCGCCTTGAACGCCTTGCCACGCAGGTGCGGCTCGTTGGTGAAGGCGCACAGCAGGTGGTAACCGTTGCTCTTGATGACGGGGTTGACGGTGAACAAGAAGCTCACCGCGGCCGTGACCGCCATCGCCAGGCCCCACGACGTGACCTGCTCGTAGGTGTGGTGCGTGGCGAACCAAACGAAGGTGCCGACGCAGAACAGCCCCAGGCGCACCAGCAGCGGGCCCCCGTGCAGCCACATTCGCTCCACCCGGGACAGCTGCTCCACATAGCTAATGCGCGTGGCAAACCGCGGATAGAAGCGCATCACCAGCGCGATGCCAAACCCGCTCACCGTCGCGCGGAACTTGAACGCGATCACTGCGGTGGTGAAGGTGACCAGCAGGTTCACGGTCAGCAGGCTGACGATCGCGTGCTCGACGAGGTTGAATTCGTCGAGCAGGCGGGTTGCATCTTGCTCGATGAGCCCGGGGTTGCGGGCCGCGAGGTTGAGCGCGCCCAGCATCGCCAGCGGCAGCAGGAAGATGAGAAAGCGCAGCGGGCTCACCAGCGGCGTGATCACCTTGAGCAGCGACGTGGGGTTGAAGAGCACCAGCATCCAACGCGTGCGGCGAGCGTCGAAGTCGGTGGCACCTTGCATGCCCGCCGGGAGGGTCTCGTCTTCGTCGGGGATCTTGCCCCGAACCGGCGCGGGTCGAACCGCGCTCGCGGACGGAACGGTGGCCGACGACGACTTGGCACAACCAGCGCCTGTCGCCGGGTTCTGGGCCGGATGCTGGGCTTGTTCTTCGACGATCGCGCGGTGCGACTTCGGGCGCGCCTCTTCGCCGTCCACCACGTAGGTCTTGCGGCAGAAGCGAGCGAGCAGGGGATGCGACGCGGCCGCCTCGTTGAGCAGCTTGGCATCCGCCAGGGACGCAAAGAAGAGGTCACGCTCCTGGCGAGTCAGCGAGCGCGCAAAGCGGTCCTCGAAGACGCTCGCGAGCTGGTCTTCCTCGGTGCAGCCGGGCAGCACCTCGAGCAGGAAGAACTGCCAAGGCTCGAAGTCGTAGCTCGAGCCGCGCATCGTGTCCCGCAGCACATAGGTCTGCTGGTCGCCAGCGCCCATGCGGTATGACTGTAAGCGTTGGTGGAGGAAGGGCGGGGTAGCGACCTTCTGCACCCGTTGGGTTTTGCCTTCGTTGCTCATGACCAGCGCCTCAGTCGTCCAGCGGTTCCGCTTCCAAGGTCTCGAATGCGTAGTCTTCGATCTCTTTGACCCTCGCGAGCCGGTTTCGTAGCTCGGCCAGCACGGCGTCGAACCATCGGATCTGGTACTCGATGTTTCGCCGCTCCGCCACGATGTCCTCGAGCGGAGCGTTGCGTGGTGGCGCTCCGTGTTCGTCGAAGAGAAACTTGATGCCTTCGACGATCTGACGGTTCGTGTTGACGTGCTCGACCTGCTTCTCGACGAACTTTCGAACCTTCTTGGCCTTGAACTCCCGGATCACCGCCAGCCGCAGCGCACGCTGGCGAGGGGTCAGCGCCTCGAGGTCCGGCCGCTTGTTCACCGGGTCGCCCTGAATGGGGCTGAGCTTGGGCCGCCGACCCGGCTCCGGTCGCGGTGAGGGATCGTTGCTCATCGGTAGCCAAACTCCTGCGCCAGCTCCACGACGCGGGGATGAAGGCCCTTGCCGTCTTCACGCCAGGGCACGGGCTCGTCCAGCCGCGGCACCTTGACCTTGTGGGGGCGGAAGGTGGGGCCACGCAGGAAATTGGGGTCGTTGCCAAAAAGCGCGGTCAGGGGCCCAAAGCACGCGAACGGCGAGCGCTCTGGATGCATCATCTCGTCGACCGCCTCGGGGTCGTCGCGCAGTCCGAGCCAGCGACAGATCCGAGCCAGCTGCGACGGCGGATCCGACATCACGTCCTCCCCGCGCAGGCGTAACTTCCTATCGGCGGGGATGATGTCGAGGAAGTTCAGGATGTTGATGTTGAGGTCGTGCCACGCGAACTGCGGCTCGATGATGGCGTGGTCGTCGAAGAACTCGAGGGAGTTCACGTAGAGGGCGAAGGCTCCGTCGTTCATCTTCATGACCGACTTGCACTGCCCGACCGGGTGCCGCGTGAGGTGCACATAGCGCGCGTCGGGGAACGCTTCGTGGATCGCGAGCATGCGATCGAGCGCGATGCTGTAGGCCGGGCTCTTCTCCACCGACATGAGCGGGTCGATCTTCGCGACCAGCTCTTGGTAGACCTCGGCCACCGTGTGCTCCTGGCGGGCCGCGACCCAGTGGTTGGCCATCGTCACGGTGGCCCGGGTCTGCTCGCCGCCGTAGATCTCCGCTACGGCCCGAAGCAGGCCCTGTCGCGCCCGCGACTCGTCGCTCATCTCGTCGGAGTCGCGGATCCACAGATCCTTGAGGCGCTTGCCGTTGAACAGGCACAGCTCCGGCAGACCGAAGGCCTGCGGGTGCTGCCCCAGCATCGCGTTGATGAGCGACGTGTAGGAGCGCGGCGGCGCGAGCAAGAAGAGCGGAGCGACCATGTGATCCCTACCTCAGCGATCCTTACTTCAGCGATCCCTCGACAAAGGGAACCTCGAAGCACTTCGAATGCATGATCGGGCCGTGCCCGAAGTAGCCGTCTTCCCCGAAGAGCTCGCCGTGGTCGGCCGTGACGATGAAGTGCGTCCCGGTGGGCACGATCTCCATGAGGTTGCCGATCATGCTGTCGACGTACTCGACGCAGACCGTCTGCTGCTGGTGCAGCGAGGCGAAGCGCTCGGGCGTGAAGAAATCCTTGGCCCCGGCGGTGGCTACCTGGCTGGCCTCCTCGCTGCCCATCTTGCCGCCTCCCTGGCCGCCTCCCTGGCCGTCCTTGCCCAGCAACTTGAGCGCACCGTGCACGCCCGACACCCGCGGCAGCTCTTCGCCCGACAACATGTAGGGGTAGTGGGTCTCGCCAAGGTTCAGGAAGTAGAAGTGCGGGTCGTCCTCCTCACAGTCGATCTCCGAGATCATGCCCTCGAAGTCGTTGTGATTGGGCATCTGCTTGTACTCGTCCCAGTGCTGGTTGAGGATCGTGTACGGGTTGAGCACCGGCATCGAGACCTTGGCCACGGTGCGGTAGCCCAGGTCGCTGAGCACCTTGGGCAGGGAGATCCGCGGGAGGAAGGTCCTGAACTCGATGTCCGAGCGGCCGGTCCGGTCGCGCCACTGCACGAATTCGTCCTTGTAGACCTCCGACGCCATCACCCCGCTGGGGCTAGCGTGAGGCATCATCCCCATGCAAAAGGTGTAGTGCGAGGGCGCCGTCCACGACGCGTACGAGAAGCGCTTTTGCGCCGTCCCGAGGCGGTCGATGTTCGGTGTGCGCGCCGCCGCGAACGAGTCGTAGCGACAGCTATCCATCACGATGAAGATGATCGAGTTCATGGTAGCCCTAAAGACTGGAGAAAAGAGTCGACCGCCGCGGTGTAGCGGCCAGCCGTTCCGAGTTGTTCGTTGAGATCTCGGTGTGACAGGGCGATCGGCAGCATCTCGGCGCGCCCCCCCAGCTGGTTGACCTTGGCGACGTAGCGCTGGGCCTGAGCGCAAGACCGCCGACGATCGCTCGAGCAAACGGCGAAGAAGGGCTTAGGCACCCCGCCCAAGCGATGCAGCGGCGAGGCCCGGCGCCAGTACACCGGATCGTCCCGGAACACCTGGTCGTAGAACGCAAAGTGTCGCCCCTTCATAATGCGCTCGACGTCGAAGGCCGCGCTGTCCAACGCCACCGTGCCGAGCCAGGGGTCGACCTCGTGCTTGGCCGAGATCGAGGGATCCGAGGCCAGCAAAGACACCAGGTGTGCCCCCGAGGAGTGCCCCACCAAGGCGAAGCGGGCAGGATCTGCCCCCCACTCGCCGGCCTGGGCTTGGGCGAACGCGAGCGCGCGGCTTACGTCGTCGGCCTGCTCGAGCGGGTCGGGCGGCGACAGCCGATAGTTCGTCGACACCACGATGTAGCCCTTGGGCACCCAGTGCGCGACCTTGTTGGCCGTGACCTCGGTCGTCGCCTTGTCGCCGCGCATCCACGCGCCACCGTGCACGAAGAAGATCACGGGCGCACCGCGAGGCTCCCGGGGCAGGTACACGTCTAGACGGTGCGCCGGGTCGGGACCATAGGCCACGTCGCGCATCATCTCGGTACCGCCCTTCGGGGCGACTGGTCGATCGTCTCGCACTGCGCTACCTGCGTCGCTTCCTCTTTGGCTCGGAGATCCGTTGGTCGTCTGGGCAAGGCAACCCGTGCTGCAGGTCGCCCACAGCACAGCCATAAGCTGCCGCTCAGTTCGTCCGTGCAAAGAACACTTCACAGCCGCCTCGCGGGTTGGGCTGGTAGGCGTTGCCGTCCAGTGGCATCACCTTGGGGCCGAAGGGGTTCGCTGTGCCCATGAAGAGCCCGTGGGGCGACGACACCAGCGTGCGGAGCCCGATGTTGTAGGGATTGGACATGCCGTTGTTGGTCACCGGGATCCAGTTCTCGCCGTCGTAGCTCCGATAAAGGTCGAAGCCGGAGTGGTTGTCGAAGATCGCCTTTGGGGTGACCTGATTGACGAGGTTCGTGAAGGGCTGCGGCCACGACGAGCGATTGGCGTAACCGAGCAGGGCGCTCCACTCGAACGTCCCAAGGTAGAGCCAGCCATCGTGCTCACACATGCGCCAAAAGTAGCCGTTGAAGAGATTGTTGAAGCCGGGCATATAGCCGGACAGCGCATTCTTGTAGCCATCCGGCGTGTCGCGAGGGTCGCCCACGAGCAGGTCCCACTCTTTGTTGGGGTACACACGAATGAGCTCCGCGGGCGCGGGACCGATCTTGTTTTGTCGGTCGATGCCACCGCCCTGGATGGCGGTGCCGATGTAGAGCGCGCCCTTGAATGGATACATACTCAGCGTGACCTGATTGGTCGGCCCGCGCCAGGCCCCACGCTCGAGAACCTTCTCCCACTCGTAGGGAGGGTCGCCGCTGAGGGTACTGCGCCACAGCTGAAAGCCCTCGAGGTTGAAGGTGCCGACATAGAGATGCTCACCCATCCCGGCCATCTCGAAGATGGTGAGGTTGCCGGGGTCGCCGAAGCCAAAGTCGCTGACCGGCTCCCACTCGCCACGCAGCGGGTTGCGGCTCTCGTAGACGACCGAGTGCGCGGAGAGGTTCGGATTGCCGCCGCGCGAGCCGGCTGGCGTCGTGTACATGCGGCCCTTGAACGACACCATCGTGCGGATCGTGGTGACCGGCAGACCGACCAGCCCCGGCTCGCAGGTCGGCTCGAAGCGTCGCCCATCCTCGGTGGCTAGCAAAAGCGGGCCCGGGCCCCGGGCCGGGCTCCACGTGGATACGAAGAGCACCTCGGGTGCGTCCGGGGTGGGCTTATAGAGCGCCATGCCGCGGAAGCCGAGCTCACGCGGGATCGGCTGCCCGTCGCTGCCCGTGATGAGGGGAGCCTTGAAAACTCGCTCCCAGCTGTCCTCGGAGACCGTGTAGCGCCAGATCTCGGCGCGCAGGTCGAGCGCGAAGGGGTTTTGCGGGCACTCGACCGGCCACACGTCCATCCCGATCGGCAGCCGCCGCTTCATCAAGGGGAAGTTGCCGCGGGTCGTCGCAACATAAAGGTTGTCTTGGAACCACGCCATCGAGTGCGCGTAGGCGTTGATGCCGTCGCCGAACCCCCGGCGCGCGATGAGCCGAAAGTCTCGCTCGTGCAATCCCGGGGGTGGGCCGACTCTGCGCTGCGGGGTCACCATGCTCCTGGTCCTCTCAGGCCACCACCAAGGTCTGGATCGCCAGACCGTTCCAGAAGCGCTCGCAGGCGTCGATCACCTGGTCTGCGTGGGAGCTGGGGAAGAAGTGCCCGGCGTCGGGGATCGTGACCATCTGGCCGTGAGGCCACACCGAGCTGAAGAACGAGCGGCTCGCGTGAGCCCGCGAGCGACCACCGAGCATGGTGAGCACGGGAAAATCGAAGCTGCGCAAGACATCCGGCGTGAGCCCGTCGTCGGCGAGCAACTCTTGCTCCGCCCGGGCCTGGAGATCGAGCCACCGCTTCGCGGTGCGGCGCGGGTGAGTGCCGAGCGACGGCCCCATCAGCTCGAGCAAGCCCTCGGGCAGCGCTTGGTCGTGCACGAGTCGCTCGGCCACGAAGGTCAGCAGCTGGTGGCCGAAGTTCGGCGAATCCACGTCCAGCTCGATGCCGTTGTGGTCGAGCAAGGCCTGGATGAGGGAGCTGTGGGCCCACCCATCGACCGGCATCGCGCGGGTCATCGCGACCTGGGTATCGGCCAGCACCAGGCTCGCCACCCGGCGAGGGGCGCGTCGGCCCAGCCCCAGCGCCACCACCCCGCCGAAGCTGTGCCCCACCAAGTGCGCGCGTGCGATCCCGAGGTGATCCATCAACCCCTCGAGGTCGGCCGACTGCGCGGCCGGCGTGTAGCCCCCCGCAGTCAGCTCGGAGCGGCCGTGCCCGCGCAGGTCGAACATAGTGACCCGGTAGTAGCCCCCGAACACCGACGCGTAGGGCAGGTACCAAAAGGCAAGGCTGGTCGCGAGACCATGCACCAGCACCAGGTCCTCCACTGCCGACGCGGCGCCTACCTGCAGGTAGTTGATGCGCGCGCCGTTGATCAAAGCCGTCGGCATCGCACTACTCCATGTACCCGAGCATCTGGAGCTGGGCCATGATCTGGTCTTTGTCGCCTTCGGACATTCCCTCGGCGTCGCCCTGCTCCGACTTCTTCTTGGTGGGTGGGCCGATCCGGACGGGATTGTCGGCACGATGTGCCGAGGTGTAGAGCTCCGCGGGCACGCGCCCCTCGAAGTCAGAAGGAACCGGGAGCCCCAGGCTGTGCAGCAGCGTCGAGCCAACGTCGACGATGTTGCGGCGATCGAGCCGCGCTCCCGGGGCGATCCCAGGGCCGTAGGCGATGAACACCCCGTCGGGATGGTGGGTCCCGGCAATGGACGGGCGAGGCTCGACGGCCGGCGTCTTGTTCTTGATGGAGACGAAGCCGTGATCCCTCAGCACGAGCAACAGGTCGGGCGCCTGCTCCATGGCCTCCCCGGGAAAGGCGTCTTCGCGCAGGTGGATCTCGGTGATGATCCGCTCGCCGCTGGCCGGGTCCCGAAAGTCGCGCAGGTCCTCGATGAGGCGGCTGCGGAACGACTCGTAGTCCTCAGGCGCGACCCCGCTCTGTCCCGGCTCCTTGGCCACCCGGATCGTGATGCCGTTGCTCGAGGGGGTCCCGCAGTAGGCGAAGGTCTTGTCCCAGTCGAGGTAGGCAAACATGCTGTCTTCACGCCGCTTGCCGGCCGCCGTCTTGGGCGCGTCGAGCCAGCCGAGGTAGCCCTTGTCATGCAAGAAGGTGTTGATGCGGACGATCTCGTCGGTGGCCGTGAAGCCGTGGTCGGACGCGAGGTACACCTGCACCTCGGGCCCGGCCGCGGTGACCAGCTGCTCGATGAAGCCGTCGAGCTGCCGAAAGTAGTCCATGCACAGCTTGCGCATGCGCACGTGGTACTCGCTCAGCTCCCCCTGCTGCTGCGCCGGGTCGATGTAGAGCCACGCCTGGTGCTGCAGCTTGTCGACGCCGTCGAACATCACCGCCATCAGCTCCGGCGCCTCCTCCTTCATCAGGTAGTCCGCGATCTGGAACCATTGCATCTCGCGGGGCAGGTGGTACCGGACCCAGTTCTCGCGATCCTCGTCCGAGAGCTCGTCCAGCGCCTGCTTCTCCTGCTCGAAGTCCCAGGCGAGCTCCTTGGGATCGAAGCCCTCGATCCCCTTGAGCCGGTTGTACAGCCCCTTGGGCGCGCAGTTGCGCCGCAGGTGACGCCACGGCACGAAGCCCGGCACCATGAAGCCCGCGAGATCAGCCGGCGGCGGCGCCGTGAACGGGAAGTTCAGCGCGGCCACCCGCTGGCCCTGGCGACTGGCGATCGACCAGATCGTCTCGACCCGGCAGTCGCGCGAGTCATAGAGGGTGAAGAACACGTCGTCGCCGAGCTCTTCGGTGCGGATGAAGTCGAACACGCCGTGGTGTCCGGGGTTGCGACCGGTCATCAGCGACACCCACGCGGGCGGGGTGAGCGGGTTCGGGGTGGACCGCAGCGGGGCCCGAGCGCCCTCACGAAACAGCTTGGCCATGAAGGGCATCACCGGCTCGGGGCCGGCCGTGAGATCGTCCAGGACGGTGAACGTGGCTCCGTCCATGCCGATGAAGAGCGTGCGAGTGGTCATTGTCGTGCCTCTTGGGGGGCCCCGATGCGCCGGGCTACGAAGGCTGCTACCTGCGCAACCGAGAGATCGTCGACGTAGCTTCCGTCGACCAACAGAAGATCCTTGAAGGCCAGCTTGCGGTCGTAGTGCTGCTCGAGCGCCACGCACAGCTGGATGATGTCGACCGAGGCGAACTCGAGCTGCTCGACCAGCAACGTGCTGGCCTCGATGCCTTCGGCCTCCAGGCCCCAGTCCTGGGTCAGGTCTTCGACAATCGCGATCACCGATCGCTCGACGGTTTGTTGTGGTGCTTGCATTAGGAGTGTCCCGTTGTCATTCAGGATTCGCTCGCCAAGGCGATGATGGAGGTCTCGTCACGAACGAGATCGACATAGACCAGAGAATCAGCATGCACGACGCTCGCCGTAGCTGCATCGACCATCCGCACCTCGAAGGCCGCCGGCATGCCCTGTAATCCGATGCCGAGGAACTTGGCGGCCGCCTCCTTGGCACACCAGATCCGCAGCAGCCGCTCTTGAATGCCCGCCTCGTCGAGGCCCTCGAGGAGCGTGCGCTCGGCGGGCGTGAGCGCCTCGGCCAGCAACTGAGGTCGTTGAATACGTCCGATCGCCTCGCGATCGACACCGACGCGGGACACCGGACTGGCGAGGGCGACCGTGCAGCCCGACGCGTCGTGCGACAAAGAGACCGACGGGGCATCGCTCAGGCTTCCGCGCCACCAACCATCGACATGGGGGGCACCGAGCGCGTCATGCCCCACAACGACGTCGGAGGGGTACAGAAGCTGCCCCGTGGTCTGGTGGACCCAGTAGCGGACGGCTTCCTTGATGCAGGCCCGGCCGAGCAGCCACTGCCGGCGCCGCCGCACGCTGCCCGACAACGCACGCCACTGCTCGCGCTCGCTGGCGTCGAGGTAGGTGTGCGCCAAGATCCGCAGGAAGATGCCCGACGACTGCGAGCAGAAGGCCTCCGGCAGCATGGGCAGCTCCCACAGCAGCACGGCGTCGCGGCCCGACAACCTCGCCGGATGGCCCAGCCAGCCGTGCAGCGGGTCACGACGCACCTCGTAAAAGCGCAGGGGGACCGCGAAGTAGACGTTGTGCAGGTTCGACACCCGAACGAGCGGCCGCCCCTGGTCGTCGAGACACTCGAAGTCCCACGTGCGCGCCGCCGAGATCTCCGCGGCCGCCGGATCGAGCGGCCGCTGCCGAGCTCGCAGGCGCAGGCCCGGGAGATCCTCGGGGCAGTCGGCGTAGAGCTCGATCCGCTCGATCGTCGACGGGAAGCAGTTGAACTCGACCCCAGCGTACTGGGCGATCCAGTACGCCGCGAGCTGGCCGACCGCGTCGAGCAAGACCGGGTTGAGCACGAGCTGCGGCTGCTGCCCCTCGGCAAAGAAACCTCGGATCGCCGCGCCAAAGAGCTGGGCGTCGATGCCCGAGTCGTCCCATCCCACGATGTGGCGAATGCTCTGGAAGACGGGGCCATGGAACATGCCCGACGTGTAGAGCTCCTCGTCGTTCCAGATCGACGGCCGGTACTCGGTGAGTTTCGGCAGCGCGGGGCACCGCGCCTGCGGCAGCTCAAAGCCGAAGGCCGCGCTCACGATGACGCCCGACTCGCCGACGAGCTCCGCCGCGTAGGTATAGGGGCCGGTCGCCCGCGCGCGAACCTGGAGGGTGAGCTCGGGGTCGTCGAGCGCGATCCAGCCGTTCGCTCGCACGTTCTCGATCACGCACAGGGCGGGGCTGCGGGCGAGCAGGGCACACGCCTCGGCCATGATCTCCAGGCTCACCATCAGGGGTACACAAGACAGCCCGGTGAGCTGGGGGTCGGTGCTCGAGACCTCTCCCGAGAGCACGTGGTCGCGCAGGAAGGCGTCGGCGTGCAGACTCAGTCGGCACTCGGCGACAACGTGTGTGGCGTCGCACTCGACGATGGCGTCGAGGAAGCTCGTGTAGGCGGGCAAGGCCACCGAAGGGTCAGCACCCGCGGCGTCGTGGGCCCGGATCCCCACCGCTGCTTGCCAGTCGCAGACCAAGCGCGACTGTTGGTCCAAAAAGGAGTTCATGAGCCGGAAGTGGTCCGGCATCACGCCGTCCGCTGCATTGGCGGGTGCTGCATCGGCGGGTGCTGCGGCCACGGGTCCAGCGTCCGCGGGTCCAGCGGAGACAGCTTGTGGAGACACCGCGTGCGGAGGCGCCGACTCGGTGGAGGGCGCGGCGACGGCCGCCACCGGCAGCGGCCGAATGAGCGTCTGCATCCGGGCGACATCCGCCTCACCGAGGTGGATCCGCGGCATCGTATTGTCGAGGAGCACGCGCCGGTCGGGCCGCGGCGGCTCCTCGCTCCGCGCCGTCGCGCTGCGGCCCTCGAACAAGCGAGCCAGCGAAAGCGGACGCCCCTGCGTATAGAGGTGCGCCACGACCGACAGCAGCTGCCGCAGCCCGGGCCGACGCCGCAGGTTGGTCGCGAGGGCCAGGGAGTCGGTGCCAGCCAGGATGCTGTTGATGAACGAGGTCAGATTGCCCGACGGCCCGACCTCGATGAAGGTCGTGACGCCGTCGGCGAACATGCGCTGCACGGTCTGCTCGAAGCGCACCGTGCTCGACCACTGGGCGGCGGCCAGGTCTCGGACCGCGTCGCGCTCGTCGGCAAAGGGCTCCGCCGAGGCGCACGAGTACAGGGGGATCTGCGGCCTTTGCAGCTCGATGTCGTCGTAGTAGCCGCGGAAGGCCATGCTCGCCGACGAGAAGCTCGACGTGTGGTAGCCGCGGTCGAAGGGCAGCGCCATGCAGATCCCTCCCTGCGCCGTGAGCCGGTCGGTCAGCGTCTGCATCGAGCCCGGTGCTCCGAACAGCACCAGCTGGTTGCTGCAATTGTGCATGGCCAGCGCGATCTCTGGATCGACCTGTGCGATGTGCTGCTCCACGGTCGCCAGCGGCAGGGCTCCGACCGCCAGCAGAGTGCCCGTTGGGATCTTTCCGTCCCGGAGGATCTCCCGGTACACCCGGTTGAGCCGCCGGATGTGCCCTGCGAGCTCCGACCGCTCACCCCACGGGATCGCCCTGGCGGCGGCCAGCGCCGACGACTCGCCCGAGCTGTGTCCGACCATGACATCAGGAGTCACGCCCAACCGCTGCAAGAGCGCAACCATGGCCTGCGCCCCCACAAAGACCGCCTCGGAACCAACATCCATCTCGTGGAGTCGAGCTTCGAGCTCCTGGCGCCGCTGCGGGGTGAGGCCCGACGCCGGCGGGAACGCGATGTCGGCGTGGCGCTGCCCGGGCTCATCGGCGTAGAGGCCGGCCCAGAAGTCGAACCACCCGCGCACTTCGTCGAAGACCATCGCGAGATCCGACAGCATGCCCAGGTACTGCGAGCCCTCGCCGGGAAACACGAACGCCAGCTTCCCGCCGAGCGGCTCTCCGCAGTAGACGGCGCCGTCGCGAGTCGCCCAGCGGGACTTGTCGGACTCGCGGAGCCTGGCGACCGCCCGACCCAGCGCCTTGGCGAGCGCGGCCCGGTCGGAGACGACCACAGCGAGCCGGTGTGCCTCGCCCGACTCGGCCATTGCCAGACCGAGGGCCATGTCCTCGAGCGTGAGCTCCGGGTGGTCCTTCGCCCGGGCCAGGAAAGCCTCGACCCGCTCGATGAGCGTCGCCTTGTCGGCCGCCGAGAACACGCACAGCTCGTGGGACCACGGGGTGCTGCGCTCGGGCTGCGCAACGGACTGCGGGGCTTGCTCGAGGATCGCGTGGGTATTGATCCCCCCAAAGCCGAACGAGTTGACCCCCGCGCGGCGCGGCGAGCCGGTCGGGTGGATCCACGGCGCAGCCTCGGTGTTGATATAGAGCGGCGCCCGCAGCTCGAGGTCGGGATTGACCTCGTCGCACAGCGTGGGCGGCAGCACCTTGTGGTGCAGAGCCAGCGACGTCTTGATGAGCCCGGCGATGCCGGCCGCGGGGATGCAGTGGCTGATCATCGACTTCACCGAGCCGATGGGCAGGGTCGGTACGGCCGCCTCGCCTCCACCGAACACGTTGGTGAGCGCGGCGATCTCGGTCTTGTCGCCGAGCGGGATTCCGGTGCCGTGCGCCTCCACGAGCCCGACGGTCGCCGGATCGACGCCCGTGCTCTCGTACGCGCGGCGAATGGCCAGCGTCTCGCCCTCGACGCTCGGCGCCAGCAAGCCCGAGCCCCGCCCGTCGCTGGCCTGTCCGACCCCACGGAGCACGGCGTAGACCCGATCACCATCGCGGGATGCGTCGGCGAGACGCTTGAGCACGACGACGCCGAGCCCCTCGCCCAGCAGGGTCCCGTCGCTCCCGACCCCGAAGGGTCGAACCTTGCCGCGCCCGCTCAGCGCACCGAGCTGGGTGAAGATCACCGCGACCTCAGGGGGCAGCGACGCGTTGACGCCGCCCGCGAGCATCAACGACGAGCGACCGCTGCGAAGCTCGTCGGTCGCCGCGGCCCCCGCCAGCAGCGAAGAGGAGCACGCCGCGTCGACCAGGTAGTTGGGCCCCTTCAGATCGAGCCGATTGGCGATCCGACCGGTCATCACGTTCGGCACCAGCCCCGGCGCGATGTCAGGGCTGCACTTGGGCAGAGATCGCGCGAGGATCTCCCGGGCCTGCGCCAGCGCGCTGTCGTCTGCGTCCGGGCATACCACCCGCAGCAGGTCGAGGGTCTGGTCGATCACGATGTGGTTTTGGATCAGGGTGCCCTGGCCGCGGTGCAGGTAGGTGCTGTGGCCGAGCACGATGCCCGTGTCGCGATGGTCGTGGCCCTCGAGGTAGCCCGCGTCGCGCAGAGCATCGGCCGCCACGCTCAGGGCGAGAAATTGGTCCGGCTCCCCGCCATCGAGCGAGTTGGGCATG
This sequence comes from Myxococcota bacterium, assembly GCA_039194325.1. Lineage (GTDB taxonomy): Bacteria > Myxococcota_A > Polyangia > Nannocystales > Nannocystaceae > Paraliomyxa. The sequence goes on from JBCCWC010000032.1 coordinate 27,813, forward strand.
ATGCCGAATCGATGGGGATCGAACCGAAAGAGGTCGGCGAGCCAGCCACCCGACGAGGTCTTGATGCGACCGGAGTCGACGTAGCGGCTTGCCCCCCACGGGGGCGGCGCGTCGCTGACCGCGTCGACGCCCGACACGATGTTGCGCCAAAAGTCGTGCAGGGTCGGCGCCTGCGGGAACATGCAGGCCATACCGATGATGGCGATCCGGTCGTCTTGCTGACTCACGTGCGGTCCCATGCCTGCTACCCCATCTAGTTAGAGACTACCCAGCAGCACTTGGGTTTCGACCGTCGTACGCGTCGCGATCCGATTGAGCGCAGAGCTGCCGATGCTGCAAAGATCTTCGATGAACAAGACCACGTTGTCGTCGTCGTCGAGGTAGTAGACGCTGGCGCGCACCTGCTGCGGGATCTTGGTCGGCAAGCGCTCGAACACCATGCGCAACCGGGAAGGAAGCGCAGCGCCGTAGCGAACGACGCGCCCAAACCCGGTCGGTAAGACCGTCTGGTCGTGGAAGCTACGTGCCCACAAGATCGCCATCTGCGGTCCGGCGTCGACCAGCGCCGGATCGAAGATCCACGCTTCCGCCTCCTTCGCGTTGTTCAGCCACTGCGCCGGCGATGACGCGCGGACGAGCGCCTGTGCGCCAGCCGACGAGAGCCCGTCGAGCCGCTCGATGACCTGGAAGCAGGGACCGTGGAAGAGGCATCGCCCGTACGCCTCCTCGACCGTGAGCGTGCGCTCGGTGTGGGCCTGGGGTGTCATGGAGAAGCTCTCGGGATACTGCTGGGCGAAGCGGAGCACGCAGCGGTAGTGAATCCGGGGCGGCTGACCCGACGCGCCAGGCGACCGCAGCGACGCGCTGACCTCGAAACCTTCGCTCGATCCATAGGATGGAAGGCTCAGCTCCAGCTCGAGGCAACGCTCGGGCTGCTGGAGATCCACTCCCTTGAGCATCCGGCACTCTCGAACCTCGACGACGTGCCATCCGGGCCACAGCGCCTGTCCGGCCTCGGCGAACAGCTCGACCGCCGCAGCGGCGGGGAGGATCGCCACTCCATCGATCCGGTGCGCGGCCAGGTAGGTGTGGTTGGCGTCGAGGCGCACCGACAGCACGCGCCCGCCGTCCGGCCGCACGCTGACCTCGACATCACCGAGCAGGGGACCGCGCGCTGCATCGGCGTCGGCGCTCTGAGGGTCGCTCTGAGGGTCGCCTTCGATAGCGCCGACGGCGGCCTCGTGCTCCTCCCACGGCCCTGCCCCGAAGATGAGCTCGACGTCATCCGACGTGGTGCGTCGGACCTCGTCGCCAAAGAGCTTGCGCCCCGCGGCCGCCGTCACCAAAAAGACACCCTTCTCGGCGAACTTGGCCTCGATCCCCGCGTTGACCATGCCTTGGCCGAACTGGGTCGGCCCCCACGGGCCCCAGCACAAGGCCATCACGTTCACGCGCTGCTGCCATCGATCACGAAGCTGGCAGCACAGCCGATTCATCAGCTCGTTCGCGGTCGCGTAGTCGATCTGCCCGCTGTTGCCGTAGCGCCCGGCCACCGAGCTCATCACCGCGAAGAACTCGAGGTTGTCGGGCTCGACCAACTTGTGCAGGAGCAACAGACCGAGCACCTTGGTCTCAACCACCCGGGACCAGCTCTCGCTCGTCTTGTCGACGAGCAGCTTGTCCTCGATGATGCCGGCGCCGTGTACGACGCCGTGCACGCCGCCTAGCCGCGCCTTGACGTCGCTCACCAGGGCCCGAAGCGAGGCTTCGTCGGTGACGTCGACCGCGTGGTACTCCACGGTCGCGCCTCGGCGCTCGAAGTCCTCGATGTTCTGCCGCAGCTCGCGGGCCGCGAGGGTGGCCTGAACCTCTCGCCCGATCTGGGCGAAGGTCATGCGGCTGCGCCCGCTACGGACCTGCGCGATCAGCCGATTGCGGAGCCCGGCCGCGGTGGTGGCCGCGGCCATGTCGGGCGGCTCGGCCTGCGGCGCCGTGCGACGCCCGGTGAGGACGAGCGTCGTGCCCGGCGCAGCAAGCTCTCGCAGCACCTCCGCCGTAACGCCGCGCCCTCCTCCGGTGGCGAGGACCACCCGCTCGCTATTCAACGTCGACGCGGAGTCGGTGGGGGGCGTGGTGGACACGGCCATCGGTACGGTGTGGAAGGTCGTGCGCTGGCCCTTCGGGTAGCCGACCTCTTGCCGACCACCGACGAGGCTCAGCTCGCCCATCAGGCTCACGGCGATGGACGACGACGCCAGGGAGGGATCGACGTCGACCGCCTTGACGCGCAGTCCTGGTCGCTCTTCAAAAAAGGACTTGAGCAAGCCGACCGCACCGCCCTGCAGGTGAAGCCCCTCCGTACCCTCGTGCGCGTCCCGGCCGAAGGATCCGCCCAGGCCCGACGCGGCCAGCACGTGCCCGTCGTCGGCCAACACCGCGTGGAGGCCGTGCAAGAGCACGAATAGGGACTTTTCGTGGAGCATCAGCGCACGCCGCCACGTATCGACGGGCGCATCGGGATCGATGGGCTGCCCCCCGACCCCCGCCAAGTGCACGATGCCGGATACCGAAGCGGGCGCATGCGCTGCGATCCACTCGAGCAGCGCAGCCTCGTCGGCGAGTGTCTGGTGCGGTACGCGGCTGACGGTGCAGCCCTCGTTCACGAGGTGCTGCGCGAGATCCTCGGCCAGCCCGAGGTTGTCGTCGGCCACGATGAAGTGGCCTTGGCGCAGCCGCCGATTCGCCCCACGAGCGATCGGCTGGCGGCGCCCCACGACGACGTACCGAGGCGGGTGACCGACGTCGGCCACTGGTCCCGCCTCGGGGAGGTCAAAAGGGACCGATTCTCCGTTCTTGCCGTTGATGGAGCCGAGGATGGTCAGCATGCCTTCCAAGGTCGGCTGCTTGCTCAGCTCGCCGAGCCGCGCGGTGAGGACCTTGCGGTGCGCCTCGGGCAGCACCTCCAGCATCGCCGACGAGACCTCCACCCGCTTGATCGAGTCGATGCCGAGATCGGCCTCGAGATTCTGCGTGAGGCTCACCATGTCGCGGGGGTAGCCCGTCTTGTCTTCCACGATGCCGAGCAGCATCTCGGTCATCTTGGCCAAGTTGGGCGCCTCGCTTCCGCCTGTCGGCGCCGCGGCGGGTGCCTGGGGTGGTGCCACCGCGATGGAGGTCGTTGCCACCGGGGCTGCCGCGGGCTGAGGCGCCGCGACGGGTGCCTGAGGTGGCGCGACCGCGACGGGGGCCGCCGGTACCGGCACCGGCGCAGCCACCGTTACCGGCACCGGCGCGGCCATCGGCGCGGCCATCGGCGCAGAGGGGGCCGGGACGGCATGGACTCGAGGAGCCACAGCCGGTGGGGCCACGGGGGTCGGGCCCAGCGGCAGGACGCGCTCGGGCGGAAGCCGACTCCTTGGGGCGACATCACCGTCGAGGGTGCGTGCGCTCGTGCGCAAGTAGGTGGACATGACGCGCTCCTGAGTCTCCAGGAACGTGCGCATCATGCTGAAGTAGCCATTCAGTGTGCCATGATCATGATCCGTCATCGAACTAGCCTTGGATCGTCGGTTCGCACAAAAGCGTGCCGGGGCGGCGGAGAATGCCGGCGCAGGGGGCCCCGCAGGGGGGGCGAGTGAAGGAACCTTGGGCGCCACGGGAACGACCGCGATCGCCGGTGGTGGTGGCGCAGCCGCGACCGGCTGCGCAGGCACAGCCGCGACCGGCTGCGCGGGCACAGCCGCGACCGGCTGCGCGGGTACAGCAGTGACCGGCTGCGCGGGCACAGCCGCGACCGGCTGCGCGAGCGCGGGTGCGGGCGACGTTGCCGTCGAAGCCTTGGCCGACGCCTGCTCCAGCGTCACGCCCACCGGCTTGGCCGGCGCGCCCACCGGCCGCACACCGCTGCCGTTGACAAGCCACGCGAGCTTCGAAGGGACCGGCTTGGCGGGGAGCGCGTAGGGATCCGGCAGCGCGTTCGCACGATTCGTGAAGAGGTTGACGAGCTCGAGATCGATGCCGGCGCACAACATCTGGGCCAGCGCGCCCAGCAGCCCCTCGAGACCGCGCACACGATCGATCGACACGGCGACGTGGGCTCGGTCGCCCAGGATCCGGCCTACGAGGTTGCTGAGCACCGACTTGGGACCCAGCTCGACGAAGGTGCGCGCCCCGTCGCGGTACATCGCCTCCACTTGCGCGACGAACTCGACCGGCTCGACCAAGTGCTCGGCCATCACCCGCTTGAGCGTCGCGACATCGTCGGCGTGGGGCTCGGCGGTCGTATTCGAATACACCGGGATCGTCGGCGCAGACCAGGTGCCGCCCGCGATCGCCTCGGACAGCCCAGGCTGCGCGGGGCGAACCTGAGCGGAGTGGAACCCCGCGGCCACCGGCAGCTCGGTCACGCGAGCGCCCGCCTCGTCGAGGCGGCGGGTGGCCTCGGCGATCCCATCACGGGTCCCCGAGAGCACGACCTGCTTCGGCGCGTTGTGATTGGCCACGATGACGCCCTCGACGTCGGCGATCGCGGCTTCGACCACCTCGCGCTCGGCCCGGACCGCGGCCATGGTCCCCAGCTCGACCCCCGAGGCTTCGGAGGCATCGACGATCGCGCGCCCGCGCTCCGCAGCCAGCGAGAGCATCAGGTCGAAGTCGATGACCCCGCCCGCGTAGAGGGCGACGAACTCCCCGAAGCTGTGGCCGCCGACCATGTCCGGGCGCAGCCCCAGGTGCTGCATCAAGTGGTACGCGGCCGCATCGACGGCCCCCAGCGCGGGCTGGGCCACGTCGGTCGAGGTCAAGGCCTGCGCGGCGGCAGCCTTGGCATCGTCGGTATAGCTGCCTCGGGGAAACACGAAGCGGCTGAGCGTGCGGCCCTCGCCAAAGCGCTCCGTGAAGCGGTCGCGCAGAAGTTCGTCGGCCGTGGCGAGGGTCTGCGCGCACGCATCGAAGTGCACCATCAGCTCGCGCAGCATCTCGGGGTATTGCGATCCCTGGCCCGAGAAGACCACGGCCACCTTGCCGCCTTGGTCCCCGGCCGGAGCAGACCCTCGGTAGACACCGCGCGGCAACTGGTCGGCGTCTCCGCGCAAGACCGCGATCACCTGGGGCAGCGTGGCCAAGAGCGCACCAGCATCGCGCGCCACGATCGCGAGCGTCTCGGAGCCCGTGCCCAGATCGCGGGCGAGCCCCGCGGCCAGGTCGCGCAGCACGACGTCGGCGTCGCCGGACATCGCCTCCTGCAGGCGCGTGAGGCTGGCGACGAGGCCGTCGACATCGGCCGCGCGCCACACCAGAAGCTCGGCGGGCCACTTTCGCATCACCGTCGGCTGTAACCACGGCCGGTACTCGCCCGTGTACTCTTCGAGCACCGCGTGGAAGTTCGTGCCTCCGAAACCGAACGCACTCACCGCCCCCCGTCGCGCCTTGCCGGCCTCACCGAGCCACGGCCGAGCTTGATCGATCAAGTAAAGCGGACTGCGCCCGCACTGGAGCACGGGGTTGGGCTCTTCGACCCCGAAGTGCGGCGGGAGCACGCGACGATGCAGCGCCATCGCCACCTTGATCAGCCCCGCCATGCCGGCGGTCGACTTGGTGTGGCCGATGGTGGTCTTGACCGACCCGATGACCGAGTGCTGGGGTCGCCCCCCGCTCCGGCGGATGAGCTCCGACGTGCTCTTGAGCTCCGCGATGTCGCCTGCGACCGTTCCCGTGCCGTGCGCCTCGAACAAGCCGACGCTCTGCGCCCCGAAGCCGGCGGCCTCGTAGGCGCGACGCATGGCCTGCAGCTGGCCCGCGGGCACCGGCGCGGTGAGGCCACGCGAGCTGCCGTCGCTGCTCCCGCCCACGCCCTTGATGACGGCGTAGATCCGGTCGCCATCCCGCTGCGCGTCGGCGAGACGCTTGAGCGCGACCATGGCGACGCCCTCCGAGATCACGATGCCATCGCTACTCGCCGCGAACGACGAGCAGCGCCCGCGCGCCGACAAGGCCTGCGTCTTGCTGAAGCACAGGTAGCCAAAGGGGCCCTGCACCGTGTCCACCGCGCCCGCGAGCACGAGATCGCTGCGTCCGGCGACGAGCTCGTTGACGCCCTGATAGAGCGCCGCCAGCGACGACGCGCAGGCTGCGTCGGTGGTGAAGTTGACCCCCCCGAAGTTGAGACGCTTGGCGACGCGCCCCGCGATGACGTTGGCCAAGATGCCGGGGAAGCTGTCCTCGGTCCACTCGGGGAGCTGGTCGGCCACGTGCTCGGGTAGCTCACCGAGGTAGCGGGGAAGCTCGGATCGCACGCAATACTGGGTGCCAACGTCGCCCGTGCCTCCGCTGCTGCCGATGATGACCGAGGCGCGCGAGCGGTCGTACGAGCCGTTGTCGTAGCCCGCGTCGGCGAGAGTGCGGGTCGCGACCTCGAGCGCGATGAGCTGCATCGGATCGATCGATTTCAGCGAACGTGGCGGGATGCCGTACTTGGTCGGATCGAAGACCAGGTCATCAAGGAAGCCGCCCCACTTGGAGTAGATCCGATCCTTGGCCTTGGGGTCGGCGTCGAAGTAGAGGCGCCAGTCCCAGCGATGGGCGGGGATCTCCGTGATCGCGTCGACGTTGCCGAGGATGTTGTCCCAGTACTCGTCGGGAGAGCTGGCCCCCGGGAACAAGCAGCTCATGCCGACGATCGCGATGTCGGCCGCGCCCCGGGGCTCGTCGGCGGTCGCCTCCTGCTGCTCACGCAGGCGGCTACGCAGCAGCTGCGCCGCGCCGTCGCTCACCTCGGCATGCAGGGCGGCCATGTCGACCACCTTGCTGCGCAGGGTCGCGACCTGGCCCAGCATGTACATCCCGCGATCGTGCTGAGCGCCCTCGTCGAGGGCCTGCAGCTCGCCACCGCGCCCCTGACGCTCGACCCCCTTGGAGGCGATCCGCAGCCGGCCGAGGATCAAGTCGTCGAGAACCTGGCGCCCTTCATCGGCGGGCACGCCCTGTGCATCGAGCCGCTCCCGCGTGCGGAAGAACTCCTCGGCGAAAGGAGTGAGCGCGCAGCGGCTCGCATGCCCGGGCCCCGAGGCCAGCGCAACCGTGCGCTCGCACTCGACGACCACCTGCTGAAAGCGAGGCACGATGGCCCCTCGCTCGACGATCTGCTGCGTAAAGAGGTAGGCGCTCCCCATCAGGATGCCGACGTTGATCCCCTTGGCCACCAGCGGCGCGGCGAGCACCTGCACCATCGCCGAGGACACCGCATCGTGAATGCCGCCCGCGAACAGCACCTGGATCTCGCTGGGGTGGACCGACGAGGCGTGCTCGAGCTCGGTCACCAAGGTTGTGACCATCGTGCTCCACAGCACAAAGCTGCTCAGCGGCCCGATGTGTCCGCCGCACTCGCGCCCCTCGAAGATGAAGCGACGCGACCCGCCGCGCAGGAAGGGGCCGATGAGCGCAGCCGAGGGCACATGCAGGAAGCTGGGGATCCCGGCCTCCTCGAGCTGCACCGCCTGATCGGGACGTCCACCGGCGATGATGGCGTAGTCCGGCCCGGCCTCGAGGGCGGCCGCGAGCTGCTCGTCCAAGAGGGTCTGCGGCGCAAAACCCAGCAGGCCCACGCCCCACGGCCGATCGCCGAGCATCGCCGCGGTGTCGTTGAGCAGCGTGCGTAGCGACTCGCCCTTGAGCAAGGCCAGCGCCAGCATCGGCAACGCCCCTGCCTCCGCCACCGCAGCCGCGAACTCCGGGCGATCGGACACCCGCGTCATCGGCCCCTGCACGATCGGCAGCGGCGTCTTCAGGGCCCGCGCCAGCGGTGCATCGGCCCGGATCACCTGGGCGTCGACCGCCGTTCGCAGGCTGCCGTGAACCGCGGCGCGTACCGCCCGAAACACACCGGCGATCGACTTGTACTGCTCGCGCCACGGGGCGGCGAAACAGATGTCTTGCCCGACCGCAAGCAGCCCCGCGCGCGGCTCGTCCCAGCGCACGCGCCCGACGACGGCGTCGGCGAGCGCCTCGAAGCCCTTGCCCTTCCCCTCGGCCGCGAACGCCCGCGCCACCTCGTGGCCCGGGCGGACCAACACTCGAAAGTACTGCCCCCGCTCGCCGTCTCCGACCGCGACGGTCTCGCTCCCGGCCAGCTTGCCAAACGTCGACTCGTGCACGCGCGGAGCCTGCATGTCTTCGAGCAGGAGCAGCTGGCTGTCGAAGACACCCCCCGCAACCCCCAAGGCACTACAGGCCGCGGCGACTTGCGGGGTGAGGCCTCCGTGAACGAACAGCGGCAGCTCGGTCGCCCCGAGCCATTTTTGGACCAGCACGAAGGTGCTGTCTTCACCGACGAATCCTCCCGCCTCGTGGCCCTTGAGCACGATGCCGTCGACGTGCTCCTCGGCGAGCTCTACCCCTCCATCGAGGCCATCGGCGGAGGTGACCTGGGCGAGCACTGCAACGCCTCGCTGCCGAAGATCGGCGATGAGCGAGGCATGCTCCTCGATGCGCGCGTAGTCTACGAAGAGCCAGCAGAGTCCCTGACCTGCGAACCTCTTGAGACCCTCCACCAGGCTCTGGTCCCGGTCCTCACTTAGGGATCCCACGCGAACACCAAAAGAGGTTTGTACGTGCGCGGCAACCTCGACCATCTGCGCGACAATGCGGCGAGGATCCGCTTCGAACTCGGCGTTGATGACCCCGACCCCACCGGCCCGACACGCCGCAATGACGGCCGACGCATTGTGGTAACCCACGGGCATCTGGGCAAAGTTCAAGAAAGTCGATTGCATGGCTCTCCGCTGTATCGATGCGATCTCGAAGCGCACATCGGCAACCCACGAACGCATTCGGCCCGCGGCAGCACGATGACGGATCCACTCCGACGTAGTGTCGTCAGTTGATACGCACGCATGCCCGTATCGCCTCGACACCGAGAGATCTCGAACGCACTCAAAGACGTTCTGACATCGCCACGACGGTGCACTACAGACACCGAGCGTCGACGACGCGAGACCAAATTTATTTGACTATTGGGCTTCCAATTGGAGGATGATCACCTGTACAATCAGTTCGTCGGGGGGATCACAGATAGGCCTGGCACGCGCCACGAGGAAACTGACTACACACATTGCGCCCTCAATATCTTATTCTTAAGGTAAGGGTTTGTTGGTAAGAGTGTGATTGTAAGAGTGTGTTGGCAAAGTAGGAGCGAGGCAACCTCAAACATCCCAAACTTCGCTGTGGTGCCGGGGTGGCATCGTTGGTTATATGGCCGGATACTCCCAAATCCATCAACCGAAATTTCCGCTCGGTAGAGCGCGACCGGAGCGCCTCGCGTAAACGCGCCTGACCCAGGCGTGCGGAAAGTGCGCAAACACCGTTTCGGTGCAACGAGCTGCGGTGGGGAACGCATGGATGGAAAGGCCGCGCGACCGCGGCTGGTCCTAGTGGTTGTCGGCTCACCATCGACATTGTCACCACCTGGGGAACATTCTCCGGCACTGGATAGCAGCCTTTTTACAATGCGCGATGCGGCCGGTAAGCCGGCCTCGCCGTGCGTTCGCGAGCCGACGGCAATGCCTGGCTCGCTGACGAGTAACGACCTCCGCCGATTCGATCGCCGAGCGGAGCGATGTGACACACGTCTCCCACACACCACCTCTGCCTTCGTTTCCAACAAAAGGCGTCATCAGGACGATCCGTGCGCGGTCTTCGGGTCGGCACAAGGCACCAAGACCATGGTGTAGGGCAATATCGGTCACTCTGAAGCACTTACCCCGTCAACCCTTGCGATTACACTTTAAGTCGGTTGTTGAACCCTCAATCGGTACCGTTCGAAATCTCTGCCGAGGCGTGGAATTGCGACAGCGAGGCAACCAGTATCCGGCGGGTCGGCAATCGAGGGGAAAAAACAGATCCCCCTGAAACAATCGGTGCCCGCGGGGTACCGACAGCGACGCGACCGATGGCTTCGTCACCAAGTCGCGACTGGCAGAGCCTATTGCTGGGAGCTCGTGGTGAACCTTCGGGCTCCTAGCGGTCAACCTCGAAGAGCACACCGCCAAACGCCAGCCACGCCGCCAGCACGGTGAGCACGATATTGGCGACCTGGCCCACGCCGTAGAGCACGATGGGCTTGCCCCCGGTCATCTGCGCGGCCAGCTTGCGCACGCTCGACTCCAGGCCGATCGACACGAAGGCCATCGCGAACAACCAGCTGCGCAGGCCCTTGGAGACCTTGGTGACCGCAGCCACGCCCTCGCTCCCCAGCGCCGGCGTCAGCACGAACGACGCGACAAGCGAGGCGCCGACAAAGCCCAGCACGAACTTGGGAAAGCGCTCCCACAGCGTGGCCAGCGAGGGTTTGATCCGCTTGCCACCGCCCTGCTCGGGCTCGATCCGCGCCACCCAGTAGAGCGCCACCACGAACGCGATGAAGCCGATCATCGTGTTCTGGATCATCTTGACGATCGCCGCGACCCGCTCAGCCCGCTCCCCCAGCATGGCGCCCGCGGCCACCACTGCCCCGGTGGAGTCGACGGTACCTCCGATCCAGGCCCCGCCTACGAGATCCGACAGCTCCATCGCCCGGCATAGCGCGGGCATGCCCACCATCATCGCCACCGTGAAGATCATGGTCATCCCGATCGCGAGGGTCAGCTCTTCCTTCCGAGCCCGCACCGCCGCGGCGATGGCCACCGCCGCGCTCACCCCACAGACCGAGGTCGCACAGGCGATGATGATGGTCAGCGAGGGCGAGGCCATCTTCAGGACGCGCCGGCCCAGGTGCCACATCAGCAGGATGACCGCGGGCGTGACCAGGTAGGCGACCATCAAGCCCGGGCCGCCCAAGGCCACGATCCGCTCGACCAAGAGCTCCGCCCCCAGCAGCACCAGCCCCAGCTTGATCAGCAGCTCCGAGCGCGCCCCCGCCAGCAACCACTTGGGTGTCCCCACCGTGTTGGAGACCAACAGGCCCATCGCCAGCGCCCACAGGGCGTAGCCCAGGCCGAGCTCGTGGAGCGAGCGTTGGGCTCCAACAAGCTTGGCCAGCGCCGCCAACCCCATCACCACACACACTCCGAGCACGACCGTTCGCGCGGCCCGACCGGCGGCCACGGCGATCGGCCCGAGCAGTGCCACGGCGAGGATCGCCCAGGCGCTCGCCGACTGACCCGCGAACGCCCCCAGCGGATCGCTATACCAGGCGCTCGGCTTGGGACACGTCGCCACCAGGCCAACGACGACGGCCAACAGCAGGCCCAAGCCGAGGATCACCGACCACCAGTCCTCGGAGATCCCAGGTATGGCGCGTCGCTCCTGCTCGGGCATGACCGAGACCATAGCGAGTCCGACCGATCACCTACAGCCCGATCGACCGCACACCACGATCCCCCCGGTCGCCCGTCGCCTCGAGCAGCTCCGGTCCTCACTCCTCGGGGAGTCCATCCGCTGCGGGGAGCGCTCGCGCTTCCTCCTGCTCCGCCCGCATCAGCAACGCAAACTCCACCCCTCGAGCGATCCGCTCGTCCTCTAGCGCTTTGCTGATCTCGATGTTCTGCCGTAGCGCATCGCGGGTCTGCTCGTCGAACACTTGCAGCTGCTGGAGCAGACCCGGCAAGCTCTGCCGAAAGTAGAGCTGGGTGTCGGCCACGAAGCGGGTGGTCTGGTTGAGGGCATCCGACATCGCGTCGAGCGAGCGCTTCATCTCCAGCATCACGATCGAGGCGTCCGCCGCGGTGCCGATCGCCTGGATCTGCCCCGCGACCATGTCGAGCTTCTCCCCAGCCGCGGTCACGTAGTGGAGAACGTCGGCGCGCAGGTTGCCGATGGTCTCGATGAGCAGGCGGCTGCTGTCCTTGAGCCGACCCAGCCGGGTCTCGGCCGTGTGGTACAGCTGTAGGCGCACCGAGTGATCGGCCAGCACCCGCCGGATCCGATCCAGCGTGCGCTCGATCTCCCGCGTACGCGGGCTGTCTTGGTCGCTCGTGTCTCGCTCTACTAGCTCCAGACGATCGCGCTCGCGCTGCACCTTCAGGATGTAGTCAGCGGCCACCTGCTCGTTGCGTGCCGACTCGATGATGCGCGTGTTGAGCCGCTCGATCTCGTCGTGCAGATCGGCCTCGGCCAGCTGCAGGCGATCGGCCAGCTCAGCCGCCTCCTTGACCCGCACCAGGCTGTTCTCGTACTGGGCGCGCAGCACTTGCTCGACCGATTGCGGGGTCACGGCCAGCCCGGAGAGCCCGGGGATCCTCGCCATCATCTCGCGAAAGCGGGACCAGACCGAGGTATTGACCCGGCCCTCGGCCACGTAGCTCGACAGCCGCTGGAGCTGCTCGACCTCCTTGGCCAGCGACTCGGAGACCTCCACGTTGCGCGCTTGCAGCACCTGCAATGCCTTGACCTGACCGTCCTGCCGCACCCGCTCCTGCTCGATGGCCGCCTCGAGCGAGGCCACCGAGATCCCCTCTCCGCAATAGGCGAGCTCCTTGTCGAGCAACACGTCGATCGCGTCGGTCATTCGGCCACGGACCTTAGCGCGTTCGACCCGCAGCCTTCGACATATGCGGATATCACGCACTTTCAACCAAGACCGGCCATCGCCCAAACTTGCCGATGAACATCGATATATCGGCAAATTAAGGGGTTCTCTGAGTAATGGCTCATTGACATGAACCGAGATTCACGTAAATGAATAGCTCTTCGTGACCGACCCCAACGCAGGTTCGATCCACGAGCGTGTCAGATCGCGACGCAAGCAGGAGTACCGTCGCGCCATCCTCGACGCCGCTGCGGAGGTCTTTGGGCAAGCCGGCTATGGAGCCACCAAGATGTCGGCCATCGCCCAGGCCGCAGGGGTCGCGATTGGCACCCTCTACAACTACTTCGACAGCAAGCGCGAGGTCTTCGACGCCCTGCTCGAGCGGGCGCAAGAGCAGATGCTCGAGCGGATCACCAACGCAGCGCCCGGATCGGTCGGGCTGCCGCGGGTCCACGCGATCCTGCGCGAGACCCTGGCCTCGGTGGAGGAGTGTGGCCAGCTCTATTCGGTGCAGATGGAGGCGGTCGGCAACAACGACGGCGGTCTCGACATCGAAGCCCACAAGCGTGCCTACTTCGTCTACGTTGGCCTGCTGCGAGAGGCGATCGAGCAGGCGCTCACCCAGGGCGAGCTGCGTAGTGACCTGGGTCCGAACCCTCTGGCGCTCGCGCTCATGGGCAGCTGCCGTGCGTTCATTGCCGATTGGATGCTCTCTGATCGCTCCCAATCGGTCGTGGACCAGGCCGATCGGATCATGGAACTGTTCGTGAAGGGAGCGGGGCCACGATGAAGACACCGCGTCGGTCTCGGTGGACGGTAGTGCTCGGGCTAGCGATGGGCCTTTGGGGCCCCGCCTGCCACAAGGTCGACCGTTCCCGGCCGCCCCCCGTCGACCTGCCCGAGCACTACGCCGGGCCGACGGGGCAAGCCGAGCCGGCCGCGGCCCCCGACCGCTGGTGGGCCGAGCTGGGCAGCCCCCCGCTCGACGACCTCGTTCAGGAGGTCCTCGACGACAACCTCCAGATGCACCAGGCGTGGGCCCGGCTCGAGCAGGCGATGGCGGCCCACCGGATCGCGCGGGCCGCATTCTTCCCCTCGGTCCGCGTCGAGGCGGGCGCCAACACCTCACGCCAAAACTTCAACTTCGGCGACGACTTCCAAAGCGACATCCCCATGGTGCCCGGGCTCCCGTCGTTCGAGTTCCCCGAGAACGCGGTGATCTCCGGCTACCCCCTCAACCTGGCCGCCAGCTACGAGGTGGATCTATGGGGTCGGGTACGCAACGCCAACAAGGCGGCCATCGAAGACGTGGCGGGGCAGCGCGACCAGGTGGAAGCCCAGGCGATCACCCTGGTGGGCGAGGTGGCTGACGCCTGGTTCCAGCTGCTGGAGGCCCGGCAGCGCAAGGCGGTGCTCAAGGCCCAGCTCCAGGTCAGCGAGGACTACCTCGAGCTGGTCGAGTTCCGCTACAAGCGCGGGCTGGCCCAGCCCAGCGCGATCTACCAGCAGCGCAGCCAGATCGCGTCCCAGCGCCGGGTGCTGCCCAGCGTGAAGCTGCAGGAGCAACTGCAGGAGAACCGGCTGGCCCTGCTGCTAGGGCGGCCACCGGCCGCATCGATCCACCCCGAGCGGGTCGAGCTGCCCGAGCCCACGCCCCTGCCCGAGGTGGGCCCGCCTGCCGATCTGTTGCACCGCCGGCCCGACGTGCGCGCTGCCTTTCGGGCCGTGCTCGCGGCGGACTACCGCGTGGGGGTGGCGATCGCCGAGCGCTTTCCCCAGCTGAGCCTCTCGGCCAGCACCGGGTTTCAGGGTCGCAACAACGGCCTGTTCAGCAACTGGATCTACACCCTCAGCGCCAACCTGGTCGCGCCGCTGTTCGAGGGGGGTCGCCGCAAGGCCGAAGTGGCCCGCACCCGCGCCGTGCTCGAAGAGCGAGTGGCCGCCTACGGTCAGGCCGTGCTCCGAGCGATCGGTGAGGTCGAGGATGCGCTGGCTCAGGTCCACGCCCAGCACGAGGTCATCGCGCAGCTCGAGGCGGAGCGTCTCGCCAACCGGGCCTCGCTCGAGTCGGCGCAGAGCGACTTCTTGGCCGGCAAGGTCGATTACCTCTCGGTGCTCACCGCCATCACCGCGCTCCAGGCGGTCCAGCTCGAGCAAGTCAGCGCGCGCGGCCAGGCGATCGCCGCCCGGGTGCGCTTGCACCGAGCGCTCGGCGGGAGCTGGACCCAGCAGCTGGATGCACCGGACGAGCTCACCCAAGGGGGCCTGCCCGCCGATGGATCCTTCCGCCCCGGCAAAGGGCCCAAGCCGAAGTCAACGCGGCGGCAGAAGCAGTCGCAGCCGCAGCCAAATAACGAGCCGCGTACCAAATCCTCCGCGCCCGCGTCGGCACCGACGCCCCAGGAGAATGGACCATGAGACTCCGTAGCGCATTGCTGTCGATTGTCGTCATCGCCGGCGGCGTCGTCGGGGCCCAGACCTTGATCGCGTCGGCCCCCCAACCCGAGCGCACGCAGACCGAAGCCACGCGCACCCCGGTGCGTGCGATCGCGGTCGAGCGTGCTCACGCCCGGGTCACCGTCACCGGCATGGGCACCGTCGTGCCCGCCCGCCAGGTCGATCTCTACGCCGAGGTCACCGGTCGCGTGACCGCCCAGTTCGATGGCCTGCGCGAGGGGGCCCACGTGGCCCGGGGCACGCGGCTCATCCGGGTCGACTCTCGCGACTACAAGTATGCGGTCGACACCGCCCGCGCCTCGCTGGCCCAGGCCCGAGCCCGTCTCGAAGAGGAGCGCAACCGCAAGGAGGTCGCCGAGCGGGACTGGGCCTTGCTCGAGAAGTCTCTGGGCTCGATCGACGTCGGCATCACGCCCTCCGCGGGCGATCCCACCGACCCCACCGATCCCGCCACGCCCGCCACGCCCGCCACGCCCACCGCCGGTAGCGACAGCGACGAGCCCACCTTCAACCCCGGCGACGTGGCACGCCGGGTCCCGCAGATCCAGAGCGCCGAGGCCAACCTCCGCTCGGTCCGCAGCCAGCTCAAGCAGGCCGAGCTCCAGGTGGGGCGCACCAAGCTGATCGCCCCCTTCGACGCGGTGGTGACCCGCAAGACCGTGGAGACCGGGCAGCTGGTGGGTCCCACGACCTCGCTGGCCACTCTGGTGGGGACTCGACAATTCCACGTGAAGGTGGCGGTCCCGGTGGGGAGCCTCAGCTCGATCGCGATCCCCGGCACCAACACCACCCAGCCCATCGGCGCGCGCGTGCGGGTAGTGCAACAAGCGGGCGACGAGGTGGTGGAGCGCGAGGGCCACGTGGTGCGCCTGCTCGGCGAGCTCGAGCAGGACGGACGCATGGCCCAGCTGGTGGTCGCCGTCGACGATCCCTTCCAGCTGCGCCTGCCGCCCGAGCAGCGGGCGCTGCCGCTGCTGCTCGGCAGCTACGTGCGCGTGGAGATCGAGGGGGCCGAGCTTCAAGACGTGATCGAGATCCCTCGCGCTGCCCTACGCGAGGGCGATACCGTGTGGCTAATCGATTCCGATGACGAGCTAGAGCTCCGCAAGATCACCATAACGTGGCGCTCCCGCGACAGTGTGTTCATCGACAAGGGACTGACCAATGGCGAGCGAGTGATCACCAGTCGACTCGCCGTGCCCCTGGTCAACATGCCGCTGCGGGTGGTCGACGACGACTCGACCACGGCCGGTGCACCACCGACCACCGAGGTTCCCGAGAGCTCTGCGAGCTCCGCCAGCCAGCTCCCGCCGCCGACACCGAGCACCGACCCGCACGTCGAGAGCAAGGCGGGGCCCGACAAGGCCGAGTCTAAAAAGACCGAGTCTAAAAAGACCAAGTCTAAAAAGACCAAGTCTAAAAAGACCAAGCCCAACAAGGCCGAAGCAGCCGGAACGGGAGCCCCATGACCGACCGCCTCGCCCGTCGCAAGGGGGCCATCGCCTGGATGGCCAAGAACCCTGTCGCTGCCAACTTGCTGATGGCGATGTTCCTCATCGGGGGCTTGCTGATGGGTCTTCAGGTCCGACAGGAGGTCTTCCCGGACTTCAACCTCGACTACGTCCAGGTCTCGGTCACCTACCCGGGGGCCAGCCCCGAGGAGGTCGAAAAGGGCGTCTTGCTGGCCATCGAAGACGCCGTCCGCGACGTCACCGGGGTCAAGGCGGTCAGCTCCACCGCGTCGGAGGGCACGGCCGCCGTCTACATCGAGCTGATGCTCGACGCCGAGCCCAACGTGGCGCTCAGTGACCTCAAGAACGCCATCGATCGGATCACCTCGTTGCCCGAGCAGACCGAGCGGCCGGTGGTGAGCCTGCTGACCAGTCGCTTCGAGGTGATCTCGCTCATCCTTCACGGAGATCACGACGAGATGACCCTGCGGCGCCTGGCCGAGCGCACCCGCGACGAGATGCTGGCCGACCCGGACATCTTCCAGGTCGACATCGTCGGGGCCAAGCCGCGAGAGATCAGCATCGAGGTCCCCAGCGAGCAGCTGCGGATCCACGGACTCACCCTCGAGCAGGTCTCGCGCCGCGTGGCTGAGACCTCGGTCGACCTGCCCGGCGGCGTGATCAAGACCGAGGGCGGCGAGGTGCTGATCCGCACCCACGAGCGCCGCGACGACGTCGTCGACTTCGGCGGCATCATCGTCAAGTCGACCCCCGAGGGCGGCGAGCTGCGCCTGCGCGACATCGCCGAGCTCGACGACGGCTTCGCCGAGGTCGACCGCGGCGCGTTCTTCTACGGCAAGCCCGCGGTGATGCTGCGGGTGTATCGCACCGGTAACATGACCCCGATCGAGGTCTCCGAGGCGGCGTCCCGGCACGTGGAGCGGCTGCGGCAGACCCTACCCGCGGGGGTGAAGGTCGACACTTGGCTCGACTGGTCGGTCTTGTACCGTGAGCGAGTCGATCTGCTCACCCGCAACGCGGCGATCGGCCTGCTGCTGGTGCTCGCGGTGCTCGGGCTCTTCCTCGAGCTGCGCCTGGCGTTCTGGGTGACGATGGGCATCCCGATCTCGTTCTTGGGCTCGCTCATCTTCATGCCCACCCTCGACGTGTCGGTGAACATGATCTCGCTGTTCGCCTTCATCGTGACCTTGGGCATGGTGGTCGACGACGCCATCATCGTGGGCGAAGCGATCTACCACGCGCGCCAGCGAGGCATTGGCCGGGTGCAAGCCGCAATCGAGGGCGTGCACGAGGTCGCCATGCCGGTGTGCTTCTCGATCGCCACCACCATGGCCGCCTTCTCGCCCATGCTGATGCTCCCGGGCTTCACCGGAAAGCTCTTCCGGGTCATTCCCATCATCGTCATCCTGGTACTGGCCCTCTCGCTGGTCGAGTCGCTCTTCGTGCTACCGGCGCACCTCGCCCACCAAAAACCGGGCAAGGACCGAGGACCTCTGGCCTTGATCAGCCGCGGCCAGCAAAAGGTCGCCGGCCTGCTCGAGTGGTTCATTCGCCGCCCCTACGCCGCGTTCCTGCGGGGAGCCCTCCGCGAGCGGCACTTGGTGGTGGCGTTCGGCGTTGCGATCTTCATCGTCACGATCGGCGCGGTGGCCGGCGGCGTCGTGGGCTTTCAGTTCCAGGCGGAGGCCGAGGGCGACATCGTGACCGCGGAGATCGAGCTGCCCTACGGCAGCTCCGTAGAGGACACCCGTCGCCTCCAAGCCCAGCTCGTTGGCGCCCTCCACCGGGTGCTCGATCGCAACGGCGGGTCGGAGCTGGCCAAGGGGGTGTTCACCGAGTTCGGAGCCCGGCTCCCGCCGATGGACTTCGACCCCCTGGCCTTCGAGCCCGACGGCAGCCACATCGCCAACGCCCAGGTGCTCCTGGTCGAGGGAGGCAAGCGCTCGATCTCCGCGTCGCAGCTCGCCGAGCAGTGGCAGCAGGAGGTCGGCGACATGGTCGGGCTGGACTCGATCAAATTCGTGTGGACCTTCGGCCCCGGCCCGGGCAAGGGCGTCGACGTGGAGCTGGCCCACCCGGATCTCGACCTGCTCGAAGCGACCGCGGCCGAGCTGGCACTCGAGCTCACCGAATTCGACGGGGTCAGCAGCATCGACAAGGGCTTCGTGCGCGGCAAGCAGCAGCTCGATCTGACCCTCACCCCGCTAGCGCTCAGCCAGGGTCTGACCTCGGCCGATGTGGCTTCGCAGGTGCGCTCGGCCTTCTACGGATCCGAGGCGGTGAGGCAGCAGGAGGGGCGCAACGAGCTGCGGGTGTACACCCGCCTCCCGCCGTCCGAGCGTCGCTCGATCCACGACATCGAGGATCTGATCATCCGCACCCCCTCGGGCGGCGAGATGCAGCTACGCGACGTGGCCGACATTCACGGCAGCGGCAGCCGACCCACCATCAAGCGCTTCAACGGTAGCCGGGTGATCCACGTGACCGCCGACATCGACCCGGCCGTCACCACCTCGCTCGAGATGCGAGGCGCACTCGAGCGCGACGTGCTCCCGCAGCTCGTCGAGCGCTACCCCGGCCTCAGCTTCGCCTTCGCCGGCGAGAACCGGGCCCAGATGGAGGCCCTCGAGGCCCTCGGGGTCGGCTACCTGGTCGCCATCCTCGTCATCTACGCGCTGCTCGCGATCCCTTTCCGTAGCTATCTGCAGCCGCTCATCGTGATGACCGCGATCCCCTTTGGGTTCGTGGGCGCGGTGATCGGTCACATCGTGATGGGCTACAAGCTCACCATGGTCAGCGCCTTCGGCGTGGTGGCCCTGTCGGGGGTGGTGGTCAACGACTCGCTCGTGCTCGTACACACCGCCAACGGGCACCGGCGCGAGGGCATGGGCCTCATCGACGCCGTGCACTCCGCGGCCTGTCGCCGCTTCCGGCCCATCATGCTCACCTCGGCCACCACCTTCCTGGGGCTGGCGCCGATGATCCTCGAGACCTCCTTTCAGGCGGTCGAGATCATTCCCATGGCCATAAGCCTTGGGTTCGGGGTGCTCTTTGCCACCGGAATCATCCTGGTGCTGGTGCCGGCGGTCTATCTGCTGGTGGAGGACTTTCGGGCGTTCGTGGGCGGGGGCGAGCCGCCATCGGGCGAGACCACCACGCCCGAGCCCACCACACCCGAGCACGGCCGGCCCGCTGGCGGTCACGCCGATCCGCCTCCCCGCGATGAAGAACGACCGGAGCCAACCGCTCACTGAGACTTGCCGAATGAACGACGAAAGATCGACGCAGCAGCGAGCGCTTCGCCGAGCGCTGGTACTGGTGCTCGCGATAGCCTCGGGGAGCGGATGCAAGCTCGGTCGCACCGGCGTGCCCGAGGGAGCCAGCAAAGCCTGGGCGCAGATGGACAAGGGCGAGCGCCTCACCCACATGACCGACGTGGTCAGCCCGCGGCTGAAGACGGTGTTCCAAGGCTTCGACGCCGAGCGATTCGGGGACTTTGGGTGTCACACCTGCCACGGCTCCGGGGCCGACGACGGATCCTATGCGATGCCTAGCCCCGATCTTCCGCACCTCTCGAAGGCCGGGTTTTACAAGAAGCACCGCAAGGCGCAGCCCGACGTGGTCAAGCTCATGTGGAAAGAGGTCGAGCCCGCCGTGGGCGAGGCCATGGGGCTGACGCACGGCCCCAAGGGCGCGATCACCTGCGAGACCTGCCACGTGATCGAGTAGGGTGACGGACAGCCGGCACCCACCCCCACGATCGCGCTCACCATCGTCGAGATCGTGCTGGCCATCGTGCATGGGTAGGACTTGCGCGGCCCGGGCTCGGCCCCCACTCACCCCTCGAGGACGAAGTGCAGCTGCGTCCACTTCGTGCCCTCGGGCCTCGAGGTCGACGCGAGCTCGAACCCTAGACGCTCCAGGGTGCGTACGGAGGCGGTATTGGGCTCGTCGGTGCTCGCCCGAATACGCTGGCTCCCGCCGTTATTTCTCGACCAATCGATAGCGGCACCGCTCGCCTCGACTGCATACCCCCGGCCCCAGTACTCCGTGGCCATCGCGAACATCAGCTCATGGACCGGAGGCTCGTAGAAGCCCAAGAAGCCCACGAATCCCGCGATCTGCTCGGTGTCGTCGAGCGGTCGAACGCTCCAAAGACCGGCCCGTCCCTCAGCGAATTCAGCCTGGCTGGCTCGCACCCACTCGACCACTGCTGACCGGTCCACGCGCTGCTCATCGCACAAATAGCGGCGGACCCCTTCTTGATGGACGATGACCAGGAGCGAATCGACGTCAGCCGGAGCCAGTGGGCGGAGGTCGAACCTCTGCGTCGCTATCACGGGGTTCACGCGCAACGAAGTCCTTCCTTGCTCGGATCGAAGGCCGACCATCGTACTTCACCATCGACGGGCTGGGCGGGAACTGGTCCCTGTACTGGAACGGAGTCTTTGATTCCACCGAGATCGCCGCCTTGGGCCTGTGGCAGCTGGGCTCTGTTGGAGGCCAACCTCGCGGAGATGCTGCCGTAGTCACGCTCGAGCTCGGGTTGCGAGGCGCAGGGCGATCCGCCGCCCGAGCACCGCCCCCGCTCCCGAGCGCTCTCGCCTACTCTGCCCGCTGCGTCCGCTCAGCCGCCAGATGTCCCGGTGCTGTCCCCGTTGGCTCCCGACGAAGACCCGCGACCCGAGGACGACCCATCCGCCCCCGACGAGCTCTCGCCGGCCCCCGACGAGCTCTCGCCGGCCCCCGACGAGCTCTCGCCGGCTCCCGACGAGCTCCCCGACGAGGTGCTACTGCCGGAGGAATCGGCCGGATCCCCCGTCGAGCCCGTCGAGCCCGTCGAGCCCGTCGAGCCCGTCGAGCCCGTCGAGCCGCTGCCGGTGGCCTCCGTCTCGGGCCCGGCAACATTGAGGCACGGACAGGCGGTCGCGAGGGTGGTGCCGGTCAGCCCGGTGACCGCCGCCGCGATGAATCGCCGGCGACGCGCGAGGATCGCCTCGCGATCCTCGTCTTCGACGGGCCCACCGCTGGGCTCTCGATCGTCTGTCCCCATGTTCCCCTCGCTCGGCTCCTTCTCGCTCGCTCTCAGTTCACGGTGGGCAGCAGCGAGTACTTGTCCCCGTACTCGAGCATCTGCATCACGAAGTTATCCGGGTACTCGACCACCACGTCCACGATCTGCTCGCCTTCCATCACGGCCACCAGCCGCGGGTTGATGAACCCAGCATAGGGCGCGATCTTCAGCGCCTGGTAGCGCCGCTTGACCTCCGCGTGCAGCTCGGGCTCGACCTTGACCCCGTAGTCCTCCACCAGCGCCTTGCCCGCCTTGTAGTCGCCCTCGGACTTGATGCGCTGGACCTCGCGCAGCAGCTGACCAAAGAGCTCGCGGAGCTTCTCGTAGTCGCGCACCACGAAGTACGTCTTGCCGTCTCGGCTGACGCGCTCGATGACCTTGTCGGCCTTGCCCTTTTCGTAGACCCACCGGGCGACCATCTGCCGGTTGCGCATGTGGGCCTCCTCGAGGATCTCCCCCAGATCGAGCCGCGCCAGCTGCACCATCATGCCGTTGCGGATATAGTCGTCATAGGCGGCCTTGCCCACGTCGAGGCTGGTCATCACGCCGATCTCGATGAGCTTGGGATCGAGCAAGTAGTAGAGCGCGACCAAATCGGCTCGCCCCTCCTCCAGCGTCGAGGCGTAGTTCTTGAGGGTCTCCTTGGGCGTCCCCACCCCCGGCCCGAGCGCTCCCGAAGCGTGGCCGATCACCTCGTGCATGTCGGTGTGCAGGCTATCGGCCAACGAGCCGTGCGCGCGGGTGCGAGCGACCTCTTCGGGCGAGGCGGCAAACTCCTCGAGCAGCCCCGATTGCTTGCGCGACTCCTCGTAGGCCGAGACGATGTTGCCCAGGTTGACCGACTTGGACCCGTGCTGAGTGCGGATCCAGTTGGCGTTGGGTAGGTTGATCCCGATCGGCGTGCTGGGCGAAGAGTCTCCCGACTCCACCACCACCGTGATCACCTTCGCCGAGATCCCCTTGACGTTCTTCTTCTTGTAGGTATCGGGGATCGGCGACTGGTCCTCGAACCACTGGGCTTGCTTGCTGATCGCGTCGATCCGCTTGCTCGACTCCATGTCACGGATCGACACCACCGACTCGAAGGCCCCCCGGTAGCCCAGGGGGTCGCCGTAGACCTCGATGAAGCCGTTGACCACGTCGATCTGCGATCCGGTGTCGGCCACCCAGGCGACCGAGTACTCGTCGAAGGTTCGCAGGTCACCGGTCTCGTAGTAGGCCACGAGCTTGTCTAAGGCCGCCCGCTGGGCCCCGTTCTCGGCCACCCCGCTGGCGAGCTTCAGCCACTTGACGATCTCGACGATCGCGGGGCCATACATGCCGTCGACCTTCCAGACCCGCTCGACGAGCTTGCCGTCTTGCTTGGCGAGCTGCGAGTTGAGCCCCCAGGAGATCGGGCGAGGATCCTTCTTGTTGATCTTGCGCTTGTAGAACCGCTCGACCTCTTTTTGGGTGACGTTGGGCCCGTAGTAGTTGGTGGCCGAGGCCTTGATCATGTCCTTGCTGGGATCGAGATCGACCCGCTTGGGATCGACCTTGGGATCGAAGAGGATCGGCGTGAGGGTATCGACGAGCTGATCGACGGTCTGGACCGTCTGGACCTTCCCCTTCTCGTTCCCCTTCCCCTTCTCCAGCTCCAGCGGGAGCTGCCCCGGCTCCGAGCCGCGCACCAGCGTGCCCAGGTACTCCGCCGGAAACTCGGGGATGATCTTCTTGTTGGAGTAGTGATGGTGGATCCCGTTGGAGAACCACACGCGCTTGGCGTAGACGAGGAACGCCTCCCACTGTGCCGCTTCCCGGTCGCCCGAGTAGCTACGCACAATGGCCTCGAGAGTGCGTCGCACCAGCAGGTTATGGCGATAGTTCTGATCCCAGATGATGTCGCGCCCGCTGAGCGCCGCCTCATACAAATAGTAGGCGAGCTTCTTCTGCTCCAGCGGCAGCTCTGCAAAGCCGGGGATCCGGTAGCGGAGCACCCGCAGATCGGCAAATTGGTCGACCTGCACCTGGAAGCCCGTGTCGGCTGCGGCCGCCGTCCCGTCGGCGGTGGTCGTGGGTTCGGCCTGCGCGGGCGCGGTCGAAGGAGGCGCTCCTCCGCCCCGGGGGCAGGCCGTAGTGCTGAGGGCCGCGAGGAGGAGCAAGACGCGACGAAGCCTTCGCATGGCGCGTACGATGACGCAGACAGAAGCGACAGGACAACCTCCGGGCGTGTGATGACACGCATCGGGCGATGCCTCCCAGGAGACTACGCGTCGTCGCCGGCGGGCTCGGTCCGCACGCCGTACACCACGTGCACCGCTCCCCGGCTGCCCAGGCTGTCCTGGGCCCCGAAGGCCACGTCGGCCAGGCCATCGCCGTTCCAGTCGCCGGAGGTGCTGCGCATGCGCGTACCCAGGCCGATCCCGTCGATCACGAAGCCACCGAGGCCGTCGCCGTCCGGCTCGGGCAGATCGCGCTGCGCCGCCGGGCCGCCGTAGAGCACATAGGCCTGGTCGAGCTCGGGGCGCACGATGAGGATGTCGGCCCGACCGTCGCCGTTGACGTCGCCCACGATACGGGCCGCTCCGCCCGAGACCCCGCTGGTGTTGATCCGAAAGCCGCCCACGCCCCCGTAGAAGTCGACCGCGTTCTGCTCGCCCGTCGTCTCCTTGCCGTAGGCCACCGCGAGGATATTGTCGGCGTTGATCAGGATGTCACCGCGACCGTCTCCGTCCACGTCTCCCCCGCCGCTGACCCAGCGCCAGTCGCCATAGAAATTGCCCAGGCCGGAGTCGAAGATGTAGTAGCCCTCCCCCACCGCGATCATGGCGTTGAAGCTGGTGTCCGCGGGCGCGGGCTGGCTCCACATCACGTAGGCGCGGGCGTCCTGGGGCATGTCGTAGACAAACATCAACAGCTCGGGATGCCCGTCGCCGTCGACATCGGCGAGCGGCTCGGGGTTGCAGGTCGAAAACCCGGTGAGCGAGAAGCCCCCCATGGGCGGTGGCGTATTGCCGCTATAGCTGGTGACCTGATCGGCGCCGAAGATCACGCTACAGCCGCTGAACGCCAGATCGTCCCGCCCGTCGCCGGTCATGTCCCCCAGGCCCGCGAACCGGCGAGAGAACGAGGTAATCGTGAAGCCCTGGTTGACGAAATCCCACGCGGCCAGGCTGAACGAGGTGGTGCCCTGATCCCCGTAGACAACGTAGGCGGCGCCCAGCAGGTTGGCGAAGGGCGCGGTGATCGCCAGATCGCGCAGGCCGTCGCCGTTCCAGTCGCCGCCTATGACCGTGGCCGGATCGGAGTTGGAGGTGATCGGGCCCTGCACGGCAAAGCCCCCCTGGTTGTTCTCGAGATCGCTCGGATCGGGGTCGCCGCTGTACTCCCCGCCGAGCACCACGTAGATCGGCCCCTCGTTGTCCGAGCCCACGCTGCCCTCGTTATAGAGGGCGGTAAAATTGGCGACGACGCCCAGGTCGTCGATCCCGTCGCCGTCCCAGTCGCCCACCGAGCGGAGATCCCCGCCGAGCCGGCCTTCGATGTTGACCGGCAGCTCGGCCGCGGTCTTGCCCAGCATGGTGAACCCTGCCTCGTGGGTGGGCAGATCGGCGACCGGCGCGAGTACGGGACGCACGTGGATCGTGACCGTCCCCGAAGACTGGCTGCCGTCGTCGGATTCGATCGTGTACTCGAAGGAGTCGACCCCCCAAAAGCCGCTGGGCGCCTCGTAGGTGAAGCCGCCGCCAGGCTCAGTCGAGATCGTCCCGCCTCGCACACTCTGGACGTCGGACGTCACCAGGAGGATCCCCCGGTCAGGGGTGTCGTTGGCCAGCAGCCCCCCGGCGGCATCGATCTCCAGCACCGCGGGGCCCTGCACCCAGAAATACTCGTCATCGGTCGCCGCCGCGGGCCGGCCCGGCGTTCCCGAGGACGAGTCCGGTGCGGCGGTGCTGCTGCTCGTCCCCTCGGCGGTGGTGGTCGAGCCTTCGGTGGTGGTGGTCGAGCCCCCGGGGGGGATCATGGGGCTCGTGGTGCTACCACCCGTCGTGCCTTCGGACTCGGTGTCGGTATCGGCCGGGAGATCGACTCCGGACTCGAAGCAGCCGGTCAGCAACAGGGAGATCGAGGTCAAGCGAAGCCAGGGACGATCCATGGCCTACGATAACGCACTCGGGGCTCCGTGCCCTTTGGCCCCGGAGCCCCGTCGGTCGACCGCGCGAGTCCGAACTCGCTCGGGCTTCTCGGCTCAGCTCAGCTCAGCTCAGCCTTGTACGTGCTCGACCGGGCCGCGGCGATCGGAGACCGGCGCATCGGCCTCGCGAACCCGCACCCGCGTGCCCAGGTCGCCCTCGTCCTCGAACACGTCCATCCAGCCGTCGCGGGGGTGGGGCCCGGTCAGCGAGTACACGTGGGCCGCGTCGCGGGGTGAGAGGTTGACGCAGCCGTGGCTGATGCGGAAGCCGAAGCGGTTGTGCCAGTAGGCCGAGTGCAGCGCGATCCCGCCGTTGAAGTACTGCACGTAGGGCACGGCCTCGACCGCGTAGGGGTCGGCGGCCCCGGGCTGGCTGCTCATGCTGCCCACCGCTTGCTTCTTGTTGATGCGGAACAGGCCGCGAGGGGTGGGGCCCTTCTTGCCGCTGGAGATCAGGGTGGCGTAGACCGGCTCGCTGCCCTCCATCACGGTGAGGATCTGCTGGTCGAGATCCACGTCGATCCAGATCTCGTCGTCGGCCAGCGTCTCGTCGCCCAGCTCGGGGATCGCCTCGAAGCGGCGGATGTTGCGGGAGGAGAGGAAGCCACCGCCGTCGGCCAGGGCGTAGAAGGTGCCCCGCGCGGTGCGGACGGGCTCGGGCTCGACGTAGATCTCGGCGTGATACTCGAGCGAGGGGGCCAGGGCCGAGTCGGGATCGGCCTCGGTGTAGACCGTGGTCTCGGGCCACTGCACCGCCCAGGCCAGACGCTCGCCCTCGGGCACGGGCTGGGCCACCAGGTCGCGCCCCTGGAAGCTGCTGGGGCGGAAGCGCTGCAGATCCCGCTCGGCCATCACCCGGCCGCGCTTGTCGACCAGGACGATCTGGCCCTTGGCCCGCAGCCGGCTCTTGAAGGCGAAGTCACGGCCGGGCGCGGTGATCACCTGGGGCTCGTCGCCGGCGTGATAGCTCCTGAGCGACTTCCAGCGGCGGGCCGACTTGCCCTCGGGGATCTTGGCAAAGTAGTAGGGCAGCACGCCCTCGCCCTTGACGTAGGGCAAGGTCCGCGGAGCCTCGGTGGCCTTGCGGGACTTGTCGAGGCAGACGAAGCCGCCGTTGCCCACGTCGGCCCAGCCCTTGCCGTCGCAGCCGCGACCGTCGACCCGCTCGAAGACCTCGAACGACTCGCCCATGGGGATCCGGGCGCGGATCGGAGCGCCGTGGTGGGGCGCGATGCGAACGGTCAGGCGCTGGCGAGCAGTGCGAAGCTCGATGGGCTCGCGGTCGGCGGGGATCGGGGCCAGGTCGGGGGAAGCCTCGGGAGCGACCGTCTCAGGAGCGACCGCCTCGGGAGCGACCGCCTCAGCCTTGACCTCGCGGGCGAGACGAACATCGATCGTGCCCGCCTGCTCGGTCGCCACGCCCGGCTGGGTGGCGCTGCGGCGGGTCATCTTCATGGCCGTGGGCGCCGGCTTGGCCGCCTCGGAGGCGTTCTGCGCAAGCTCGATGGACTCGCCCACGGTGTCCTGTGCGGCCGAAACGTCCTCACAAGCGGGAAGCACGCAAAGCAGGGAGCCCAGGCATGCCGCACCAAGACCGCGCTCGATGCGCGAGATCCAGGAAAGTCGGCCAAAGCGCCCCTGCTCGTTGTTTGCGTCGTCCATGCTCGCCTTTCGTCCCGAGTCCGCGTCAATCACGCTGTATGTACAGGGATGACAACGACCCACGTGTCTCTAGACGTAGCTTGAGCTGAAATATTGCAGGGAGCACGTTGACATGCGTGGTCATCTATGAATCGGCGACTCTAGAAGGCGCGAGGTGACCACTGTAGTAGCCAGGGGACGTCCGCCCCCACAACGGCTGGATCGACGCTCGTTCGACCGGGGGCGTCATCTCGCGGTCGACTCCTGGGGACGGTCGACCCCACCACCTCGGCATGGCGGCTCGGGTTGCCACGGCAAGAAATTTTCTCGCGTGCGCTTTTTGTCGACCGGCGGCAAGGACGTTTCACCGATCCGCGGATCGCGAGTCTGCGAGTCGATGGATCACGTGAGGAGATCTCACCCTCTCATGGGAGGGCAATTCGACCGATGTGTAGCGTTTTGGGTCGGTCCTCAGGGGTTCGCGGGATCACCATCGACAGGCGAGGTGACGTCGGTTGGCGCCCCTTCAGCCGGTGGTGGTGCGACGTCGGTCGGCGCCCCCTCGCTCGGCGGCGGCGCCCCCTCGGTCGGTGCTCCCTCGCTCGGTGGCGGCGCAGCATCGGTCGGCGCTGTCTCGCTCGGCAGCGGCGCCACCTCGGTCGGTGCTCCCTCGCTCGGCGAGGCGGGATCGACCGGCGTGGTGCGAGGGATCGGCTCCGGCTCTAGTGCGGGTTCCGGCTGTGGCTCGACCGCCTCGTCGAGCGGATTGCTCGCGGGCTCGTCGTAGTACGGCGGCGGCTCCCGCTGCTCTCGTCGCTCTCGCTCCCGACGGCGCTGCTGCGCCCGGCGACCGCCAAAGGCCAGCACGGCCCCGATCTGCGGCCCCCACTGGAACGAGCACAGATCCAGCTGCACCGGGCCCGCGCTCGAGTCGTAGGTGAGGGCATCGCGACAGCGCTGGGCGGGGAACATGCCCGAGAACGCGACGCTCACGTTGAGGTAGACCGGCCCGGCCACGTTGAAGAACACCCCCGGGCCCGCCACCCACTGCCCATGGGTCCCGGCCCCGTGGTTGAAGAACACCGGACCCACCCCGGAGTAGACATAGGGGGAGAAGCGGCGGCTTCGAAAGAATACGTACTGGAGGGTCGGCGTGATGTCGAAGATGTTGGTGGGTAGCTCTCTTTCGATCCCGGGGTACTGCGCCTTCAAAGAGCTGCGGTAGATGAGGATCGTGTCCGAGAGGCTCAGCCCCGCCGAGAGCCCGTTGATGAGGTAGTAGTTGAAGCCCAGGCCAAAGCCGACGTAGGCCAGATCGCTGAAGAAGCCGCCCGCGCCCAGGCCGAAGGTGGGCACGAGGGTCCCCTTGCCCCAGGGTCGGTCGTCGCTGGACGCGGCTTGGGCCGACCGCGGCCCAACCAGCGTGATCGCAGCGGCCAGCAACGCGGCGGCCGTCACCCCGCGACGCGCTCTGACTCCGCGACGCAATCGCCGTCGAGATGCACCCCGCCTCACGATGGATGCAAGCGAGATCGGGGAGCGCGTGAGACCGGCCATCGACCCATCGTCAAATAGCCACCGCCGAGAATCAACTCGCGCGGGCCAAGCTGGGCCTTCGAGTGTGACCCAGACCGCGTTGACCCCCGCGAGATACAGCGCCCGAGCGGTCGCAGCGCCCCGAGGCCACCGCACAGGTAAGATCGCGGTGATGTCCTCGTTACTCGACCGCTCTGCGATGGAGCTGGCGCGGCCGGTCGCGCACCGAGAGATCTCGCGGTGGCCCGCCTACGACAGGCGGGAGCGGTCCTGGTGGGGATCACCAACGTCCCCGAGGGCGGCCTGTGGCTGGAGACATACAACGACGTGTACGGACGCACCGTCAATCCCTGGTCGGTCGAGCACACGGCGGGGGGCAGCAGCGGCGGAGAGGGAGCAATCGTGGCCACCGCGGGGGTCGCCTTCGGACTCGGCGCGGATGTGGGTGGATCGATCCGGATCCCCGCGGCGTTCTGCGGCACGGTGGGACACAAGCCCGCGCCTCGAGCGTAGCGGGTTGGTCTCAGACTTCCCCTGAACGGTCGCCCGCGCCGCCCCGCGCGCCCCGGGCTCGCGGTTTCGAGAATTTCTCGGCCTCGTGCAATCAAACGAAGACGGAGTCGGACTCATCGGGTGAGCCGCCCACATGATGAGCTCTCGCGACGCCCCCGAGGGTCGGCGCAGGGCTCATGACTCCGTTCGGCCCAGGTAACCGAGCGGAGCGTCGTGGGGTGAACGTCGAAGGTCATCCGGTCGAGCCCTCCGGATGTCCATCGATGACGCCAAGCTCGTGCCGGTGGCACTCCACGTGATCGCCACCGGCACGGCGCGGCGCTCTGGCCACACACGGCCACGATCCGAACACGGGGCTTCCAAAGGCCAGACGATGAAACGCACCACGGTCCTCCCTCTCCTGCTGCTGCTCGGCTGCAACGACGCCACTGGGTACGTCCACGACCGGGTCGCCTGTGGCTCCCTCGGTGGAGGTTCTGGCGGTGAAGATTCGGATGGATCGAGCGACGAGTCCGGCCTCGCCAGCGACACCGACCCCAGCGGGAGCACAACGGACGACGAAATCGACCCGACCGAGGGCTCGAGCACCGGTGAGCCTCCCGGCTCGGCGATCCCCACCCCGACCGCCCCCTGCCCGACCATCACCGATGGGGTGGTCACGTTCTGTCCGGGCCCCCTGGACACCTGCCGCGAGGCGTTGGTCCTCAACGCCAGCAACGCGACGGGATCCGGTCCACTCTCGCTGCACTGGCACGGCACCTTCGAGTCTCCCGATGGGATCTTGGCCGGCGACTACGCGGCCCAGCAGATCCAGACGATGATCCAAAACGAGGGCGGGCTGATGGTCCTGCCCTACGGAGATCCTGGCGCGGTCGCCCGACCCAACATCCCGTTTCCCTGGTGGGTCGTCTGCGGAGCGCTCGGGACCGAGTGTGATCGCCTCGATGACTTCATCTTCGCCGACGAGATCGTGGCCTGCGCCGTAGAGCAGGACCTGGTGGATCCTCAGCGCCTGACGACCTCGGGGATGTCCGCCGGCGGCATCATGACCAGCCACCTCGTCGACCGCACGTCGTACTTCGCGGGGGCGGTCAGCTGGTCGGGCGGAACGCCAGCGTGGGCCCAGCCCGCGACCCCGACGAACGAGACGGCGGTGATGGTGTTGCACGGCGGCCCCACCGATCTCTACTGCGGAGAGGGAACCGAGAGCTGCTACGACTTCGTGCAGCCCTCGGAGTCGCTCGCGGCCGAGGTGGCGGCGGCGGGTAACTTCTCGTTCTTGTGCGACCACCAGTCGGGTCACAACACCGGCATGGGCAACTTTGGGGCGACCTTCATCGCCCAGAGCCACGCCGACGGTCACCCCTGGGAGAACTACTCGTTTGGCAACGGGGGCAACTGGATGCTCGACAACTACTGCTACCTTCCCGGTGAGCCCTCGCCCTGGCAGTAGCCCAAGCCGCACACCGGGGCCTCGCCGGACAGAGGCATCCGCGCGACGGACGATAGCGGGCGGGTCGGACATCGCTTCAAATACTCGATGA
Source organism: Myxococcota bacterium (assembly GCA_039194325.1). GTDB lineage: Bacteria > Myxococcota_A > Polyangia > Nannocystales > Nannocystaceae > Paraliomyxa. The sequence goes on from JBCCWC010000032.1 coordinate 58,744, forward strand.
ATTGCGCGAGCATGATCGAGACTGCACTTCGCGTCGAAGTTTTAAACTTCTCGTGACTTGTAACATCATCTACACGAGCGCCAACGCGCGCCCATCTATGGTACTGAGTAATTATGACCAACAGGATGTTGACCACCCCCAACGAGGGACGAGCATGGATGTGGGCAATCTTCGCAATGGCGACGCCGTTGTTGGTGTCCAGCGGTTGTGGCGGTAAGCACAAGGATGGCGACGACCGCTTCCGGTCCGATGACGACGACGATGACGACGACGATGACGACGACGATGACGACGACGACGACGACGACGACGACGACGATGACGACGACGCCGCCGGTAGCGAGCTCCACGGTCCGGACTGGGTCGCCTATGGCGCAGATCTCCACAGTTCGAATTACTCGCCGCTGAAGCAGATCAGACCGAACAACTTCGATCAGCTCGAGATCGCCTGGACCTGGGACTCGCCCGACAACGCGATCGCGGTGGCCAACGGCATCTGGCTCAACATGAATGAGGCGACGCCGCTGGCCGTCGATGGCGTCCTCTATACGGTCACGAACTTCACCCAGGTCACCGCCTTGGATGGTACGACGGGGCAGCCGCTGTGGCTGTTCGACCCCGGGGACTACGTCGGCGACTACCCGGCCAACGTGGGGTACGTGCATCGCGGTCTGGCGTACTGGGACGACGGCGACCACGACGAGCGCTTGCTGGTGACGACCAAGCGCTCGAAGCTCTACGCGCTCGATGTGAGCACGGGGCAGCCGATCCCCGAGTTCAACGCCGGAGCTCCGGTCGACCTGACGGTGGGGATCGAGGCGCCCGCGAACGTCGACATCCTCTACACGTCGACCTCGCCTCCGGCGATCTGCGGGGATGTCGTCGTCGTCGGCTCTTCGGTCCTCGATGCGGGCGCGATTCCGCTGCCTACCGGAGACGTTCGTGGCTACGACGTGCGTACCGGCGAGCTGCTATGGACCTTCGAGACGATCCCCTCGGGTGACGATGACTTCGGGCGAGACACCTGGCCCGCGGGGCCGCTCACCGCGCGAGGCGCTAACATCTGGGCCCCGATGAGCTGTGATCCCGACGAGTCCATCGTCTATCTACCCGGCTCGACCCCGAACAACGACTTCTACGGAGGTGCCCGAGTGGGGGATAATCTCTTCGCCGAGTCGCTCATCGCCCTCGATGCGGTGACCGGAGTACGGCAGTGGCACTTCCAGACGACGCACCACGGGCTATGGGACTATGATCTACCGGCCGCTCCCAACCTCATCGACGTGAAGCTGCCGGGCGGCAAGCGGGAGCTGATCGCCCAGGTCAGCAAGCAAGGTTTCCTCTTCGTACTCGATCGCATCACGGGGGAGCCGATCTGGCCGACCGAGGAGCAACCCGTCCCGGCGTCGGCCGTGCCCGGTGAGGTCGCCGCGGCGACCCAGCCATTCCCGACCAAACCGCTGCCCTTTGCCGACCAGGGGTTCACCGAGCAGGATCTCACCGATCTGACCCCCGAGCTCAACGCGCTGGCCCAGGCCGTGTGGGACGCGTTCTCGTTCAGCGGAGGGCCACTCTACACCCCGCCCTCGCTCGAGAGCTTCCAGGTGATGATGCCGGGCACCTTGGGGGGAGCGAGCTGGTCGGGGGCGAGCATCGATCCCAAAAAGGACGTCATCTACATACCCTCGGTCAAGCTGCCGGCGGCCATCGCTTTGTTCCCCTCGGTCGCCACCTTGGCGGGGGCCCCATTCTATGAGCTGTTCGATCCCGGCAATCCCGGCCTTCCGCTCTACAAGCCCCCGTACGGCAAGATCACCGCGATCGATCTGCGCAGCGGCGAGCACCTTTGGCAGACCCCCGTAGGCTCGGGCCCCGTAGACACCCCACCGCTGGCGGGCCTGGGGCTCGAGGAGATCGGCTGGTACAACCGCATCTTCACCCTGACCACGCCCAAGCTATTGATCGTCGCGCAAGAGGGATTCACCGATGTTACGGGGAGCCTCGGTCAGCTGTTTCAGACTCCGCAGTATGTGAAGATCACCGAGGACCCCGCGCTTCGAGCGTATGACAAGGACACGGGCGAGCTGATCGGCAAGATCCCGCTTCCCGGCAACGCGACGGGGCACCCAATGACCTACCGGGCCGGGGGTGAGCAGTACGTCGTGGTGCCCATCGGGGGCGCCGGCCAGCCCGCGCAGATGGTCGCGCTCCGGCTCGCCGACGACTAATCGGGGGCAGTCGGTCTGGGCGAGGGGCTAGGTGCCCCAAGCCCCGGTCGGGGGAAGGCCGAACCACAGATGGTACCAGCTTGGAGCCCACAGATCGGGGCTCATGGCCCCGTCGGTGGTCATCCACCCGCGCGGATCGATGTTGAGCGGGGCCGACCATCCGTAGGGATCGACGGCATAGCGATGGAAATTGTGAGAGCCGCCCGCGCACCCGGTGCAGTTGTCGGGGTTGGTCGAGAACCACCGGTCCTTGATGTTGGGTGTTCCGACGTTGGTCTCGCGGACGACGGTCATGTGGAGATGAGGGCCAGAGGTCCAGCCCCCGTTGCCCACATCGGCGATCTGGGTGCCCGGCCCTACCGTGCTCCACACGGGGGGCGTGTTGCCGCGCTGCACATGAAAATAGCCGACGACGAAGCTCTCACGATACTCCCACTGCGCGGTCTGGATCATGTGGCGCACGTAGACCTCGCCCTGCAAGGAGCCGTCCCAGCCCGGGTTTTGATAGTCGATATAGTTGCCCGCCATGAACGCGTTCTGGCAGGCAAGGGATGGATCGTTCCAGCCCGTGCACGGTGCGGGCCAGTACGGCGCGTAGTCACGATTGATGCAGTCGCTGGCCTCGCGCGCGGCCACCGTGGCCGCCATCGCCGAGCCACAGGCGGTGGCGCTCGTCTGGTAGTCGCGGCTTCGGATGATGTAGCCGTTGGCCATCGAGTAGAGGTCGGCCCCCTCGGCGGCGCCCCAGTCCCAGCCATCGTGATCGTCGATGAAGCCGGACTTGGCGTGACCCCTGAAGCTTACCTGGGTGGCTGCTGGATGGTCGTGGACGCCGACCGCCCCGAACCACCCGGTGTCCATGAAGAGGGCCCCTTCGCGGGCGAAGTCCACTCCGGTCCCAGCGCTGCCGAAGATGCCGGGGTTCCAGTCGAAGATCGGGAGCTCGAGCGGCGACGCCGTGATCACGCAGTTGGGCTCGCCGCTGCCCACCGCCGCGTTGAACGCCGCCGTGAGCGGCCCGGTGCTCGCGCCGCGGTAGATCGCCGGCCCCCACGACTGGCCATCGCACCAAAGGACGGTCTGGTTGGTGCCCGAGGCGTCGAACAGGCCGGCCTTGCGCACGGTGCCGTTGCCGAACGTGTCGCGCAGGTACTGGCAGGGATGGGCGCCGAGGGTATCCGAGGCGAACGCCCAGCCGCCGCCAGGCCAGACCATGCTGCAATAGTGACCGTAGCCAGGGGGCTCGGGGATCGAGTTGCTCGAGGTCAGCGGCGCCCCGACCTCGACGGCGAAATCGTCGGTGGTGGTCGCGAGGAACGATGGGGGCAGATCCTCGTCGGTGAAGTACTGGATCTGCGGCGATCCGTCGAGGCCGCCGTCGAGGCCACCGTGAGCAACGAGGGCCACGTGGGGCCCGACCGGCTCGGGATCGGCGAGTTGTTCGGGGTCGTCGAGCTCGCCCCCGCTCGGGTCGAGCTCTTCTTGTTCGCCTCTGGCGGACTCACCGGCATCCGGCGGGACGGAGAGCCCGGGGTCTTCGGGCTCGTATCCGGGATCACAGGCGAGGGATCCGAGCACAATGGTGGAGATAGCAGCGTGACGTGGGTTCATCGGTCGAACGTCCTGGCCCCAGGGTGGAATCGTGCGCAGCGTGGGAGGGGGCCCCTGGTCGAGAGCAACGCTGCGGCAACTCGATAGACGCACCGGTCCCGGGTTGTGACAGGCGAGTCTCGGACGCGAGCGGTGAGGCCTTGGTCTACCATCGCGAAACTCACACCGCCGGCCCACTAGCCGCCACTTTCGCTCCTGGACCGGCTGCCCGATCCCGACCAAACGGCGCGTCAGTACAACGAGGCCAAGAAGCGCATCGAGCAAGAGGCGACGAATCGGTAGTCGGTCTTCGGTAGTCGGCCCGGCCGGGCCCTTGCACGGGAGTCCCGACTTGCGTGTCGCTTCAGGCTGCTTGGCCGCCCAGCAGGTCGAGTGATTCCTGCACGACGCGCTCCGCCTCCTGCACGGGGCCATCGTGCAGCACCGTGCGATCGGGCCTCACCACGACGCACCATCCATGGGGTGCCGCGCCAGGGACGAGCCTTCCCTCCAGATCCTCCGCGGTGCACGACGCTCCGCATGACCCAACGTGAACGGCGCGCCCGCCTGCCTGCGACCACCGCCTCAGCGTCGCCTCCGACAGATACCCGCGCGGGTCGACACCGAGACCGGCGAGCGCGACCTGCGGGCCGAGCGCGTCGTCGCTGGGTACCACGCAGCGCGTGTGATCTCGAACGAGCGCCTGCGGAAACCAAGACCCGCGCAGTCCTCGTTGTCCTCCGCGGACGAACAAGCCCTTGGGGTACGCGTTCTTGGGCTTCATTCCCAGGTCGTCGACGAAGCGCCGTCCGAAGGGCATGCGCCGCAGCAGCGCCATCGCCCCGTGGATCATGAGCGCGCGTGCCTGGCTTTGGGGCATTACGATCCGGCCCAAGAGCTTCGCGAGATCGATCGTCTTGGCCGTGTGAGGGCGCCGCTCTTCGTCGTAGGAGTCGAGGATCATCGCGGACGCTCGACCACCTACGACCCACGCGAGCTTCCACGCGAGGTTCACCGCGTCACGCAGTCCGGCGACGAGGCCCTGGCCGGCGAACGGCGGGGTGATGTGCGCCGCATCGCCGGCGAGGAACACACGACCCCGGCCAAACCGGTGACATGCACGAGCGTGGAAGCGATAGACGGCCTTGCGCTCTACCTGGATCGCTTCGCCGTCCGTCCATGGCGCCAGCAGCTCGGCGATCTTGTCGTCTGCTTCCATTTCCTCTCGGGTCTCGCCGGGCTTGAGCATGAACTCCCAGCGCGTTCGCCCGCGAGGCGCGACCATGTGAGGCGTGGGGCGGTCGGGATCACAGATGAACTCGATATGGTCGATGTTGTTGGGCGCGCCGATGGCGTCGACGATGAGCCAGTCCTCCACATACGTCTCGCCCTCGAAGTCCAGCCCGATCAGGCGGCGAACTCGAGAACTCGCCCCGTCGGCGCCCACGACGTACCGCGCACGCACCTGCGACTCTCCGCCCGCGGTGGTTCGCAACGTGACGGTCACGGCGTCTCCGTGGTCGGTGCAGTCGATCATCTCGACCCCGGTGGCCGTGTAGACGGAGGGCCGGAGCTCGGCGTGATCGCGAAGGGCACGTTCGAGCTCGGGCTGGCAGAAGGTGACGAGCTTGGGATGGCAGTCGATGCTCCCCGCGGTGTTGATGTTGCCGAACTGCCCCAGATGAGGGCTGTGCAGCTTGACGAACGGGATGGCGACTTTCGTGAACGCGTCATCGGCGAGGCCGACCGTCTGCAGAATGCGCAGCGCCTCGTTATCGAGCGAGATCGCACGCGGCGCCATGTAGATGTCGGTTTCCTTGTCGACCACCAGCGTCTTGACGCCGTAGCGCCCGAGCAGGCCCGCCATGGCCGCTCCTACGGGCCCGTAGCCGACGATGAGGACATCGACCTCGTTCGGTAGCTCTTGTACGCCGTTCATGCGGCCTCCGCCACGACTCGGTTCTTCTGCACGCCCAGATCGATGGTTCCGTCTTCCGAGCGGATGCGCGACTCCACGATATCGCCTGCCTCGAGATATTGTGTGCGCTTGGACTGGGCCTCGAGGAACAGCTTCCACTTCATCTTCTCGGGGAGCAGCGCCGCGATCCTCTGCTTGACCGGCGACGGCACAAAAAGCGCACACCCGGCCGGCGTGCCCGTCGCGAGCAGATCTCCGGGCTCGAAGTCGTGCACCTTCGAGAGCTCGGTGAGCGTCTCCGCTGGGCTGTACACGAGGTTCGCCGTCGTGTCGTCCTGCCGAACCTGTCCGTTGACCGTGAGCGTGAGCCGTAGCCGCTTGACCAGGCCGACGTTGTCTTGGTCGAGTATCGTGAGGTGGGGACCGACCGGTCCGAACGTGCGAAACGACTTGCCCTTGTAAAACTGCATCTGAGGGATCTGTATGTCGCGCGCGGAGTAGTCGTTGACGATCACCACCGCGGCGACGAACTCGTGGAGATTGTCGTCGGTCACGATGACGGGACCTCGGATCTCACGCCCCAGCACCAGCCCGAGCTCGATCTCGTAGTCCAAGAAGCGAACGTGGGGAGGGATCACGACGTCGCTGGTGGCCGGCACGATGGAGCTCGACGCCTTGGTGAAGATCATGTTGTACGTCTTCACGTCGGGGTCGATACCCGACTCGATCATGTGCTGGCGATAGTTCGCGCCCTGACACACGAACCGTTGATTGCGGGTAACGGGCGAGAGGATCTCGACGCGGCCCGCGTCGATCGGATCGCCCCCGAGCGCGCCGAGGTTGCTGGTGCCCGCGGCGCGGACGAAGTCTCCCGTGCTCGCGAACTCTCCGGGGATCGGTATGATCTCGTGCTCGCGAAGGACGCCCCAGCGGGTACGTGACTCATGCTCGAAACGAACGATGTTGATGGACATGTTGATCTGCCGGTGAGTGGGTCAGCCAAAGAGGCGGGCGAGGGTGAGGACCTTTTGGAGGCTGAGATCCGGGCTACGGCGGATGTTCTGCACGGCGTCGACCACCGCGGCGACCGAGAAGTGCGGGCGCGTGAACGATGCCGGCATCGGCTGGCCCCACTGCGCCATCCGCTCGGGGCTCGTCGAGGACACGCCCATCGGCACATCCTCGGTGAACAGGTCCCCGTCGCAGTAGTGCTCGTGTTTGTCGCCCCAGCGGTCTTCCCAGTAGTCGAAGATCTGACTGCCGAGAATGTGGCGGCCGATCCCCCACGCATGCTTGTAGCCACGCTCTCGGAGCACGCGCTGCCCCATGCCCACGGCGTCGGCGTCGACCACCTCGAACGCGCTGTGGTTGTACCGCGGCGTAAGCCCTTGAACGAGCGCGAGCGTGTGGTGATCGGCCGGCGTGTCGCCGAGGTCCATACGCATGAACGCGACGGCGGGTGACCCGTCGGGGAGGACCTGCACGTCGCTGGGGATGAAGCCCAGGTGCTGCGTGTACCAAGCGGCCGTTGCTTGGTAGTGCGCCGCGTCGAGCACGACGTGACCCAGGCGGATGACCTGTGGCGGCTCGGCAGGCGGTCGCTGGCTGCTGTTGACCCGCTTGCGAACCGCTCCGAAATTGAGGGCCAGCGGCTCGCGGGTCAGCAGCTCGACGGCGCTGGATCGACCGTGGATCACCTCGACGGTGAACCCGGAAGGATCGGTCAAGACGACACACTGTCCGCCGCCGGGATGCTCGCTGGGAACGATCGAGCTGGCGCCGTCGAGGCGTGACAGCCCCTCGAGCTCTTGCCGCGTGGCGACCACGAACCCGATGCCGACAAAGCGCGCGGTAGGCCCGCGATGCACGCGATAGCAGTAGGGCGAAGGCGCCGTGCCTCGCATGTAGAGCGCGTCGTTCGCGCGGACGGCCGTCATGAGGCCGAAGTCGGCGAGGAACGCCTCGGCGCGGTCGAGATCGGGCCGCTCGAAGATGAGGTAGGCCAGCTCGACAACGCGCGCGGTCGGGTTGGGGTGCCGGGCGGGCTGGGGAGTCTTCAGCGCGGTCATTGCGGGCTCCGCTGCCGGAGTCGTGGGGTTCAGTTTCATTTTGAATTATTTTGTCATATTGAACTTTATCGTCAAGTTGACGTTTTCATTTAAAATGGCACTCTGTCCGTAGGCGATGGCGACGACCAAGGCGCAACGCGAGACGAATCACCGAACCCGCGTCGGTCGACAACGCCGCGCGCGAACGGAGACGCGGATCCTCGAGGCCGCGCTCGACGTGTTCGGCCGGATGGGTCCCAACGCGCCGAAGATCGACGACTTCGTCGCGACCGCCGGCATCTCGCGCGGCACCTTCTACAACCACTTCGACAGCGTCGACGCCCTGCTCGAGGCCACGTCCGAGTGGACGACGCGAGAGCTCATCCACACGATCGAGCACGCGCTCGAAGGTATCGAGGGCCCGGCGATCCGCTTCGGCATCGGCCTGCGGCTCTTCTTCGCGAAGGCGCAGGCCGACCGCACCTGGTCACGGTTCGTGGGCCGAGTGTGGAGCATGGGCGGCCTCGAGTTCCCGCAGCGCGATCTCGAAGAGGGCATCCGGACCGGCGTCGTCTCGACGCCCAGTCCGGTGGTCACCGGCGATCTGCTCCAAGGCGGCGTGCGCCAGGCGCTCGTGCGGATCGGCAGCGAGCGCGTACCCGCCAGCTACGGCGACGAGATGGCGGAGCTGTGCCTACGGGTGCTCGGGGTCGACCGCAGGCGGATCGCGACGGTCATGAAGCACGAGCTCCCGGCCACCGACCGGGCGACGGAGTGATGGACGTTGCGCCTGGGCAATGCTCGGGCCATGCGCCTCCGCCGTGCCCATCCCTCGACGAGCTCAGGGATGAGCCACCGCCAGGATCGCCCCCGGATATCGTCGCAACGCCGCCGCGACCTGGTGCAGGGTCGCGGGGTCGAGCGCCGAGAGGGTCTCGTCGAGCACCATGATCCATGGCTCCTGGAGCAGGGCCCTGGCCAGGAAGACGCGGGTTTGCTCGCCGTGCGAGAGCGACCAGCCGCCCTCTCCGACGCGCTGCATCAGCCCGGCCGGCATCCGATCGAGCAAGGAGGCCAGCCCCAGCTCTTGGCACACCGCCTCGGCCGCAGCCAGGTCATCCTCGGTCGGGGGCCAGCCTCGCCCGAGCAGCAGGTTGAAGGCCAGCGACTCGCTGAAGATGTGGTTGGTCTGGAACTGATGGATCGCCAGCGCCCGGTGCCGCCAGCGCCAGGGCCCGAGGGTGTCCTGGTCCACGCCCCCTAGCCGCAGTACGCCACCGTGCGGGCGACGGAGCCCGGCGACCAGATCGACCAGGGTGGACTTGCCCGAGCCCGAGGCTCCCACAAGCAACACGCGCTCGCCGGGTTGGACGACCATGCTCACGTCATCGAGCAGTCGCGTGTCTGTTCCGTAGCCGAAGTCGATCTTGCGAAGCTCGAGCAGCGGCCCACTGCGTGGACCCTCGTCGTCGACTCGAATGCCCGGCAGGCCGAGCCGCGGCCGCTCGGATCCCGCTCGCCACAAGGGCAGGACCATGCGCAGGCCGATCACGTGGTCCACGAGCTGAGCCAGGCGAGCGCCGCCGTCGCGGAGGATCGAAACTCCATAGAGGACCAACCCCACCCCGAGCGCGAGCTCGGCCCGGGTCACGGCCGCCAGGAGCGCGGATCCGATGAGCAGCGCGACGGCCACCGTGGCCCACGCCGGCGCGATGATCCCCCCCAGAGGAATGCACCGAGCGTCGGCGGTCTCCGAGACCCGCCGGTAGCGCTCGAGCGCATCCCGTTCCTCCCGGGCCTCGCCCGAGGGATCTCCCTGGGTGCGCCGGGTACGATGACCCAGGAGCTTCTCGATGAAGTCGTGGGTCATCGACAGGCGCTGCTCGGTCCAGGTGGTTCGAGCTCGGTAGAACCTCCGCCCTTCGAGGAGCATCAGCAGCAGGCAGCCCCCGAAGACCAGGCTGAGGAGCCCGTAGCCGGTGACGAGCAGGGCCACCACCAGCGCTACCGCTTCGACGAGCGCGAGCGTCACGGTAAGCGCCGACTGGATCGCGGTCATCTCCATCGAGGTGCCCTCGAGGACGAGACCCAAGAGCTGGCCGATCCCACGGCTCCGTCCATCGTCGAGGTTCATCTGTAGCGCGCCCCACATCAGGCGCCGACGAACGAGCGCGCCGAGCTCGACCGACAGACCCGCGCCGACCCGTATCGCGAGGGTGGCCAGCACGGCCGATGACATCAGGAGCGCCGCCCAGATGCCGATCGACGACCAGTCGAGCTGATCGGTCAGCAGAGTCGAGATGATCCAAGCCCACCCTATACTTTGCAGGGCCCGGTGGGCGACCGAGACGACACCAAAGGCGACGGCCTGCCGCCCGACCGACGCGGCCCGGAGCTGGTCGCGCAGCGAGGCGTAGGGGGACACACGCAAGAGCCAGACGCGACCACACGCACGCTCGCTCGCGAGGATGTCGAGTAGCTCGGACCGAGCACGCTCACCTCGACGACTTGCTCTGGCTTCGTCTCCGAGCAGCGCACGTACCTGAGGGACGAGCGGAGCGGTCGCAGGCCGACGGATCCGCTGCACCAATGCGTGGGTTGGGATGGACTTTATGGATCCGTCGGTCGCGAGCACACGGGCGCGCCGATGACCCCCTCGCAGGACCACCAAGAGCCCGTGACCTGCGAGCTCCACGAGGCATGGCCCGCACCGCTGCGCGAGCGGCGTCGCCATGCCGTGGGTCACCGTGACCGGGTCGACGACCCGGTCGCTTCGCTCGGTCGCTTCACGTAGCCACAGCTCGGGAGGATCGGCCCCATCCACCGGTCGCAACAGGCCCACATCGAGGTCGAGCACTTCATAGAGTCGACGCAGGGCCTCGGGCCCCCGCGGCGACGGCCAGATCAGAGGATCGCTCATGGATCGGGGGTCTTTGCGGGGGTGTCGTGGAGGTGTCCAGCGCGTAGGTGCAGCCTTCGCCACTGACCGGGACCCCAGATCTCATCGCGAGCTCGGTGTTCTCGCTCTAGCAGGGTCGCGAGCCGAGAGCCGGGTTGGGCCTGTAGCGTCGAGGGATCTCCATCTTCGACCACTCGCCCTCGCTCCAGGACGACCACGCGGGGGAAGTGGGCCGCCGTCTCGATATCGTGGGTGATGCACACCAACGTGGCCGTGTTCCAGGCTCGACGAAGATCGGCGAGCAGCGCCCGTCGCTGAGGGCCCGGCAAGCCCCGCATCGCCTCGTCGAGCACCACCAGGCGGGGGCTCGGGCTACGGACCAGGGAGCGACCCACACGGACGCGCTGTCCTTCGCCTCCCGAGACTCGTCGTCCTGCTTCGCCCAAGGGGGTCGAGAGCCCCCCGGGGAGCCGCTCGATCATCTCAGCGACCTGCGAGGTCGTCAGCGCTTGGTCGAGCGCCTGGGCCGAGACGGGGCCGTGGTGCCCATAGCGGAGGTTCTCGAGCAGCGTCCGGTTCCATAGCTGAACCGAGGGATCGATCCAGATCACATCCGCTCGAGGCCCTTGGTCCCACAGGCGCTGCACGGGCTGACCATCGAGCTCGAGGGTGCCTTGCTCCACGGTGACCGAGCCCATCAGCGTTGCGGCCAGGGTTGACTTGCCGGCGCCAGAGCGACCGACGATGGCCACGTGCTCGCCCGGCGCGATTCGCAATTCTAGGTCCTCGAGGACCCGATGGCCCCCACGCACAACGGTGCAGCCGACCAGATCGATCGACATGCCCGCCGAGCGTAACGCACTGCTCGGGGGTCGCAGTGTCGGTGTTGGGCTCGGGCTCGGTGTAGACCTGTGCTCCGATCTCGATGTCTCCGCCAGATCGGATATTCGCGAAAAGACGTTGAGCATGGACGATTGCATCAATAACGACTCTCCGAGCTGGAGGCCCTGGGTCGGGAGCAACAACCCCCAATAGGCCACCAGGACCACTCCCGCGACGCCGAGATCGCTGTCCAGGGTCATCATCACCAAGGTGACGGAGGCCAGCGTGCCGGCCAGGCCGATCACCGCCGTAAGTAGCGTCTGTACTTGCATCAAGCCCCGGGCTGCTCGGTCCCACTGGGTCAGCCGCTCTTCCTGAGCGTCCAGGAGTATGGTCTGGGCTCGGTGGGCTCTGACGACCGACGCGCCCAGCAGCACGTCGAGGTCGAAGATGGTCAAGGAGCCCCGGAGGGTCCGCAGGCGCATGTCTCGCTCGCCGACGAACGAGAAGAACAACAAGGGGGTGGCGGCGGTCGAAACCCCGGCGACCAAGCCGACCATCCCCAGCCTCGGGTCCAGGACCCAAAGCGCCACGATCACGCCGAGCACGGTGGCCCCCGACTCGAAGGTGACTCGCAAGATCCCCGCGAAATTCCGCACCAGATGCAGCGAGTGCAGTCGCTCGGCGAGATCGGAGCGTGGGCGGCTGGTCACATAGCCGTCGTCGAGCACCCGCAGCCGGGTCACTACGCGCTCCCGCAAGATCAGCTCGAAGCGACGGCCTGCGCCCAGCGTCTGCGCCACGAGTGCCCCTTCGAGCAACACCTGGGCCAACAGCGGGAGCAGCAGCAACCCGCCGCCCACGAGCTTCTCGGCGGGAGCGGGAAAGTAGGTGTCAAAATCGGCCAGGATGCTCAGCAGCAGCGCGACCAGCATGCGGGTGCCGACCACCGACCCGATCAGGGCGAGCAAGCCCAAGCCCTGGGCGGGGGTCAACCCACGACGGATCAGCGCCAGCAACCGCGCCAGCGCGGCCTTGCGGGTCCCAACCCCCGGGTGATCGCTCGGCCGGCGGATGCGCTGCTGCAGCGTGGACTCGGCCGGCCCGCGGCCCAAGAAACGCAGGAGCACCACGCCGGTGAAGCGCAACTGGGGGTGTCCCTGCGGGTCGGGCTCGGCCGGCAACACGTTCCACAGCGAGCTCGGGAGCTCCGGGCTAGGACCCTCGCGGCGGGCTCGTTCCCAGGCTCGCAGCAGGAAGGACTCACGAGACTGGCGATCCCGCAAGGCGCCACCCCGCCGCAGCAGGGTCGTCAGGCGTATCGCGGCGTCGAGGGCAGCCAGGGCCGTCGGCCCCGGATCGCTGGCCGCCTGCTCGAGCAGCGAGGTCGCCACCTGGGCCCGGACCAGCGCGCCCAGCCTGGCGGCAAAGGTCCGGGTGGCCTCTTCGGAGCCGGCCCACTCCCGCCACTCGTCGACCCCTACGTCGAGCACGAGCCGGTGCGCGATGCGGCGGAGGCCGGCCTTCGTGGTCCAGCGTCGGCCGCCGGCTGGATCCATGACCTGCACCCATGGCCCCAGCGTCCGCCACACGACCACGAAGTGGGTGGGCCCGCCGGGCTGCTGGACCACGAGGATCGCGGGCACCGTGCGGGCGGCCGATTCCAGCAGGTGCTCGACCGGCAGCACGATCTGCTCCGCCTCGAGCCCGAGCGCGCACGACAGCTGCTCGAGCATGTCGATCGACGTGCCGTCGACGTCGGTCTGACACAGATCTCGGAGTCGCTCGTAGTCCGCCGGCTCGCCAAAGCCCTCCAGCACGCTGACCATGCACGCGGGACCGCAGTCCATGCTGGAGGTCTGGATGACCTCGGGTGCCAGCAGCCTCTGGTTCATCAGCGCTCGCTCCGCGGTAGCTCAGCCGCGGGCTGACCGACGAGGCCGATCGCGCGGGCCAGGGTTCGCAGCAGCGTCGTCTGCTCGATCTCTACGTCGACGGTGCACACCAGCCCGTGATGGATCGGGATCGCCGTGTTGCTCGAGGGCACCAGCTCCAGCTCGACCTCGATTGCACCATCGACGGCTTCATCTCCCACCGCGGCGACCACCGCGTCGACGCTTCCGTACTCGATCCACGAGAATGCATCGAAGCGCACCCGGGCCCGCTGCCCCGCGCGCAGCCGACCTGCGGCCGAGTGTGACGAGAATCGAGCTCGAACGACCGGAGGGCGCTCGGGTACGATAACCGTCAGCTCCGCGCCCGCTTCGAGCAGCGAGCCTACGGTCAGGGGAGCGACGCGACTGAGCCGGCCCGCCCGCGGGGCCTTGATCGCGTGCTCGTCGATCTCGCGACCGTTGGTCTCCAGATCGATCTCGGTCGACGCTAGCGTGGTCTCCAGCTCGACGATGTCGGACTCCAGGCTCGCGACCCTCATGTCGAGCTCTGCACGTCGAACCTTGAACTCCGCCTCGGTCGACCGCCCCGAGCGACGAATGCTCTTGACATCCAGTCGGGCGATGGCCTCTTCGGCTCGAACTTGCTCGACCTCTTCGGCGGATCCGGCCTGTGCCTGCGCCAGGCGATCCACTCGCCGGGCGCGACGTTGCGCCAGCTCGGCCGCCGCTTGTCGAGCCTCGCGCTCGATCTCGAGCTCACCGTGCCGGGCCTGTTGCTGCTGCGACAGATACTCGATCTGCTGCCGGGCCGACGCCAGCTCGCGGCGCTTTACGACGAGGCTCGACCGAAGCCCGGTACGCCGTAGCTCGATCCGCTCGCGTCTCTCCGCCAGATCGCTCGTGTCGAGCCGCACGATGAGCTCACCGGCCTCGACGCGCTGCTCAAGCTGCATCGCGACTCGCTCCACCCGGCCGGCGTGGGCCGCCCGCAGCACGACCGGGTGGCCCTCGACCTCCAGGCGCCCAGCGAGCGACGGCTCGTAGCGCGGTAGAGGGGCCGCAGCCGCGATCCAAGCCCAAAGGGCGATGAGCAAGACCCCCAGCGCCCCCCAAGAGCCCCACCGCGACCGACCCACGGAGGGGAGGGTGTCCGTAAAGGGGCGAGCGCGGAGTGATGGGCTCATGACTTAGGATCTCGTCGATCGTTACGATGTGCATGAAGATGCATGATGGGTCCCTCGCCCGCGTCCTCGGAGCAACGGCCGAGGATGGAGCCCGGGACCCATCAGACCCGTCATCGAGAGGCTCGATGCTGGTGTTAGTTGGTGGTGCCGCCGCGCGAGCGCTGGCCCCAGCCTGCCTTCGTGTTCGTCTTCTTCTTCATCGTACTATCCCCCCACAGGGACAGGGGGATTGGCGGTACGACCCGGTGAGCGATCAATGCGGCCGGCCTTCGTGTTCGTCTTCTTCTTCATGATGTTGCTCCGTGCGTGGTTAGTTGGTGGTGCGGCCGCGCGAGCGCTGACCCCAGCCTGCCTTTGTGTTCGTCTGCGTCTTCATCGTACTGTCCCTTGGTGTGGTCAATTATTGGAGCGACCACCGCCGCGCTTACCCCACCCGGCCTTCATGTTGGTCTTCTTCTTCATCGTAGTGCTCCACGGTACCGTCAGTTGATGGTACCGTCAGTTGATGGTACCGTCAGTTATTGGTGCCGCCACGAACCCGTGAGCCCCAGCCCGCCTTGGCATTTGTCTGCTTCTTCATGTCAACTCTCCGCAGTATCGTCAGTTGGTGGTTTTGCCACTGATCCTAAGGTCCGGTAGGACGATCCAGCCGGCCTTGACATTGGTCTTCTTCTTCATGCTTACCTCCTTCGCCTCGACGACTCCATCGAGCAGAGCGGACTGTCCATTGAGTCCGGCGTCGAGTAGTGATGTTATGAGTGTATTCCGCATTCAACTCCTTGACAGATTCATCTTACTCATCTTGATCATGAGCTCGAGTCATTATTGGTTCAGATGAGCAATAACGGGCTGATTCGGCGCGCTCTGCATGTACAACGCGAGCGAAATCGTCAACGGGCCCGATCCATGAGACAGCACATGAGACAGCAGGGGAATATCGGACACAAAAGCGCGCAATGTGGGGAGGGCAGCCAGCACCCGGTACCAGACCACATGCTGCTCGAGCGCGTTATGGCGCAAACGAAGGTACTGAGGACCACGTTAGCCCAGCTGCGGCGATAGCATCTCGACGACCAGATCCAAAAACACCCGCACAGCCGGTCGCATCAACCGCCGCGAGGGCATGACGGCAAAGACGTCTTGTCGGTGGATCGACCAGGCAGGGAGCACCGGTTCCAGACGCCCGCAGCGAAGATCGTCAACCACGATCATGCGCGGTAAGACGACGACGAGTCCGCTCGAGGCGCCGGCGTCACGCAGCAGCCAGGGATCGTTGGTGCGGATCCTCGGGGACACGTCGATCCTCCGCCGCGTCCCTGCGGGATCCTCCAGCACGATCTCGGCCGGCGCCCGGTCATCGTTGCCCAACCAACCCACCGCCGCCCCGACCAGATCGTCGGGCGAGGCGATCGCCCGACCCTTGGCGGGCGCCGCAAAGAGCCCGGCCTCCACCGCCCCGAGCCTACGGGCGACCAAGTCGGCCGCGCCGGGCGAGCCTACCCGGATCGCGAGATCGACCTGCTCTTCGACCAAGTCGACCCTGCGATTGATGAGATCGACCCGCAGCTCGCACGCGGGATACCGGGCGACGAACGCCCCGGCCACGGGAGGCAATAGCGCCTGACCAAGGATCACCGGCGCGGTCACCCGCACCGGACCCATCGGAGCGTCGCGCATCGCTTCGATCGACGCCTCGACCGCCGCGGCTTCTTGCCCGATCCGCTCGGCATGCGCGATCGCGAGGCGACCGGCCGGGGTCACGCCAACCTTGCGGGTGGTCCGCTCGAACAAGCGCACCCCGGCGTGCTCCTCCATCCGCGCCACCCTCCGACTGAGCGTGGCCGGCGGAATGCCCAGGCTCCGCGCCGCCCCAGCAAAGCTCAGCCGCGCGCCCACCTCGACGAGGATCCGTGCGTCGAGCAGGTCGTCGAAGATCATTCCATTTTCATCATTAATATAACTAAAAACCGATATCTAGTTCATTTTTGACAATGCGCCATAGTGTTCAGCGTCGACCAACGACAACCGAAAGAGACGAGAAAATGAACACGATTTCAGATACTTCTGCGCTCATCTTCGCCGGCTCGCGCGGCATCGGCCGCGCGACAGCGCTACGGCTGGCCCGGGAGGGGGCCTCGGTCGTCGTGGGCTATGCGTCCAACGAAGCGGCGGCGGGCAAGGTGGTCGAGCAGATCCGTGCGCTCGGCGGCCAGGCCCACGCGGTGCGGGTCGACGTGGCGGATCCCCAGGCGGTGAAGGCAGCGTTCGACGAGGCGATCCGACACTTCGACCGGGTAGACGTGGTGGTCAACGCGGCGGCGGTCTCGGTGTTCGGCCCGCTGGGCTCGCTCGACCCGGCCGCGGTGCGGCGAGCCCTCGACGTCAACGCGATGGGGGCGTTCCACGTGCTCCACGAGGCGGCAGCGCGGGTGGCCGATGGCGGTCGGATCATCCACATCTCCACCGGAGGCACCAAGATGCCGATCGCGGGCGGCGGGGTCTATGCCGGAGCGAAGGCGGCGGGCGAGCACATGGCGCTGGGCCTGGCCAAGGAGCTGGGCTCGCGCGGGGTGACGGTCAACGTGGTCTCGCCGGGGGCGACCGACACCGACGGCCTGGTGATGCCCAAGGAGCAAGTCGAGCAGCTGGTGGCGCAAACGCCCCTGGGGCGGCTGGGAAAGCCCGAAGACATCGCGGATGCGATCGCGTTGTTGGCCTCGCCGGACGCCCGATGGGTGAACGGCCAGAACCTGGGCGTCAACGGGGGGATCCTCTAATCTAACCGAGGTGAATTGCCGCGGCTGACCCCGGGACGCTCGCGCCCCCTTCGTGCGCTGGTCCTGCTAGAATCACAGGGTCATGACTGCCCCCGCTCATCGCCGTGCTACGTACGAGGACGTCCTACGGGCACCGTCGCACGCGGTGGCCGAGGTCATCTACGGGGTGCTCCACACCCACCCACGCCCTGCCTTGCGGCACGCGAATGTGTCGTCGCACCTGGGTGTGCTCCTCGGTGGGCCCTTCCGATTTGGGCTGGGGGGCCCCGGTGGATGGGTGATCTACGACGAGCCTGAGCTACACCTGGGTCCTGAGCCCGACATCCTCGTGCCCGACCTCGCGGGATGGCAACGCGAGCGGCTCGCCGATGTGCCCGAGGATGCGGCGTGGACCTCCGTTGCCCCGGACTGGGTTTGTGAGGTGCTCTCGCCCTCGACGCGGGCGGTCGATAGAGCCGAGAAGATGGACATCTATCTGCGCGAGCAGGTGGGACACGCGTGGCTTATCGACCCGGATGCACGAACGCTGGAGGTCTATCGCCACGGTGAAAGCCTCTGGCACCGGCTGGCGGTCCATCGCGAGGATGCGCGTGTGCGGGCAGAGCCCTTCGATGCAGTGGAGCTAGCGCTCGGGTTGCTTTGGGCGCGGTGATGGGCTTTGGGACGGGTGCGGCGGGGCCGACCCGCCGGCGCCGAGCTCACCGACACGGCCTCTGCGTGCTCGTGTACCGCCGCCCCGGCCTGGTCGCCATCGCGCGCACACCCGGACCCATCGGGGACTTGGCGAGAGCCCGCGCGCTGCGTCACCATGACAAGACCCCATGGACGCGCGCACGAACGAGATGCTCCGGCGCCGGCTCCTCGAGATGCGGGACGAGCTGCGTAAAGAGGGTGACCTGGAGATCGAACCCATCAAGGATGATCCGACCAAGAAGATCGACGAGGACGCGGCGCCCCTGACCGAGATGCGCCAGGTGATCGCCTCCAACCGCAACCGCGAGCGCGCCCGACAGCGACGCGAGATCGCAGCGGCGCTGCAGCGGCTCGAGGACGAACCGGAGGACTTTGGGCTGTGCGAGTCGTGCGACGAGCCGATCCCGATGCGCCGCCTGGAGCTGCGACCGTGGGCTCGGCTGTGCATCCCGTGCCAGTCCGAGCAAGAGGACGACAACCGCCCCGGCGGCTCGCGCAAGCACCTGACCGACTATCGCTAAGCTCCACGCAACGCACTCGTCGGTCGGTCTTGCGAAAGTAGGCTCGGACGCGGATCGGTCGACTCCCGAAGCGCCGAGATCGAGGCCCCCGATGCCCATGTCCTCCAGCCCACGCTCCGTGCGAACGAAATAAGCAAAAGTTCGTAGAAGCTGGGCTTGCTCGCGGAGATTTCACTGGCGCCCTGCGGATGTACGTCGGAGTATGACATGGGGCAAGTCGACGATGAGCGGAGCGAGGACGATGGGCATGAAGAGGGTGAGCGGCAAAGCGACAGTCACGGTGACAGTCCCGATGATGGCGATGCTCGGTCTCGGGCTCCCCGCCCTCGCGCAGGCGGAAGGTGAGGCGAGCGACGACTACGCCCGGGGCACGTATGTCGAGGTCGATGCTTCGCGCGCGCTGTCGCCGGCGGATACGGCAGCCCAGCTGGGCGGGGCGGCCAAGATCCTCTACCTCCAGCGCTGCGAGGGCGGCCTGACGATCCGCCAGGGCAATGGCGGCTCGGTGCAGGACGAGTCGGCGATCGTCGAGGGGATCATCAACCTGCCGCCCTTCCCCTTTGGCGACGCGGCGTGGAACGACGTCGTCGAGCGCACCCGCACGATCTTCTCGCCGTTCAACATCCTGGTGACCGACATCGACCCGAGCCCGATGCCCCACGACGAGGCGGTGGTGTGCGGCGACGGACCGTCAGCGGGTTTTCCCGGGGCGGGCGGGGTGGCGCCGTTCTCGTGCGGGGTGATCCCCAACGCGATCACCTTTACCTTCCCCCAGACCCTAGGCGACGATACGCAGCTGATCGCCGAGGTAATCGGCCAGGAGGCGGCCCACGCATGGGGGCTCGATCACGAGTTCCTGTGCGAGGACCCCATGACCTACCTGTCGGGCTGCGGGCCCAAGACGTTCCAGGACATCGACGCACAGTGCGGCGAGTTCAACCCGCGACAGTGTAGCTGCGGGGGCGCCACCCAAAACTCGTATCAACACATCTTGAGCACGTTTGGCGCGTCCGCGCCGGACACTCAGGCGCCGACAGCCGCGATCACCTATCCCACCGACGGCTCCGTGTTCGAGCCAGGTGCGGAGTTCGACATCACGGTGAACGTGGGCGACGACGTCCAAGTCGCGGATGTCACCCTGTTCGTCGACGGCACGGCCGAGGGCAGCGACGGTAGTGCTCCGTTCGGGCCCTGGCCGGTGAGCAACATCCCCGAGGGAATCTACGAGTTCTACATCGAGGCGACCGACAGCGCGGGCAAGACGACGCTGAGCCCCGTGGTGACGATCAGCGTCAACGCCAACGGCACACCGCCGCCGTCCGATCCCAGCGCCGACGACGATGGCGGCCTCGACGGAAGCCTCGACGGCGGAGACAACAGCGACCTCGGCGGAGGCGAGGGCGACGGTGGAGCGGGCGCCGGGGCGCTGCCGCCCGGCTATGGCTCGGAGTTCGACCCCGTGGCCAACACGGCGGGCTGCGAGTGCACGACCCGCAGCTCTGGGTCCCGAGGGATGGGCGGAGGTACGAGCTTCGGCCTGATCCTGCTGGGACTTTGGGGCCTACGGGCACGTCGCCGCCGCGCGAGCTGAGCCCGCCCGCAGATCACTCACTCCGGCGGATCCTGAAAGTTCGGGTCACGCTTGGCCATGCTGGCCATGACCGCCTCGCGCTGGTTGGGCTGGCTCATGACGGCTCGCTGGATCGTCTCTTCGAGGAGCAGCCCCGCTTCGGTGCTCCCGGTGAACGCCTCGTTGAACAGGCGCTTGTCGGCCCGGATCGCGTCGGGAGAGCGCGCGGCGATCTCGCGGGCGCTGCGGAGCGCGGCGGCCCGGGGATCGTCCTCGACACGCGTGGCCAGCCCTAACGACACGGCCTCGGTGCCCGAGACGGTACGCCCGGTGAAGGCGAGCTCCTTGGCCACGTCGAGGCGCACGAGGTGCCGCAAGGTCTGCGTACCGCTCATGTCGGGGACCAGGCCCCACTGGATCTCCCGAACCGACAAACGAGCATCGGCGGTGACGTAGCGGATGTCGGCACCGAGCGCGATCTGAAGGCCGCCGCCGTAGACATAGCCGTGCAGGGCCGCAATGACCGGCACCGGCAGCTCGACCCAGACCCACGCGGTCTGCTGGACGAAGTTGGCGATCGCTCCTTGCTCGCGCTGGAGCATCGACTCGATGTTCATGCCCTGCTTCATGAACGACATGAAGTCGAGCCCGGAACAGAACGAGGGCCCTTCCCCGCTGAGCACGACCGCGCGCAGCGAGCGATCGGTCGCCAGTTGCTTGCCCGTTCCGATGATGGCCTCGAACATGCGGTGGTCGAGGCCATTGTGCTTGTCCGCTCGCATCAGGCGAACGTCGGCCACCCCGTCGGAGATCTCCACGCGTACGCGATCGTCCATGGTCGGTGGGTACCACGAACGGCGTGCGCGGGGGGCTACCGGGCCGCGGGGTCGCAGGCCAGGCGCTCTCGGGCGGCGGTGACCGCTCGGGCATAGCGTCCGCCGCGGAAGCGAGCCTGATGGCGCGCCCAGTGCTTGCAGGCGGCCGCGGTGTCGTCGAGGTGGCGCTCGATGATCTCGCCGAGCTCGTAGCTCAACACCTGGGCGGTGCGTCGATCCCAGCGACGGGCCCGGTTGGCTCGACGCAAGACCGAGGCCGCGTCGGCATAGCGCCCCTGGGCGCGCAGGCGGGCCACTTGCTCGATGATGGCGGCCGCTTCGTCGCTGCTGCCCGAGGGGGTCGGCCGTGCCTTGGGGGCCTGAGGAGGATCCGTGGACTTGCGAGCCGGGTGGTGACGCATCGGGGCCAGTGACGGGGCCAGTGACGGGGCGGGGGACGGGGCGGCCTCGACCGCGTCGGCCGCTGGAGCCCCCTGATTCGGCTCGACCGGCTCGGTGACCTCAGCGCTCGCGTCGGTCGTCGACTCCGTCGAGCCCGCGGGCGCGTCGGCCTTGGCCGGCGGCGGCGTCAGGGTCAGCACGGCGTCGGTCTGCCCCCAGGTGTAGCGCTGGCCAGGCGCGATCTCGGCGGACGAGCCATCGAGAGCAACAAAGCGGATCCGTCCCTCGAAGAGATCGACGTGCCCGCCGTCAGCGGTCTGCTCGATGGTGAAGCGCGTCCCCAAGACCTCGATCGTGCCGTGCGAGACGGCGATGCGGGTGGGTGCCTCGCCGGGCTCGACGGTGGTGATGTCGAACATGGCCACGCCCCGGCGGATCCGGACGACGTCCTGCTCTCGAAACAACTCGTGAGAGAGCCGCAACCGCTCCCAGGAGTGGACGGCCATCGCGGGCGACACGAGCCGGCAGGTGCCGTCGAGCACGGTCTGGTCGGCGCTCTGATGATGACGGCAGCCCTCGCCCTGCACGGTGAACATGCTCATCACCCGGGAGGCGGTCGCGTCGCCCTCGGACGCGGAGCGATCCGAGAAGCGCAAGCCCACCACGAGCAGCACGAGCGCCGCGCCGGCGGCAAAGGTGAGCGCGGGCAGCCAGCGCAGGCGGAAGACGAACAGCGAGGCCCGTCGCTGAGCCTCGTGCCGAAGCCGTGCCTGCACACGAGCCCGAGCAGCGGCCGGCATGCCGCGCTCGTCGAGGGCTTGGTCGAGCTCACGCAGCCGAGGTACGAGGGGGAGTCGCTCAGGCACTCTCCACCTCCCACCCGAGCTCGCGCACCCGCGCCTCGGCTCGCTTGACGAGCTTGCAGATGTAGCCCTTGGAGTGACCGAGGATCTCGCCGATCTGCACCAGGGTCTTGCCGTCGAGGTGGACCATGCAGAACGCGACCCGCTCCTTGGGCGATAGACCGTCGAGCACGGCCCAGGCCTGGCTCAGCCCCTGGCGCGCCGCAGTGAGCCGCTCGGGATCGATCGGGGGCTGGGCCTTGTCCCCCAGCAGCCAACGCACAGGCGCAGCGTTGCGAACCCGCTGGCGCCGCAGGCGGTTGAGGCAGCGATTGCTGGTCACTCGGTAGAACCAGCCCTCGAGGCCGTCGCCCTCCTCCAGCCGGTCGATCACGTCCATCAGCCGCAGGAAGACCTCCTGGGTGACGTCTTCGGCCCACGCACTGTCGCCCCGGCCATAGCGCAGGGCCAGGCGGTAGACCATGGCGTGGTAGCGCCGGTAGAGCGCATCGACCTCGAGCGGCTCGCTGGCAGAAGCGAGCTCGCCCATCTCGCCCAGCTCGTGGATGGCGATCACTCCGCTGTGCTCGCCGGTCATTCGATCCTCCAGCCGTGGGTGATCCCCACTCCAACGCCGATCCGCCAATGGGGCCGACTCCACTGCACCTCGTTCTCGCGCAGCAAGCCCCGATGGTGCTCCCACGCATTGCTGGCCAGCCCAGGAGTGACGGCCACGTGGATCCGAGACTGCTTGCGCAGGGTGAACGCGTACGACACGGGCAGCTCGGCGGCAAAGGCCACATCGCCCGCGGTGCGCTTGCCATTGGCGAAGGTGTGGAGCTCGGTCCCCACCAACAACGCCAGCTCGATGTGGCCCCGCTTGCCGGCGCTCAGCTGCCAATCGGGGCCGACCACCAGCCGCGAGTCGGTCACCCGGAGCGTGGCCCCTCGCGAGGGCACGACCGACAGCGAGATCCGACCGCCGAGCCCGCGGATCTTGCCCATGCGCCAGCCGGCCTGGATCAGCGGGTCGACGGCGGAGCCACGGGCGGCGACCCCGAGGCTCATCCCCAGCCGCATCTCGGCCCGAGGCGGACCGTGCATCGGGACGAGACCGTCGTCGACGACGACGTCGGGGGCGGGCATGGGATCGCCGGCCGGAGGACCCCCCAGGGATCGAGTATCCAGACGCCCGTCGTCGTACCCGGCCCCGGCGTTGGCCGGCGGGACGATCGAGTCGACCAGGACTCGGGCGGCCTGGCGGTGCGCGGCGACCGAGCCGTTGCCCAGATCGATCACCGAAAGCGGCGGCCCGCACTCGTCGTGGGGCGAGCCCACCGACACCTCGGCCAGGGAGCCGCGGCGCTCCACACACAGAACGGTGTCACCAGATCGAGGTTGCGTGGTGAGCGTGACGCCGGCGTCGTCGGCCACCACCGCCACCGCCTCGAGCAACGCCGCATCGGAGGTACCACCGACGAAGCGCAGCGCGAGGCCCGGCTCCGGCGCGGCGAGGGCCTCGGTAGCGTTGCAGGTCTGCTCCACGCCCATCAGCGCTCGGTGCAGCACCTCGAGACGCGTCACGGCATCGGGACCCCCCTCGACCGCAAAGCTCCGACGCTCGCGCCTGCCCCCTCGCGCCTCCACCACCAGTCCGTCGCTTACGGGACGCAGTCGCACCACGCCATGAGCGCCAGCCGGGTCGGCCGCGACGTCGTACCCCTCTTCGAGCAGACGACGCACCAACCAGCCCCGCAGGGTGACCATGGAGGCCTGCTGGGACGCGTCGACGAGGGGATCGGGCGAGGAAACCTCCACCGCCACCGTGGGTCGTGCTGCGAGCATGAGACTAAGAGCGAGCGCGGACACAGCAGGCACCGGAGCGAGTGACAGGCCCAAGTGGTTCCGCAGGAATCAGTCACACGCGGGGGGGGCCAAGGTTTCCTGAGCGAGTCTCCACACCCTAGGGGCACCGCGGTGCGGACGCAGCGCAGCCGCTACAGGGGGGGATCCAGCAAGGACGGTGGAGCAATGGGTGACTTCGCAAACCGCGCGCGCGGCTCACGCAGCTCACGCAGCTCACGAGGTGCATATTCGGGCAAACGCAATGCCACGGACTCACGGCGGCGCTCGACGAGCAAACGCATGCTCGAACTTGGCGAGCAGGTTCAGCAGCACCGAGTGCTGGTCGGCGGCCAGCGCCAACGCGTCCCCGCGATAGAAGTAGCCGTCGGATCCCAGCGAGCGATCGTAGCGGTACTCCAGCCGCACTTGCAGCAGGTCGCGCACGTAGAGGGAGGGCCCCACGGTGCCGGCCAGCAGCACCTGGGAGATCCCGTAGATCCGACCGTCGCGATCCCACCAAGCCTCGGGCCGACCGGCGAGCACGAGCGAAGCGTGTCGGCCTTGCCATAGGTCGCCGCGGATCCACACCCCGCCGCCAAGCCAATACAGATCGCCAGACCCGCCCGACCAGCCCTCGCGCCCGACGTCGGCCACGGCCGCGACCCCGACCGGGTGCCCGTCCCAGATCACCTGGGTGTCACCGTGCACCATCCATTGATCGGCGGCGGGATCGGGGCGCTCGGGCCCGAAGAACACCTGCCCGCGCAGGGTGATCTCGCGACGAGCCCACTGGAGACCGACCAGCCCGGAGGGGGCCCGGTTGACGTCGGCGATCGTCTGCCAGCCGTTGACCACCCAGGCGTCGACCTCGACCTCGTCGCCGATCGGCTGGATGACCCGCCCGCCCATCAAGTAGTAGGGCACGGCGTTGGAGGCCAGCGCGGGGCTATAGGTCCAGTTGTCCTTGGACCAAAACCCCCCCACACCGATCGGCGCGGCCATCAGGCCCACTTGGATCTCGGTGCCAGAGACAAACCGGTAGCCGCCGTTGGCCAGGGCCACGTGTTTCCAGACCTCGGGCCCCGCATAGTCGCCGGCGTTGCCCCCGGGGATCGGCTCGGCGGCGTAGAGCGCATCGACGGCCGCCCCGGCGTGGAAGGCCAGCTCGAAGCGCCAGGGCTGCTCGGAGGTGGCTTGGTGACGCAAGTAGCCGGCGGCCACGGCGAGGGTGACCTCGCCGGTGCGCGGGTGGGTCACCTGCCCCGGCCACAGGTGATTGCCGGGCATGTTGTGATTGAAGATGTAGGCGGTGTCGAGGAAGGCGCCGGCTACCCAGTGCGGGACCGGGAGCTGCCGTGGCTCGGCCCAGACCGGGTCGACCCCGGGCGCGGGGAGAGGCTCGGCGGCGGGGTTGGGATCGGAGAACCCCTCGAAGTCGTCCCCCGGCGCGGTCACGGTCGCGGTCGCGGTCGCGGTCGCGACCCCCACGATTAGCGCGAGCAGCTCGACGGGCATGGGTCACTTCTCCAGCAGCAGATCGAGGCTGTGCTGCGTGATGGGATGGTAACCGGCCCGCGCTTGGCCGTAGATCCGCACGGCGTCCTCGCGACGCCCCGCCTGGAGCAGCGCCCGATAGAGCGGCATGAGGAACTTGCGGCGACCGACCGTGCGCAGGAATCGCTCGAGCCGGGCGTCGACGGGCGCGTAACCCCGCAGCACGCCCACCTCGAGCCACTGGGCGAGGATCTCGTAGTTGCCCGAGTCGGTGAGTGAAAACGTCTGGTCGAGCTGGACCAGCGCGTCCGCGGGGAGCCCGGCCGGTAGCCCCCGCAGCAGGTGGAGCCACTGGTGCGGAGTCCAGCCCTCGGTGTCGGAGGGCCGCAGCCCGATCCCCTGGCCGAGCGCACGCAATCGCTCGTCGACCCTGACGAAGGCATCGGAGCGGGGCTGCGGTGCGCCCTTGGGGATGCCTCGCTCGTAGATCCACGCCTGCGGGCGCGCGGCGGGACCACCGGCGCGCGGCTGCACCCGCTGGACCAGCTCGGCCTGCAAGAAGGCCTCGAAGCGCTGGCTGTCGACGCTGGTGAACGCGTGCTGGTCGAACCATCGACGCAAGAAGGGATCGAAGACGTCGCGCCCGTAGGCGTGCTCGAGCTCCCGCAGGAACAGGGCGCCCTTTTCGTAGGCCACGTCGGAGAGCCCCTCGTCGGGGTCGCGCCCCCGCAGATCCACGTGCAAGCGGGCGTCGCCGGGCTCGGGCAGATCCGCCAGCGCCTCGGCCAGATCCTGGCGACCCAGCACCGCCTCCATCTCGGCCCGCGCCACCCCGTAGAGCGCCTCGACGATCCGTCGCTCGATGTAGACGGTGAAGCCCTCGTTGAGCCACAGATCCTCCCAGGTGGCGTTGGTCACCAGGTTGCCGGACCACGAGTGGGCCAGCTCGTGGGCCACCAGCGAGACCAAAGAGCGATCACCGGCGAGGATCGTGGGGGTGACGAAGGTCAGCCGCGGGTTCTCCATGCCTCCAAAGGGGAAGGCAGGCGGCAACACGAGCACGTCGTAGCGCTCCCATCGGTAGGGGCCATAGAGCGACTCGGCCGCGGCCATCATGCGCTCGGTGTCGGCGAACTCGGCGGCGGCGCGGGCTCGCATGGACGGCTCGGCCCATACGCCGCTGCGATCACCCAGGGGCTCGAACTCCACCCGGCCCACGGCCAGCGCCATCAGGTACGCGGGCACCGGCTGCGGCATGTCGAAGCGAGTTTCGCCGGGCGGCCCGGCGGGATCCCGCCGCTGGGCAGACATCAGGGCCACTCGATCCGCCGACGCCTCGCTCGGCGGGACCCGCACGACGGCGTCGTAGGTCACCCGAACCCCGGGGGAGTCCTGGCACGGGATCCACGAACGCGCGTGGATCGCCTGCGACTGGCTGTACAAGAAGGGGTCGGTCCCGTCGGCGGTCTGCTCGGGCAAGAGCCACTGCAGACCCGTGGCCTGAGGAACGGTGCGATAGCGAACCCTCACCAGATCGGCCCCCGGAGGCAGCGAGATCTCGAGCGCCTCGCCGAGGATCGGGTCGCGAGCCCCTCGGGACCACGACGCCTCGGCCCACGCGCGATCCGAACCGTCGGCCAGACGCATCGGACCGTCGCGCCCGTTTTCGCCGAGGGTGCTGGTCTCGATGGTGTCGATCTCGAGATCCCGGGAGTCGAGCCGCAGAGGAGCCTCGGGATCATGGCGCTCGACCCACAGGACCGCAGATCCGGCCAGTCGCTGCTCTTCGAACGAGACCGTCCAATGTAGGCCCATGTGGCGGACCACCACGAGATCTGGGCGAGCGTAGGAGTGGGGATCAGATCCGGTCACCGTAGAGATTTCGACCGAAATTGGCGGTGGTGGGTGCTCGTAGGGTTTGGTGGGGGCGGGCCGACACGCCACCAGGCTCATCACCACCATCGCGAATCGCCTGAATAACGGCACGAACGCGGCCCTACCGGACCAGACCTCCCCAGGTCAACCCACTGTCGGCTACTAGTGTGAGCGTGCATGGGGTCTACATACCCCAGTTCACATTGTAGTTACTCATGAGCTATGTTAGTTATCCGAAACTAACGCCAGCTGCAAGAGATCTCCTTATACAGTATAATTCAACGGTTCTACGCCGCTTGGCGCTTTGTTGCCCAAATTCGAGCGATCGAGACCACAAATTTTTTACGCGTAGGTCCAAATTTCACTTGAACTAAAATGTGTAATCTGGCTTATTACTAATGTCGAAGCGAGGTCGCCCCTCATGTCTGTGTCTGCCCGTCATCTCGTCGCCGCGTCCGCTCTGCTCTGCACCACCGCCTTTGGTGCGGGGTGCGATCTCATCGAAGCCCTCAACGATAAGGGCAGCACTCTGGTGCAGCTGATGGTGACCCATCATGCGACTCCGGAGGATGGGTTCTTCCCTGACCTTGGTAGCGGTGACATCCGGACGTTCGACACGGACGAAGGCTGGACGGTCAATCTACGGGCGGCCTTCGTGACCACCTCGTCGGCGACCCTGCACCGATGCGGTGGTGGTGACGTGGCGTTCGATGCCTTTTGGGGACAGCTGCCCGAGGACATCATCAAGGACGACCTGGCGCTCAACTCGTTCGCGGCGGTCGAGGTGGAGGCCAGCCGCTTCTGCAGCCTGACGGTGGAGTACGCGCCCTACAAGGCGACCGACGATGTCTCTCGTCAGCGCGAGATGGGCGAGCACGGCGACGACGTGGCCGGCACCACCTACTACTTCGAGGGCGTGGCGACCAAGGGTGACGTGGCGGTGGACTTCGAGCTGTCGGGCAACGGCTCGGCCATCGCCGAGCTCGACATGAGCACGGTGATGAACGGCGGCCCGCTGGTCATCACCGCCGACGAGGCCTTCCCGGTCGACCTGACCCTGTCCAAGACCTACGACCGGTTCTTCGACGGCATCGACTTCGAGGACTACGATCCCGCGGACATCGACGGCAACGTGATGGCCCTGCTCGAGCTCGACAGCCGGATCGCCTTCGGCACCGCGGCCAAGCCCCAATAGCTCCGGCCAGCCGCTTCGGCCCGGCGTTTTCATATCGCGCATCCGCGGGCGGCCCCGAGCTTCGTGCTCCGGGGCCGTTTGTGTTTGGGGTGCTCGCTCGGCCTGGGTGGCGGAGTCTCGGTGAACGACGGCGAGGGTTCCCCGAGGGCGCGTGACGAGTAAGATGGGCTCGGTGCCGAACTGTGCCCACTGCGGGGCCCTGGTCGCGTCGGGAGCTCGCCAGTGCCCCAGGTGCGGGGCTACGCTCAGCGGTCGAGACCACGCCACCCTGCCGGGCCCGAGCCACGTGGCGACCCCGGTGGTCGAGGACGCGATGATCGGGCGCTCGATCATCGACCAGTTCGTGGTGAAGGCCAAGCTGGGGGAAGGCGGCATGGGCGGGGTGTACCTGGCCGACCAGCCCAACGTGGGGCGTACCGCGGTGATCAAGGTGATCCACCCGTGGTTGTCGAAGGATCCGGAGATCTCGGCGCGCTTCGACGCGGAGGCCCGGGCCGCGGCCCGGCTGCAAAACCCCCACATCGTCTCGATCTACAACTACGGCAAGCTTCCCGACGGCACCCTGTTCGTCGCGATGGAGCACATCAAGGGCGCCACGCTGGCCCAGGCCCTGATGAGCCGGGGCCGGATCGAGCCCTCGCGCGCGGTCAACATCGCCGCCCAGTGCTGCGAGGCGCTCGCCGAGGCGCATCGTCAGGGCGTGGTCCACCGCGACGTCAAGCCGTCCAACATCATGCTGGCCCCGCGCAACCTCGGGCCGGTCTTCGTCAAGATGGTCGACTTCGGGGTGGGCACGATCGACAACCGCGATGCCGCGCCCGGGCGCTCGCTCACCGGGACGCCGTGCTACATGTCGCCCGAGCAGCTCTCCGGGGGCCCGGTCGATGGTCGTAGCGACATCTACTCGCTAGCCGTCGTGGTGTACGAGATGCTGGTGGGTCAGCCGCCCTTCCTCGCGCCCACCCCCGAGGATTACGCTCGACTGCACGGAGCGGTCCCCCCACCGGCCCCCAGCGGGCTCGCGCCCGAGGCCGGGATCCCGCCTGCGCTCGAGGCCTGCCTGATGCGAGCGCTGGCCAAGCAGCCCCACGCCCGCCCGCTGTCGGCCGAGCGCTTCGCCGACGAGCTGTGGAGCTCGATCATGGCCACCGCCACGGTCAAGAGCCACCCACAGGAGCTCACGCAGCCGCTCCAGCTGGGTCGCCGTAGGCCGCGGGCGGCGATCCTCGTGGGCGGCCTGGCGCTGGCCGGGGTCGGCACCGCGGTGTGGGTGTGGTCAGGCCAAGACGATGCCCGCTCGGCGGACGCTAAGGCCGGCGACGAGCCGGTCATCACGTCGCCAGCGACCCCCCCCGATCCGGTCCGGAAGGCGCTGATGCGCCACGGCGTGATCGAGCTCGAGGCCGAGCTCGAGCGAGTCGCCGTGCTGCGGGGGCATAGCGCAGACGACGTGACCGAGGCGATGACGAGGTACTATTTTGAAACGCGGACGACCCCCAAGGGGCGCGATCCGCAGGGTCACCGCCGCGCCGTCCTGACCGATCTGATCCTCGCCTGGGCCCGAGATCGCGATCCTCGGCAGCAAACGGCATCCATCGCCGAGCTGGAGGCCGTGTTCCTGCGCATGAGCAGCCCGCTCGATATCGAGGAGCGTCGTGGCATGCTGCGCGAGGCCAAGAACCGCGGTGGAGCCAGCGCCGACTCGATCCGCGCCCGCTTGCGATCGTGGATCGACACGCACGGCCTCGACTACGAGACGGGCGATCCTGGCGCTGAGCTTATCCTCGAAGACGAACCCAGCGACTGAACCCCGAGACGCTCCCCACGACGACCGAGCCGCCATGAACGACACCAACGACCCCAACGCTCCCAACATCGTCGTCGAAGACGACCGTACGGGCATGGATCCCACCACCGTGCGCCGGGCCGTGCTCGACCATCTGCTGTATAGCTGCATGAAGGCGCCCGACACGGCGACCACGCTCGATGTGTACAAGGCGACCTCGCACGCGGTGCGCGACCGCCTGGTCCAGCGCTGGATCCGGACCCTGCGCCAGTACACCGAGCGCGACGCCAAGCGTGTGTACTACCTATCGGCCGAGTTCTTGATGGGCCGGTTCTTGGGGCACAACCTGATAAGCCTGGGCCTGTTCGACATCACCCAGAAGCTGCTGGAGCCCTACGGCGTCGACCTGCACGACGTACTCGAGCAGGAGCACGATCCTGGCCTGGGCAACGGTGGCCTGGGGCGCCTGGCCGCGTGCTTTCTCGACTCCATGGCGACCATGGGGCTGCCGGGCTACGGCTACGGGATCCGCTACGAGTACGGGATCTTCATGCAGGAGCTGCGGGACGGGTACCAGGTGGAGCGGGGCGACGCCTGGCTGGTGCAGGGCACGCCGTGGGAGATCCCTCGCCACGAGTACACGGTGACCGTGCCGATGTACGGGCGCGTGGAGGAGCGGGTGGACGAGGACGGTACGTTGCGGGTGCAGTGGGTCGACACCGAGAAGGTGCTGGGCGTGCCCTACGACACGCCGGTGGCCGGCTACGGCAACAACACGGTCAATACCCTGCGGCTGTGGGCGGCCCGGGCCACCAAGGAGTTCAACTTCTCGGTGTTCAACGACGGGGACTACCGACGAGCGGTGGAGGAAAAGAGCACCACCGAGACGATCTCCAAGGTGCTCTACCCCAACGATCAGTCGATGGAGGGTCGCGAGCTGCGGCTCAAGCAGCAGTACTTCTTCGTGTGCTGCTCGATAAGCGACATCATCCGGCGCTACCGCAAGAACCACGAAGACTTCGACGCCTTTGCCGACAAGGCGGCGATCCAGCTCAACGACACCCACCCCGCGATTGCGGTGGCCGAGCTGATGCGCGTGCTGGTGGACCAGGAGCACCTCTCGTGGGACAAGGCGTGGTCGATCACCGAGCGGACGATCGCCTACACCAACCACACGCTATTGCCCGAGGCGCTGGAGACCTGGCCGGTGTCGCTGTTCGAGCGGCTGCTGCCGCGGCACCTGGGGATCATCTATGAGATCAACCACCGCTTCTTGCGGCAGGTGCAGATCCACGCGCCAGGCGACGAGGAGCGGCTGCAGCGGATGTCGATCGTCTCCGGCGCGGGCGACAGCAAGAAGCTGCACATGGCGCACCTGGCGGTGGTGGGCTCGCACAGCGTCAACGGGGTGGCCAAGCTGCACTCCGACCTGGTGCAGGCGCAGCTGCTGCCCGACTTTGCGCAGATGTGGCCGGACAAGTTCAACAACAAGACCAACGGCGTGACGCCTCGCCGGTGGATGATGCAGTCGAACCCGCGGCTGGGCGAGGTGCTCACCCGCCGCCTGGGGGCGGGGTGGCCCACGGATCTCGACCAGCTCGAGCAGCTCGAGCAGTATCGCGACAACGCGGACTTCTTGCATGCCTTGCAGGCGATCAAGCGCAAGAACAAGGAGGATCTGGCCGCGCTGATCCTCGAGCGCACGGGGATCGCGGTAGAGGTCGACTCGCTGTTTGACGTGCACGTCAAGCGGCTGCACGAGTACAAGCGGCAGCTGCTCAACTGTATTCACATCGTGGCGCTGTACCAGCAGCTCAAGTACGACGGGGGGGCGGATCATCGGGTGCCGCGGACGTTCATCTTCGGGGGGAAGGCGGCGCCGGGGTATGCGATGGCCAAGCTGCACATCAAGCTCATCAATGATGTGGCCGCTACGGTCAATGCCGACCCGGCGATGAAGGGGCGGCTGAAGGTGGTGTTCTTGCCCAACTATGGGGTGTCGATGGCGCAGACGATCATCCCGGGCACCGATGTGTCGGAGCAGATCTCGATGGCCGGCAAGGAGGCCTCGGGCACGGGGAACATGAAGTTTGCGATGAACGGGGCGCTGACGGTGGGGACCCTCGACGGGGCGAACATCGAGATCCGCGACGCGGTGGGGGAGGATAACTTCTTCCTGTTCGGGTACAACGCGCCCGAGGTCGCGGAGATCAAGCGGCAGGGGTACCAGCCGGGGCACTACATCGAGCAGAGCGAGCGGCTGCGCGGGGCGCTCGAGCTCATCGCGTCGGGGTTCTTCAACCCGGATGACCGCACCCGATTCCAAGGGGTGGTGCAGCACCTGTGGGCCGATGATCCGTACCTGGTGTGCGCGGACTTCGACAGCTACTGGGAGTGCCACGAGCGGGTGGACGCCGCGTATGCGGACCAGGATCGCTGGACCCGAATGGTGGTGAGCAACCTGGCGAACATGGGGCGGTTCTCGAGCGATCGCACGATCTCGGAGTACGCGAAGGAGATCTGGGGGGTCGAGCCGGTGGAGGTCTCGATGGACGGGCCGAATCCGATCGAGATTATGGGGTAGGTTTGGGGTCGGTTGAGGTAGTGCGAAGGGGCTCGGTCGCGAGGAGCGAC